>NZ_CP031843.2:1288333-1932500 GCF_003606325.2 Bartonella kosoyi
AATTCGTGAAGGAACAATTTTTCCACGTTCAGAAATATAACGTTGTAACAATTTGATATCTTTATAATCAATTTTAGGCGCATTAGCCCCTGAAAAAGGACATGTTTTACGACGACGATGAAAAGGGCGACGTGCAGAGTTTTGATTCGTATCAGTCATCATTCTACCTCTTCAATAGCATTTTCACGTTGACGACGTGGGGAGCGAGAGCGCTCCTCATCCTGACCAGCGTGCGCATTGCGATCAAGGTGCGAAAGCATCGCAGATTTTTCTTTTTCGTGTTTTTCTACACGAATGGTCATATAGCGCAAAATATCTTCATTGATTCGCATCTGACGCTCCATTTCAGCAATTGCTGCAGCTGGTGCATCAATATTGACCAAGACATAATAAGCTTTACGGTTTTTACGAATACGATAAGCAAGAGGACGAAGTCCCCAATTTTCTATACGCCCAACTTTTCCACCGTGCGTTTCAATGACGCCTTTGTAAAGGCTCAAAAGTTCATCGACTTGCTGCGGTGCAACATCTTGTCGGGCAAGGAACATATGTTCATAAAGAGCCATTGTTTTGCCTTTCTTCAATTAAATTTTACCGGTTTTAGCGCAAAGCCTCTGCGACTTGCCTTTTTGGGAAATCCAAAGAAGAAAGGACGCGTTTATAATTTGAGACATCTCAGAGCGGAGACACGGGAGGCCGGAAACATTGTATTTCCTACTGATATTTTACAGCCCTCCGTTCAACCTCCAGCTAAATGCCGGCAAAGAACATTTCATATCTACAGGTTATCTTTTAAAATAGCAAGTTTATACACATAAAAAAATAGATTTATTAAATCCTGATATATTTCCCTCTTCTATAAAGAGGTAATACTGTAACATACAGGTAAAGGAGAAAAAAATGGACTTTTTAAACCAGATTGATGTTACGCTCTTTAAGATATTTGTCGGCAATCATCAGTCTTGGTCAATTTTAGTTTTATTTAGTATTTTTTGCGCAAAGTTTTTAATTTACATGATTCCTCTTCACCTTTGTATATTGTGGTTTTGTGGTGGGGAAAGGGAACGATGTGTCGTGTTAAGCATTTGCATGAGCATTAGCATAGCCCTTTTGATAGGTTATCTTATTTCTCTCATTTATTTTCATCCACGCCCATTCGTTGTAGGATTGACGACACCGCTGATTAAACATCGAGCAACAGCTTCTTTCCCTAGTAATCATGCCTTGACCATTGCAGCTTATACAGCAAGCTTTTATTTTTACCGATATAAAGGTACTTTTAAATTTGCTATGGTGTTTTTATGCTTGATCTGTTGGGCACGCATCTTTGTAGGGGTACATTATCCCTTTGATATTTTAGCAGGTACCATTTTAGGAAGTCTCATAAGTTTGGGAATTATTCAGTTTATAGCTCCATATTTTCCTAAGTTTTTATATCAAATTCCACCCTTAAGATATAATTTGAAGAGAGATACTCGTTCTAAATAAAGCACTTTATCTTGACTTTTTGCGGATGAATAAGGTCAAAAGAAAATAAGTTAATGGCACAATTTTAGGAGTCGATGAATGGGTGCAGCTTTTATTTTTCCAGGGCAAGGGAGTCAACTCGTTGGGATGGGGAAGGCGCTTGCAGAGCAATTTTGTGCGGCGCGAATGGTTTTTGAGGAAGTTGATGATGCTTTGAGTGAGAAATTATCAGAGATCATTTTTGAAGGACCAGCAGATGTCTTAACGTTAACAGCCAATGCACAACCAGCATTAATGGCTGTATCCATGGCTGTCATTCGTGTGATGGAACAATTAGGGCTTCGTATAGAAGCAAAGGTAAAGTTTGTTGCCGGTCATTCTTTAGGCGAATATTCAGCTCTTTGTGCTGCTGGTACATTCAGTCTTACAGATACGGCAAGGCTTTTGCGCATTCGTGGCAATGCCATGCAGGCTGCTGTTCCAGTTGGTGAAGGCGCTATGGCAGCACTTATCGGTTTGGAAGAGCACGTGGTAGAAGAAATTTGCAAAACTGTTTCTGGAGAAGGACTATGCCAGATTGCCAATGATAATGGTGGTGGGCAAATTGTTATTTCAGGTGCAGCAAAAGCCGTTGAGATAGCGGTAGAGATTGCATCAACAAAAGGTGCAAAACGTGCACTTCTTCTTCCAGTTTCTGCACCTTTTCATTCGTCTTTAATGCAGCCTGCTGCGGATGCCATGAAGAAAGCGCTTTTGACTGTTAACAAAGCAGCCCCTATTATTCCTTTGATTGCTAATGTTTCTGTTGCACCAGAAAGTGATCCTGAACGTATTGCTACTCTTCTTGTTCAACAAGTAACAGGCAGGGTACGGTGGCGTGAAACAATAGAATGGATGGGTTCTCATGGGGTTGATACGCTTTTTGAAGTTGGTTCTGGAAAAGTATTAACAGGTTTAACACGTCGTATTAACAAGGATATAAAGGGGGTAACAATTGGAACAGTTGATGAAATAGAATCAGCGCTAGGAATACTTGGCGTTTAATCTATGAAGGAGTTTAAAAACATGTTTAGATTAACAGGACGTAAAGCTCTTGTAACGGGGGCATCAGGAGGAATTGGTGAGGCAATAGCACGTTGTTTCCATGCAAGGGGAGCCATTGTTGGACTTCATGGAACACGTGAAGACAAGCTTAAAGAATTGGCAGCAGAATTAGGACAGAATGTTTTTGTGTTTCCCACTAATCTTTCTGAACGTCAATCGATTAAACAATTGGCTGAAGTTTCAGAAAAAGAAATGGATGGCGTTGATATTTTGGTTAACAATGCGGGAATCACTCGGGATGGTCTTTTTTTGCGTATGCAAGATAAAGACTGGGATGATGTCTTAGAAGTTAACCTAACAGCTGCTTCTCTTTTGACGCGTGAATTAGTGCATTTTATGATGCGCCGTCGTTATGGAAGGGTTATTAATATTACATCTGTTGTTGGTGTTGTGGGCAATCCTGGACAAACGAATTATTGTGCTGCAAAAGCAGGCTTGATAGGTTTTTCTAAAGCATTGGCACAAGAAATTGCTTCACGAAACATTACCGTCAATTGTATTGCTCCAGGATTTATTAAATCTGCCATGACAGATAAGCTTAATGAAAAGCAAAAAGAAGCCATTATGGCTGCAATTCCAATGAAGCGTATGGGGAGCGGGCAAGAAATAGCCACAGCTGCTGTTTATCTAGCGAGCGATGAAGCAGCCTATATGACAGGTCAAACACTGCATATTAATGGTGGAATGGCAATGATTTAAGTATTTTCTTGTATTCCACATTGATTTATAAGCTGTATTATTTTAGATAGTAACGATTGAAATGGAAAGATGCGCTATTTCTTTAACATGGTCGTTGATCAATTGATGTCGGAATGTTAGATTGGTTCATTTTTTAGGGGATATCCACAGGATGTTTTAAATCATTGCTAAAATCTTTTAAAGGAATGCATCTATTGCTTGATTAGATGGGCCGATATAGTTAACCAAATTATAGGAAAATATAAATTCGAGGATTTCAACATGAGTGATACAGTAGAGCGCGTTAAGAAAATTATTGTGGAACATCTTGGGGTTAATGCTGATAAAGTCGTGGAAAATGCGAGTTTTATCGATGATCTAGGGGCTGATAGCCTTGATACGGTTGAGCTCGTTATGGCTTTTGAAGAAGAATTTGGTGTAGAGATTCCAGATGAAGCTGCTGAAACGATTTTCACAGTTGGTGATGCAGTCAAATTCATTGATAAAGCTTCTGCATGATGATTAAAGGGCAAAGGCATTTATTGCTTTTGCCTGTGTTCTTCGGGGCTCTTTTGAAAAGAGAGCTTTGAGAGTTGAAGTTTAGTTCAGGGTTAGAAGTTATGAGACGTGTTGTTATTACTGGTTTAGGATTGGTATCTCCGTTGGCTGGTAATATTGAATATAGTTGGAAACGGCTTCTTGAAGGGAGAAGTGGTGTTCGACGTATTACTGAATTTGATGTGTCTGATTTGCCATGCCAGATTGCAGCGCGTATCCCCTTAGGTGATGGAACAGAGGGGACCTATAATGCTGATTTATATATGGAACCTAAAGAGCAACGGAAGGTTGATGCATTTATTGTTTATGCAATGGCTGCTGCTAACCAAGCACTTACAGATGCTGAATGGTTTCCTAAGAGTGAAGAAGATCAGATTTGTACAGGGGCATTAATTGGTTCGGGGATTGGAGGGATTGAGGGCATTGTTGAAGCTGGTTATACGCTTCGTGATAAAGGTCCGCGCCGTGTTTCTCCTTTTTTTATTCCAGGTCGTTTGATTAATCTTGCTTCTGGTTATGTGTCTATTCAATATGGTTTACGGGGACCTAATCATTCGGTTGTGACAGCTTGTTCGACAGGGGCTCATGCGATCGGTGATGCGGCACGTTTGATTATGTTCGGTGATGCAGATGTCATGGTGGCAGGGGGGACTGAATCTCCGATAAATCGAATATCTCTTGCGGGCTTTTCTGCTTGTAGAGCTCTTTCTACTTGTCGCAATGATGATCCTGAGCGGGCCTCGCGTCCTTATGATGCTGATCGTGATGGTTTTGTGATGGGGGAGGGAGCGGCGGTTGTTGTTTTAGAAGAGCTAGAACATGCCAAAAGACGAGGAGCGCGTATTTATGCTGAGATTATCGGCTATGGTTTATCGGGGGATGCTTACCACATCACAGCGCCTTCAGAAAGTGGTGAGGGGGCTCAGCGGAGCATGATGGCCGCTCTTAAGCGAGCGCAAGTGGATGTGAGTGAGCTTGATTATATTAATGCTCATGGTACATCAACGATGGCTGATTCCATAGAGTTAGCAGCTGTTGAACGTGTTTTAGGAAATTATGCACCACAAGTTTCTATGTCATCAACGAAATCTTCTATCGGGCATTTACTTGGTGCAGCAGGTGCTGCTGAGGCTATTTTTTGTGTTTTAGCTATACGGGATAATATAGCGCCAGCGACGCTTAATCTTGACAATCCATCGATTGAAACGAAAATTGATCTTGTCCCGCACAAACCACGTGAACGAAAGATTGATACGATTCTTTCCAATTCTTTTGGATTTGGTGGGACAAATGCATCGTTGGTTATGCGACGTTTTAGGGGATAAAAAGTATTTTTATTTAATTTCTGCTTTTGAATTTTCACCTTTATTATAAGGTTAATGAGAAATTGTAATATTGTCCTTAATCGCTATAGGGGGGTATGTTCTATGTGGAAAATCATTAAAGGATGTAAATGATCCCTCTTCGAATCATTAAGCGGATAGTTAGGCATGTTAACACATAAAAAACAAAGGAAATCATCTATCGTTCGTAATCCTTTGGTTATTCTTGGTCATTTTTTTCTCATGCTGATTGTGCTTATTCTTTTCGGCATAAGTATTCCTCTTTATATTGGAAAAAGTATTTTTGAAGAAAAGGGAAAAATTGAGGAAGAACAAGTTCTTCTTATCCATCCGGGAACAGGAATTCGTGAAATTGCTTCATTGCTAGAAAAACGTGGTTTCATTCGATCATCAGATATTTTTGTTTATGGGGTTGGTTATCACAAAAATACAAGCCACCTAAAGGCTGGTGAATATTTAATTCCAGCTCATGCTTCAATGCACGATATTATGGATATTCTTGTGAAAGGAAAATCCATTGAATATACATTTACAGTACCAGAAGGTTTAACGGTTCAGCAAGTTTTCGATCGATTAGCAGCAAATGAGATTTTGATTGGGGATCTTCCAAAAAGGTTGCCTGCAGAGGGGTATTTGATGACGGATACTGTTCGCTTTATTCGGGGGACAACGCGTCAAGAAATTATAAACAGATTGTATGAGGGACAGAAAAAATTAATTCATGCGATATGGGCTACACGTTCCCCTGACTTACCCATTAAATCAGTTGATGAATTTGTCATATTGGCCTCAATTGTTGAGAAAGAAACAGGCGTTGCAGCAGAGAGACCAATGGTTGCTGCGGTATTTTATAATCGCCTTGCAAAGCACATGCGTCTTCAATCGGATCCAACGGTCATTTATGGTCTATTTGGAGGAAAAGGAAAGCCATCGGGGCGTGCAATTTACCGTTCAGATCTTGAGAAGGAAACACCCTATAATACCTATAAAATTAATGGTTTGCCTCCAACCGCTATTGCAAATCCAGGTCGCGATTCATTGAAGGCGGTGGCACATCCACCAAGCAGTGATGTGCTTTATTTTGTTGCTGATGGTTCAGGAGGACATGTTTTCTCTCGAACCTTAGAGGAACATAATATGAATGTTCGAAAGTGGCGGGAATTGAAGGCAAAACATTGATGTATAATGATATAACATCTTTTGGCATCCTAAATGTGAACTCCACATAGAGTAAGATTTTTCACCTTAAACTTTTGATGAGAATGATGAAAAATTATTTTCTTGTATGTTATAAGTGGGATTAGCGTATATACAAAATATTTAAGAGAGAAATTAATATATTTCTGATAAATTATCTTAATAAAAGTGCGAAATAGCATTGAGAACTGCTAAAGAACACAAATTGATTAGGGAAAAGATTGAGATAAAATGTGTCGTTCAAATTTTGAAGAAAAATTTATACAAAGTAGAGTGGTATAATGACAGTCATTGAAAGTGAATTGAATACTCTAAAAACAAATCAACGCCGCGGTTTTTTATTTATTCTCTCTTCACCTTCAGGGGCTGGTAAGTCAACAATTTCTGGGTTACTTCTCAAAGATCAACAATTAGAGCTTTCTGTCAGTGTGACCACAAGGAAAAAGCGTCCCAGTGAAGTAGATGGACTCCACTATCACTTTATTTCAAAGGAAGAATTTGAATATAAACGTGATAGAGATGAATTTATTGAATGGGCAGAAGTACATGGGAATTATTACGGCACGTTACGTGAAACTGTTGAAAATGCATTGAGTACTGGTCGTGATATGTTATTTGATATTGATTATCAAGGCACCAAGCAGATGCAAAAAAAGATGCCAAGAGATACAGTATCTGTTTTTATTCTTCCACCATCCATGAAAGAGCTTGTTTCACGTTTACATCGTCGAGCAGAAGATAGTCAAGATATCATCAATTTACGATTGGAAAATGCACGAACGGAGCTAACACATTGGTGTTCTTACGATTATGTGGTTATTAATGAAGATTTAGATCAGTCTTTATCACTTATTAAATCGATTTATTTAGCTGAAACAGTGAAACGCGAGAGATGTGCTTTTCTTAGCTCTTTTGTTGATAGACTTATTGCTGAGAAGATTGATTAATATTTTTATTGTTTTGAAACAGTTATACTTTTTAGGTTATCAAATTCGCTAAAGTTATAAATTCGGAAATAGAGAGCGTTTCAGCACGACGCGTTCCATCAATTCCAGCTTTTTCTAAAAGGACTTCACCTCCAAGTGTTTTGAGATTTTGACGAAGCATTTTTCGTCTTTGTCCAAAAGCGGTTTTTGTAACCAAGCTTAGTTTTTGCGCAGAGCAGACAAGAGGTTGAGTTCGTGGAATGATATGAACAACGGAAGAAGTTACTTTAGGCGCTGGTATGAAGGCTTGAGGAGGCACATCAAAAGCAATTTTAACCATGGTACGCCAGCCAGTTAAGACACTAAGACGTCCATAATGAGAAGATTGAGGTTTAGCCGTAATCCTTTGAGCGACTTCACGTTGAAACATCAATGTCATGGATTCATAAAAAGGAGGCCATGGTTCAACCAAAAGCCAATTTAATAAAAGTTGCGTTCCAATATTATAAGGAAGATTGGCAATAATGCGTGGTTTTTCTGGGATTGTTTCAAAGAGTTTTGAGAAATCTTGTTTCAATGCATCATTACAAATAACTTTTAATTTGTTCGGATAGTATTTTTCTATTTCTAAGAGAGCTGGTATACAGCGTTCATCGTGTTCTATTGCTGTTACAATGGCACCTTTTGCCAGCAAGGCGCGTGTGAGCCCTCCAGGACCAGGACCAATTTCAAGAACAGGTTTTCCTTCTATATTGCCTGCTTGACGAGCAATTTTAGAGGTTAAATTAAGGTCAAAAAGGAAATTTTGTCCCAAAGATTTATGCGCTTGCAATCCATATATATCGATGACCTCACGTAGAGGAGGAAGATTATCTATTGGCATGGTATCGAATTATTTTTTGCAAGTTGATGAGCAAGTTTGAGAGCAGCAATAAAGCTTTCAGGAGAGGCTATGCCTTTATCAGCAATGTCAAAAGCAGTTCCATGATCTGGAGACGTACGAATGAAAGGGAGACCTAACGTGACATTAACGGTGGTATCAAAATCTAATGTTTTAACAGGGATAAGAGCTTGATCATGATACATGCAAAGGGCAACATCATATGTTTTTCTTGCGCATTTGTGGAACATTGTATCGGCAGGAAGTGGACCTATAATATTGAGTCCTTTCTTTTTAAGATATTCAAGAGCAGGCGTGATCACTTCAAACTCTTCTTTTCCTATTGCGCCTTCTTCTCCAGCGTGAGGATTAAGACCAGCGACAGCGAGCCGAGGTGACGTTATTTTAAATCGTGTTTTTAAGTCATATTCAGTAATGAAGGCCGTTTGAATGATTAAATGACGGGTCAGCTGTGAAGGAACATCTTTGAATGGAATATGAACAGTTATTGGGATTGTTTTTAATTGAGGCCCAGCTAACATCATAACCGGATGATAAGATTTATGAAAAGTTTTATGAGCCAAATCAGCTAAAAATTCTGTATGACCTGGAAATTCAAATCCTGCATTATAAAGATTCTTTTTGGCAATAGGACAAGTAACCAATGCAGAAGCATGTCCATTTTGAATCAATTGAACACTGCGCTCAATAGCTTCAATGATTCCGGCAGCATTGTTTGGAGAAGGAAAAGCTAATTGGTCACTTTGTTTGTTTTTTAAGGGTATAATAGGGAGAGCGTTTTGAAAATTTTTGACAGGATTGGTGATTAAAACAGATTCCACCTCAACATCCATCTGTAAAAAACGAGCACGTGAACGAATAACATCTGGATCAGCGATAAGCACAAAAGCCGGAACTTGACGGGGAACACGCAAATTCCATGCTTTTAGAGCTATTTCAGGACCAATTCCGGCAGGATCACCACCACTAACAACAAGAGCAGTCATTATTGAATACGTGCTACGCGTCGCAGTTCTTCTAAATATTTTTCGCTTAATTCTTCAAGTTTTTTCGGACTTCTGTTTTTACTATCTTGAAGAGAAAATATCAGCCGAGAGACATAATCATCAGAAACCCTTTTTATTTTGCAAACAGCAATGGCTTCGATTCCATCAGATGTTTCTTGTAATTTTGTCATTTTTCCAGCAGGTGTTGCAAGAATAGCTTGCTCCCATGCACTGGGAAGTTGAGGTTCCAGAAACTTTCCTAAATGGCGGATTGTAACGTCTAAAATACCCCTTGCTTGATTGTGGGCATTTGCACATCCACGGAAATGTGCACGAAAATTGCTTGCTTCTCTTTGACGTCTTTCAAAGATTTCTGAACGACGATGTGCAGGAATAACAAAAACAATGCGCTGTAATGTATATTCATTGGTTGAAGGTTTCACACCACCATTTTTTAATATTCTGCGCACAGCCTCTTGTTCACTAACCATACCCATTTGAGCTTGATAGCGTGCGCTAACAAGACGCCCCCATCCTATTTGTCCACGGATATAATTTTTGAAATGTTGCACAGTAATATCATTTTGGATCAGAATCTGATTGAGCTGATCAATGGTCATATTATTTTGCGTTGCAAAGTTTTCAAAAGCTCTATCAACCTCATCATTGCTGACCTCAACATTACGACGTTTTATTTCAATATTTTTTAGCTCTTCGTCGATTAGCTCTTTTTTAGCCTGTGCCACCAAATTGCCTTGCTTTTGTTGCAATCTGAGAAATGCAACACGCCTTTGTATATCATAATTTGTGATAGGATTGCCATTAACTGTAATAACAATAGCTGTCTGCGCAAAGGCTGACGGAATCAAAAATTGATTTATGAGCAGGCTGCTTACACTCAAAGATGTAATATAAAATAAAGCAAGAACACGCGTTTTCAATTTATTCATGTAAATAAGCTTTCGCATTGTTTATTAATTCTCATCAATAACTTAAACTATACGCTTTCTTTCATAAAAACAATAATAAGTTAAATCACTTATACATTCTCTTTATAAATTTGAATCTATTTTTTTCCGATATCTGCGATTGTACGCAATGAAAGAGAGAAATTAAAGTTCTGCAAAGGTGTTTTTCTTCCCGGATTCATTACCTGTTGATAACCGAATGTTACCCCGAAACATTCATCGGCATAATTCAAGCTAATTCCTCGTTTTATAAATGTGTGAGATACGAGATCATAACCGGCGTTACTATTAATGGACCAATAGTCTGCCAGTTTTAAGCCTGTTTGAAAAGAAATTTCTTGGCGCTCTTGTGAATATTCGTAATTCGGTTGGCTTGCGATATAAGCATATTGTACAGAGGCCCAAAACTTTTTCCACATT
Source organism: Bartonella kosoyi (assembly GCF_003606325.2). NCBI lineage: Bacteria > Pseudomonadati > Pseudomonadota > Alphaproteobacteria > Hyphomicrobiales > Bartonellaceae > Bartonella > Bartonella kosoyi. Next base: position 1,298,882 of record NZ_CP031843.2, read on the forward strand.
TGTGATGCTTCAATTTCACTACGTCGGATTTTTCCTGTTTTTTTGTCAAAGCGTCCACGCGTTTCTAAGGAAAAACCGTTTTTATGGGTTGCACCAAACATAGCAACATAGTCTGAACGTTTTGCCTCTAAGCTAGAATGAATACCGACATTAACAAAGTCTTTTTCTGCAAAAGAATTCTTTCCTGCCAGATGAAAGGACTGTCCAATAAGACCATAAAGAGACCAATTGTCATTAAAGTTTCCGGAATATCTTAGACCTATATTGGCTCTTGTCCCACCTTCTACACGATCATAACCAGAAAATTTATTTCGTTGAAAAAGAGTGGTTGCATCAAAGACAAAGCTTTGTGCATCTTCATTTGGAAGTTGTCCGATATATTGTTCATTATTGCGTATAAAAATTTGTGCGGTTGGTTCTATAATATGTGTAGAATGAGCAGCTGTAATAAGGAAGGGATAACGTGCTTCCAATCCTGCTGTTGCCATGCCACGAATTTTTGAGCCGCGAATTGTGGATAAGGCATTGTTTTCTCCAGAAGCAGCATGATTTTCTTGTCCATTGATTGTAAGGATGTCAGCCCGTAGAGAGAGAAGGGGGGTTAATATGAGGCCATTGTGCGTGTTAAAGCGCTTTTTCCACTGAAGCTCATTTGTTAAACGCAAACTATTTCCAGCCATACCAGAAAGTCGTACAGTGTTGAGAGGATTTTTGTTCCAGTTGGGTGAAGTGAAATCGGCATGACGCCGGTAAATTGATTGTATATTGCTGTGGAAAGTAAGCTCTCCATTATAAATGGGCTCATCTGGTGTAAAAGAATAATCGATACGTGGTAGAACCCATGCTTGTTGAGAGTGACGTTCATAATGAGGATCGTTCAATATCGAATCTTGAATTTTAAAATGATAAAAACGCATGTCAAAATAGTTTTTTCCTGCAAGGCCGTTCAGATAGATCTGAGAAAGTTGTGTAGGATCGCTATAGTTTTCAAGCTTGTAGGCACGACTAAAATGCCGATCGGATTGTGCCAGAATATCCCATCCATAAGTCCAGTATGAATTAAGACGAAAGTCCCCTTTTGTCGCCAACATATAACGGTTTTTATGCTGTGCATCAATCGTATCATTGTCAAATCTATGCGGTTTCACTTGATAGATATAAGCAAAGCGAATGTTATAACGGCCCATTTTTAAACGTTGACGCCATTCCCCTTCGGTTAAAAGCCCTTGTTGAGTATAAACCGTAGAAGAAAGCGTAAAATCATAATGGGGAGCGAGATTCCAGAAATAAGAATTCTTTATCCCCATACCAAGATAATCAGTATAGAAAAAATGAGGTGTAAGCAGACCGCTAGCACGCCTGACAGTTGGATCATAGAGCTCAAAATTTGGAAATTTTATAATTGGTACACCAAAAACTTCAAAACTGCTATTTTCAAACCGAATTTTTTTAACACTATTATTCCATATGATCTTTCTGGCTTTAATTTTCCAAAGCACTTCTCTATCTGGTTTATAAGAGCAAGGTTCACAGGCTGTATAGGTTGCATTTTCAAAAATTGTTATCTGATTGTTTTTGCGTGTGGCATTTTGAGCGGCAAAGTGTACATTGTTGGCTGTGTCAATACGTAAGGCATTGACAAAACCCTCGCCAAGATCTTTGGTCATATCAATTTGATTAGAATAAATCTTATTACCATCTCTTTGAGTAATTTCAACATTTCCTTGTGCGATAAGCCGTCCTGTTTTTTGGTTGTAAATGATTTTTTGAGCGACAACTTTATTGCCATCATATTCGACTTGGACATTTCCTTGTGCAGAAACAGTGTTTTCATCACGATTGTAAATGAGTTCATCCGCAGAAAGCAAAAGAGGACGTCCTGAGTTTTGAATGCGACTTTGAGCAGGAGACATAAGGCTTTGAGCGTATGCACAATAAGGCAATGCTCCCCCTAAAATAATCGCCATAACACTTCTAAAAGCGAGAGCACTTAATTTTGTTAAAATGATTTTCTTACGCATTAATGCTTTCACTTAGCCATCCTCTTTATGAAGTAAAAAAGAGATTCCCAAGAATAATGCAATAACAACAGGTGTCCAAGCGGCAATAATTGGTGAAATATATCCAGCATTACCAAAAGCTTGAACGAGTACAGAAATAACGTAAAGCATAAATCCAGCGATTACGCCACCAAGAATCAACATTCTAGATTGCCCAAAACGCGTAAAATTTAAAGATACAGTTGCTGCAATGAGAGTCATTGCCACAAGCAATGCCGGTAAGGCAATCAAAGATTGTAAATACATATCAAAATTATGAGCGGAATAACCAAATGAACGTGCAATCATAATTTTTTGGGGCAATTGGTAAAATGGAATAGTTGCTGGGTTCACTAGACGCTCCGTTAAAAATTCAGGTTTGAGATTGGTTTTTATTTTCAGCACGGTAAATTTTTCAGGAGGATGTCCTATTTTATAGATTGTGCCGTTTGTTAAGAACCAAGCGTCATGGGTCAAAGTTGCTTTTGGGGTGTTAATCCAATTTTTGATGGTTGCGTCGTCTTTGTATTGTACAAAGGTTGCATCGAGAAGAGAAAGTCCTTGATCAGTGATAAATTTAGCACCAATGGTTGTTCTGCCTAAATCTGTACGCTGTGTTAACCAATGGATACGTGTATCATGAAGAGATGTTAGCACATTATGATTGCGCCATTCAGTCATCATTTTTTCTGCTTGAGAAAATCCCCATGCAGCAAGTGGATTAATGAGAAAAATTGACAATAATCCTAAAAGAAAAGCGCCCAAACAAGCAGGCATAAGAAATTGCCATGCAGAAACACCAATTGAGCGTGTCACGACAAGTTCAAGTTTTTTGTTAAGCGAGATAAGCGTTGCCATGGCAGAAAAGAGTGCAATAAAAGGGATAAGTTGTTGCATAATAAAAGGGATGCGTAAAACAGAGAGGAGAAATGCATCCTTTGCTGTATAATGCGGAAGGGAAGGAAGCCTTCCAGAGTTTTCTGTAAAATCGATTAAAAGAGCAAGAACAAAAATCCCTCCCCAAAAATAACACGTTATCTTAAAGTAACGTATAAAAAAATAGCGTCCAAGTGTCCACCCAATCATGATATTTTATCCAGAGAATCTTGAGATTTTCGATGTTCAAATTTGTTCACTATTTTTTGAAAAATGGTTTGCAGTATCTCATAAAATTTTGCGGGGAGTCCAATTTTATGATTCGTTAAAAGCATAAAAAAGATAAATAGACTTGTCCCTATGGGTGTAAGATAAAGGAGAGGAACATATGCAAGGTCGTTCTTTGCTTTTTCGGCGAAAAAATACCCTATCCAATAGATCAGAAAAGAAAGGGCAATCGCCGAAAAGTTTGCGGAGTGGCGTGTTTGTCGATGGGAGCCTACATTTCCCGCCGCTGCTAATGCAATAAGTGAAAAAACGATTGGATAGAGCCATTGGGTTAGTCGGCGGTGAAACTCAGCTTTATATTGGAGTGGTTTTCGTTGATAGTAGAGATCTTTTGGGTCAGGGTTTTGTAAATAAGAAAGAGACCGATCTTTTGGATAAAGAGTAGGTGTTTTATCGCTGGGAATAAATTCCCCTAAGCTAAAGGTGTATGCGCTAAATTGAACGATTGAAACGCTATTATTTTCATGATTGACTCTTTCTATTTCACCGTTATTGAGGATTAAAAAACGACCATTTTTATTGCTTACAATGGAGGCTTTTGTTGCGTAATAAAAAAGATCAGTTTTAGGGTCACGCTGGTCGGCAATGAAAAGACGTTCAAGTGTGCCGTTTGGTTTGCGTTCACCAATTTCTATGTAAAGGTTATTGGCGAGTTTTTGAAAGCTTCCTTCACTAATGAATAGATTAATAAGATCAAAGTGAGCATTGGCTAACATTTGTCGCATATGAAGACGCGCTTGAGGAACAACAAAATTAGCTATAGAAAAGGAAATACATGATGCAACAATAGCAATAAGAAGAATCGGTTTCCAAACAGTACTCTTAGGGAAGCCAGAGGCATTAATAATAGCAAGTTCTGAGTCTTGATTCATTGCTGAAAGGATAGTTGTCACTGCGATTACTAATGCAAATGGAATGACAAGAAAAATAACAGAAGGAACCAATGAAAGTGAAAATTGCAAAACTGTGAGGAGTGTTTGTTTACTTGTTGTGAGAAAATTTATCCGTGCAAGAATTTGCACCGTCCAACTAACGCCCACTGCTGCAATCAAAACAGAACTAAACAAAACAAAGACACGCTTCAGGATGTAAAACTCAATAATACGCATAAATTGGGGAACACCCTCAGTCTTCAATTCGATAGCCAATATTTCTACTGCTTTCGGTTAAAATATAATAAAGTTTAAAAAACATCCCTCCATGGATTGGACGTTTTTATTAAATAAATAATATAAAAATTGCTCGCTAAATTTCCTTTAATTTTTCCACACATTATATTTTATTTTCAACGATAGTCTACAAAGAATCTAGGAAATAACTTAAAAAACTTTTTTATTAATGTTAGAAATAAAAAAATATCTTTTAAAGAGTTTTTTAATGACGGGCAAAAAGATAATGCATCTCAATCGAAAAAGAGGTTTATATCTTGAAGCGTTTCCCTTTTATATGAAGGATATAGAAGTTTCTCTAAAAAAGATGTTAGCTTTTTTATAAAGGGTAAAGAGGGCTTAAGAGGTTGGATATTTTATTCTATCATTTGACGCAGTCAACGTTGAAAGATATTTTGCCAACGCTTGTAGAGCGGGCATTAGCGCGTTTTGGTAAGGTAACAATACAATGTGTGAGTAAAGAACAACGCGATTCTATCGATATGCATTTATGGGTTTATGCTGATGAATCATTTATTGGACATGGAACGGAGTGTGATCAATATGCAAACCTTCAGCCTGTATTTTTGACGATAGGACAAGAAAATCCGAATGATTCAAAGATTCGTTTTCTCACAGAGGGAGCTGTGTGTTCGAATATCGATTCTTATCAACGTCTTGTTGTGCTCTTTGATGGTAGAAATGATGAGCAGTTGAATTTTGCTCGGGCACAGTGGAAAAAATATAAAATGGAAAATCATAATTTAACGTATTGGCAACAGACTGAAGATCTTCGTTGGGAAAAACAGGTCTAATGCGTCTCGTATCTTTTATTCTGGTTTTTATAGGATTGGTAGGAATCGTAAATCCAGCACTTTTTATTGCAGAAGGATCAGGGGGAGGGCGTTGGGTCTTTGTTGTGATTTTTCTTTTAGGCATGCTAAAGATATGGCCTATAATAAAAAAAATGAAACGGCATGATGATGGTTATTGATCGAATTTTGCTCGTTTTATGGGCTGTGATGTTGGCTTTTTTTTGCGTTTCGTGGTTAGGGACAACGCATATCCTATCAGGAATGTTCGCTGTTGCTGATAGCAGCAATATTGCGGATTTTTTATTTTTCTTTTTGAGTGCATTGTTTGCGGGAATATTGTGGTGGAGTATACCACACCCCATGTCTCTAAAAATGAGACTGGCAGCATTTTTTCTGCCAGTCCTTATTTTATTCTTCGTTATTATATTTTAGTTAGATATTTCATCATCTGTAAATCCGACAAAACAAATCAGTGAAACAAAAGAAGCAAAAAGCAAATAATAGCCGATATAAGATGTATCAAAATGTTGCACCAAATATTCCGCAATATAAGGTGCAAGAGAGGCTCCTACGATACCAGATAAGTTAAAAGTAATAGAAGAGCCTGTGTACCGAATGGCTGTTGGGTATGGTGAAGCCAAAACAGCACCAAGAGGACTGTATATCATTCCCATGATAGACAGACCAATGACAGACATTGCAAGAACCCCTATAACTCCAGAATTTAAAAAATAAGGAATTGCGAAAGAATAGATACCGGTGATGATTGTAATCCAAATCATCAAAGTTCTCCGTCTAATACGATCAGCAAGTCTTCCAGTAATGATCGTAAAAATTCCACAGAAAATAGCACCGACAATTTCAACTTGAAGAGCTTGATAATATGACAACTGCAAATGATTTGTTGAATAGCTTAACAAATATGCAGTAACCAAGTAAAACAAAACAAATGTTCCCATACCAGAAAATATTCCAAGAAATAAGATTCGTGGACATTTTAAAAAGACATCGATGATAGGAACTTTGACACGTTCTTTACTTTCAAGATTTTTTTTGAATTGAACAGTTTCATTGATTGAAAGACGAACCCATAATCCTATAATCATGAAAATAATTGAAGCAATGAAAGGGATGCGCCATCCCCAAGCGACAAGTGCATCATGATCAAGGAAGTATAACAGGCCTAAATAAACAGCAATGGATAAAAACAAACCGATAGGAACGCCCAATTGGGGAAACATTGCATACCAGCCTCGCTTTTCTGGAGGGGCATTTTCTGTTGCGAGCAAAACAGCACCCCCCCATTCTCCTCCTAATCCCATTCCTTGTCCAATACGGCACAAGGTTAAGAGGAAAGGGGCAAGCCACCCAGCGGTTTCATATGTGGGAAGAAAACCAATAATGACTGTTGAAAGCCCCATTGTGAGAAGAGAGGCGATAAGGGTTGCTTTTCTTCCAATTTTATCTCCAAAATGTCCAAAAACAATCGATCCAAAGGGCCGAGAAAAAAAGGCTGCTCCAAAGATCAGGAAAGATTGTAAAATGGCAATCTGATCATTTTGTGTTGGAAAAAACACATGAGGAAATATGAGCGCTGCGGCAGTGGCAAAGACATAGAAATCAAAGAATTCAATTGTTGGGCCAATAAGGCTTGCAAACAAAATGCGACGAGGGGAATTTCTGTTGCTTGTATCTTGCATTTCTAAGTTTATAGACATGAATAGAATGTCCCTTTCAGTATATGACAAATCAAATATGAATTAACCAACTATAATTATAAAAATTTCAAATCAGTGTCGAGTCGATATTATGATGTTTCTTAATATATTCGAACAATGATGATGGACTGATGAACATCAATAAGTGTTTTTCATATTATTAAAATTGAAGTGAGTAAAGAAACTATTTTAAACGCTGTAGAAATGAAAATATGGAGCCATAAAAATCCTCCTCATGCATAGTGCTATTTCCTTTAAAATTTAACTATTTTTATTTATTGAGGATCAATCTGCTTCGTAGATTAATGTTTTAGAAATATTAAAAAATTTTTTTATGAATATAATTATAACACTTTTTAAGTGTATGTAATAAAAATAAACCTTTTAGTTGTGCATACATTTAAAAACACATGGTGTATATTTGATCTGTCAAAGCTTAATCATCAAATGCTTTGTTATCTTAAAAAATATGCGGTTGCGCCATTACAGAATGTTGTTTTGGTCTATGCACTTTTTTCTAAATGAGGGATTTAAATTTAGAATGATGGAGTGTGAATAATGCAACGTAAATTGAAATTAAGTTTTTGGATGCTAATGGCCAGTAGTTTTTTTGTAAAGGTTGCGAGTGCAGATGGAGTATCCACACTAAAAGAAAAGCGATTAACACCTGTAGGGATCAGTGAACAGCTAGAAGAGACACGAAAATTATTATCAAAAGTGAGGAGCTTAAAAGAAAAAACGGGGGGAGCAAAAATGATAATGTATGAAAAGACAATAGAAGAAAGAAAGCTTCCAGAAGAGGAAAGGAAGAAATTAGAAAATCTGTTCTTTAAAGTCCTTACAAATTCAATAATAAGCAATGGTGCTGCTATCTATATTATTAACCGTGATTCTGAAGGTTCTGGTGAAACAGTAAATAGCTTTAGCTATGAGGATGCAGGCTATTCCATCAATAATACGGTTCAGGAGGGTGGAAAACTTTACATTGATGCAGCAAGTGTTAGTCGGGATACAACAATTGAGCATGGGGGGATTGAGTTTGTCCAAAATCTAAGTACTTCAGAATATGCCACGGTTAAAAAAGGGGGGCAACAAATTGTTGAAAGTGGTGCAAATGCTGAAGGGACTAAAATCCATGGAGGTGAGCAGATTATTTGGGGTAAGGGAATTCTTGGAGATGGTTTGGATCTTGAAGATAAGGCAAGTAGTGCTTATGGCACTGAAATTCAGGCTGCCGATGGAATGCCAGGAATACAAAGTGTCTATAGTGGGGGGATGGCTGTTGATACAAGGGTTATGAAAGGAGGCGTTCAGAATCTTGATGGTCAAGAGAATTTTAATAACAGCTTCTCAGAAGATGCTGATACAGCCGATACAGAAGATGACGATTTTACAATCAATGAGGGGTCTTTTGCACTGAGTACTGAACTTTTTAAAAATGGGGCGCAGAATATCTTAGCAGGAGGGAATGCGAGTGAAGTTACTTTATATGATCATGCTACTCAAAAGATATATAATTCTGGATACGCGGATAATCTAACAATTAATCATCAAGCAAGGTCATGGGTTTTCGCCGGTGCAATATTAGATAAGGACACAAATGTTTATGATTTTGGCAGCCTCTATCTTTATGCTGGGAATGGTGAAGCTATTACGGAAGTAGAAAATCTTAATTTAAATGGAGAAGATACCAAGCTATATATTATTGTTTCTGAAGATATTTCTTCCGAAGATAACGGCAAAAAACCTCAGGTTAATATCCAGAATTTAAAAGGAAATGGGAGAGTTATTTTTACGTCTTTAGGGGCTCATAAGCATTACTCTGAGCTTAATATTGAGGATCTTTCAGGTTCTTTCCATTTCGATTTTAATGTCAACTTTGCCAAGCGTCTTAGTGATTATCTTATCATTAAAGAAAGGAGCTCTGGTTCTCATACCATAAGTGTGATGGATTCTGGGCGTGAAATTACAAATTCTTCTCACAAAAAGCTTAAATTAATTTCTGATCATAGTGGAGATGCGCGTTTTACTCTGACAAATACTTTTGGTGAAAAAATCGAAACGATTGATGCTGGAACCTATCGGTATCGTTTGAAGCATAGAAAAGATAAAGGCACCGGTAAAATTTGGTATTTAGATGCGAATTATGCTCTTGATGAGACAAATGCTTTATTTTCTGATTTTAGCTTGCAGTCATCTACTTCTTCATTACCGGATGAACTTACAGAATTGACTATTGAAAAGGGAATGATTGTCACGATTGCTGATCCTAGCTTTGACATGAGCAGCACAAAAGTTAAGAGTAATGGAGAAACTTCAATTAGTAATACAGTTAAAGATGGTGGAAAGCTCTCTGTTTATAGCGGTGGTTTTAGCTTGTATACGACAATTCAAAGAGGCGGGATTGAGCTTATTAAAATACAGGGGCTTTCTCAGGATAGTGCTGTTCATAAAGGTGGACAACAAAGGATTGAAGAGGGGGGAAAAGCTGAAGGGGCTAAAATTTATAGTGGTGAGCAGTTGGTTTCAGGAAAATCTAATATCCAAGGGGAGATGGTAAGGAGCAGCGCCTATGACACCGTCATTTCTGGTGAAAATGGGGTGCGAGGATATCAGAATGTGTATGATGATGGAGAGGTTTTTCATACAAAGATTATGGAAGGAGGGGTACAAAATCTTTATGTAGAAGGGGATCTAAACGATTATAGTAGTTTTGCATTTAATACAGAGGTCTTTTCTGGTGGAGAGCAACACGTTTTAGCGGGGGGAATGGCTTTTGGTGTTACTTTACAAGGGAATGCTTTTCAGAAAATAGATTTAGGGGGGTATGTAAAAGATTTAATCATTAAGGATCAAGCACAATCGTGGTTACATCTTGGTGCAACATTAGAAGGAAGCACCATGATTCATGATTCTGGACGAATTTATCTGTATGCTGGCCCTGATCAATCTCGTACTGAAGTCGAAAAAATTGTTTTAAATGGCAAAGGTACAAGATTGTATGCTATTGCTTCTAAGATGGATGGCGAAAGTTCTTTGATTGAGAACTTAAGTGGTGATGGTCGTGTTATTTTTACTTCTACCGTATTGAATCCACATTACTCTAAACTTGAGGTCGGGAATCTTTCAGGGAACTTACATTTTAGATTGAATACCAATTTTGAGGAGCAGCGCGGTGATTATCTCCTTATCAAAAAGGGGGAAGGACATCACACCATAAGCGTGATTGATTCTGGTATTGAAATTGCCAATTCTTCTCTACAAAATCAGAACTTAGCTTTAGAGCTTGATTTAATTCATGAACAAAGCGGAAATGCGCATTTTACTCTGACAGATTTTTCTGGTGAAAAGACAAGTATGATTGATGGTGGAGCCTACCTGTATGATCTAAAGACGAAAGATCATAACGGTGGAAAGATTTGGTATTTGGCACCGTTGGAAACAACTTCTACTTCTGTAATCCCCTCACCTCATGCCGAATCGCCTATAGATAAGCTTCCTGAAACAGAAGAAAATATGACACCATCGCAAGATGTTAATATTAATTTTGATCCATATTCTAATGTCATTAATTTCAGTATTCGTGAGGGAGGAGGAATTCTACAAAACTTTTTGCTTGATGATGACAGGGTAGTTTATATCTCTGATGATAGAGAGCAAGGTGCTCTTAAGCAATCCATTAACGTTACAGTTGAGGGATCTGGAAGACTTTATGTTGAATCTGGTGGTTTTGTTAAGAATACAACAATTGAAAATGGTGGTTCTGAGATTATAGGGGAACAGGGAATTTCGGATTCTACGATTATTTACGAGGGCGGGCAACAAAAGGTAGAAGGAGGAGGAACAGCATTGCAGACTACAATCTACGGTGGTGATCAGCTGATTTGGGGAGATGGATACGTGAATGGTGGGATTGTTGGAAGCAGTGCTTATGATACGATAATTTATAGTCAGGGGGATACACTCGGACAGCAGAATGTGTATGATGATGGAATGGCTGTCAGAACAAAAGTGATGAGTGGAGGAATACAAACTCTTGCTAAATGGTTTCCTGATGATGATAACTTTGCAGAAAAAGCCGGTGGTTTAGCCATAAATACTGAGGTTTTTGCGGATGGTGTACAGAGGGTATTCGCAGGGGGTGAAGCAAATACAGTAATTTTACGCACTGGTGGTGCTCAAGAAGTTCACGCTGGGGGCATTGTAAAAAATCTAACAATTGAAGAGGGAGCCAATTCATGGGTCTTTGCTGGTGCAATGTTAGAAGGAAAAATAAAAATTCATGATTTGGGGCAACTCCATCTTTATGCTGGAAATGATCATTTTTATACTGAAAAAAATCATCAGACGACAGTCAACGATATCAATTTAGAGGGAGAGAATGCTAAATTATATTCTATTTCTAATGGATATGGAAACACAGAAACGTATATTAAAAAGCTGAGTGGTGTAGGAGATATTATTTTTACTTCTACACAATCCGATTTACATTACTCTCAGCTTTATGTTGATGACCTTTCTGGGAGTCTTCATTTCAATTTTAATGTCAGTCTTGCAGAAGGAGAAGGTGACTATCTTTTTATCAAAAATGGTTATGGCTCTCACACAATAAGTGTGGTTGATTCTGGTATTGAAATTGTTGATCCTTCTTCAACAGAACTTGATTTAATTTTAGATCAAAGTGGAGGCGCTTCTTTTACTCTACAAAGTTTTTCTGGTGCAAAAATTGGAATGGTTGATGGTGGAACTTATACCTATGGCTTAAAACACAAAAATATTGAGAATGAAGAGGGAAAAGTTTGGTATTTATCTGCAGTTTACATGGATAGAGCGCCAAGAGGACCACGGAGGATAAGCAGATCTGCCCGGCATTTAAGTCAAAATCAACCAGTTTCTTCTCTTTCAACGCTTACAAATACACAAGAGCATGCGATTAAATTACCTCGTCAAAGAGAAAACCGTCGAAATTCGAATTCAAAATCCTCAACTTCTGTTTCTTCAATTGTTTCAAATCTGGGAAGTCAAATGATTAAAGGAGCCGTTCCAACAGTTTCACATCCTCTTTCTGGTGACAAACAACAGATGGCTGTTTCAGCTTCTTCTCAAGTTTTAGCCGATCAGATGACTTTGCGTCCAAGCAATCAGAAGCAACCTTCTCCACAATTGAGTGAGACACTTTCAGGTTCTCAGTTTTTAACCACGCCTTCTACAGATGCAGTTTTGTCTATGTCTGTAGCGCCAGCGATGATGTTTCACAATGAAATGCAAAGCGTGCGTTCGGGAAGAGGAATTCTAGATCACAGTAAAAAGAATACGGCTTTATGGAGCTATGCGATTAAAGCAAAAGAGAGCATAGCAACAGAGCATATAGATTTTAAGCTCGATCAGACAGGGATCGTTTTAGGGATCAATGGCTTAAGCGAGTGGGAAAATGGAGAATTTTATATAGGTGGTTTTGGCAGTTATGATCGTGTCCGTGTTGCGCATGCACGGGGGGGCACCAGTGGTATCAATAGTTATGGCATTGGGGCTTATGTCACTTATTTAGATCATAGTGGATGGTATCTGGATGCTCTTTTAAAATATAACCATTATCAAAATACCCTAAAGGCTGTTTCCACGAATGGTTTAGGGATTGAAGGAACTTATACGCAATGGGCTGTGGGAACTTCTTTTGAAGCCGGTTATCGACTTCAGACGTCTAAGAGTAGTTGGTTGCAGCCTTATGGACAATTTACTTGGTTGCAAGTTGAGGGAAAAGAAATCAAGTTATCGAATGACATGAGAGGTGATATACGTCCCTTCACTTCATTGCGCAGTGAGGTTGGTCTGTCTTTAGGGTATGAATTTGGCTCTGGCATGGCTTCTTCCTCACAGGCATATATTACCGCAGCATGGATGCGTGAGCATAAAGATGAGAATCAAACGGTGATTAATGAACGCCATGCATTTACGAGCGATTTATCGGGTAATGCGGGTAAATTAGGGATAGGTTTGAGCAGTTTTGTGAGTGAGAAGTTAAAGTTATATGGAGAGGCTCATTATGTTAAAGGGCGTAAAACAAAACAGTCTCTTCAGGGAATTATAGGAGTACGCTATCATTTCTAATTATAAGAGTATAGTTATCTTTCAAATCTATAATTATTTTTGAAAGTTTTTAATAAAGCGTAAATAACTTTTCAGAGCCTGCAAACTCGCTTTTCATGACAGATTATATGCTCTAATTTTATATTATAGTTTATGATGTGTTACTTTTTTTCTTTGAAGAAAAAACTTTGAAGAAATATAGGAATTTCCTTATATTTTTGGTCAAAAACGCATTGAAGAGATGGTAAAGAACAGTTCTTTGAGTGAAGTAATGAGGCTACTCAGAAGAATTATTACAATCTAAGGTTGAAAATATATTTTGTAGAGCTAGTTACGTTTTGTGTCTATGCAGGCGTAAAGAGGGGGGAGGATATGGCTACACAATATAAATGGAAACGAAATTTTTGGATACTCATGTTGAGCAGCTGTTTTGTACAGGCTGCTTCTGCAAGTGAGGGGGGGGCATCGCTTTTTTGTCAATCTTCGAGTTATGAAAATGATCAAGTATTTCAGGATCAATACAATGAAGATATGAAAACGGGAAGATGCATCCTTGGAGCATCGAATGATGGCATTGTAAGAACGCGCAATGAATTAGGCTTTTTAAAAAAGCCTAGCGATTTTACCCTTGTTAAGGGTACTAGAATATTTGCAAGCCAGCAGGAGTTTGACAGCAGTCATCATAACAATGTTGGGTATAATGCACATGAACAAAATACTACGTTTCTTAAAAAACCAGAGCTTATCTTCATTAAAGATGGGGCACTGCTTGAAAATTATGTCCTTGATAATGAAGGTAAAGCATACATTTCCAATGATGGTGAGATTGATAGTCCAGGGCGGTCTATCGATAACACGGTAAAAAATGGTGCGCAGCTTTATGTGTATGCAGGAGGTCTCAGTGAGAATAGTAAAATTGAACATGGTGGAATTGAAAATGTTCAGGCTTTAAAGGGCAAACAAGGCTTTTCAAAAAATGCTGTCGTTAAAGAAGGCGGACAACAAAGTGTTGGAAATGGAGGAAAAGTAGAGGGGACTAAAATTTATGGTGGGGAGCAGCTTGTTTTCGGAGAGGGGGATGTTGGAGGAGAGATTAAAGGGAGTAGCGCTTCTCATACAGTCATTTATGGTCAAGATGAAATATTAGGCCAACAAAAAGTATATGACGGGGGTAAAGTTTGGAATACAAAAGTTATGCGAGGGGGCATCCAAGAGGTTGGAAAAAAGTCTGAAGATGCAAAAAATAGTGGTTTTGCATTTGATACAGAAGTTTTTGCTGGTGGTAAACAGCATATCTTAAAAGGCGGTCAGGCTATTGGAGTCACTTTAAATGAGAACGCTATTCAGGAAATAGATACGGATGGATCTGTAAAAAATCTAACAATGAATGATGAAACAAAATCATGGGTGCATGCTGGAGCGACATTAGAAGGTAAAACACAGGTAAATCATTCTGGGCAGCTTCATCTTTATGCTGGGAATGAACAACATCGCACCACAGTAGAGGATATTCTTTTAAATGGAAAAGAGACAAAACTGTATTCACTCACGGATGAGTCTGATGGAAAAAGCTCTTTAATACAAAAATTAGGTGGTGAGGGAAGTGTTATTTTTGCGTTTACAGGTTCTGATCCCTATTATTCTCAGCTTCATGTGAATAATCTTTCAGGAAGTTTACATTTCGCGTTCAATACCACCATTGCTCATAGCCGTGGTGATTATCTCTTCGTTGAGAAAGGGGCTGGGAATCATACGATTAGTGTTGCTGATTCTGGCGTTGAAATCACGGAACCTTTTTCAAACAAGCGTGATTTAATTACGGATCAAAGTGGTGGAGCGCATTTTACGCTGACAGATCTTAAGGGCGAAAATATTAATGCCCTTGATGGTGGAACTTATATGTATGGTCTGAAAGAAAGAAAGGGTGAAAATGGAAAAGTTTGGTTTTTATCTGCAGACCGTCTCAGTGGACCGGAAAACTCTATTCCAGATCCTACAAATCCGTTCATTCCTGGGGGAACATTAACCACTCCTTCTACGGATGCAGTGTTAACGTTGTCTGTCGTCCCTGGACTTATTTTTAACAATGAATTGCAAATTGTCCGGAATGGTAGAAAAATTTGGAACAGAAATAGAAAAGATATCGAGCTATGGACTTATGGGATTAAGAGCAGAGAACGCATTGCGACAGGCCATACACACTTTAAGCTTGGGCAGACAGGTTTAGTTTTTGGTGCTGATCAGTTGAATGAATTAAGGCATGGAGAATTATATGTTGGTGGTTTCGGTAGTTATGATCAAGCACGTGTTTCCCATGCACGAGAGGGGGACAGTGATTTAAGCTCTTATAGCATTGGAACTTACGCAACTTATTTTGATCACCGTGGATGGTATATGGATGGTGTTTTGAAATATAATTATTATAAAGATAATTTGAAAGCCATCTCAACAAATGGTTTAGTAATTCAAAGTCATTACAATCAATGGGCAATCGGTGGATCATTTGAAATTGGTTGTTATTTTGAACCGGCGCCAAATACTTGGATGCAGCCTTATATCAAGCTAACAGGTCTCCAGGTTGAAGGTAAAAAAATAAAACTTTCCAATGGAATGGTCGGTGATTTAAGTCCATTAGTTTCATTCCGTAGTGAAGTTGGATTGACAGCAGGACATGAATTCTTTGTGAATTCAGAAACTTCATTAACAGCTTATATAATGGCAGCTTGGTTGCGTGAGAATATAAATAATAATCATGCGACAATTAATAATCAGTATAAATTTATCACAGACTTATCGGGTAGTGCGGGTAAATTAGGGATTGGTTTAAACAGTTCGGTCAATGATAACCTAACACTTTATGCGGAAGCATATTATTTAAAAGGACATAAGATTAAAAATGCTCTTCAAGGTATTTTAGGATTGCGCTATAGTTTCTAAGTACATCTTTATACGGCTGATTAACTTTACAAATATCATTGTTTCGCATGATTAAACAGATAACGCTTCACTACGTCTTTTTGAGAGTATAGAGACCTTTTCAAACAGTAAGGATACTTTTATACTCTCTTTTAAAGCAAGGTATTCATTTAATAAAAACAATTCATTGTTTTGCATGTTGAATGAGAGTCTTGAATATTGTAGGATTTTCTTATTCCAAATCTACTCCATTTTGAATCAATCAAAATAATTTGCTTGCACGTCATAAATAGGGAAGAGTGCCGTGTAGAGTAAAATTGTACACGAAAGCACTCAAAATGCTTCTGATGGACCACTTTAAGTGTTAAGAACTATCGCGACATTTTAGGGCTGGTAAAGTGTGTGATGGAGCCAACTTGCTTTACCATAAGTGTAAAGATGGAGGTCTTTAATGGATTTAATTATACTATTCATTATCGACGTTAGGAAATGGATTCACGGCATATTGAGAGATGTTTCTTTAAAACAGATCCGTGAATATGCAATCCAAGGGCGCTCTGTTTTACATAAGGGGTGGGACCTCGTTAAAGGGCATGGGCACTTTTCCCTCCATAATTTGAAATACAAATATGTAAATTATTCCTTGAACTCAAGTAAACAGTTTGAATTTTATACAGTTTTTTCCCTTCAGTTAGCGTTTTTAGTGTTTGATAAAATAACAACCTACAGTTGTTTAAATTAAAAAAAATACACTAAAAAATTGTATTTAGACATAAATAAAACACATTATGATACAATCTAAGACGCGTTACCTACGTAGCCGCGGGATATTTTTCTAAATAATTGAGAGTGGAGTGTGGATAATGAGGTATAAATACAAATTAAGTTTTTCAGTATTGATGATAAGTAGTTGTCTTGTGCAATCTGCAAGTGCAGTAGACAGTGGGAATAGAGGGCTAACAAGAACAACCCATGTGGGAAATGGAGAAGAGGAACGAAAAAAATTAGAAATGATTGCACGTATTTTCAAAAATAATATGACGATTAAATATGGGGAAGTAGAGCTTGTTGATAATGGAAGTATTTCGGTGGCGTCCTCTATTAAAAAAGGAGGGATGCAAATAGTTACACGCGGAGGAACTACAATGGGGGCCAAAATTTTGGGTGGTCAGCAGTTTGTTCATGAAGAGCCAAATATTGATTTTGCACTCGTGTTGAGACGAAGTAGTGCGTATAATTCCACAGTTACGGGTGGAGATGGAGCGATAGGACAGCAGAATGTGTATGATGGGGGAGGTGCTTGGTATGCGAAAGTGGGGAAGGATGGAGAACAAAATCTTTATGCGGGGCAAAGAAAGGAAGGGGGGAGAGCAACGGCTACAGAAGTCTCTGATAATGGTAAGCAGCACGTTTTAGCGCTAGGAGAATCTGTGAAAACTACTTTGAAGAATCAGGCTATTCAAGTTGTCTATCCTAGAGGGCTGGTGAATACTTTAACAATTACGGATTATGCCAAATCGTGGCTACATGTTGGCGCAAAAGATGTCACTGGAGAAGTAAGGGTCAATGGTCATGGGGAACTTTATTTATTTGCTGGTGATAGGACAAATCATACGGCTAAGAAAAATATTCCTCTAGAAGGAAAACCTGATGAAATAATATTTGAGGTTGGTGAACGGAATATCCAACATAAACCACAGATAAAAATTGAAGATTTAGGGGGGAATGGAGGGACTGTTATTTTTGATTCTATTCCGTATGATCCACGTCATATTTCACTTTATGTTCAAAAGCTTTCGGGTGATTTACATTTTCGTTTTAATATCAATGCTACGGGAGATCATAATAGCGATTATTTGTTGATCGATAATGGCTCAGGTAATCACAAAGTAAGTGTTACAGATTCGGGGCGAGAGATTACAGACGCTCTCTCACAAAGGAATAGTTTAGTTGGCGGAATCAATTTGATTACCGATAGAAGCCAAGGTGAAGGAGCTAACTTTACTCTGGCAGATCTTTCGGGGAGGGGTATTACAGCTGTTGATGGTGGAACCTATCAGTATCGCTTAGAGAAGAGAACTAGATGTGCTAATTCTAGTGGTCATTCTAAAATTTGGTATTTAATTAGAGCCACTGAAAATTCAGAACGTTCTAGTGCTGAAGTACAATGTGCAAACAAGAAAGCTAAGGATCCTGTTGTATTATCTCCTGATGTGGGGACACAGTCTGATCAAGGCGCTTCTTCCAAGAGAAAAGATATCAGTCCTCAAAGGCTTACTAAAACACAGCAATCTAAGCCACGACCTCCACGTCATTTAAGCGAAGCGCAAAATGGTTCGAGTATTTCAGTATCTTCTTCTCAAGAAAATCAGACTCGTGTCGTGTCGCCGCCATCAGTTTCACATCCTCTTTCTGGTGATAAACAACAGATGGCTGTTTCAGCTTCTTCTCAAGTTTTAGCCGATCAGATGACTTTGCGTCCAAGCAATCAGAAGCAACCTTCTCCACAATTGAGTGAGACACTTTCAGGTTCTCAGTTTTTAACCACGCCTTCTACAGATGCAGTTTTGTCTATGTCTGTAGCGCCAGCGATGATGTTTCACAATGAAATGCAAAGTGTGCGTTCGGGAAGAGGAATTCTAGATCACAGTAAAAAGAGTACGGCTTTATGGAGCTATGCGATTAAAGCAAAAGAAAGCATAGCGACAGAGCATATAGATTTTAAGCTCGATCAGACAGGGATCGTTTTAGGGATCAATGGCTTAAGCGAGTGGGAAAATGGAGAATTTTATATAGGTGGTTTTGGCAGTTATGATCGTGTCCGTGTTGCGCATGCACGGGGGGGCACCAGTGGTATCAATAGTTATGGCATTGGGGCTTATGTCACTTATTTAGATCATAGTGGATGGTATCTGGATGCTCTTTTAAAATATAACCATTATCAAAATACCCTAAAGGCTGTTTCCACGAATGGTTTAGGGATTGAAGGAACTTATACGCAATGGGCTGTGGGAACTTCTTTTGAAGCCGGTTATCGACTTCAGACGTCTAAGAGTAGTTGGTTGCAGCCTTATGGGCAATTTACTTGGTTGCAAGTTGAGGGAAAAGAAATCAAGTTATCGAATGACATGAGAGGTGATATACGTCCCTTCACTTCATTGCGCAGTGAGGTTGGTCTGTCTTTAGGGTATGAATTTGGCTCTGGCATGGCTTCTTCCTCACAGGCATATATTACCGCAGCATGGATGCGTGAGCATAAAGATGAGAATCAAACGGTGATTAATGAACGCCATGCATTTACGAGCGATTTATCGGGTAATGCGGGTAAATTAGGGATAGGTTTGAGCAGTTTTGTGAGTGAGAAGTTAAAGTTATATGGAGAGGCTCATTATGTTAAAGGGCGTAAAACAAAACAGTCTCTTCAGGGAATTATAGGAGTACGCTATCATTTCTAATGATAGGGGTGTTTTTCAATTGATCTCAGTGTGTGAGGAAGTTTTCCAACCTAGATACGAAGTGTCTTGGTTTGTCTTCTTTAAAGAAGAAGGTTTTCATAAAAGGTATTTATTTTTACAAGTTGGTTTTTTCTTATAATGTTTATCGCTTAAATGGTAATTTTGATGGGAAGCATTTAGGAGTACAATAAGGAGTTCAACATTTATTGAGAGCTCGGTGTGCATCTTATGATGGGAGGGATAATTGTAGGTATATCTATTTTATTGAAGTCTTTTTTACACTTCATTCTATATATTCGAGAATTTATGTAGATTTTTGCAAAGTCACTTGGCAAAGGACTGCCTGCTCGCTATAGAAACAGTCAGAGAATATTATCAATGAAATAAAGGTGAGTAAATGGCTTTAGAGCGTACTTTTTCGATGATTAAACCAGATGCAACACGTCGTAATTTGACAGGCGCAATTACCAAAATGCTTGAGGATGCGGGCTTACGTGTTATTGCCTCTAAACGTGTGTGGATGAGCAAGCGTGAGGCTGAAAATTTTTATGCTGTTCATAAAGAACGCCCTTTTTTTAGCGAATTGGTTGAATTTATGTCTTCTGGTCCAACAATTTTACAGGTTTTGGAAGGAGAAAATGCAATAGCTAAAAACCGTGAAGTGATGGGTGCTACAAATCCTAGTGATGCAGAAGAAGGGACAATTCGTAAGGTTCATGCTTTGTCGATTGGTGAAAATTCTGTCCATGGATCTGATAGTGCGGAAACGGCAAAGACAGAAATTGCTTTTTGGTTTTCTGAGAGAGAAATTGTTGGTTAATAAAAGCGTAAATAAGAAGCAAAAGCCCAGAGCAGTATGTTTTGGGTTTTTGCTTACAAGAATAGATCTCTTTGACAGATATGGAGATACATCGCTTTTTTCGCTTTTAATATTACAACTGTTTTTGTGGGGAGAGAAAGCCTCTTTATTCTTTTCTTGAATGTCTTTTATCTGGACACCAACTTTGTTTGTGATGGGCAAAAGGAATGTTTTAATTGATTGATCATCAATAGATTTAAAATAAGTAGATTTATGGGTATCTTTTCTTGTTTAAGGTGCATAAAGATAAATGATCATTATAAATCAAGAGACAATTTCATGAGATGACATGTTTTAAACCTGCACGAAAATAATCCCACCCTGTCCACAATGTAAGAAGGGCGGCAATCCACAGCATAGTAATGCCAAATTCCACCGTGTAAGGAAAAACTTTATTACCTGCTGGTCCTGCTAAAAGAAAGATAATAGCGATCATTTGGACAAAAGTTTTCCATTTTGCAAGACGAGAGACTGGAACGCTCACTTTTAATTCAGCTAAATATTCACGTAATCCTGATACAAGAATTTCTCGGCACAGAATGATAATGGCTGCCCATAGAGTCCATCCAGCGATGGTACTGTCTGCGGCAAGCAAGAGTAAGCACGCAGAGACGAGAAGTTTATCGGCAATTGGATCTAACATGCGACCAATATTGGATGTTTGTTCCCAAATACGGGCAAGATAACCATCAAGAAAATCAGTAATAGATGCAATGATAAAAATGGACACGGCAATCCAGCGTGCGATATCACTTGATTGGAGGCGTCCTTCTACAAAAAAGCATGCAACAACCATTGGGACTGCAACAATTCGTGCATAAGTTAAAAGATTCGGAAAAGAAAAAGTATGATTTTTCATAGAGTGATTTTCAATTCTTGTGAAGGAGAACATATTCTCCAAAAGTAACAAGGCTAAAGTGATGAAACAAGCCTATTTTTCATTAAAATGGTTATGAATTTTTTGTGCGATTGCAAGAGAGATTCCTGTCACTTTTTTCAAGTCTTCAAGTGAGGCACCAGCAACAGCCTTGGCACTTCCAAAATGATGAAGCAATGCACGTTTTCTTGACGGACCGATATTTTCGATTTCATCAAGTGGATTTTTGAATGTTGCTTTTTTTCGTTTTATTCTATGCGTTCCAATAGCAAAACGATGTGCTTCATCACGCAGACGTTGCAAAAAATAGAGGATAGGATCACGGGGGGGAAGTGTAAAAGGAGGAATACCTTTTATAAAAAACCGTTCACGTCCCGCATGACGGTCAACACCTTTGGCTATTCCAACAACGGTGATTAGGTTATTCAATTGTAATTCAGCAAGGATTGTATGCACACTGTTAATTTGTCCTTCACCACCATCGATTAAGATAAGATCAGGCCAAATGGGAAAAAGATCATTCTCTTGATCTTGTCTGTCCTGACTTTTACTAGGCAAATCATGCTCTTTGATAAGGCGTGAAAATCTTCGTTTAATCACTTCTTTCATCATGCCAAAATCATCACCAGGCGTGATATCTGTTGAGCGAATGTTGAATTTGCGATATTGATTTTTAACAAATCCCATTTGACCAGCAACAATCATAGCCCCTACAGAATTTGTTCCCATAATATGAGAATTGTCGTAGACTTCTATACGGCGAGGAAGAAAAGGCAGTTGGAATGTTTTAGCAAGCCCCTGAAGTAATTTTGTATGGGTAGCTGTTTCAGCGAGCTTATGTTCAAGTGCTTCATGAGCATTGAGAGAGGCGTGGTTAACAAGCGTTTTCCGTTCACCTTGCTTGGGTAAAGAGAGAGACACTTTGTGATTTGCTTTGAGACTCAATGCTTCTGTAAGAAGTGTTTTTTCTTCAATTTCTTCAGACAAAAGGATGTTTTTTGGAAGGGGTTTGTCATCGTAAAATTGGGCAAGAAAACTCGCTAAAATTTCAGTACGGGAAAAAGAGGGATCTGCTTTAGGAAAATAGGCACGGTTTCCCCAATTTTGCCCCATGCGAAAAAAGAACACTTGAATACAAGTCATTCCTTCCTTTTGAGCAATTGCAAAGACATCTGCTTCTTTTATCGTTTGAGGATTAATGCCTTGATGGCTTTGTATGTGAGAAAGGGCTGATAAGCGATCGCGATAAGAAGCGGCTTGTTCAAAATCAAGATTTTCTGCAGCTTTATGCATAGCTTGAACCATATCATTTTTAACTGATTGATCTTTTCCCGAAAGAAACGCTTTTGCGTCTTTCACCAGCTCTTTATAATCACTCTCACTAATTTCATAAGTACAAGGTGCAGAACATCGCTTAATTTGATAAAGCAAACAGGGACGCGTACGGTTTTCAAAAATTGCATCGGTACAGGTTCGTAATAAAAAAGCGCGTTGCAAAACATGAATTGTTTGTGTCACTGCACCAGCAGAAGCAAAAGGCCCAAAATAATGCGCTTTTTGTGTTCGAGCACCGCGATGTTTATAAAGTGCAGGGGCTCGATGATCATTTGTGATCATGATATATGGGAAGCTTTTATCATCACGGAGTAATACATTAAAATGGGGATGCAATCTTTTGATGAGATTGGCTTCTAAAAGGAGTGCTTCTGTTTCTGTATGGGTAACGATAAATTCCATATGATATGTTGCACGAATCATACGGGTAATACGATTATTATGTCCTTTTTCACGTGCATAGTTTGAAACACGTTTTTTAAGATTACGAGCTTTGCCAACGTAGAGAATATCACCATTTTCACCAATCATTCGGTAAACTCCTGGCTTATGCGGAAGATGTTTAACAAATTCTTGTATGAATTTAACACCTTGGAATTGATTTTTCTCATTGCTGTGATTGGCATTGCTCCATGTAAGGTTAGAGAGAAAAGAAAGCTTTTCTCGTTCATTTTCCGGACAATTTATATTATTTTTTAGGATCATTCCGTTTATCAAGAAATTCTTTTTGTTTAACGTATGAAATATTCTTTTTTATTTAATAACGATTATCTATGTCTTTAATAATTTTTGTCCATCAATAACATATTATAGCATAAAAGTGTGATTTTAGAGTGCCTATCTTTCATAAAAAATATGAGAGTTGTTTATTTAAGACAGCTTTATGAACGCGCCAATTGTTTCATTAAAAATGATTAGAAGAGGAAATCCATAATGATAAGAGGAAAAATTTTCTAAAAGAAAAAATAATAAAGAGTTAACATATTGATTTATAAAGATAATTTATCATTGTTGACATTGAATTAAACGCCTGAAAAACGTATGATTCTCTCATTTCAAATCTATACCACCATATTAAAAACCATGTCGCTTGCACGTTAAAAGTGGGGAGAGCCGAGTGGAGTGAAACTGTACAAGAAAAGACTGAAAATTCCTCTTGTGAACCGTCTCAAGTTCCAAGCGCTATCGCAACATTGAGGGCTGAAGAATGTATGAAGGTACCAACTTGCTCTTTATATAAGGCTTAAAGAGGTTAGTGCAATAGCTTTATTGTTCTATAATTCACGAAATCGTTATAAGCTTATCATTATTATATTATATGTTGATATTATCTAAAAAATAATAGAGGCTTGCCACCTTTGTATCTTACGAAAGGGTATTTTTTAGGGAAAACGTAAGAGCAAAGTCTAATTTAAATGTTCTTTTTGAAGCCACTTGTGCGTTATTTGAGCATTTTCATCTTGTCCAAGACAATTGATAAGAAAGGGACTGAGTTTTTTAATTTCGTTTTCCAAAAGGTAGGGAGGGTTGATAATAATCATTCCACTTCCATTCATTGTTGGTGAACTTGATTTTTTTCGGATACGCATTTCAAGCTGTAAAATTTTAGGAATCCCTGTTTTGTAAAGCGTATCAAGAAAACTTTCAATTTCTTTATCATGTTTAACAGGATACCATAAAGCATAGATTCCTGCAGAAAAACGGCGATAGGCTTTCATTAATCCCTCAATAAGGCGGGAAAATTCTCCAGTTTTTTCAAAGGGAGGGTCCACAAGGATAAACCCGCGTTTTTCTTTTGGTGGTAAATGAGCATTTAAGGAAAGCCAACCATCCAAATGCAGAACTTTTGTTTGATAATCGCCAGCAAAATTTTTTGCTAAAATATGATAATCTTCATTGTGCAATTCTATTGCGGTGAGGCGATCTTGTTTCCGTAATAATTGACGAATAAGAACAGGAGACCCAGGATAAAATACAATTTCTTTTTCCCCTTTATTGAGGGTATCAATGATATCACACCATGGATAAAGCAGAGCTCTCAAATCTTCAGGGATCGGCGTTGAAAAAATTCGTTGCACACCTTCGCGCCATTCTCCTGTTTTATGGGCTTCTAAAGAAGAGAGGTCATAAATACCAATACCAGCATGGGTATCTATAACGCGAAAAGCTTTTTCTTTACGTTTGAGATACTCTACAATACGCATGACAATAATGTGTTTAAAAACATCAGCAAAATTGCCAGCATGGTAAATATGCCGATAATTCATGGAAAAAACTCTATCATATGGATAACTGTATCGGGTTATTAGCATAGAATAATAGAATTGATATCTACAAAAATTTTCTTGTAGAAATTAAATAAGCCCCTCATCAAAAAATGATACACATAAAATATAAATATCACGGGAGCACTTATTTCATTAAAATTTTAAATCTTTTATATGAAAGTTGAACAAGAAGAGGGCAAACATTTCAATGGAAGCTCTTTATTGAATAAAGATGAAAGCGAGCATCGTCATATCCCTAATATTGCAACTTATTTGCTAGCGTCTTTGACACTTGAGCTGGTCTATAAAAGCCATTTTAATCATTTTGATCTCTCTATGCTAACCTTGTTTGTGATGTGCAAGTGAATGATTTTTATAAATGAATACATTTTACACGTTAATAAAACATATTTCCAGATATGATCACACGCACAAATGTTGCCTCATATGCATTTTGAGTGAGTGCATATTGCGGTATCACACTTAATATTTAGAAAAGTACGATGTCGCATCTTTAAAAATGTGACTGATTTATTGACGATGATCATTTCTCATATTGCTTATGAAAAATCGATAACAGGATTCCTGCAACACAAAGAATTATCAAAAATATTATTCGTAAGAGATGAATGTTGAGGAAACTTTAATGTTCAATGATGTGTCAAAGAAAGCAGTTTCAGAGAATATACTTTCGAAAAATTTTCAGATACATGTAAATTTTTTTTATAGAAGGTGATGATATTAGTCTCATGGGTAAAGTTGATTGCAAAGAGATATTTACAGTTTCATGGATGAAACCGTTTTTAAAAGGAAAGATATTGGATACAATCTTTGCAGGAAGATGAGTTGTCCAAAGGATCATATAAAGTTCCTTTAGAAAAGTTTTTAAGCCTTTCGGGCTTTGGAGAAAGTTGTTTATAATTTTTGAATAGTTTGATATCCTAAAAAGAGATGAGAGGATAAAAGTTCGTTTACACCGTTTACGTTAAAAAACGTGTGATTGCTTTTAAGTTAAGAAAAAAATATATAAGGAGGATATGATATTTGATATCTTCTTCAAAGAAAGCATGAATAAGTGAGATAGCATTTAAAAGCATAGAGTTAGAGAGAATAATGGGTAATATTTTTTCACCGACACATTTAATTATAATTTTATTGCTTATTTTATTGCTTTTCGGGCGTGGTAAAGTTTCTGAATTAATGGGCGATGTTGCTAAGGGAATTAAAGCTTTTAAAAAGAATATGAAGGAAGAAGAGGAGAGCATTGAGGATAAGGTTGAAATAACTGATACTTCTCAAGTAATTAGTGGAGAATCTCAACAATATCAGCCATTATCGGTAAAACATGTAGCAACACGCAGAAAGACTCCCTCTCACTCTAAAAGAGGAAAGGCATCTGTTGCTAAAAAACAGCGTGTCAAATAATAAACGTATTAAATAACAAAAACTTTATCATCATTGTGCATTATTTTTTATGAGGAAGTCGAGTATAAGCGATGTTTGGGATTGATGGACCAGAGCTTGTCGTGATCTTACTTGTTCTCATCATTGTCGTTGGACCGAAAGATTTACCTAAAATACTCAAGACAATCGCAAGGGTAAGAGCTTATATGCATTCAACAGCAAATGAACTTCGTCACCAGTTTGATGATGTAATAAAACAAATTGAGAGCGATGATTTGCAAAAAACATGTTCGGATATGAACGATTCAAGCGAGAAGTTGGCAGAAACTTTTGATCCCACTCAAAATACATTAGAGGATATCCACGATAATTGGGATGTTAAGACAACACACCATAAATCAAAAAAAGATAAAGAAATTTTGGAATGTGATCAAAAGGTAATCAAGAAAGATAGGACAGTCTCTCGTGCTTCTCATCACCTTGAAAGCATTTCTATTGCTTCTAAAGATAAAAAAGATGTCTCATGAATGTAAAAAAAGATGAAGTTGATGCCAATATGGCACCCCTTTTAGAACATTTCATTGAACTTCGTCAGCGAATTATTTGGGTTTTGGTTGCATTTATGATCGCTTTTATGATGTGTTTTCTTGTTAAAGATTATATCTTGAATTTTTTACTATGGCCGTATCAATGGGCAATGAAAATAGCAGGAGGGTATCCTGAGAATATTCGTTTGCAATCAACGCAGGTATGGGAAACTTTTTTAACAAAGATGAAACTTGCTGTTTTTGGAGGAATTATTTTATCTTTTCCCTATACAGCTTTTCAATTCTATAGTTTTATTGCACCAGGGCTTTATAAAAATGAGCGCAGGGCTTTTTTGCCTTTTCTCATTGGTGGTCCTATTTTATTTTGTATTGGAGGAGCGTTTGTTTATGCTCTATTGGCGCCCATAATACTATGGTTTAGCCTTTCTCAACAATTTCTTCCAGATGCTCAATTAAAGATAGAGTTTGTCGTGCGTATTTCTGATTATTTGGGCTTTATGACGTCGTTTATCCTCATTTTTGGTTTGATTTTTCAATTGCCTCTTGTCATCAGTCTTTTAACAAAAGTTAGACTTTTAACGTCCCATGATTTGGTGTCTAAACGAAAATGGGCTATTCTGCTCTCTTTTATTATTGCAGCAATGATAACGCCGTCGGATTTTTTTACGATGTTTGCAGTCGCTTTACCAACGATAGCGCTTTATGAGGTCTCAATTTTAATGGCTTATGGTATAGAAAAGAGAAGAAAATCCGCTTAAGAAAAGTGTATATTTTTATGCGATGAGAAATGAATAAAAACGATATAGAATAAAAACAATATAAATGAGGAATTTTAATGCTTGATATTAAGTGGATTCGCGAAAATCCTGAAGAATTAGATAAAGCGCTCGTAAGGAGAGGCCTTGAGCCACAAGCCGAAAGGTTAATACAACTTGATCTTGCACGCCGATCCCATGTTGCTAAGGTCCAATTGGCACAGGAACGTCGCAATGCGATTTCAAAGGAAATAGGACAAGCTTTAGCTACATCTGATCAGCAAATGGCTGAACGGCTTAGAGCTGAAGTTGAAGAGCTTAAAGTCTTTCTTTCTTCTGCAACAGGGGAAGAAAAAAAGCTGACGGAAAGTCTTGAAAAAATTCTTTCAGCACTTCCCAATATTCCATTGGATGATGTTCCAGAAGGTAAAGATGAAAGTGATAATGTCGTCATTCGACATTTTGGAACACCTCCAACCTTTAATTTTACACCAAAGGAGCATTTTGATCTTGGTCAAGATCTCAAGCAGATGAACTTTGAGCGCGCTAGTCGTTTGTCTGGAACACGTTTTACGGTGCTTTCAGGAGCGTTAGCACGGCTAGAACGAGCATTGGGACAATTTATGCTTGATGTGCATGTTAATGAGCATGGTTATACAGAAGTTTCTGTGCCTCTTCTTGTTCGTGATGAGATTGTTTACGGAGCAGCCCAATTGCCGAAGTTTGCTGAAGATCTCTTTCAGACAACAGATGGCCGATGGCTTATTTCCACAGCAGAAGTGCCATTAACGAACTTGGTCAACGATGAAATTCTTGAAATATCAGATTTGCCACTGCGATTTTCTTCTTTATCTCCCTGTTTTCGTTCAGAGGCGGGAGCTGCTGGTCGTGATACACGCGGTATGTTGCGTCAGCACCAATTTTGGAAGGTAGAAATGGTCTCGATTACCAGTGAAGAGCAGTCTCTCATTGAATTGGAACGTATGACAGAATGTGCAGAAGATATCTTAAAACGACTAGGTCTGCCTTTTCGCACAGTAGTTCTTTCTACGGGGGATATGGGGTTTGCAGCACGTAAAACTTATGACATTGAGGTTTGGCTTCCCGGCCAAGAATGTTATCGTGAAATTTCTAGTTGTTCTGTTTGTGGAGACTTTCAAGGTCGTCGTATGAACGCTCGCTATCGTAAAGAAGGCGATAAAAAATTGCATTTTATTCATAGTCTTAATGGTTCTGGTACGGCTGTTGGCCGTTGTCTTATTGCTGTGCTTGAAAATTATCAACAGGCTGATGGGTCAATTATTGTTCCAGATGTTTTACAACCCTATATGGGAGGCATGCGTTGTATTACTGCTTAATTTTGGGAAAGGAAAAACAATATGCGTTTATTGCAAAGAGGGAATACTATGCAAACGCAAGAGGTTTTGCCATTGTAAAAGAAGTAGTTTGTAGGGACAATAAAAATGCATCTCCATTAGAGAGTGAATAATACTATGGAGCAAAAGGGTATTTTGCAATTTCGTGAGGAGTTGGCTGCTCTTGTACTGAAAATGCGTAGCAAAGGCATTGATGACGTGCGATTTTTTTCGGCATTAGAGAAAATTCCACGTCAACAATTTGTTTCTGCTCCGTGGTTTAATAGTGCTTATGATAATAAAGTTATTCCTATAGAGTGTGGGGAATATATGGAACGTTTGGAAGAACAGCTCTTGATTCTTTCAGCACTATCATTGAAAAAAAAGCATCGTGTCTTAGAAATTGGTACAGGCACTGGCTTTTGTACTGCTCTTATGGCATGCTTAAGTGATCGTGTTACAACGGTTGATCGTTATAAAACGCTTGTTGATTTAGCACGCCAAAAATTCCAAAGTTTGGATATTGAAAATATTGTTATACGGCAGAGTGATGGAAGTCATAATGTGGCAGGTTTGGGATCATTTGATCGCATTCTTATTTGGCCATCACGTTTTGATGAACCCAAGGAATTTTTAGAACTTTTAGCTGAGAATGGAATTCTCATTCAGGCGATAGGACCTGATGAAGGGGTACAAACGGTGACGCGCTATACAAAAATTGGGAGTCGATTTGAGTGTCTAGAACTGTTTCAAGTGCGTTATCAACCTTTTATTAAAGGTATTGCGGAGAGACTTTAATTTTTAAAGTTTAAGAAAGAGCGCAAATTATTTCACTTTTTATTTTCCATTAAATTCATTTTGATCTTAATTAAAGATATTTATGAATAAAGCATCACATTTTAACCCTTCGGTAATTTAAAAAAGCTTTAATGGAGTAAGTTGAGTATTGATGAGTGAGCAAAACGATGTGTTTAAAAGCTTTGGATAATATTTTCCGGCATAATTTTCAGAGAATAACTTTTTTAGCGGTGGTAACGATTGTTGCTGGTTGTAGTTCTGGTTCACAACGTTTTTCCAATATTGTCTCTCATCATAGGGTATCATCTCAATCAAATATAGCGAACTCTATGTCTACAGATCCGGGAATGTTATCGTATGGCGGAGAAATGATACAAAGTACTGAATTGCCCCCTGTAGAACCAAGTGATGATTCGTGGATTGATGATAATTCTCCACAGCAAGATAGGGGAGCTCCTTCTAATGGTCGTATTATGGGGGCTCCTCCACGTAACCTTGGAACACTTTCCCGTTCACAAATGGATAGCTCTCCTATTTTTAGGCAGAACTCTTATATTGTCCAGAGTGGAGATACACTCCTAAGTATTGCACGACAAGTAGGGGTTAGTGTTGAGGCGTTAAAATCAGCAAATGGTATAAACAGCAATTCCATTTATATTGGTCAGGTTCTTGTGCTTCCAAGCAGACGTGCATTAGCAACTTCAAAAGTGCCCAGTTATAACGATTGGGCAGTGTCAAAAGCAGAATCTTCATTCCAATCTCAAATGACGTCTTCTACAAAGCATAAGAAAGCTTCACCTATATATAAAGCTCCTGTAACAACGCCACTTTCTACACAGGTGAACAGATCAAATTCTGAAAAAAATTCTTCTCAACAGACGATGCAATTGAACCATGAATCTGATTTATCAAGTACCGTTACACGTACAGATAATATTAAGACGCCGCAAGCCACAGGGATTTCTAAGATGCGTTGGCCGGTACGAGGGCGTTTATTAAGCCAGTTTGGTCAAAAAAAAGGAACCATAATGAATCGAGGAATAGATATTGCTGTACCTGAAGGATCATCGGTAAAGGCAGCGGAAAATGGTGTCGTTATTTACGCGGGAGATGGATTAAAAGAGCTGGGTAATGTTGTTATGATTCGACATGAAAATAATATTATCACTATTTATGGATGTAATAGTCAGCTTGTTGTTAATAAAGGCCAAAGAATAAGACGCGGTGATGAGATTGCGAAGTCGGGTGTTTCAGGAAATGTTAAAACGCCACGTGTTTATTTTGAGATGCGTAAAAATTCGTTACCAGTTGATCCTCTTAAATATTTAGAAAACTAAGGGGATTGATGACATTAAATTTAAATAATCTTATAATTTATAGAAATTTAATGAAAACAATTTATCTTCTTAAATCAATAGCACTCATAAGAACCGTTTAAATTTTCTAAAGCTTCTACTTTCGGTGCTAATTCTGTAATAACATGATATTTCCGTTCAATTTGCTCTTGTAGATGATTCAAGATACTAAGCAATGTTTGAGGAGTCGAATAATCAATCTGTTATGTTACTTCTTTTTTCAAAGCCGATCTCATTTGATAAAGTATTGACGTGTTTCATGGATTTATCATTACGCTCGATCATCGAAAGATATTAGCACATGTCTAACGTGATAAGTCAGCAAAAAGTCATTGGTTTAGAAGAGCAGTTTGTTTGGGGCATTAGAGATTATCATCTTTATGTTTATGAAGCATAAGACAAAGAGCATCATACGATTTGTTAACACAAAACGCTTGCAATACTCTTGCATTTGAGGAGCTTGAGAAGAGATATTTGACTTCTTATCATAAAGGTTTTTTATCTTTATGTTCATTTCACAGGCGTGATGGGCAAGAAAATTATTTTGGTGAATTCAAAGAGTTTGAAATGAGAGCGTTTTTTTGGTATTGAGCTCTATCATTCGACATTAGAAAATAATGAATTATCTCTCTAAATTAAAGTTTTTCCATTAGAAAAATTGTTTTATCTCATTTATTGAGTAAGAGAAAAGGATTCTAGTGTAGGATTATAAGAGAGAAAAATAAATCTGTTTTTTAAATTTTTTCTTATTGTATTCTGTCTCTTAAGGATTTATTGCATTTTCATAAAGCTGAGATTACATTATATCATTATCACTTTTTATAATAAATTCTTTAGGAATTTTTTCTGAATCGGAGTTTTATTTTAAGAGAGTGGGAAATACCTGAAGTTTAACTATAGGAGATAAAAATGTCTATTACGAACGCTTATGCTCAAAGTGCAGGCGATGTTTCCAGTGGAATTTCATTTGTTAACGCTATCCCATTCATTTTAATTTTTGCAATTATGTATTTTTTTGCCATTCGCCCACAGCGCGCCCAAATGAAAAAACGGCAGGAGATGCTTAATGCAGTACGTCGTGGTGATACAGTTATAACAGGTGGTGGTATTATCGGCAAGGTTACGAAGGTTCACGACGAGAGTGGAGAACTAGAGGTTGAAATTGGTGAGAATATGAATATTCGTGTTGTTCGTTCAACATTAGCGGATGTCCGTGTTAAAGGTCAGCCGATTGCAGAAAAAAAATCAAAACTTAATGCTAAAACGAAAACGCTACAAAAGTCTAAGTCTAAAAAGACTGTGAGAGAAAATGTGAGTATCTCTAAAGAGGAAAAAACTTTATCAAAAGAAAATAAGGAAAATGCATCTTAAAGTGTAAGTGCAATTTATACCATTTTGAAAGTATTTTTATAAAAAATATCGAAATATAAAGACAATTTCATTAGGAGGAATGTTTTTTATAGTCACGACAGAAAGTGGTGTCTTTGTTTTCTGTAGGCGATTAAAACGGTTGCTTTATTTATAGGATATTACGACAAGTTTTCCTGTCTTTTAAACAATTCACTCATTTCCATCAAAGAGAAGTTTCTTATCTTTGTGGTAACTAATCAGAAAAATTTTTAAAAGCTAGGTAAGTATAGCATTTAATCGCAGTTTATGGCTAAATTTTCATATATTTGTTGTATGATCCGATCAAAATTTTATAGTAAAATCTCTACCTCAATATTCTGAAGGGCTAGGGTTAACATATCACTATTTGTATTGCCGTTAACTTTTATGGTGAGAAGTAAAAGATAAGAGGGTTTTTAAAAATAAAAGGTGCTTATTTATGTCCGATGCCATTCAAATTCGTGAAGCACATTTTCCGAGTCGTGCGCCTATTGATGCTTATGGAAATGGTGGATTTCGTTTTGCTGATATGTCACATAGAGGTTCTATTATTTGTGTCCCATCAGGAATTTATGGCATTGATATGGCTGAGCCTATTCCCACTCAAGGGGATCTATCTCGTGTTTTAGAAGAGGAAAATGAGATTGAAGTTTTATTAATAGGGACTGGAACTGAATTATTACGATTGCCTGAAGAGTTACGGGTTCTTTTATGGGAAAAGCGTATTTCATCAGATACAATGAGTACAGGAGCAGCGGTGCGTACATTTAATGTTTTATTGGCTGAAGATCGCGCTGTTGCGGCATTATTATTTGCGGTAGAGTAAAGCATTGTTTAATAAAATAAATGCCCTTGTCTAGCATAGAGGACAAAGGCAATTATTTTTCTATACCGTAAAATACCGTCGTCGTTTAAGGCGGTGATATAAGGAACGTAAAATATACATAACTTCATACATTAAGTGTATTTTTAATACAGCAGCTATTCAGAGCAGGCCTAGCTTATAGGGCCTAGTATATCACATAAGTGATAAGCCTTTGGCACTTGAGGTGATTTATAAGCAGGATTTTTTTTTAAAAACATCTACACATCCGCTTTGTGTGTCACGTGAAAGGGAATAGGTTTGAAGTGAAAGAATGATATGATCTTAGGGTTTCTAATTCAACAGGCAAAACGATAAAGTATTATTATCAACTAATTCCTTATGAGCGATAGCAACTTATCAAAAACAATTGGATTTTTGCCAGACTGGTGCGGAGAGAAATCTTTGCTTCTTAGAAAAGAGAAGAGGTCAATCATTTGATGAAGTTTTTATAATCAGTTATTTTCTATAAAAGTGTATTGTCATCTATTCAGTTAAAAAGAGTTTTGCGTTGTCTTTTGTCATAAGTTTCATTACGCATGTTACGGTTCATTTTTAGCTGTTTTTATGACAAATGAAAGTTTCAGCTTATAAGATAAATTTTATCAAAAAAATGATTAATTTAATTTTTAATTTTAAAAAATTTCCTTTGGGAAAAGAAAAGTGACTAGAAAAGAAACCTTCATTCATCATGCATTAAAAGACACATTTAAAAATCTTATTCTCTGAGCCGTATTTCCTTATCTCTCATTTTTTAATATGAATAAAAAGAGAATATTAATTGAATGGCTAAAAAAGGGACGTTAATAGGTTCATAGAATGATAAGTTCTCTTCCTTATTGTCTTGATATTTTACGTACCATAGATCGTGATCGCTATATATCGGTTTTATTTGCACCTAAAAAAAAGCGCAAAGCGTTGGCTGCTCTCTATGCATTTAATGCTGAGATTTCTCGTATTCGCGAAAGTGTTCATAATCCTCTCATCGGAGAAATACGATTACGCTGGTGGTATGATTCTATCGCGCATAGTGAAATGCAAGCGAGTGGAAGTCATCCAATTTTGAATGATTTATTGACAGCAATGACTCTTTTTAATTTACCTAAGACAGCTTTTTTGCGGTATTGTGATGCACAAATTTTAGATCTTTATCACAACCCACTAGAAACCCTTCATGATCTCGAGCATTATTGTTGTGAGACAGCAAGTATAATTTTACAGCTTTCTTGTCAGATATTAGATCCTGATGCCACACAAGATTTTACAGATACCTATAAACATGGAGGAATTGCTCAAGGACTAAGTGGTGTATTACGCCTTTTATCTTTCATGCAATCACGCTATCACTATTATTTACCTACTGATATGTTGCAGGCTGTAGGGGTGAATAGGAAGGATTTGGATTCTCATCGTCTCAGTGATCAACAAAAGAACCGTATTGTAGAAGCTATGGTCGCATTATCACGCGATCATTATAGCAAATTTTACGCGTCTTCTCTTGCTATACCTAGAGCTCTTAAACCAGCTTTTCTTCCATTGGTCATTATACCGGCTTCTCTTCAAAAGGCTCTACAGCTGAGAGCTACTATTTTTCAAGAAAGTGCAACTTTGTCATTGATACATCGCTATTGGTTGATAACAAGAGCAGCACTAAGCGGTCATTTTCCAAAGATATTATAAAAGAATATGACGACATTAGAATTAAGCTGATTTTTTCATATTGAAGATAAAAAGAGATACTGTAATATCAAACCATTTCCTTGTTATAAAAAACGTTGATGTAATTCTTTCTATGAACGCAAAAGAATAAGAAATTTTAAGACCTTGAAAATACAATGTATTGGATGGCTTGAGAGGCACAAGCCGGCACCATTGTTACATCGGCGTCCAGCTCCCAATATTGCGACAGCCCTTGGAATTCTTCATAAGAGGTATGTTGTTTCTTTAATGTTTATTATCCAAACGCTCATTCCGTTTGTAATGTGTAAGTGAGAGGTTTTGATTGATTCAACATGGAATGAGTTCAGAATAAAAGAATCCTATGGTATTTAGGATTTTTATTCAATATAAATAATACTATATTATTATTATAAATCAATATATTATACAAAAATATAAGATAAAGCCTAATAGATTGGTTCATTTGATAAATAATTTTCGTATTGGGGACTCTAAATGTATTGGTCGTATTTTATTTTCAAATGAAATATAATTTCTCTTTTATTACGAGAGAAATTACTTTAGCCGCCTATTAAGGCTATAGAAAAACGCTCATTTTTGAAAAATTAAAGTTATGAATCTGTAATTGATGATTGCTATGATATATAAAAATATTAATTTATCATGAGAGTTTATTTTTTCCATATCATAGTTCGGTGTGTCAATGAAAATCATTGAAGGAAGAAGCAATAGGTTCCTTATGAATGAATATTAAGAGTAGAAATATGACAAGCTGTAAATGTAATGACAAGAAGCATGACATTTATAGCTGAATTAACGACACCCCTTACAACCTTTGATAAGATATTGATTTATAATGATAATCTAGCGTTATTCATATTGAATGAGAGTCCTGAATAACCTAAGATTGTCTCATTTTAAATCAGTTTATATTGCTTCAATCAAAACCACTCATTTGCACATAGTAAGTGGGATGAGTGTGTGGATCAAATTTGCATAAGAAAGGATTAAAAAATGGCTCTTATGAACCGTTATGAATGATAACTGCTTTTCATTTTATTTAAATGACACATGCGTTATAATATTTACATCATAATTTGCTTTTTATACTCTATTCATACGTGATAATCTTATATAAAAAATGGTCAAATGAATCACGTATAAAAGCGTGGATTCTTAAGTGGATTCATATTAAATGATTTCACTCAACATATTGACTTTATTGATTTTTTTATATCATATCAAATAAACCTTTGTATAGATAATATTTCTAAATGTGTTGAAAAAAACAGACACTACATATCCATCACCTATTTTCTCGCAAATCCATAAATTCGCTGACTTGCGAGAGCGTTAATTGTAATGCCGTTCTTAACCCTTTTTATTGGAGAGTATTAAAGATCTGATTATAATTTTTGCTATTAATTTCCGAAGGATGTTCTTGATTGGCAATTTGTAGGATTTCTAGCTTAAGATCTTCTCTTATCATCATATCTATATTAGCCCGAACCTCAGGTGAAAGAGTATGAGGCGTGATATCTTTAGGCATCGTTACAGATTTTATTTGATAAACGATACGGTTTGTTGCAACCGGACCTTTTATGATGCCATAATGACCTTGGGGACCAGAAAATAACGTTTTAATCCCTTCAACACCAAGAACTTCAGAGGGATCTTGACGCCGGAGAAGGGGCGTTGTTTGTTTTGTAACACCAAGTGTTCGAGCAAGGGCAACCAGACTTTTCCCTTCCATAAGCTGTTTGAGAGCATTTTGGGCTTTTTCATCGAGAAGGCGTTGGATCTCCTCATTTTTCCATTGAGAAAGAACATCTATCTTAGCTTCTTCTAGTGTTTTATTGCGGGCTGGAATAATTTTATCGACTTTATACCAGAGATATTCACCATTTTGAAAAGAGAGAGGATCAAGATCGACGCCTTCATTTGATTGATAGATAGCATTTAGTAAAGTATCTTTTTGAGGCAAATCCGTGAGGACTGTACCTTCAAGCGTTTTGCCTGTTTTATCAAGGGTAATTGTGCGCAGAGTTAATTTGTACTGGTCTGCAAGCTCTTTAAAAGAAGCGCCTTCAAAACGAGCATTTTCAATGGATACATAATTGCTCCGGATCTCATCAGCAGCACGATTTTTAGCAAGTGTTTGACGAATATTTTCTTCTACACTTTCAAAAGGAAGAGAGCTTGAAGGTTCAATATGTGTGACGCGAACGAGAACAGGTCCCTGTAAATCATTTATTACAGGACTGATTTGTCCTTGTGGGAGTCCAAAAATTTCAGATGCAAGATGATTAGGAAGTTCATTTTCTGTAAGAGGCCCTTTTTTTATATCATTAAGAGTCTTTTTTTCAGTTTTTACCAGTTCATCAAAACTCAATCCATCGGCTATTTTTTTTGCTGCCTTATCGGCTTCTTCGCGTGTGGGGAATCGTAGTTCTTCGAATGTGCGCTTTTCAGGCGTTACAAAACGTGAAGCATTTTGGGTATAGTAGGCTTTAGCCTCATCTGTTGAGATATCTTTAGGTTTTACGAAATTATTAAGTTCCATAGATAGCAAAGAGACAGTACGGTATTCTGGAGTGCGAAATTCACTTTGATGTGTTTCAAACCATTTTTGTAGTGTTTCGTGATCAGGGTCAGCAATTGTTTGCTTTTCTTTTAGATCAATAATGAGATAATCAGCACTCCGCATTTCTCCTTGATAAAGAGCAAGTGCTTTATAAAAGAGATTGGGTGCTTTCATATTAGAGAGTAAAGCTGCAATAAGTTGGTTACGCTTTTCTTGTTTGGTATAATAATTAAGAAAAGCACTTTCACTGATCCGTAAATGCTGAAGATAGTTATAAAATAAATTTTTATCAAATGTACCATTTATTTGGAACATCTTATCAGAACCAATCGTATGAGCGATGGTATCTTTTGAAAGATTTATTTTCATTTTACGGGTTTGTTCATCCAGAAGTACATTTTGTTGTAATTGATTAAACACAAAAGCGGGAATTTGATATTGCTGCATTTCATTTGGTGTAAACATCCGTCCAAGATGAGCAGCCTGTGCTAAACGTACGCTTTGATCGGCAAGTGCGAGACGATAATCATCGATCGTTACGATGGAATTTCCAGAAGTAATAAGATCTCTTTCGCTTTTTGTGTGTAACTGTGGTATCCCCCATAAAAGAATGAAGCATAAGAGTAAAATAGCAAGGAAAACTCTGAAAATCCAAGAATTTGTAGCACTTCTTATGACGTCAAGCATTGTTCAATTCCATTTTAAACATAAGTTATTATCAAATTAGTAATGGAATTTGCAATAAAGAGACGAAAGATGCAAGCTTTTAAAGATTTGCTTTCGTTTTATAATTTGTTACTACAAATAAATGAAGTATTATAAGAGCTCTTGAGGTGAAGATATGTCTCGAAATATTCGGCCTTTTCTTGCTGGAAATTGGAAAATGAATGGAACGAGAGAATCGCTTGGAGAGTTACGTGCTATTGCTACAGGTGCTAGCTCTGATCTCAATCATCTATTTGAAGCGCTCATTTGTCTTCCAGCAACGCTTTTATCGCGTGCTTCTGATATGCTGGATGGTGCAAATCTCCTTTTAGGAGGACAAAATTGTCACTTTGATGATCATGGTCCCTATACGGGAGATATTTCAGCTTTTATGCTTAAAGAAGCCGGAGCAAGTCACGTTATTCTTGGGCATTCAGAGCGTCGTACAGTGTATCAGGAAAATGATGCAATTGTCTGTGCCAAAGTGCAAGCAGCATGGCGCGCAGGTCTTGTGGCGCTTGTGTGTATTGGGGAAACATTAGAGGAGCGTGATAATAATAAAGTGTTGGATGTTCTTTCTCAGCAGCTTGAAGGGTCTTTACCAGATGATGCAACAGCAGACAATACTATTATTGCTTATGAACCTGTTTGGGCGATAGGTACTGGCAATACGGCAACTTCAGAAGATATTGCAAAAGTGCATCATTTTATTCGTGATGAGATGCACTCTCGTTTTGGTGATCAAGGCAATAAGATACGTTTGCTTTATGGTGGATCCGTGAAGACATCCAATGCTTTTGAGCTTTTAAGTATTCCTCATGTTAATGGGGCTTTGATCGGCGGAGCTAGCTTAAAAGCCATTGATTTTTTAACGATTTGCGATGTTTGTCGTAAATTATAACAGAGAAATTTGAGTTCTCTCTTGGATTGTGTGCTATTTATGTGTAAAGAGCTTATGAAAGAGTTATTGGAAGAGCAGGGTTTATGCAAACAGTACTTATTGTTATTCATTTATTGATTGTGATTACTTTGGTTGGGGTGATCTTAATCCAACCTTCAGAAGGCGGTGGGCTCGGTGTGAGTAATAGCTCAGGGCTGATGAAAACCCGTGGATCTCGAAATCCTTTAACACGGTTGACAGCTATCTTAGCCTGTTGCTTTTTTGTTGTGTCTATTGGACTTACTGTTGTGGGAAGTATATCAAATTCGAGCTCTGATATTTTAAAGCGTATACCGGTTAATTCAGAGCAGAATTCTACCAATAAAAACTCAGAATCAGTTCCATCATCAGATGACAAGTCTTCCCCTTCTATTCTTGAACAGCTAGGAGGTCCTTCCGATTCTCCGCAGGAACAAAAATCGCTTAAAAATCCTGAAGCGGAAACCCCAGTTCCGCCGGTTCTTGAAAACACAGTTCCGGATCATAATACAAAATAGTTCTTTAAAGAAAATATAGATTTTTAAAAAGGTGATTTTTTCACCTTTTTTATTTTAGAGGAAAAATTGCTTCTTTTTTCATTTTTTGCTGGAAAAATCATAATAAATTGCTTATCACCATAAGCCCATGGCACGTTATGTTTTTATTACTGGTGGTGTGGTTTCTTCCCTCGGAAAAGGCATCGCAGCGGCGGCGTTAGCAGCGTTATTACAGGCTCGTGGCTATCGTGTACGCCTTCGCAAACTTGATCCCTATTTAAATGTTGATCCAGGGACAATGTCTCCTTATCAACATGGTGAAGTATTTGTGACTGATGATGGTGCGGAAACGGATCTTGATCTTGGTCATTATGAGCGCTTTACGGGGCGTTCTGCAAATAGCCAAGATAATATTACAACAGGGCGTATTTATCGCAATATCATTGAACGAGAACGGCGGGGTGATTATTTGGGGGCAACAGTCCAAGTTATTCCGCATGTTACAGATGAAATTAAGCGATTCATTATGATGGGAAATGAAGAGTTTGATTTTGTTTTATGTGAAATAGGTGGAACAGTTGGTGATATTGAAGCCATGCCTTTTCTTGAAGCGATTCGACAGCTTGGTAATGAGCTCTCCCGACAAAATGTTGTTTATGTCCATCTTACATTAATGCCTTATATCCCCTCGGCAGGTGAATTAAAAACGAAGCCAACACAACATTCTGTCAAAGAATTGCAATCAATTGGTATTTCTCCTGATATTTTGCTTGTGCGTGCAGATCAGTCTATTCCAGAAACAGAGCGATGCAAATTATCACTTTTTTGCAATGTTCGCGCCAAAGCGGTCATTCAGGCATTAGATATGCCTACAATTTATGACGTTCCCATGGCCTATCATAAAGAGGGTTTAGACTCTGAAGTTCTTTGCGCCTTTGGAATCGATTCGGCTCCTCCGCCTCAGATGGATCGGTGGGAAGATATTACGCATCGTATTCACCATCCTGAAGGAGAAGTTACGATTGCTGTTGTAGGAAAATATACGGGCTTAAAGGATGCTTATAAATCTCTTATCGAAGCGATTGCGCATGGTGGTTTAGCGAATAAAGTAAAAGTTAATATTGAGTGGATTGATTCGCAACTTCTTGAAAAAGAAGATTCCGTTTTAGCTTTACAAAAAGCGCATGGAATTTTGGTTCCTGGGGCTTTTGGTGCTCGAGGAGCAGAGGGGAAAATTCGAGCCATTCAATTTGCACGAGAGCGTAAAATTCCATTTTTAGGGATTTGTTTTGGAATGCAATTGGCTTGTATAGAAGCTGCGCGCAATATTGCACAGATTGAGAATGCATCATCAAGTGAGTTTTGCGAAACAGAAAATCCAATTGTAGGTTTAATGACCGAATGGGTCAAAGGCGATATTCTTGAAAAACGAACAAGAAATGGTGATCTCGGTGGATCCATGCGCCTTGGTGCTTTTGCTGCTGAATTAAAAGAAGAAAGTCATATTGCTAAGATTTATGGGATGACAAAGATTGTTGAACGACATCGTCATCGTTATGAGGTCAATATTGATTATAAAGACAGGCTAGAGCAGTGTGGTTTGATTTTTTCTGGCATGTCTCCCGATGGCATTTTGCCGGAAACGATAGAATATGCAGATCATCCATGGTTCATTGGTGTTCAATATCATCCAGAACTAAAATCACGTCCTTTCGAACCCCATCCACTTTTTGCTTCTTTTATTGAAGCTGCTGTAGAACAAAGTCGATTGGTTTAAGGTATAAATTTGGTTACTTTTCTTTTGAGGGATAAAATGACAAAACCAAATGCCGAAGTAAAAGTTGGAAATGTTATTTTTTCAAATGAAATGCCCCTTTCATTAATTGCAGGGCCGTGTCAGATGGAAAGTCGTGATCATGCTTTTGAAATGGCTGGTCGTATTAAAACAATTGCCGATCAGCTTGGTATCGGGTTTGTTTATAAATCAAGTTATGATAAAGCCAACCGTACCTCTTTGAGTGCAGCACGGGGCATTGGTCTTGAAAAAGCAATGGTCATTTTCTCTGATTTAAAAAAAGAGTTTGATTGTCCCATATTGACTGATGTGCATACCGAAGAGCAATGTAGCATTGTTTCTTCTACGGCTGATATTTTACAAATACCCGCTTTTTTATGTCGTCAAACAGATCTTTTGATTGCTGCCGCAAAAACAGGGTGTGTTATTAATATTAAAAAAGGGCAGTTTTTAGCGCCGTGGGATATGGAGAATGTTTTAAAAAAGGTTGTTCACAGTGGTAATCCCAATGTTATGCTTTGTGAGCGCGGTACATCATTTGGCTATAACCGACTTATTTCGGATATGCGTTCGTTGCCTATTTTGCGTTCATTTGGGGCGCCTGTTATTTTTGATGCAACACACTCTGTTCAAGAACCTGGAGGGCAAGGGGCTTCATCTGGTGGACAGCGTCAATTTGTTGAAGTATTAGCGCGTGCAGCTGTTGCTGTTGGGGTTGCCGGTATTTTTTTAGAAACACATCAAGATCCAGATCATGCCCCTTCTGATGGACCCAATATGATTAAAATTGATGATTTACAAAGATTGCTTGAGACTTTAATGGAATTTGACGATTTATCAAAAAAATTGAATTAAGAAGAGAGAAGTATTTCATGAATAGGACATTAGAGATGAATCGCGGCTTTTATTTATTGGATAAGGAAACATAGATGACAATCATTGTCGATATCCTTGGGCGTGAAGTTCTTGATAGCCGTGGTAATCCAACGGTAGAAGTTGATGTTCATTTGGAAAATGGCGCTTTCGGTCGCGCGCTGGTTCCCTCAGGAGCTTCAACGGGAGCACATGAGGCTATAGAGCTTCGTGATGGTGGTCCGCGTTATCAAGGGAAAGGTGTTGAAAAAGCGGTTGCTGTAGTCAATGGCGAAATTCTTGAAGAACTTGGTGGGCGGGATGCAAGAGACCAAATCGCTATTGATCAAGCGATGATTGCTTTGGATGGAACGCCAAACAAAGCCCGTCTTGGTGCTAATGCACTTCTTGGTGTTTCATTGGCTGTTGCAAGAGCTGCCGCAAACTCATTAAATTTACCCTTGTATCGTTATATTGGTGGACCGCAAGCGCATATTCTTCCAACACCTATGATGAATATTATTAATGGTGGGGTTCATGCTGATAACTTGATTGATTTTCAAGAATTTATGATTATTCCGGTAGGAGCTCCTACCGTGAGAGAGGCCATCCGTTATGGTGCTGAAATTTTCCATACGTTGAAAAAGCGTTTAAAAGATGCAGGATATAATACCAATGTTGGTGATGAAGGTGGTTTTGCACCTCAGTTTAAAAGTGCAGACCAATCAATTGATTTTATTATGGAATCCATAATAACATGTGGCTATAAACCAGGTGAGCAAATTGCCATTGGTTTAGACTGTGCTTCTACTGAGTTTTATAAAAATGGTTCATATTTTTATAAAGGTGAGGGAAAATGTCGTGACATCCAAGAACAAGTCGATTATTTGGCGCACCTTGTGAAAAGTTATCCTATTGTTACCATCGAAGATGGAATGGCAGAGGATGATTGGGAAGGTTGGAAGCTTCTTACTGATACAATTGGAGAAAAATGTCAGCTTGTGGGCGATGATTTATTTGTAACCAATTCAGCGCGTTTGCGTGAGGGTATCAAGATGGGAGTAGGCAATTCTATTCTCATAAAAGTTAATCAAATTGGGACATTGAGTGAAACACTTGATGCTGTAGAAACAGCACATAAAGCGGGTTATCGTGCCATTATATCTCATCGCTCAGGAGAAACGGAGGATTCTTTCATTGCCGATCTTGCGGTTGCAACGAATTGCGGACAAATTAAAACAGGCTCTCTTGCACGTTCGGATAGATTAGCAA
Source organism: Bartonella kosoyi (assembly GCF_003606325.2). Lineage (NCBI taxonomy): Bacteria > Pseudomonadati > Pseudomonadota > Alphaproteobacteria > Hyphomicrobiales > Bartonellaceae > Bartonella > Bartonella kosoyi. The sequence continues at coordinate 1,342,332 of NZ_CP031843.2, forward strand.
AATACAATCAACTTATTCGTATTGAAGAAATGCTAGGGGACCAAGCGCGTTATGCTGGTGATGTATATCGTTGATTGTTGTGAGCAAAAAATATGAAAGTATAAGATCATTTAGATTATAAAATTGAGCTGTCTTATCAAAGATATAGAGCAATTATTTTATAGGCATTTAAATTTATAGGGATTAAGATGAGAGGTATAATTATTAGTCAAGATCAAGGAACGTATCTCGTTTCGGGCGATGATGGTAAGCGTTATCAGTTTGCGACTTGGGATTGGTTGGGAAAGAAATCTCCGAGGATTGGCGATACCGTTGATTTTGTCTGTGAAGGAGGTGTAGTCAGTTCTGTTTTTCCATTGTTGAGATCAGGTACAGAGAACTCAAGGATAATGTTTGCGCTCCTTTGTTGGTGTGCAGGTATTTTTGGTGTCCATCGTTTTATGGTTGGGAGAGTCCGGACGGGTGTTTTAATGCTTGTTTTATCTTTATCTGTTGTTGGATTGATGATTACTGGTGTTTGGGCAATTGTTGATTTCATACTCATTCTTGCTGGAAAATTTACGGATAAAAATGGAAATCAGATTACAGATCTGTAAAATTTTTATAATAAAGAGAAAATAATTTGGTTTTCTTTTTATCAATATATTAAGTTCATCATACCGAATTATTTTACTCTAGCTCTTTAATGTGAGATATTAAGAAAAATATGCACAGTTAAATAAAGTATTGAAAAAGACTGTGCTATTTTATATAGGTAAAAAAACGATGTAAGTCAACTAAGGTGTGTTTTGTATTACTGCTCATAGCAGCAGAAAACGTTAGGTTATTGGGGGGGCTTAGCTATTTTAATTTCACGTTTATCACGGTTGCTACAAATTTTATTTACGCCGTGAGGTCAATCGGTATATTATCAAATTAGAAATAATCTCTTTATGAATAACACATGAGGGGCAGCTTTATAGGTGATCAAAGATGAAGGGTAAGATTATTGGTCAAAATCAAGAAGATTATTTCGTCTCAGGGGCTGATGGTAAGCGATATCAATTTTCGAGTTGGGATTGGTTAGGAAAAAAAACACCAAAGGTAGGGGACGCCGTTGATTTTGTCTGTGAAGATAATGTTGTTAAATCTGTTTTCCCTCTTTTGAGTGAATCGCAGTCAGAAAAATCAAGATTGGCGATAGCGCTTGTTTGTTGGTTTTTTGGATGGTTGGGGATTCATCGCTTTATGGCAGGTAAAGTTGGAACGGGCATTGTAATGCTTTTTATAAGCCTACTAAGTATACCATTTACTATAGGGTTAGGAATACTTTTAATAACTGGGCCTTGGTCATTTATTGATTTTATAGTTATTTTATCCGGATATTTTAGGGATGAAAATGGGGATAAAATTATAAATTGGTAGAAATTTTAGAATAATATAAAATGTAAAGAGTGAGGGACTTTCTTTACTTTTAATGTTTTTAATATATTAATTTAATAATGTAAATTATTTTAATTTATGTCTTTAAATATTAAATAAAACTATAAATATTTAAATAAAACTATTGAAAAAGACTGTACTATTTCATATAAAAAACAAAAGTGCAGATCGAACAACGTGCTTTGTATTACCACTTATAATTGCGGGAATTTTAAGTTGTTGGGGGATTTTAAGCTTTTTAAGTTGTCATATATCACGGTGAGAGCAGATCGTACTCATGCGGTGAGGTTTATCTAACATATTATCATATTAGAAGAAAAGCTTCTTTATGAATAACAATTTTATAGGTGGTGAAGATGAAAGGTAAGATTATCGGTGAGGATCAAGGAGATTATTTCATTTCAGGTGCTGATGGTAAGCGCTATCAGTTTGCGAATTGGGATTGGTCAGGAAAAAAGCCGCCGAAGGTTGGTGATGTTGTTGATTTTGTGTGTGAAGGGGATACCGTTAAATCTATTTTCCCTGTCTTGACTGAAGGTCAGTCACAACAATCAAAAGTGACGTTAGCAGTTGTTTGTTTTTTTCTAGGTGGACTAGGAATTCATCGTTTTATGGTGGGCAAAGTTGGAACGGGCATCGCACTGCTTCTTATAAATATAATAAGTCTGATAACTATACCACTTTTTGGGTTTGGGCTTCTAGGGATTTTTTTAATAGTTACACCTTGGGTATTGATTGATCTTATAGTCATTTTAACAGGAAATTTTAGGGATAAAGATGGGCATAAAATCACAAATTAGAGGCTATCCAATATTTGTCATATAACAAAGTGGGGCATTCAGCTTACTTTGATTGTCTTGAGGGGGGGATAAATTGGTGGTAACAAATTGTTTGCGTGTGTAGATTTGGTAATGAGGTGTTAATCAAAATCGTGCATAGTTGGGCAGAATATTAAGAAATTTGTGCTGTAGAGACTGTGCTATTGTATGTGGACAAAGCAGAAACGTCGATCAATCAAAGTACGCTTTGTACTACCTCTTATGACGGTGGGTGTTTTAAGCTATTTCAGTTACCATATTTATCATGGCGAGTATGGATTATATTCACGCAGTGAAGTTAATCAGTATATTAGCGAATTAGAAAAGGAGCTTCATAAAATAGAAGCTGAGCGGAAATTCATTGAAAAGCGCATTTCTCTTTTACGCAATGGATATATTGAAAAGGACATGTTGGATGAGTATGTCCGAAAGAATTTAAATTTTTCTAAGCCAAATGAATTGACAATCTTAATGCCTTGAAATGATATCAAAGGTAAATGAGAAATCGCTTAATTTAAACGACAATCAGCAATGATATTGTTTAAGCCGATTGATAAGGCTTGTAACTTTCGTTCGTAAAGGTTATTCCTAGATAATCATAAAAGGGAGTTTAATATGGCAGAACGACTTAAAAAAAATTCTGCGTCGGTAACGCACACTGCATTATCAAGCACCACGAAAAAAGCACCAATAGCAGTTTTTACAAAAGAGGAAGAAATTGATGCCTATCGTGAAATGCTTTTAATTCGCCGTTTTGAAGAAAAAGCAGGACAACTTTATGGTATGGGGCTTATTGGGGGATTTTGTCATCTTTATATTGGACAGGAAGCTGTTGTTATAGGAACATTAAAGGCAACAAAAGAAGGTGATCAAGTTATTACGTCTTACCGCGATCATGGCCATATGTTAGCAGTTGGGATGAGCCCGCGTGGTGTCATGGCAGAATTAACGGGACGCCAAAGGGGATTTTCCAAAGGCAAAGGTGGCTCGATGCATATGTTCTCTAAAGAAAAGAACTTTTATGGTGGACATGGTATTGTTGGTGCGCAGGTTCCCATAGGTTCAGGCTTGGCATTTTCGAATCAATATCTTGGTAAAGATAATGTGACATTGGTTTATTTTGGTGATGGTGCTGCAAATCAGGGGCAGGTTTACGAAAGTTTTAATATGGCTTCACTTTGGAAGCTGCCGGTTGTTTATATTATTGAAAACAACCAGTATGCTATGGGAACATCCGTTTCACGGGCATCTGCAGAAACCGATTTTTCTCGTCGTGGTCTTTCTTTTGAAATTCCAGGTATTGTTGTTGACGGTATGGATGTTCGATCCGTAAAAGGTGCTGCTGATAAAGCAATTTCTTGGGCTCGTTCGGGTAAAGGGCCGATCATTCTTGATATGCAAACCTATCGTTATCGTGGTCATTCCATGTCTGACCCGGCAAAATATCGCTCTAAAGAAGAAGTTCAAAAAATAAAAGAGGAACACGATCCGATTGATCAAGTAAGAAGTCGGATTCTTAAACAAAATTGGGCGAGCGAAGATGATTTAAAGTCTATTGAGAAAGAGGTCCGTGCAATTGTTGCTGATGCGGCGGATTTTGCACAAAGTGATCAAGAGCCAGATGCTTCTGAGCTCTACACTGATATTTTAGTTTGATGCGAGGGAAGCAAGTATGTCTATTGATATTTTGATGCCGGCGCTTTCACCAACTATGGAAGAAGGTAAATTGTCTAAATGGCTCAAGAAAGAAGGTGATAAGGTTAGCTCTGGCGATGTTATTGCTGAAATTGAGACGGATAAGGCGACAATGGAAGTAGAGGCTGTTGATGAAGGAACTCTTGGTAAAATTTTTGTGCCTGAAGGTTCTGAAGGCGTAAAGGTTAATAGTGTTATTGCGGTTTTATTAGAAGAAGGTGAGCGTGCTGAGGATATTTCGCAACCTACAGATACAGCACAAACACCTAAAGCATCCTCCCCTTCTCTTTCCCCGTCAGTTCCGCAGTCTCCGACTTTTGCTATCCCTGCTGATTTTGATATTCCAGCGGGAACACAAATGGTGACAATGACAGTCCGTGAAGCGCTTAATCAGGCTTTGGCTGAAGAAATGCGGCGTGATGAAAAAGTTTTTCTCATGGGGGAAGAAGTTGCGCAATATCAAGGGGCCTATAAGGTTAGCCAAGGTTTGTTGGAAGAATTCGGAGAACGGCGCGTTATTGATACTCCCATTACAGAGCACGGCTTTGCTGGGTTGGCTGTTGGTGCTGCTTTTGGAGGGTTACGTCCTATTGTCGAGTTTATGACCTTTAATTTTGCCATGCAGGCAATGGATCAAATTATTAACTCAGCAGCCAAAACACGTTATATGTCTGGAGGACAAATGACTGCTCCTATGGTTTTCCGTGGTCCCAATGGTGCGGCAGCTCGTGTTGGTGCTCAACATTCTCAATGCTATGCTGCCTGGTATAGTCATATTCCTGGTCTGAAAGTTATCATGCCTTATAGTGCTGCAGATGCAAAAGGTTTGCTAAAAGCTGCTATTCGTGATGATAATCCTGTTATTTTTCTTGAAAATGAGATTTTGTACGGGCATCAATTTGAGGTTCCTCAACTCGATGATTTTATTTTGCCTATTGGGCGGGCGCGTATTCATAAGCCTGGACAAGATGTGACAATTGTTGCCTGTGGAATTGGAATGCATTATGCTGTTCAAGCGTTACCAGAAATTGAGAAACTTGGTATTGACGTTGAATTAATTGATCTACGAACCATTCGTCCGATGGATCTTCCGACAATTCTTTCTTCCGTTAAAAAAACGGGTCGTTTGATAACAATTGAAGAGGGTTTTCCTCAGTCATCTGTAGGAACTGAAATAGCAACACGTGTTATGCAGCAGGCTTTTGACTATCTTGATGCACCAATTGCGACGATTTCTGGTAAAGATGTTCCAATGCCTTATGCTGCTAATCTTGAGAAGTTGGCTTTGCCTGATACTGCTGAAATTATTGAGGCTGTTAAAGCTGTGACGTACAGAGCATAACGGAGGAAAGCACAATGCCCATTAAAATTACAATGCCAGCGCTTTCCCCTACGATGGAAGAGGGAAATTTAACAAAATGGAATATTAAGGAGGGCGATAAGGTTTCTTCTGGAGATGTTATTGCTGAAATTGAGACGGATAAAGCGACGATGGAAGTTGAGGCCGTTGATGAAGGTACGGTTGCCAAAATCGTTGTTCCTGCTGGAACACAAGGCGTTAAAGTGAATTCTTTGATTGTTGTTTTAGCAGAAGAAGGTGAAGACTTAGCTGAAGCTGCAAAAGTTGTAGAAGAGACTTCTTCTTCTACAACACAAAAACCAGAAAGCGTAAAACAGGCATATTCTCTTAAGCCGCTGCATTCAAAGGAGACAAAAATATCTCATGAATCATCAGTTCAGCAATTAGTACAGAAAAGTAAAGAAGGGAATCGTCTTTTTGCTTCTCCTTTAGCGCGGCGATTAGCTTCTCAGGCAGGACTTGATTTATCTCTTATTTCTGGAAGTGGTCCCCATGGACGTATTATTAAGTGCGATGTAGAAAAAGCTATGGGCGGTGATATTTCGCAAGACTCGTCACGGATTGGAGAGGCAGTCGCAGCAGGTGATTCTGACAAACAGGTATTGCAACTCTTCAAAGAGAATGAATATCTCTTCACACCCCATAATAATATGCGTAAAACAATCGCCACACGATTGGTGGAATCAAAGCAAAAAGTTCCACATTTCTATGTGACCGTAGATTGTGAACTTGATGCGCTATTAGCGTTGCGGACACAATTGAATGCTGCAGCTCCAATGGTCAAAATGCTGGAAGAAGCTAAACCTACTTATAAGCTTTCTGTTAATGATATGGTGATCAAAGCGGTTGCACTTTCTTTGAAAGCCGTTCCTGATGCGAACGTCTCTTGGCTTGAAGGCGGAATTCTTTATCATAAACATTGTGATGTTGGGGTTGCTGTTTCTATTCCCAATGGATTAATTACACCGATTATTCGCCATGCAGAGGAAAAGCCGTTATCGCTTATTTCCAAAGAGATGAAGGATTTTGCAAAGCGTGCGCGTGAGCGCAAATTGAAAATGGAAGAATATCAGGGAGGAACAACAGCTGTATCAAATATGGGGATGTATGGTGTGAAAAGTTTTTCTGCTATCCTTAATCCACCCCATGCGACGATTTTTGCGATTGGTGCAGGGGAGCAACGCGCTGTTGTTAAAAATGGTGCATTAGCCGTTGCGACAGTTATGTCGGTTACACTTTCTGTTGATCATCGCGCTGTCGATGGTGCTTTAGCGGCAGAGCTTGCGCGGACCTTTAAGAAGATAATTGAAAATCCATTAGCAATGTTGGTTTGAATGACCGCTCTTTACGTAAATTATGAAAGGGTATGTTAAGAGAGTGGAAGCAAATTTAAAAAGTTTGAAGATCAATGCTATTGCTGTTTCTGGTTTGGGTAAAGCATTGATGTGAAGCGTAGAATAAAAAACATAAGCCGATTTTATGAAGTTGATTTTCAGTCTTAAGTTCAAAAAGTTCATATCCATTTTATATATATCCATGGAGGAGTTACTGTGGCAAATCTTTATGATGTAATTGTAATTGGATCAGGTCCAGGCGGATATGTAACCGCAATTCGTGCCGCGCAATGTGGCTTTAAGACTGCAATTGTTGAGCGTGAACATCTGGGAGGGATTTGTTTAAATTGGGGATGTATTCCAACAAAGGCCCTGTTACGTTCGGCGGAAATGAAACATTTTGCTGAACATGCGAAAGAGTATGGACTCAAAATTAATGGTTCAATTGAAGCAAACATCAAAGATGTTGTGACACGTTCACGCAGCGTTTCAGCACGTTTAAATGCTGGTGTTGGTTTTTTAATGAAAAAAAACAAAATTGATATCATCTGGGGTGAAGCGAAGCTTACGAAAGAAGCGAAGGCAAACCAACCTGCGGAAATTATAGTTTCTTCATCCTCTAAACCGGTTATGCAACCGCAAAATCCAGTTCCTAAAGGAACATTAGGGAAGGGAACTTATCAAGCAAAGAACATCATTATTGCAACAGGAGCACGACCTCGTGTTCTTCCTGGTATTGAGCCAGATGGAAAGCTCATTTGGACTTATTTTGAAGCGATGATCCCGCCAGCAATGCCAAAATCGCTTTTGGTTATAGGTTCTGGGGCTATTGGTATTGAATTTGCTTCCTTTTATCGTGATATGGGCGCTGAGGTTACTGTTGTTGAAATGATGCCTCACATCATGCCCGCTGAAGATATTGAAATTTCAACATTTGCTCGTAAACAGTTAGAGAAAAAAGGTTTACGTATTCTTTGCCAAGCAAAAGTAACAAAGGTTGAAAAAGCTTCCAATTCTGTGACAATACATATTGATGTTCAGGGCAAAACAGAAACAATGACTGTTGATCGTGTGATTTCCGCTGTTGGGGTGCAGGGTAATATTGAGAATATCGGCTTAGAAGCGTTGGGTATAAAAACCGATCGTGGGTGCATTGTAACCGATGAATGGAGTTGGACAGGGATTGCAGGTATTTATGCTATCGGTGATGTGGCAGGTCCTCCTATGTTAGCCCATAAAGCAGAAGAAGAAGGCGTGATATGCATTGAACACCTTGCAGGTTTGAAAAATACGCATCCACTTGATAAAAGAAAAATTCCAGGGTGCACCTATTGCACACCGCAAGTTGCTTCTGTAGGTCTTTCAGAAGTAGCAGCAAAGGAAGCGGGTCATGATATACGTGTTGGTCGTTATTCTTTTTCCGCAAATGGCAAGGCGATTGCTTTGGGTGAAGATCAGGGGTTAGTAAAAACGATTTTTGATAAAAAAACAGGACAGCTTCTTGGCGCCCATATGGTAGGGGCGGAGGTAACAGAACTGATACAGGGTTTTGTTATTGCCATGAATCTGGAAACAACAGAGGAAGAATTAATGCATACTGTCTTTCCACATCCGACCTTATCGGAAATGATGAAAGAAAGTGTATTGGATGCTTATGGTCAAGTTTTAAACGCTTGATGATTTGGTTTTGAGTGAAAAATCTTATATTTTTCATTGCGACTTCGTATTGATAAGGCAAAGGCTTAAATGGTTACGGTTGTTGATAGAGTTACGAATAGACGTTTGCGTCATCCTGAAAAGGCACATCGTCCGGATACAAGCGTTCAGAAAAAGCCGGATTGGATTCGTGTAAAAGCACCGACATCACCAGTTTATAAAGAAACGCATGGTATTGTCCGCACACATAAGTTAGTGACTGTCTGTGAAGAAGCAGGTTGTCCTAATATTGGTGAATGTTGGAGCCAGCGGCATGCCAGCTTTATGATTTTAGGTGAGATATGTACACGTGCTTGTGCTTTTTGTAATGTTGCAACAGGTATTCCGCTTGCCGTTGATGATGACGAGCCAGAACGTGTAGCTGATGCTGTTGCACGGATGGAATTAAAGCATGTTGTCATTACATCTGTTGATCGTGATGATCTTGCTGATGGTGGGGCTGAGCATTTTGCAAAAGTTATTTATGCGATTCGTCGAAAAGCGCCTAAAACGACAATTGAAGTTTTGACACCTGACTTTCGTCATAAGGATGGCGCTTTAGAAGTTGTCGTTGCTGCTAAGCCTGATGTTTTTAATCATAACTTAGAAACAGTTCCTTCTAAATATTTGAAGGTTCGTCCAGGAGCACGTTATTTCCATTCAATTCGGCTGTTACAACGCGTTAAAGAACTTGATCCAACAATTTTCACAAAATCAGGAATTATGGTTGGCCTTGGAGAGGAACGAAATGAAATTCTGCAATTGATGGATGATTTACGTACTGCTGATGTGGACTTTATGACAATTGGACAATATTTGCAGCCTACGCGAAAACATCATCCCGTTATTCGTTTTGTGCCTCCTGAAGAGTTTGAATCTTTTGCCAAGATTGGTAAAGTAAAAGGTTTTTTACATATGGCTTCCAATCCTCTGACGCGTTCATCTCATCATGCAGGAGATGATTTTGCCATTTTGCAAAAAGCGCGTGATGAAAAATTTGCCTTACAGAGATAATTATGCCAACTTTTTCAACACATCGGCAAGTTGCCCATAGTGCTCGTGAGATGTTTGATCTTGTGTCAGATATTGAACGTTATCCTGAGTTTTTACCCATGTGTGAGGCTTTAAGAATACGTTCTCGCAAGGAATGTGAGGAAAAGACATTGCTTCTTGCAGATATGACCGTTGGCTATAAAGTTATTCGAGAAACTTTTACGACCCAAGTTTTTCTTCAGCCCCAAAAAGGTTTGATAGAGGTTAACTATATTGACGGTCCATTTCAATATCTTGAAAATCGTTGGATTTTTCATAATATTAAAAATACTCATGCATGTAATGTAGAATTTTTCATTGATTATGAATTTAAAAGTAAAATACTTGGACGTGTAATGGGCTCAATGTTTGATATTGCGTTTCGTAAATTTACCGATGCTTTTGAAAAGCGCGCTCATCAGATTTATGGTTCTGCAATAACATAATCTATTCTGTTATTTTTTAACAAGACACATTGTTTATAAAGGCGTAAAGATGAAAACCGATTTCCATTTTTATGATTTCTTTCTTTTTTAGGGCACATCCTTTAAACAGAACATCACAATAGAATTAGAAAAGATGTTGATTTATAATGATAATCTAGCGTTATTGATGTTGAATCAATTAAAACCAGTTTCTTGCACGTTACAAGTGGGGAGAGCCGTGTGGATAAAAAACTATTAAAGAAAGGAACGTTATGCCTTTTATGAACGGTCTCAAGTGCCTAGGGTTATCGTCATATTGAGAGCTGGCAAAGTGTGTGATGATGTCGGCTTGTGTTACATATTCATGGGCTTTGCTTTAAAGAAATATCTCTCAGCACAAGTTATACCCATTTCACGGCAGCGCTTATAAATAGTATAAAACCCCTGTAAAAGTGTATAAAATCTATTGTGCACTCCATTGACACTTATGAAGAAGTGAGTCTGCACTATAATTGGTTATCTCTTAGATGTTGCAACAGTTTTCCCTGCTTGTAACGTGCAAGAGACGAGAGGTTTTGTTTGATTCAACATAAACAGGACAGGAGATAATCTTATGATATTTAGATCTTTCATTTCTAAGTTGGGAGATAATAAATTATTTTTTTCAAGATACTGATGATTATGGACTCCTCTGTGGAACAGAGAGTTTTGAAATTGATATGGGAATTCAGTGAAGTCGTTCCAGAATCATTTGAAAAGCATTTTCAACAGTTGCATGGCGGATAGCCTTGCGATCAAGATGACCAAAGTGCATTTCTTTGTGCACGGGGGAGTGATTTTTGTAAGCAACGGCAAAATGCACAAGTCCTACAGGTTTGTTCAGACTTGCACCTCCTGGACCAGCAATTCCTGTTACAGAAACTGCAATGTCAGCTTGTGAATGTTTTAATCCGCCCTCAGCCATTGCAAGAGCAACTTCTTTTGAAACGGCACCATAGGTTTTTATAAGTTCAGCACACACGCTAACAAGGCGCATTTTGGATTCATTGGAATAAACAACAAATCCACAATCGAGGACATCTGACGATCCTGCAATATTTGTGAGGCTTGCAGCAATGAGTCCTCCTGTACAAGACTCGACAGTTGTTAACAATAAACTCTTTTGGCGACAGATATTAAGAACTTCATGCGCTTGTTTTTCACAAAAATATGTCATTTGGGAATTTCTCCTGGATAAAGAATACTCGCTGTTGCCAAAGCCGCAATGCCTTCGCCACGACCAATAAATCCGAGCCTTTCATTTGTTGTTGCTTTGATAGAGATTCGGTCCGGTGTTATTGCAAGTATTGTCATAAGATTTTCTATCATAGCATGACGATAGGGACCAATTTTAGGGTTTTCTGCGATAATTGTGATATCAACATTGGCAATACGCCCTCCTGCTTGTTTTAGAAGGCTAAGAGCATGACGGAGAAAAATTTCTGATGAGACATTTTTCCATTGGGGATCAGAAGGAGGAAAATGTGTACCGATATCTCCTGCACCTCTGGTTGCAAGAAGAGCGTCTGTTAATGCATGAAGAGCGACATCCGCATCAGAGTGTCCATTTAATTTTTTATGAAAAGGGATTCTTATACCACATAATATAAGAAAATCCCCTTCTTCGAAAGAATGAACATCATAACCATTGCCAACACGGATATCAGGGAACATTTGCATTTTTTTCTGGAGATATAAATGGGCGGTATCAAAATCTTTGTGCCATGTGATTTTTATATTATGAGGATCACCTGGAATGGTGCGCATAGGGAGACCAAACCATTCGGCAATTGCACAATCATCAGTGAAATCTTCTTTACAAACTCTTTTTGCTTGTTTATGGGCCGCTAAGATAGGTTCAAAGGGAAAACACTGTGGCGTTTGTGCACTATAAAGATGGGTACGGGGAATTGTTTCTAAAACATACTGATGATTGACGCGTTTAAGGGTATCAGAGATGGGCAGAACAGGAAGAACGCCTTCTTGAGGTGTGAGAGTGTTATGAATATTATCAAGGAGCTCATTTTCGATAAAGGGACGTGCACCATCATGAATATGCACATATTGGGGATTGAATTTTTTAAGTGCCTGAAGCCCATGTAAGGTAGAGATTTGACGCGTACTGCCTCCTTCAACGATAATAAAGCGCTCTTTAAATTCGGCGAGTGCTTGTTCACAGATTTGACGATCTTCTGGATGAATAACAAGGATAATTGTTGTGATAGCGGGATGCTGCAAAAAACGGCACACGGTATGATAAATAATCGGCTTTTTTCCTAGAAGCCGATATTGTTTTGGAATTTTATGAGGAGATCCTGCTCTTTCACCACGTCCAGCGGCTAATATGATTGCTGCAATAGAAATACTCAATCTCCTTATTTTATAACTTTAGTTTATTGTTTATTAACTTTAAAATGATTGTGAAAGGACGGTCGTTGTAGATCAGCGAGGGATATCACGGATAACACCTCAAAAAAAGCACTTAATGCTTTTTGAAGTGCGATATTTAAACTACAAAAATCGATCAATGGGCAAGTAGGTTCTGCATTATCGAAACATTCTGCGAGAGAAAAGTTATCTTCTGTTACTTTCAAAACATCAGCAACAGAAATCTCTGTTGCCGGTTTAGCCAATTTAACACCACCATTGCGTCCACGCACTGTTTGTATAAAGCCTGCTTGAACAAGCGGTTGAAGGATTTTAAATAAAAAAAGCTCTGAAACAGCATACGCTTTAGCAATTTCTGAAACACGACTGAGTGATCCCTGATTATCTGCGCAATACATGAGCATTCGAAGAGCATAATTTGTTTGTTTTGTTAATCGCATCGCATTTCCTTTGTAAAGTATCGTCGAGCGCAGTTTATTTTAAAGATATTTTGCGAAATGAAGAAGTCCTTTATTTATTTGCTCTATTTTAAATGGAGTATTATTATTGTCAATTTTTGTCACAAAAGGTTATATGAGAATAATGGGATAAGGATCTGTAAGCTTATGATGAATGCAACATCTGTGATGAAGCCTCAAGATAGTGATAAAAATACTTATAACGATGAGTTATATCGTTTAAGTAAGGTATATATCTTTTTAGGGATTGCAATTATTGTATTAGCTTTACTTACAGCTTCTGTTTCGTTTATTATTCTTATTGGATTAACCCCTGTTGTTCCTAGTAGAACAGTAACCCTTATTCTTATAGGGATTAATAGTTTTTGGGTTTTAGGGCTTGTTGTCATCGTTTTTTATGAGATGATCCCCATCATCCGTGCTTGGCGTTCAAGGCGTGCTGGCTCGCGTCTTCATGTGCGCCTTATTTCATTGTTTGCACTTGTTGCAACCATGCCAGCTGTTGCTGTCGCTCTTGTATCGGGTCCAGCACTCAATTTAGGACTTGACCGATGGTTTGATACAACAACGCGGCAAATTGTAGGTTCTTCTATTGATTTAGCAAATGCTTATGCAGATGAAATGCTTCAAAATTTAAAAAATTTATCCTACGCTATGGCATTTGCGCTTGATAACAAAAAACTTTTAGAACGTAATCCAGCTGAATATCGGATGCAATTGACGCGTCATGCTCTAGGACGCAATTTGCGTGGTGCATTTTTGTTAAGTTCTAGCGGAACTATTTTTGTATCGAGCGCTCTTGGTGATGAGGATAAACTCCCAATTCCTCCGTCCAATCTTATTGAACGTGCAACCAGTGCGCGGCCTTTTTCTTTTCAACCAGGCATTCATGATTATTTTGGTATTATTTTAAAATTTAACAATATTCCAAACACATTTTTATATTTGGTGCGTGACGTTGATAAAGGCGTTTTATCGGCTTTGCGTTTGACAGAAGTTAATACAGATCGTTATCGTGATTTAAATGAAAATCGCCTACTCACACAAATTGCATTTGGTATGCTTTATTTATGTCTTTTTTTTAGTTTATTCTTATCCGCTATTTGGGCAGCTATTGCGGTTGCTGATCGCTTAGTTCGTCCTATTCGTCTTCTCATTAGTGCTGCTGATGATGTTGCTTCTGGAAATATGGAAATTTTTGTGCCAGTACGAGCAAAAGATGGAGATATTGGGCAATTATCCAAAACTTTTAATTACATGGTCAGTGAATTGAAAAGTCGGCGCAATGAGTTGATTGCAGTGCGTGATCAAATTGATGAGAGGCGGCGTTTTTCTGAAGCTGTGTTATCGGGTGTAACAGCGGGAGTAGCAGGTATCGATGATAAGGGTGATATTACCATTATCAATCGGTCTATTGAAACGATGTTTGATATTCGTTCTGAACAGGTTGTTGGACAAAGTCTTTTATCTTTAAGTGCTGAAATTTGGCAGGTTTTTCAGTTTGCACGTTCATTGGGGCGTAAAAATCACCGTGAGCAAGTCACTTTAAACGTTGCAGGAAAAGAGCGCGTCTGTAATGTCCAAGTTACGATGGAAGAGGATGATGGGCAGGGACAATCTTGGGTTCTCACAATTGATGATATTACAGACCTGGTTGCAGCGCAACGTACAGCTGCATGGGCGGATATTGCACGGCGTATTGCACACGAAATTAAAAATCCCCTCACACCTATTCAATTATCTGCTGAACGTATTCGTAAACGTTATAACAAAGTTATAACACAAGATAGAGAGGTCTTTGAGCGGTGTATTGAAACAATTATTCGCCAAGTTGGAGATATTGGGCGTATGGTTGATGAGTTTTCTTCTTTTGCACGTATGCCCAAACCACAAATGCATGTCTTAGATATACGTGAATTGCTGCGTGAAGCATGTTTCTTGATAGAAGTGACGCGACATGATATTCAATTTGAGCAAGACTTAGGAAATCTCCCCCTTATGGGTGCATTTGATAATCGTCTTATTGTCCAGGCTTTTTGCAACGTTATCAAAAATGCGAGCGAATCCATTGATTCGGTTATGCGAGAGGAAAATATTCACGGTCATATTCTTGTCCGTTCTTACCGGCAAGAAGAATGGGTGGTTGTGGATGTTGTTGATAACGGGAAAGGACTTCCTAAAGAGCAAAGACAAAAGTTATTAGAACCCTATATAACAACACGGGAGAAAGGAACAGGACTAGGCCTAGCCATTGTGCGCAAAGTTGTTGAAGATCACGGAGGCTCCATGGAGCTCCATGATGCACCGGAGAGTTTTTATGAAGGTCGTGGTGCGATGATCCGTTTGATATTTCCCTCAGATGGGGGAAAAGAGGGTAGTATTATACAAGCCATAAATCATAAGATAGGGGAATAGTATGGTATCAGATATCTTGATTGTTGATGATGAAGCAGATATTCGTGAGCTTGTTGCTGGTATTTTAGATGATGAAGGTTATGAAACGCGTATTGCTTGTAACTCTGATGAAGCCTTAGCGCAAATTAGTGAGCGTATTCCAAAGCTCATTTTTTTAGATATTTGGTTACAGGGGAGTCGCCTCGATGGTTTAGCACTGCTTGATGAAATTAAAACACAATATCCAGCTCTTCCGGTGGTGATGATCTCTGGTCATGGTAATATTGAGACTGCTGTTTCAGCTATAAAGCGTGGGGCCTATGATTTCATTGAAAAACCTTTTAAAGCTGATAGACTTGTATTGGTTGCAGAAAGAACACTTGAAAACTCAAATTTAAAACGTGAGCTTTCAGAGTTGCGAAAACGTTCAAATGAGACATTGGAGCTGCTGGGAAAATCAACCGTTATAAGAAATTTGCGTCACATCATAGAAAAAGTCGCGCCAACCAATAGTCGCATCATGATAACAGGTCCTTCAGGGGCTGGAAAAGAGACTGTTGCACGAACTATTCATGCGCTCTCAACACGTTCGAATGGGCCCTTTGTTACAATAAATGCAGCAACGATTACACCGGAAAGAATGGAAATAGAGTTGTTTGGCAGCGAAATGGAGGGAAGAGAGCGCAAGATCGGTGCTTTAGAGGAAGCCCATGGTGGAATACTCTATCTTGATGAAATTGCTGATATGCCGCGTGAAACTCAAGGTAAGATTCTGCGGGTGTTAACGGGGCAGGCATTTGAGAGAGTTGGTGGTACAAAACGTGTTAAGGTGGATGTTCGTATCATTTCTTCAACAGCGCAAAATCTTGAAAATCTCATTTCTGACGGGCGCTTTAGAGAAGATCTTTTCCACCGCCTTTCTGTTGTTCCTATCACTGTTCCGCCTCTTTCAGCCCGTCGTGAAGATATTCCAGAACTTGTGCATTATTTTGTAAAAACAATATCACAGCAGGTTGGAATTAAGCCACGTGAAATCAGTGATGATGTGATCGCTATTTTGCAAACACATGCTTGGCCAGGTAATGTACGGCAATTACGCAATAATATTGAGCGTCTTCTTATTCTTGTGCGGGATGGTGATGGTCCTATAACAGCGGATTTTCTTCCTAGTGAAGTGAGTGATCCTTTGCCACGTCTTCAAATGGATTCGGATGAAAGTATAATGGATTTACCATTGCGTGAAGCACGAGAATTGTTTGAAAAGAGATATTTAGTAGCGCAGATTGGGCGTTTGGGTGGAAACATATCGCGTACCGCTGAATTTATAGGTATGGAGCGTTCAGCTTTACACCGTAAGCTAAAAGCACTTGGAGTTTCTTAAAACAATGCGTGTTATTATTTGCGGTGCAGGACAGGTTGGTTATGGAATAGCAGAGCGTCTTGCTGCTGAAAATCACGATGTTACTGTTATTGATATTGAAACCAGGTTAATTGAAAAAATTCGCGATACATTGGATGTGAGAGGTTTTGTTGGTCACGGTTCTCGTCCTGAAGTTCTTTTGGCTGCAGATGCAGACAAAGCTGATATGTTGATTGCTGTCACTTTGTTTGATGAAGTGAATATGGTCGCTTGTCAGGTCGCTCATTCATTATTTGATGTTCCCACAAAAATTGCTCGTATTCGCTCACAATCCTATTTAGAACCCCGCTATAAGACACTTTTTTCCAGAGAGAATATTCCCATTGATGTGGTTATTTCGCCAGAAGTTGAAGTTGGGGAAATGGTTTTACGTCGTATTGCTCTGCCTGGTGCAATAGATGTTCTTTATTTTTGTAATGATGATATTGTTGCGCTCGCTTTGGAGTGTATGGAAGATTGTCCCGTTATTAATACACCTTTGCGTCAATTAACAGAGCTTTTTCCAGATCTTCACACGACGGTGACCGCTATTAAACGTGGCTCGGAATTATTAATTGCACATTCAGAAACGCAATTACGCGTTGGTGATATAACCTATCTTGTTGTTGCTCGTGAGCAGATGCGTCGTGCTGTTGGGCTTTTTGGTCATAAAGAACAAGACGCCCACCGCATGATTATTGCAGGAGGCGGGCACATTGGCCTTTATGTTGCTCAGGCGATTGAAAAGCGTCTCCATAAATTAAAATTAAAGATTATAGAATCGCAAAGAGAAAGAGCTCTCACAATTGCTGATCAGCTTGAAAAAACAACTGTTTTATATGGTAACGTATTAGATCCAGTCATTCTTCAAGATGCGGGAATTGATCAGGCCGATTTAATGATTACATTGACCAATCAGGATCAGGTTAATCTCTTAAGTGCTATCATTGCGAAAAGATTGGGCTGTAAAGCTAATATGGTGTTGATTAATAATGTTGCTTATCAAGAGTTTAGCCGCGCCGTTGGTGTGGATGCCTATCTTAATCCCCATAGCGTTACAATATCGAAAATTTTGCAACAAATGCGCCGTGGGCGTATTCGTTCTGTTCATTCAGTTTTTAATGGTCGAGCAGAAATTATTGAAGCTGAAGTGATGCAAACATCTTCATTGGTTGGTAAATCATTATCAGAGCTTAATTTATCAGATGGTTTGAGAATTGGAGCAATTTATCGTAATAAGACAATTATACAGCTCTCAGCAGAGACGCGTATTTTGTCTGGTGATAGAATAGTGATTTTTGCTCTTGCTGATAGAGTTCGTGATGTTGAACAACTTTTTCGTGTAAGTTTGGAATATTTTTGATATATTATTGATGGATATTTGTACTTTTTGGTATAGTGGACAGTTAAGATTGGTGGATAGGCTTTGTTTGTCCTCAATGGTCAAAACTGGACAGCGCGTTAAGCTTTTTAGTTATGATAAAGAAATAGATAATCTCCCTGCTGGTGTTGAGTTGCATAAAGCCGAATCAATTTTACCACGTTCAGCAATTTATCGCCTTGACCCCCATTTTTCTGATGATAGACCAGGATGTACAATTGTTCAGTTCTCGGATTTTTTTCGTGTTATGCTGATGAAATATCAACAAGGTGTGTGGTTAGATACAGATGTTTATCTCGTTAGACAGTTTTATCCAGATGCGAATAAGGTTTGGTTGGCAAGAGAAAATAAGAGAAGAGTAGGCGTTTCTGCCCTTTATTTTCCCCCAGATAACCCTATTATAAAAGCGTTTGAAGACTATTGGGCAGGCACAGAAATGATTCCTCATTGGCTTGGGGTTAAGCGTCGTGTTTGGAGACCATTCTGGTTAAAGAGAAAAAAAATTCCAATTTTACCGGGGAATCTTGGTGTTACAATATTTGGCAATGACGGTATTTCACGGTTAGCAAAAAAATATGGTTTTTTTCACGAGGCAAAAGAAAAGGAAACTTTTTATTATTGGACTGGGCGAAAAACTGAGCACATCTTTGAACCAGCTTTTGGCGTAAGACCGCTTACAGATTCACGCTTGATAGGATTTCATATTCACAGAAAGACTAAGACCACGCAAAGACCTCAGGAAGGAAGTTTTTATCATTGGGCAGTTTCCCGCATTCCTGAAGCTCATGATTTGTTTAGGTAGAGTTATTATCGCTATTTTAACCATTGGGATTTTAATCTATCCTAAAGGGCTCTTGATTGTCGCTTGCACAAGAGAGTAATATTAGCCTATGGATAAAAATATTGAATGTGTAAAAAGCGATTGTTATATGACAAGGAAAGTAAAAATATGAGTGATCCAATGAAAACAGCATTAAGCCTTGTTCCTATGGTTATTGAGCAAACCAATCGTGGTGAACGGGCTTATGATATTTTTTCCCGTCTTTTAAAGGAGCGGATTATTTTTATTAATGGTCCTGTTGAAGATGGTATGGCAATGCTTGTTTGTGCACAATTACTTTTCTTGGAAGCGGAAAATCCTAAAAAAGAAATTAGTCTTTATATTAATTCGCCAGGGGGGGTCGTGACATCTGGTATGGCTATTTATGATACTATGCAATTTATTCGCCCTCCTGTTTCTACGCTTTGCATGGGGCAGGCGGCATCTATGGGGTCATTATTGCTCACAGCTGGAGCAAAAGGTCATCGTTTTACATTGCCAAATGCGCGTATTATGGTGCATCAGCCATCTGGTGGTTTTCAAGGTCAAGCTTCAGATATTGAGCGACATGCACAAGATATAATAAAGATGAAACGGCGTTTAAATGAAATTTATGTTCAACATACAGGTCAGGATTATGAGGTTATTGAGAGAACGCTTGATCGCGATCATTTTATGACAGCAGAAGAAGCAAAAGCGTTTGGTTTAGTTGATGATGTTATACAGTATCGTGCAGAAACTGAAAAAGAAGAAAAAGATTAAGAATTTTTATAGAAAAAACAGCTACTTTAATCGAAGAGTTTTGTAAAAAGTATCGCAAAAAGTTAAGAGAAACACCTAAAAATATTGAGACATCCATGGTTTTCTATATGTCTTTTAGTTTTCATGATGAAAAGCTTCCTTTGAAAAGGCGAAGTATTCATATATCGTGGTGAAAGGAAAGAAAAATGAGCAAAATTAGCAATAGCGGGAACGAATCAAAAAATACTCTCTATTGCTCGTTCTGCGGCAAGAGTCAGCATGAGGTGCGTAAGCTCATTGCGGGGCCTACTGTATTTATCTGTGATGAATGTGTAGAGCTTTGCATGGATATTATTCGGGAAGAAAATAAGTCTTCTGGTGTTAAGGTGCGTGATGGAGTCCCTACTCCACAGGAAATTATATCCGTTCTTGATGATTATGTTATTGGTCAGCAGCATGCAAAGCGTGTTCTTTCTGTCGCAGTTCATAATCATTATAAACGGTTGGCGCATCAGTCTAAAAGAAGTGATATTGAGTTGGCTAAATCAAATATTCTTCTTGTTGGTCCAACGGGCTGCGGTAAAACTTATCTCGCACAAACATTAGCACGTATTATTGATGTCCCTTTTACGATGGCGGATGCGACCACTTTGACTGAAGCAGGTTATGTGGGTGAAGATGTTGAGAATATTATTTTAAAGCTTCTTCAAGCGGCGGATTATAATGTTGAGCGTGCACAGCGTGGTATTGTTTATATTGATGAGGTTGATAAGATTTCTCGTAAGGCTGATAATCCTTCTATTACAAGAGATGTTTCTGGAGAAGGGGTTCAGCAAGCATTGCTAAAAATTATGGAAGGAACGATTGCTTCCGTTCCTCCACAAGGTGGACGTAAACATCCGCAACAAGAGTTTCTTCAGGTTGATACCACAAACATTTTATTCATTTGTGGAGGAGCTTTTGCAGGTTTAGAGCGGATTATTTCAGGGCGTGGTGAAAAAACTTCTATTGGTTTTTCTGCGACTGTTAAGGCTCCTGATGAACGTTGTGTTGGTGAAATTTTTCGTGATTTAGAGCCTGAAGATCTTATAAAGTTTGGTTTAATACCAGAATTTATTGGGCGTCTTCCTATAGTGGCTACCTTAGAGGATTTAGACATTAACGCTCTCGTACAAATTTTATCACAACCTAAAAATGCATTGGTAAAGCAATATCAGCGTCTTTTTGAAATGGAAAATGTTGAGTTAGCATTTCACGAAGATGCTTTACGCGCTATTGCGAAGAAGGCTATTGAACGTAAAACGGGTGCACGTGGTTTACGTTCTATTATGGAGAAGATACTTCTTGAGACGATGTTTGAATTACCGGCTCTTGAAGGGGTTCAAGAAGTGGTTATTTCGAGCGATGTTGTCGATGGGAAAGCGCGTCCTCTTTATATTTACTCAGAACGTACAGAAGATAAAGAAAATGTATCAGCATGACATTGTGCGATATACAATATAAAAAGTGGGTAACGAACGGTGTTTAATAGGCATTTCTAATAATATCATTATAATGCTTGATTTATGTGTTAGCAATTGCCATTTCATGTATTGTGGAGAGCTGAGGTTTTCTAAGGGTGGGCTTGGTGTTATAGATAGCTCATAGGCTCCAGAAAGGAGAGTTATGCAATATATTGATGAAAAGACAGATGAGTTAAGAGATGGGGTTTATGCTGTTTTACCTCTTCGTGATATTGTTGTCTTCCCCCATATGATTGTTCCACTCTTTGTGGGCCGCGAAAAATCAATTCGTGCTCTTGAAGAAACGATGGCGGTTGATAAGCAAATACTCTTGGTGACACAAAAAAACGCTTCTGATGATGATCCAAAATCAGAGGATATTTATCATATTGGTACATTTGCAAATATTCTCCAACTTTTAAAGCTTCCTGATGGCACTGTAAAGGTTTTGGTTGAAGGGACTGCGCGTGCAAAAATTAGTCAATTTACTTTAAGTGATGGTTATCATCAGGCTTTTGCAGCTGTTACAGAAGAGCCTAGAGAAGGTGATGTTGAGATTGAAGCTCTTTCAAGGTCCGTGAATGCTTATTTTGAAAACTATGTAAAGCTTAACAAAAAAATCTCTCCTGAAGTGGTCAATGCAATAGGGCAGATTGATAATCCATCTAAGCTTGCGGATACGATTGCCTCTCATTTGATGATTAAACTTGCAGAAAAGCAAGAAATATTAGAGCTCTTACCTGTACGAGCCCGTCTTGAACGTGTTCTGTCTTTCATGGAAGGAGAAATTTCTGTTTTGCAGGTTGAAAAACGTATTCGTTCGCACGTTAAACGGCAAATGGAAAAAAACCAACGGGAATATTATCTCAATGAGCAAATGAAAGCTATTCAAAAAGAGTTAGGAGCAGGAGATGATAACCGCGATGAGCTTTCTGAACTAGAAGACCGTATTAAGAGTACAAAACTTTCCAAGGAAGCACAGGAAAAAGCTGGAGCAGAATTGAGAAAATTACGGAATATGTCTCCTATGTCCGCGGAAGCGACAGTTGTCCGTAACTATCTTGATTGGTTATTAGCAATGCCTTGGGGTAAAAAATCTAAGATTAAAAACAATTTAGATTTTGCTGAAAAGATCATGAATAATGAACATTTCGGTCTTGAAAAAGTTAAGGAACGAATTATTGAGTATTTGGCTGTACAAAGTCGTGCGTCAAAGATAAAAGGTCCCATTATTTGTTTGTTAGGTCCTCCTGGTGTTGGAAAAACATCATTAGCGCGCTCTATTGCAAAGGCAACAGGGCGTGAATATGTTCGTATCTCGTTGGGAGGTGTGCGGGATGAAGCAGAAATTCGCGGACATCGCCGAACATATATTGGTTCGATGCCTGGAAAAATTATTCAATCTATGAAAAAAGCAAAAAAATCTAATCCGCTTTTCTTGCTTGATGAAATTGATAAAATGGGACAAGATTTTCGTGGAGATCCTTCCTCTGCTTTATTAGAGGTTCTTGATCCTGAACAAAATGGTACATTCATCGACCACTATTTGGAAGTTGAATATGATCTTTCTGATGTCATGTTTATCACAACTGCGAATACGCTTAATATTCCAGGTCCGTTAATGGATCGAATGGAAATTATTCGTATTGCTGGTTATACTGAATGTGAAAAAATGGAAATTGTTAAGCAGCATCTTTTACCAAAAGCACTCAAAGACCACTGTTTGTCTAAAAAAGAACTCAGCATTTCTGATGGAGCACTAAGATCAATTATTCAGTTTTACACACGTGAAGCAGGTGTTCGTAATCTTGAGCGTGAACTCATGAAAATTGCCCGTAAATCTGTTACAAAAAT
This sequence comes from Bartonella kosoyi, assembly GCF_003606325.2. NCBI lineage: Bacteria > Pseudomonadati > Pseudomonadota > Alphaproteobacteria > Hyphomicrobiales > Bartonellaceae > Bartonella > Bartonella kosoyi. The sequence goes on from NZ_CP031843.2 coordinate 1,365,089, forward strand.
TCTCAAAACGTATCAAAAATCTGTAAAAGTTACAGAAAGTAATCTCGATGATTTCCTTGGTGTTAAACGCTATCACTATAATCAGATTGAAGGAGAAAATCACATTGGTGTTGTGACAGGCCTTGCGTGGACAGAAGTGGGTGGAGAGTTATTGACCATTGAAGGTGTAATGATGCCCGGCAAAGGCAAGATGACTGTAACTGGAAATTTGCGTGATATTATGAAAGAGTCTATTTCTGCGGCAGCATCTTATGTACGTTCTCGTGCTGTTGATTTTGGGATAGAACCTCCACTTTTTGAAAAACGCGATATCCATGTTCATGTTCCAGAGGGAGCGACACCAAAAGATGGTCCATCTGCTGGGATTGCAATGGTGACAGCAATTGTTTCGGTCCTTACAGGGATAGCTGTACATAAAGATATAGCCATGACTGGTGAAATTACTTTACGTGGACGTGTTTTACCAATTGGTGGATTAAAAGAGAAACTCTTAGCTGCACTTCGAGGAGGGATAAAAAAAGTTCTTATTCCTGAAGAAAATGCAAAAGATCTGGTTGATATTCCTGACGATGTCAAAAATAACATGGAAATTATTCCGGTAAATCATGTGAGTGAAGTTTTGAAACACGCTTTGGTTCGTTTTCCTGACACTATTGAATGGAAAGAACCTTCTACAGTGGCTGTCCCTATCCGTTCAGAGAACAGCGATAGTGAAGGAATACAGATTGCGCACTGATTCACTGATTTCACTTATAACGGCATTTTTTTAGGTGTAGAAGGTGATGTTACGGTTATTATTTTGTTTTTTATTGAAAAAAAGTGAAAAATTCCGTGAATAACTGTGATTATTGCTAAAAAAACAATGTATTGGATAAAAATAAGACTTCTGTTTGCTGTACTTTTCAATAAACTGACCAATAACATGATTAAGTCATGTTGTCAGCTAATATAGGGAAAGGAAATATCTCATGAATAAAAGTGAATTGGTTAGTTCCGTTGCTGAAAAGGCAGGTGTTTCGAAAGTGCAAGCTGGTGCTGTTGTTGATGCTTTTATGGCTTCTGTAACAGAAGCTTTAGCTTCAGGGGGGGATGTGCGTCTTCCAGGTTTTGGCACTTTTGAAGTTTCTCATCGTGCTGCGACAAAGGGGCGTAATCCTTCAACTGGCGCTGAAATTGATATTCCAGCACGTTCTGTACCCAAATTTTCTGCAGGAAAAAGCCTTAAAGAAGCAGTTAATAAAAAATAATTTAAACAAAACATTAAAAAAACCCGATTTATTTATAAGCGGGTTTTTTTACAGATATTTTTTAGACAGGGATATTATACACGTTTTTCATATAAAAATTTTGAGTCTTCGTACCATTTTTCTCATTTCATAAATTGCATAAAATGCCATAGGCGTGAAATATATATTTTTAGCCGTTTCAATAAATATTCCACTTTAATAATAAGTCATTACATAGCGTATAAAATATGACGTTAGCTTTTGTTATGTGAAAGGGCTAAAGTTTTTATTCAGAAACAGTACTTATAAATATAAGACAAAAAAAATGCTGTAAAATGTATAAAGCCTACTAAACCACCTTTTTTGCTTGATAGAAGTGCATATTAACGCCATCATATTATTTTCTTAGTTTTATAATGGTTTGATCAGCTCGCGGCATTTGAGGCAGGCGCATAAAGGACAGTTTTATTCCTTTTTCAATAATTCTCTTAACTTACAACACTAACTTCGCTTGTGTGAGTCAGTATTTAACTGACTAAGCAAATCACTTTTATTGATTGACTATAAGAGAGTCTGAAATAAAAGAATTTTACGATATTTAAGTTTCTCATTCACTATAGAAAGACATAAATTGTTATGATGAATTAACGGATTGTAACATTATAAAGCGGCTTCGTCATTTCAATATTGCGATTTTTCGTGGCATTTGAGATGGAAGAGATATATTCAGCTCTGTTTTAAATATTTTAGGTTCATATCTTTATTTCACTTCTGATATGCAAGAGAATATTTTTTTTATAATATATTTATTTGTTATTTCATTTTTATTGTTGATAATTTATTAAATTGTGTATAAAATTAAGCTTTTTTTCTATAGACACAAAATATTTTACTCCTACATTCTTAAATAAACGATGAAGTGTAAAGCCGTCTCTATTGATTGAGAGAGTATTTTAACAAGGTTTTATAATGTATTTTTTAACAAGAATGATAGAAATTTCTTCAGTAGATGGGATGAATGACAAATCGTGTGTTTTTATAAACAGGAGCTCTTGGATTCTTTATCTGCTAACCACTGAATACAATCATTGAGAGCTCTCGCCGTTATAACTTGTTTTTTTGCTAATTTTTTTTCTTTACTTGGCAAGCGTTTTCCTGAGTTTTTAAGAGACGCAATAGGGGGGAAGAGTCCAAAATTGATATTCATTGGTTGAAAAGACTGTCTTTCTGCTTCTTCATCTATAATATGGCCCCCCGTAATATGATTCAAAAGAGCTCCGAATGCCGTGGTTAGTGGGGGGAGGCAAGGACAGTTGTGATGATATTCGGCAGCAGCAAAACGCCCAGCAAGAAGCCCTATAGCTGCTGATTCTACATAACCTTCACATCCGGTAATTTGTCCTGCAAAGCGTAGTTGTTTTTTTTGTTTTAAACGAAGGGTTTGATCAAGAATGATTGGAGAGTTGAGATAGGTATTGCGGTGAAGACCACCAAGACGTGCAAATTCTGCTTTTTCAAGACCGGGAATCATTCTAAAAATGCGAACTTGTTCACCATATTTCAATTTTGTTTGAAAACCGACCATATTGTAAAGCGTTCCGAGTTTATTATCTTGGCGTAATTGAACGACAGCATAGGGTTTAACGGTGGGATTATAGGCATTGGTTAAGCCCATAGGTTTCATAGGTCCATGTCTTAAAGTTTCTAGTCCGCGCTCAGCCATAATTTCAATAGGGAGGCATCCATCAAAATAGGGTGTTTTTTCAAAATCACGAAACTCTGTTTTTTCAGCATTTTTTAATGCTTCAACGAATGCTTCATATTGTTCCTTATTAAGGGGACAATTAAGATAATCTTTCCCTGTTCCCTCAGGACCAATTTTATCGTAGCGAGACTGATACCAACAAATATTCATATCAATACTATCAGTGTGGATAATAGGTGCAATAGCATCATAAAAAGAAAGGGCTTTTATATCGGTTATCGCTTGTAACTCTTGAGCAAGTGCAGGTGAGGTAAGGGGGCCCGTTGCAACGATAACATGTTTCCAATCTTTAGAAATCTCTTGAACTTCTTCGCGTTTAATCGTTATAAGCGAATGGTTTTCAAGGGCGGATGTTACAGTTTTTGAAAATCCATCACGATCAACAGCAAGAGCACTTCCAGCAGGAACTTTGTTGGTATCGGCCGCTTTCATAATTAACGATTTCGCTAATCGCATTTCAGCATGTAAAAGTCCTACGGCATTTGTTGATGAATCATCAGAACGAAAGGAATTTGAACAAACCAGTTCTGCCAATTTATCGGTTTTATGGGCATCTGATTTTTTTTCGGGACGCATTTCATGCAAAATAACAGGAATGCCTGATTGAGCAATTTGCCAGCTTGCTTCACACCCCGCAAGACCGCCACCGATAATATGAATTGGAGTATCAAATGTCTTTAACATAGTTGACTTATTAACGTAAGTCGCTGTGTATGAAAAGCATAGATTTTGTTTTTGTTCTTTATAAGAAAGAGGTGTATTGAGTTTTTTTAATATATTTGTTTGCTTTTTTTCTATAATTAATGGTATAGAAACGCCGCTTGTATAAGGTTATTAGCTTTCTAAGTTTAAGCGGATGTGGCGAAATTGGTAGACGCACCAGATTTAGGTTCTGGCGGGAGACCGTGGGGGTTCGAGTCCCTCCATCCGCACCAAAGCAATCCCTTAAGTGCTACGGATTTCTACGTATCTGGAATTCCGCTTCATGGTAATGTAACACTTGAAGTGTTAGAATGTAATGATGATTAGAGTGGGTTTATCCCTCTCCTTAGAAAAATGAAGGTGTTTAATGCAGGTTACCGAGACGCTTAATGAAGGACTGAAGCGCGAAATTAAGATCGTGGTTCCAGCGAAAGATTTAGAAGAAAAGTTGAATGAACGATTGGATGATACCAAGGGTAAAATCAAGCTTAATGGTTTTCGTCCCGGTAAAGTGCCCGGTGGGCATTTGCGAAAAATGTATGGTAAATCTTTCATGGCAGAGATTCTCAATGAGATACTCGCTGATGCGCCACGTTCTGTTTTAGCGGACCGCAATGAACGCCCAGCGATGCAACCGAAAATTGATATAGATGAAGATGAGAAAATTCTAGATGGAAAAGCCGATTTTACTTTTAGTTTAAAGTATGAAATTTTACCAAAAATTGAAATTAAAGCTTTTGAGCATATTGAAGTTATTCGTGAAATTGCAGCTATTCCTGAAAAGGATATTGATGAGCAAGTCAATCGCGTTCTTTCTTCTACACGTAATTATTCGCTAAAAGAGGGATCTTCCGAAGAAGGTGATCGTATTACCATAGATTATCTAGGTAAGCTTGAGGGGGTTCCATTTGAAGGTGGGGCCGATAATGATGCACAACTGATTCTTGGATCAAAACAATTTATTCCTGGTTTTGAAGAGCAATTGGTTGGTGTAAAAGCTGGAGATACAAAAACGATTTCTGTTAAATTTCCGGATAATTACAGTGCAGCACATTTAGCAGGACAGGAAGCAGAGTTTGACATTACTGTCAAAGCTGTCTTTAGACCAGATGAATTAAAAATTGATGATGAGGCCGCGAAAAAAGTCGGTTTGGAATCTCTAGATCGTTTGCGCGAGGTTGTGCGTGGACAGATTGAAAGTCAATATGGTTCAATGACACGTCAAAAAGTTAAGCGTCAAATTCTTGATGCTTTAGATGCTGATTATAATTTTGAGATTCCTGAAGGACTCTTAGAAATTGAATTCAATAATATATGGGCTCAGGTTAATGATGATTTGAAAAGGGCTGGGCGTAGTTTTGAGGACGAAGGTGTTACAGAAGAAAAGGCGCGGGAGGAATATCGTGTCCTTGCACAACGTCGTGTCCGTCTTGGCTTGGTGCTTTCTGAAATTGGAATGAAGGTTGGTGTTAAAGTTAGTGAGGATGAACTAAAAGCAGCCGTTTTTGAGCAAGTTCGTCAATATCCTGGACAAGAAAAAGAGATTATGGACTTTTTCCGTAAGACTCCGGAAGCTGTTGAAAATCTACGTGCTCCGATTTTCGAAGAAAAGGTCATTGATCATTTGTTAGCGCAGATAAAAGTCACAGATAAAGAAGTGACGATTGAAGAATTGATGAAAGAATATGATGAATTAGATGTCTCTGAAGAAAAGCCGGCAAAGAAAAAATCTGCTGTGAAAGAAAAGTCTGCAGAGAAAACATCGGCTAAGAAAAAGGCTCCTAAAAAAGCTTAATATTTACCCGAACAGAATGAGCCCGATAGAATCGGGTTTGTTGTGGTATTATATTATAACCTTGCACCGTGAATGGTTTGAGATAAACCATGAGATATGTTTTAAAATATTGGTAGTGGATTGGCAATGAACATCATTGATACGCGTACTCCTGATTCTAAGCGTTTTATTTCTGGCGTTACAGGTGATTGGGAAGTCATCATTGGCATGGAGGTTCATGCGCAAATCATATCAAATTCGAAACTTTTTTCAGGTGCATCAACCAAATTTGGTGCAGAACCGAACAATCATGTATCACTTATTGATGCAGCTATGCCGGGGATGTTACCTGTTTTGAATGAAGAATGTGTTCGTCAAGCAGTTCGGACAGGTTTGGGATTAAAAGCGCATATTAATTTAAAATCTGTTTTTGATCGTAAAAATTATTTTTATCCAGATTTACCGCAGGGGTATCAGATTTCTCAGTTTCGCTATCCCATTGTAGGAGAGGGGAAAATTATCATATCTGTTGGTCCAGATTCGAAAGGCCAATTTGAGGATATCGAAGTAGGAATTGAAAGATTACATCTTGAACAGGATGCTGGAAAATCGATGCATGATCAACATCCAACAATGTCTTTCGTAGATCTCAATCGCTCTGGTGTTGCGCTTATGGAAATTGTTTCCAAACCTGATATGCGCTCATCAGATGAAGCCAAAGCCTATATGACAAAATTGCGTACGATTGTTCGTTATTTAGGGACCTGCGATGGCAATATGGATGAAGGTTCTATGCGTGCAGATGTCAATGTATCCGTTCGTCGTCCTGGTGAAGATTTTGGAACGCGTTGTGAAATCAAAAATGTTAATTCTATACGCTTTATTGGTCAAGCGATTGAGTATGAAGCGCGTCGTCAGATTGCAATTTTAGAAGATGGGGGCGTCATAGAGCAAGAAACTCGGCTTTTTGATGCCACTAAAGGTGAGACACGCTCTATGCGCTCAAAGGAAGAAGCGCATGATTATCGTTATTTCCCTGATCCTGATCTTTTGCCATTAGAATTTGATCAAGCATTTGTGGATTCTTTGGCGGCGGATTTACCAGAATTGCCTGACGCTATAAAAGCACGTTTTGTTAAGGAAATGGGATTGACAGTGTATGATGCTTCCATTCTTGTGACAGAAAAAGCTATTGCTGATTATTTTGAAGAAGTAGCGTATGGGCGTGATGGAAAAATAGTGGCCAATTGGGTGATTAATGATCTTTTAGGGGCTTTAAATAGAGATAATCGTGAAATTGAAGAGTCACCAGTATCGCCAAATCAGTTGGGAAGCATTATTGATCTTATAAAAGAAGGTGTTATTTCTGGAAAAATAGCTAAAGATCTTTTTGAGATTATTTGGAATGAGGGGGGAGAACCACGCCAAATTGTAGAAGAGCGCAATATGAAGCAGGTAACAGATACAAAGGCTATTGAAAGAGCTGTTGATGAGATCGTTGCCAATAATTCTGATAAAGTTGTGCAAGCAAAACAAAAGCCTGCTTTAGCAGGTTGGTTTGTTGGACAGGTCATGAAAGCAACAGGCGGCAAGGCAAATCCTCAAACTGTTAATGAATTAGTTAAGATAAAACTTGGCATAGATTAAATTTTATGGGGTGGAGAAGAATTTATAAATATGATATCTTCTCGAAATTAAGGGATAAAAAGTTATCCTATTAATTGGAGTTGTGCTGAATTGACCGGTAATTAAAGCATTAACAAGTTTATTCCAGTGATTGATTTCATGAGCATACTGAAGAAATGGAATAGAAAATGGCTCATTTTTTTAAGCAAATCTTTACCTGGTGGAATGGTAATACCATTGGTACGCGTTTTTTTACATGGCGCAAAGGTAAGCGGATAGGGGAAGATCAATTTGGAAATATATATTATGAGGGGGGGCTTCATAAGGATGGTTATCCGCATCGTTGGGTTATTTATAAAGACTATTCTGAGCCTTCTACTATTCCACCAGGTTGGCATGGCTGGATTCATCATCGCTGTGAGTATCCTCCAACACAGGAGGATTATCATCCCTATGAATGGGAGAAGCCGCACGTTGCAAATATGACAGGAACAAGTGAGGCCTATCGACCAAAGGGGGCTATTCCTTACAATGATGAGCCTCCTTGTGTACGTGAAGATTATGATGCGTGGTCACCTAAAAAATAAAATGTTTTAATGGGCGCGTGTATTTTTATCTTATTTGGCTCTACGTTATAACAAGATTTATTTTTAAGGTGCGATTGGTTTTGATATGACGAGGTTTTTTTTATTGTTGAGGGTGAGAAATTTTATATATATTTTTTTTATGGGAATTTTAGTGTTTTTATCCTTAAATAGTGGAGTGCGGGCTGAACGTATTAGCAATGGAATTGCTGTTTTTGCAGGTCTTGATAAAATAACGGGGCGAACGACGCGTTTTGAAGTTTCTCTTGGTGAAGTTTATCAGTATGGTGCATTACAGGTAACACCCCGTGCTTGTTATACGAGCTCTAAAGATGAACCAACGCGTACAACAGGTTTTGTGGAAGTTAATGAAGTAACATTAGATAAAAAAATACGGCGTATTTTTACAGGATGGATGTTTGCAGATAGTCCTGGTTTGAACGCTGTTGAGCATCCTATTTATGATGTGTGGTTAAAAGATTGCAAGCAGAGTTCTCAAAAACTACCTCTTCAGTAATAGTGTGTTATCTATTTATAATACATTGATTTATAATGAGGATTTATCATTTTATAATTTGAATGAGAGGTTCGGGTTTCTATGTTTTTTTCATTTCAAACTGTCTTATATTGAAAGATCAAAACTATTTTCTTGCACGTTATAAATGGAGGACGTGTGGATACTACTATTTAAGAAGGGAATGAAAGTTTCTCTCATGAGCCGTTTAAATCCAAGGATGCACTATGCAAATCAACGTATTATTTTTTCGAGTGTTTCATAGGAAAAAATTCTTAAGTTGTATCTGTTAGAGTTAGAAATGAAAGGCTTGTTCATATTTGTTCAAGAGATGAATTGACTCTTTTGCATTGAATAGGTCACATTTCTCATGAAGAACAGAACGTTATTGTATTACATATTTACGGGCTTGTTTTAAAGAGACCTCTCTTAAGGCTCGTCACATCCATTTCGCAACAGAGCCCATGAATGGTATAATGATAAATCCATTGAAGTATTCCCTACCTTACACTTGTGAAGGAGCAAGCAAACACCAGCACACACTCTGCCAACTCCCAATATTGCCAACCTGTTCTGAGCACTTAAAAACTTTTCAAAAGAGACATTCTTATTCCTCTTTTGTGCAGCTTTTCTCGTTCGTAGCGTACAAGTGAATGGTTTTGATTGCTTCAATATAAATAGGCTTGCGATGAGAGAATCTTACGATATTTAAAGCTCTAACGCAGTAGGAATAAAACTAAGTTACCATTATAAATCAAAAAATTGGCTTTATGAGAAAACAGAATGTCAAATGCATAATTTATGAAAACCAATGATGATATCAAGAGCAAACACATGTCTTGAGCGGACCTTTATTCTCATGGAGATTTTTTTCATTCAAAGAGTAGAAGTAATCCAAGCTCTGTTATTAGAACAAGAGAGGTTTAAGATTATTTAGAATTGAAGTATAGCCGGATTTAAAAAATGCAAAAATTGGGATATTTCTGGCAGAAAGCAACATGTATGTATTTGATATTTTTATGATAGAGTGCCTCATAAGTCAGTTTGTTTATTCATAAGTTTTTATACATGGCATGATAAACTGCACATTTTAATAAGAAGGATATCACTCATTTTGTAAATTATATTTTTAATATCTATACTTTTGAAAGTCTTTTGTATAACAGACAGGTGTTTTTTCCGGTGCGCTGTTGAAAATTAAAAAAGGGGCTTGAAGAGGCGTTAAAAAATTCCGTATCACCAGGAGTGGTGTCTTTACTTTGTGCAAAGAATGACCATTTCTTTTAAAGAATAAGAGATTTTATATAATGAAAGTTTCTCGTCATCAAGATAAGAATGTTTCCCAATTGCCGAGACAACCCAAAGAACCCTTATTGAATATTCCCTTTATTATTGTTGTCTTGATCGTATTTTGTTTTTGTCTTTATTGCATTCCTCAGTATTTTTTTTCCTATCAGCGTTATATTGAAAGTTTTGAGTTTTTTTCATTTACACCAGCGTTGTTTAAGACGAATCCTATCGCATTTTTTTATACCATGGTGAGTTATTCATTTATGCATGGTAGTTTTAAACATGTTGCTCTTAATATGGTTTGGCTTTTGGTTTTTGGTTCTCCTTTAGTAAAACATTTTGGTGTTTTACGTTTTTTAGTTTTTTGGGTGTTAACGGCAATTATTTCTGTTTTGACTTATTTTACATTTCATCAAGAAAGTATCATATCACTTGTTGGAGCATCAGGTTCCGTATCTGGAATGATGGGAGCTATTGCACGTTACGGTTTTCCTAGCAGCTATTTAGGTGTCAATACGCAGAACGAAAAACCTTTGGGAGCTTTATTATCTATCAAAAAAGCCCTTTGTTCCAAGGGCGTCCTTATTTATATAAGTGTATGGCTAGCGGCTGATGTTATCATAGGTATTTTTTCCGTTCTGTTTGAAGAAAATGGTATCTCAATAGCATGGGAAGCACATATTGGTGGGTTTTTAGCGGGTTTTTTGTTGGTTGGCTTTTTTGATGTTGCACAAAAAATTAAAAGCTAGAATCTAAGATATTTATGCGTCACATAAAGCGCTATTGTTGCTGCGTTTGAAACATTTAATGATTTAATATTTCCAGGTATGTCAAGGCGTGCTAGAGCGCAAACGGTTTCACGCGTTTTTTTTCGTAAGCCTTTACCTTCTGCTCCTAAAACAAGAGCAATTTTACTCCCTGTTAATGTTTTTTCTAGAGGTTGATTCCCTTCTGAATCAAGACCAAAGCTTGTAAAACCTGTTTGATGGAGTTCTTGAAGAGTTTCAGCAAGGTTTCGTACAGTAATATAATGAATCATTTCCAGAGCCCCTGATGCCGCTTTCGCAAGAACGCCACTTTCGTGGGGAGAGTGACGGCAAGTGGTAATGAGTGCCTTTGCTTTAAATGCAACGGCAGAGCGCATAATAGCACCAACATTATGTGGATCAGTAATTTGATCCATGACAATGACCAGATCAGTATTGGTGAGTTCCGATAGTTTGCATGGTTTGAGAGGAGAAGTTTCCAAAACAACCCCTTGATGAACTGCCTCACTTCCAACCAGCGAATCAAGATATTTGGGGGTGCATAATGTAACAGGGCAAGGATAATCTGATTCGGACATATTTAATCGTTTTAAGGCATTTTGTGTAACGTAAAGACATTTAAAAATTCTTTTTGGGTTTTTTAAAGCAGCCTGGACAGAATGAATGCCATAAAGATGGATAATTCCTTGCGGTAAAGAAGCAGCTTCCTTCCTCATGTTTTTAGAAGATCGAGAGGAGGAAGCTTTTGTATCGCGATACCGGCGACGTAAACGAGCATAATGAGAATTTTGTGATGTTTTTTCTTTCATAACTTCTTTATAGCGTTTTAATAATAAAAAGTGCTAGAAAAAATCTATGATTTAAAGATATGAGCAGGAAATTTGTACAGAATTGTATTTATTCTGTTGACAGATACAATCGTAATCGTCATAACCACTTCGCAATCAGATTGAATTGAATAGGTATTCGAGATGATTGTCGTGATACCTCATCGCGCGACTTTGCCGGTGTAATGGAGGGGTGCCCGAGTGGTTAAAGGGGGCGGACTGTAAATCCGTTGCGTATGCTACGTTGGTTCGAATCCAACCCCCTCCACCATTCATCGAAGGAGAGTTAGTACGTGGGTCATGCGGGTATAGCTCAATGGTAGAGCAGCAGCCTTCCAAGCTGAATATGCGGGTTCGATTCCCGCTACCCGCTCCAAATGGTTGTTGATGATTAGGCAAGTAGGTATAATGGAAAATATTCCATTATTTAAAAAGTGGGCGGGATTTTCCGCCTAAGAGTTGTGGTGATTGGGCTTGTGTAGGGTCCAGTTGAATTCATTTCTGCGGGCCTGTTTCTAGGTGCTAACAAAGATAGAGAATAAAACAAGAGATTAATAGCGATGGCGAAGAGCAAATTTGAACGAACAAAACCGCATGTTAATATTGGTACGATTGGTCACGTTGATCATGGGAAGACTTCGTTGACAGCAGCGATTACGAAATTTTTTGGTGAGTTTAAAGCATACGACCAAATTGATGCAGCACCAGAAGAGCGTGCCCGTGGGATTACCATTTCTACAGCACACGTTGAGTATGAAACGGAAAGCCGTCACTATGCGCACGTTGACTGTCCTGGACACGCCGATTATGTGAAAAACATGATCACAGGGGCAGCGCAGATGGATGGTGCCATTTTGGTTGTTTCAGCAGCTGATGGTCCGATGCCACAGACCCGTGAGCATATTTTGCTTGCTCGTCAGGTTGGAGTTCCAGCGATTGTTGTTTTTCTCAATAAAGTTGATCAGGTTGATGATGCGGAGCTTTTGGAACTTGTAGAGCTTGAGGTTCGGGAACTTTTATCCAAATATGATTTTCCAGGAGATGAAATCCCAATTGTAAAAGGTTCTGCGTTAGCAGCCCTTGAGGATAAGGATAAAAGCATTGGTGAAGATGCGGTTCGTCTTTTAATGAGCGAGGTTGATAATTATATTCCAACCCCTGAGCGTCCTGTTGATCAACCATTCTTGATGCCGATAGAGGATGTGTTTTCGATTTCGGGTCGTGGGACGGTTGTTACGGGTCGTGTTGAGCGTGGTGTTATTAAAGTTGGAGAAGAAATCGAGATTATTGGTATTCGCCCAACATCTAAGACGACGGTGACAGGTGTTGAAATGTTCCGCAAGCTTTTAGATCAAGGTCAAGCTGGAGATAATATTGGCGCGCTGCTTCGTGGTGTTGACCGTGAAGGCATTGAGCGTGGTCAAGTATTGGCAAAACCAGGATCGGTTACCCCACATACACGTTTTAAAGCGGAAGCTTACATTTTGACGAAAGATGAAGGGGGTCGTCATACGCCGTTTTTCACGAATTATCGTCCACAGTTTTACTTCCGTACGACAGATGTTACGGGTATTGTTACGCTTCCAGAAGGAACTGAAATGGTTATGCCCGGTGATAATGTTGCGATGGATGTGTCATTGATTGTGCCGATAGCGATGGAAGAGAAGCTTCGTTTTGCTATTCGTGAAGGTGGTCGTACTGTTGGTGCCGGTATCGTCTCTAAAATCATTGAATAAATAATGCTTGTTGAAAGGTTACTAAAGGCGTTTTAGTTTTCAAATTTAGGGGTATAGCTCAGTTGGTAGAGCGGCGGTCTCCAAAACCGCAGGTCGCGGGTTCAAGTCCTGCTGCCCCTGCCAGAGGGGAATAGGATTTTAGATATGGGGGAGCGGATCTTGCTGTCTTTTTCTCTTTTTTTTATCTAGGGCTTGTTTTTTTGTGTGTGAAACGCTATTGAATAGAGAGTAAAGAATTGCATCAGTCTAAAAGGTGGCTTTTGCATTTTTTCGTATTCATTTTGTTGGATAAAACACAATAGCGCTAAAAGAGAGTGTAATAGGGCGAGAGAGTATAGTGTGACGATGGCATCTAAAACCAATCCAATTGCCTTTTTGAAGCAAGTTTATGCAGAAACAGTTAAAGTAAAGTGGCCTACGCGTCGCGAGACGGTTATTTCTACTGTTATGGTTTTGTTGGTAACCGCATTGGCTTCGGCTTTCTTTTTTATTGTGGATCAGGTTATGCATTTTGGTGTTTGGCGGGTTATTGATCTTCTGAAATATCTTTTTGGTTGAGAATGTAAGGAAGTGTGACTGTGGCGGCTCGTTGGTATATTGTTCAGGCATATTCAAATTTTGAAAAGAAAGTAGCGGAAGCTATTGATAAGGAGGCAAAGCAAAAAGGACTTGATCATCTGTTTGAAAAAATTTTTGTTCCAACGGAGCGTGTTGTAGAAGTTCGCCGCGGACGTAAAGTCGATACTGAACGAAAATTTTTTCCTGGTTATGTTCTTGTTCGTGCTGAATTAACTGATGAAGTTTATCATCTTATTAAGAATACGCCTAAAGTGACAGGTTTTTTAGGATCGGATGCGCGTCCTGTTCCGATTTCTGATCGAGAGGTTGAGCAAATTCTCAAACAAGTTCAGGAAGGGGTTGAGTCTCCAAAGTCTTCTGTATTGTTTGAGGTTGGAGAGCAAGTTCGCGTTGCTGATGGTCCTTTTGTTTCGTTTAATGGAATTGTTCAAGAGGTTGAAGAAGAGCGCTCTCGTCTTAAGGTTGAGGTCCTCATTTTTGGGCGTCCTACGCCTGTTGATTTGGAATTTGGTCAGGTTGAAAAACTCTGATGAGTCTTAGAGTAGTTTTAATTACTTTAAGGAAGGAGTGGGAGGTGATTTATGGCTTTTGTCGGCTTAATGATCCGTACCACATCACTGCAGCGGGTAGAAAGCAAGATAAATTGTTCGTATACCAGTGAAATTGAAGGCAGGTTATTATGGCAAAAAAAAGTATAGGTCAGCTTAAGTTGCAGGTTCCTGCAGGGGCTGCTACTCCATCTCCACCAATTGGTCCGGCTCTTGGGCAACGTGGTATTAATATCATGGAATTTTGTAAGGCGTTTAATGCAGCCACACAAGAAATGGAAAAGGGGGCACCGATTCCAGTTGTTATTACATATTACCAAGATAAGTCTTTCACGTTTTCTCTCAAGACACCTCCTGTGTCGTTCTTTTTAAAGAAAGAAGCGCAGCTGAAATCTGGTTCAAAGGAGCCTGGTAAGGTGTCTGTAGGAAGTATCTCTCGCGATAAAATTCGTTCGATTGCGGAATCAAAGATGAAGGATCTTAATGCAAATGACATTGAGGCAGCGATGCGTATGATTGAAGGCTCTGCGCGTTCGATGGGCTTAGAAGTGGTGGGCTAATATTATGGCAAAAGTAGCAAAGAGAATAAAAAATATCCGAAAAGATATTGATTTTAATGAACTTTACGCTTTAAAAGATGCTGTTTCAATGGTTAAGGAGCGTGCCGTAGCTAAGTTTGATGAAACAATTGAAATTTCAATGAACTTGGGTGTTGATCCTCGTCATGCTGATCAGATGGTTCGGGGTGTTGCTCATTTACCAAATGGCACGGGAAGAAATATTCGTGTTGCCGTTTTTGCTCGTGGAGATAAGGCTGAGGAAGCTAAGGCAGCAGGAGCGGATGTTGTGGGGGCTGAAGATTTGTTTGAAAGCATTAATAGGGGGGTGATTGACTTTGATCGTTGCATTGCAACACCAGACATGATGCCTCTTGTTGGTCGTCTTGGTAAGATTCTTGGTCCACGCAGTTTGATGCCAAATCCAAAAGTTGGGACTGTAACACTTGATGTTGCTGGTGCTGTCAAAGCTTCTAAAGGTGGTGCTGTCGAGTTTCGTGTTGAAAAAGCTGGGATTGTGCATGCTGGTATTGGGAAGGCTTCTTTTGGCGTTGAAAAAATCGTGGAGAATATTAAAGCCTTTGCAAGTGCAGTTATTAAAGCAAAACCGCAAGGTGCAAAGGGGGAGTATATTAAGCGCGTTGCTGTTTCTTCAACGATGGGAGTTGGTGTTAAAGTTGATCCAGCAACGGTTCGTTCAGAGTCAGTATAAGCTGATTGATAATTTTTTGAGGTAAGTGACGATCAAAATTATATTTTAAATGTCGGTTTTCACTGGCATTTAGCTATCTAAGCTTTATAGAGCTTAGGTTGTACCGGGAGAAATTCCGGAATATCCTGTCCGAGATTGTAGGTGATGCTTTAAGTATCTTAATCAAAAAAACCTGCATGAGACTGGTGTAAAAACTGAGAGTTAAAAGACTTAAAGGGTTTGAGCCAAGGTTGCCTTTGAACGCTGTGCGTGAAAAAGGGGACAGGATCCTCATCGGTAACATGAAGTGTTTTTATGTTATCAAAGGTAACCAACAGGTTTGTTTTAAGCAAATCTGTTAAATGGAGAGAGACAGTGAATAGAGCGGAAAAACGCGAATTTGTTACATGGCTTAACGAGGCTTTTCAAAAGTCTGGTTCTGTTGTTGTTGCACATTATTCCGGTCTGACAGTTTCACAGATGAACGATTTGCGTTCGAAAATGGGTGAAGCTGGCGGTGCCGTTAAAGTCGCCAAAAACCGTCTTGCTAAAATCGCTCTTCAGGGCACGGAATCTGAATCGATAGCGGGTTTATTTACAGGACAAACCCTTATTGCTTATTCAGAAGATCCAATCACAGCACCAAAAGTTGCTGTTGATTTTGCAAAAAGCAATGACAAATTTGTCATCCTTGGCGGTTCAATGGGCGCAACAAGTTTAACTGTAGACGCTGTGAAGTCATTGGCTTCATTGCCTTCATTAAACGAATTGCGGGCAAAACTTGTGGGTATGATTTCTACTCCTGCCACCCGTATTGCACAGGTTGTTAATGCACCTGCAGGTCAGGTTGCACGTGTCATTGGAGCATATGCTCAGGAGGATAAGGCGGCTTAAGGCTGTTTATATTCACGTTGATGGAAGAGCTTTAAAGCTTTTCTGTTTTTTTGAATAAGTTTTAATAATGGTTCAAATCTTTTAATTAAAGGAATTTAAAAATGGCTGATCTAGCGAAGATCGTAGAAGACCTTTCTAATCTAACTCTTTTGGAAGCTGCTGAGCTTTCTAAGTTACTTGAAGAAAAGTGGGGTGTTTCGGCTGCTGCTCCTGTAGCTGTCGCTGCTGTTGCTGGTGGTGCTGCTCCAGCTGCTGAAGAAAAAACAGAATTTGATGTTATTCTTGTTGAAGGTGGCGCGCAAAAAATTAATGTTATTAAAGAAGTTCGTGCTCTGACAGGACTTGGTCTTAAAGAAGCGAAAGATCTGGTTGAAGGAGCACCTAAGCCTATTAAAGAAGGGGCTTCTAAAGAAGAAGCAGAGAAAATTAAATCTCAACTTGAAGCTGCTGGTGCTAAAGTTGAACTTAAATAAATTTAATTTTATCGGCGGACATTTATGTTCGCCGATTTTCTTTCTCTAAAAAGAGGAAAAGTAATGAGTAAAAAAACCTTTTACCAACGGTTTAATCGCAATAGTGGGTATAGGGTTGAGCTACTCATCTCTCATCATAGAGCCAAGTTAAAAAAGGCTTGTGTTGGTGAGGAAAGTTAATGATGCTCGTTATTGGGTGTCAGGTGAACTGGTCTGCATATGCAGGTTAATGATATAAAACTTTCAAGGTTGGTCTACCTTGAAGAGTAAGGATCAAGGAGCGACGATGGCTCAGACTCACGCAATGATGTCTCAATTCAATGGTCGTAAGCGGGTACGCAAATTTTTTGGTAAGATTCCTGAAGTAGCAGAGATGCCGAATCTTATTGAGGTTCAAAAAGCGTCATATGATCAGTTTCTCATGGTTGAGGAACCAAAAGGTGGACGACCAGATGAAGGTTTGCAAGCTGTTTTTAAATCGGTATTTCCTATTTCTGATTTTTCCGGTACAGCTATGCTTGAGTTTGTTGGTTATGAATTTGATTTACCAAAATTTGATGTTGAAGAATGTCGTCAACGTGATTTAACTTATGCAGCCCCATTGAAGGTGATATTGCGTTTGATTGTTTTTGATGTTGATGAGGATACTGGCTCCAAAGATATCAAAGACATTAAAGAGCAGGGTGTCTATATGGGCGATATGCCTTTAATGACGACCAATGGTACCTTTATTGTTAATGGTACGGAGCGTGTTATTGTTTCTCAGATGCATCGTTCTCCAGGTGTCTTTTTTGACCATGATAAGGGCAAGTCTCATTCATCAGGAAAGCTTCTTTTTGCTGCTCGTGTTATTCCCTATCGTGGCTCTTGGCTGGATATTGAGTTTGATGCTAAGGACATTATTTATGCGCGTATTGATCGGCGGCGCAAGATTCCTGTGACCAGTCTGTTAATGGCATTAGGTATGGATGGCTCAGATATTTTGTCAATGTTTTATGATAAAGTAACTTATGAGCGTGATGGAGAGGGGTGGCGTGTTCCTTATTCTGTTGATCGCTTTAAAGGAATGAAGCTCATTTCTGACCTTATAGATGCAGAGAGTGGTGAAGTTGTTGCGGAAGCTGGTAAAAAGCTAACAGTTCGTACCGCGAAGTCTTTGGCAGAAAAGGGACTCAAGGCGGTTAAAGTTAGTGAAGATGATTTATTAGGGTGTTATCTTGCCGAAGATATCGTCAATTACGAAACAGGTGAAATTTACCTTGAAGCAGGCGATGAAATTGACGAAAAAGTATTGAAAATTTTGCTTGATGTTAGTGCTGATCAAATCAATATTCTTGATATTGATCACATGAATATTGGCGCTTATATCCGCAATACTTTAAAAGTGGATAAGAATGAAAGTCGACAGGATGCATTGTTTGATATTTACCGAGTAATGCGTCCAGGTGAGCCTCCTACAATCGATACAGCAGAAGCAATGTTTCATTCATTGTTTTTTGATCCAGAGCGTTATGATCTTTCAGCTGTTGGACGTGTTAAGATGAATTTGCGTATGGATCTTGATTGTCCAGATACCGTTCGCGTTTTGCGTCAAGAAGATATTCTTGCTGTTGTTAAGATGTTGGTTGAATTACGTGATGGTCGTGGTGAAATTGATGATATTGATAATCTTGGCAATCGTCGTGTTCGTTCCGTTGGGGAGTTGATGGAAAATCAATATCGCATTGGTTTGCTACGTATGGAGCGTGCGATAAAAGAGCGTATGTCATCGGTTGAAATTGATACAGTGATGCCGCAGGATTTAATCAATGCAAAGCCTGCAGCAGCAGCCGTTCGTGAGTTTTTTGGATCTTCTCAATTGTCGCAATTTATGGATCAAACCAACCCATTGTCGGAAATCACCCATAAGCGCCGTCTTTCTGCCCTTGGTCCAGGGGGGTTGACTCGTGAGCGTGCGGGTTTTGAAGTTCGTGACGTCCATCCTACGCATTATGGTCGTATTTGTCCTATTGAAACACCAGAAGGTCCCAATATTGGTCTCATTAACTCTTTAGCAACATTTGCCCGGGTTAACAAATATGGTTTTATTGAAAGCCCGTATCGTAAAATTATTGATGGTAAAGTTACCAAAGAAGTTATTTATCTTTCAGCAATGGAAGAAGCAAAGCATTATGTTGCTCAAGCGAATTCTTCATTAGATAGTGAAGGCCGTTTTACAGAAGAGTTTGTTGTTTGCCGTCATGCTGGTGAAGTTTTAATGGCGCCGCGCGATCATGTTGATTTGATGGATGTTTCACCAAAACAGTTGGTTTCAGTTGCAGCTGCGCTTATTCCCTTTTTGGAAAATGATGATGCGAATCGTGCGTTGATGGGATCAAACATGCAGCGTCAGGCAGTTCCTCTTGTACGTGCTGAAGCACCATTTGTTGGTACGGGAATGGAAGCTGTTGTTGCACGAGATTCAGGAGCTGCTGTAAGTGCAAAACGCAGTGGTATTGTTGATCAAGTTGATGCGACCCGTATTGTTATCCGTGCAACAGAAGATTTAGATCCTTCAAAATCAGGGGTTGATATTTATCGCTTACAAAAATTTCAGCGTTCTAATCAGTCCACTTGTATTAATCAGCGCCCTCTTGTGCATGTCGGTGATCGGGTAGAAAAGGGTGATATCATTGCAGATGGCCCATCCACGGATCTGGGTGATTTGGCTCTTGGGCGGAATGTTCTTGTCGCCTTTATGCCTTGGAATGGATACAACTATGAAGATTCTATTTTGTTATCTGAGCGCATTGTTGCTGATGATGTGTTTACTTCAATTCATATTGAGGAATTTGAAGTGGCAGCACGGGATACAAAACTTGGGCCTGAGGAAATTACGCGCGACATTCCTAATGTTGCGGAAGAAGCATTAAGGAATCTTGACGAAGCTGGCATTATTTATATTGGTGCTGAAGTTCAACCGGGTGATATTTTGGTTGGAAAGATTACACCAAAGGGTGAGAGTCCCATGACGCCAGAAGAAAAGCTTCTGCGAGCAATTTTTGGTGAGAAGGCATCTGATGTTCGTGATACTTCTATGCGTATGCCTCCTGGGACGTTTGGTACTGTTGTTGAGGTTCGCGTTTTTAATCGCCATGGTGTGGAAAAAGATGAGCGTGCTATGGCCATTGAACGTGAAGAAATTGAGCGTTTAGCAAAAGACCGTGATGATGAACAGTCGATTCTTGATCGCAATGTTTATGCGCGCCTTACCGATATGTTGACAGGTAAAGTCGCTGTAGAAGGTCCGAAAGGCTTTTCGGAGAGCAAAAAGCTTGATAGTACGGTAATGGGACGTTATCCACGCTCGCAGTGGTGGCAATTTGCAGTTGAGGATGAAAAGCTTCAAAATGAAATTGAAGCTTTGCGTAAGCAATATGATGAATCAAAAGAAGCATTACAACGTCGCTTTATGGATAAAGTTGAAAAGGTCCAAAGAGGTGATGAAATGCCTCCTGGTGTCATGAAAATGGTAAAGGTTTTTGTGGCTGTGAAGCGCAAAATCCAACCAGGCGATAAGATGGCGGGACGACATGGGAATAAGGGGGTTGTTTCACGTATTCTTCCCGTAGAAGATATGCCCTTTCTTGAAGATGGAACGCATGCTGATATCGTCTTAAATCCGCTTGGTGTACCTAGCCGTATGAATGTTGGGCAAATTCTTGAGACGCACCTTGGTTGGGCATGTGCGGGGATGGGCAAAAAGATTGGTGATTTGTTGGAATTATATCAAGAGACTGGGGATATACTTCCTTTACGTCAGCGTATTGAAAATCTTATGCCTGATGATAATCATAATGAACCTGTTCGTCAGTATGATAACGAAAGCCTTTATAAATTAGCACTTCAGATGAAGAAAGGGGTTTCAATTGCAACGCCTGTTTTTGATGGAGCACATGAGTCTGATATCAACATGATGCTGGAAGATGCGGGACTAGATAGTTCAGGGCAGGTTACGCTTTATGATGGTCGTACGGGAGAGCCTTTTGATCGTCCAGTAACGGTGGGGTATATTTACATGTTGAAATTGCATCACCTTGTTGATGATAAGATTCATGCACGTTCTATTGGTCCCTACTCACTTGTTACGCAGCAACCATTGGGAGGTAAGGCACAGTTTGGTGGTCAACGTTTTGGTGAAATGGAGGTTTGGGCTCTTGAAGCTTATGGTGCTGCATATACTTTGCAGGAGATGTTGACAGTAAAATCGGATGATGTCGCTGGTCGGACGAAAGTCTATGAAGCGATTGTGCGTGGTGATGATACATTTGAAGCCGGTATCCCTGAGAGCTTTAATGTGTTGGTGAAAGAAATGCGTTCACTTGCTCTCAATGTAGAACTTGATGATGCGCGTGAACTTATTGCACAGCGTGTGTTATCTGATACGGCAGAACAATAATCCAAGGAGCGCACGGGAAAAAGGTTGCGCTCTGATTACTTTAAGAGGCTCAATAACCTTATTGAAGGTTGTACAGATCATTTTTGAAAGTCAATGTATTTTAAAGAAGATCTGTTACAAAATGAATGAGATATTACAACAGGTTCTAAGAATCTTTGAAGGAGAACAGCATGAACCACGAGGTCATGAATCTTTTCAATCCTCAAGCGCCAGCGCAAACATTTGACTCTATTCGTATTTCGATTGCGAGTCCTGAGAAAATTTTGTCTTGGTCTTATGGTGAGATTAAGAAGCCTGAGACTATTAATTATCGGACTTTTAAACCAGAGCGTGATGGTCTTTTTTGTGCACGTATATTTGGCCCGATTAAAGACTATGAATGTCTATGCGGTAAATATAAACGCATGAAATATAAGGGGATTATTTGTGAAAAATGTGGTGTGGAAGTTACCCTTTCGCGCGTACGTCGTGAGCGTATGGGACACATTGAGCTGGCAGCACCTGTTGCGCATATATGGTTTCTGAAATCATTACCGGGTCGTATTTCTACACTTTTAGATTTGACTTTAAAAGATATTGAGCGTGTTCTTTATTTCGAGAATTATATTGTAACCGAACCAGGGTTGACATCTCTTAAACTCCATCAGCTTCTTTCTGAAGAAGAATATATGCTTGCGATTGATGAGTTTGGAGAAGATCAGTTTACAGCGATGATTGGCGCTGAAGCTATTTACGAGCTTTTAGCGAGTATGGAGCTCGATAAAATCGCCAATGATTTACGTCTCGAATTAGCTGAAACAACTTCAGAGTTAAAGCAGAAAAAATTGATTAAACGACTTAAGATCGTTGAAAATTTTCTTGAATCTGGGAATAAGCCAGAATGGATGATTATGAAAACAATTCCGGTTATTCCACCGGATTTACGTCCATTGGTTCCACTTGATGGTGGACGTTTTGCAACATCAGATCTCAATGATCTTTATCGGCGTGTTATCAATCGTAATAACCGTTTGAAACGGCTGATTGAATTGCGTGCTCCTGGGATTATTGTGCGTAATGAAAAACGTATGGTGCAAGAAGCTGTTGACGCATTATTTGATAACGGACGGCGTGGGCGTGTGATTACGGGAGCCAATAAACGTCCGTTAAAATCTCTTTCAGATATGTTAAAGGGTAAGCAAGGCCGTTTCCGTCAAAACCTACTTGGAAAGCGTGTTGATTACTCGGGTCGTTCTGTTATCGTGACAGGTCCTGAATTAAAATTACATCAATGTGGTCTTCCCAAAAAAATGGCCCTTGAATTATTTAAGCCCTTTATTTATGCGCGCCTTGATGCAAAAGGATATTCCTCAACTGTAAAACAAGCAAAAAAGCTTGTTGAGAAGGAGCATCCAGAAGTTTGGGATATCTTAGATGAGGTTATTCGTGAACATCCTGTTTTACTCAATCGTGCCCCAACATTACACCGTTTAGGAATTCAGGCTTTTGAACCTATCTTAATTGAAGGGAAGGCTATCCAACTTCATCCATTGGTATGTACTGCTTTTAATGCGGACTTTGATGGAGATCAGATGGCGGTTCACGTTCCACTTTCTCTTGAAGCACAACTTGAAGCCCGTGTTTTGATGATGTCGACCAATAATATTCTTCATCCAGCGAATGGAGCCCCTATTATTGTTCCATCACAGGATATGGTTCTTGGACTTTATTATCTCTCGATTGTTTCTGAAAAAGAACCCGGTGAAGGAATGGCTTTTTCTGATATAGGTGAGCTTCATTATGCCTTGGAAAACAAGGTTGTAACGCTTCATACGAAGATTAAAGGCCGCGTTAAGAATATTGGTAAGGATGGAAAAGAAGTTGCTAAACTTTATGATACAACACCTGGTCGTTTGATTATCGGTGAGCTTTTGCCAAAAAATTCGAGTATCTCATTTGATATTGTCAATCAAGAAATGACAAAAAAGAATATTTCTAAAATGATTGATCACGTTTATCGCCACTGTGGACAAAAAGAGACGGTTATTTTTTGTGACCGTATTATGCAGCTTGGTTTTTCTTATGCTTGTCGTGCAGGAATTTCATTCGGGAAGGATGATATGGTTATTCCCGATAGCAAGTCACGTTTGGTTGCAGAAACAGAAGCCTTGGCAAAGGAATACGAACAGCAATATAATGATGGTTTGATTACACAGGGTGAGAAATACAATAAGGTTGTGGATGCTTGGGGTAAATGTACAGACCGTGTTGCGGATGAAATGATGAAACGAATTCAAGCCGTCGATTTTGATCCTAAAACAGGTCGTCAACGGCCTATGAATTCAATCTATATGATGTCACACTCTGGTGCTCGTGGTTCAGCTAATCAGATGAGGCAATTGGCTGGTATGCGTGGATTGATGGCAAAACCATCGGGTGAAATTATTGAAACACCTATTATTTCAAATTTTAAGGAAGGTCTGACTGTTAACGAATACTTCAACTCTACCCATGGTGCGCGTAAAGGTCTTGCGGATACTGCGTTAAAAACTGCAAACTCTGGTTATCTCACACGGCGCCTTGTTGATGTTGCACAGGATGCTATTATTTCAGCCGTTGATTGTGGTACAGCAAAAGGGCTTACGATGCAGCCGATTGTTGATGCAGGACAAATTGTTGCCTCTCTTGGGCAACGAATTCTTGGTCGTACAGCCCTTGTTGATATTTTACATCCTGTCTCTGGAGAGGTTATTCTTGAAGGTGGAGCGATGATTGAGGAGGCTGATGTCGTGAAGATTGAAGAAGCCGGAATTCAATCTGTTCAAATTCGTTCTGCTTTAACATGTGAAACACGTCTTGGTGTTTGTGCAAAATGCTATGGTCGTGATTTGGCGCGTGGAACACCGGTTAATCAGGGAGAAGCCGTTGGTGTTATTGCTGCTCAATCCATTGGTGAGCCGGGAACGCAGCTGACTATGCGTACTTTCCACTTAGGAGGAACTGCACAAGTTGTTGATTCATCGTATTTAGAGGCATCTTATGAAGGTACGGTGGAAATTCGTAATCGTAATGTAGTTCGTAACTCTGAAGGTCATTTGGTTGTTATGGGACGTAATATGGCTATCCTTATCAAGGATGAGTTAGGAAAAGAACGCGTTGTGCATCGTGTTAGCTATGGTGCGCATATTTTTGTTGATGATGGTGATGTGGTTAAACGTGGCCAGCGTATAGCAGAATGGGATCCTTATACACGTCCAGTTTTAACGGAAGTTGAAGGTTATGTGGGTTTTGAAGATATGGTCGATGGTTTATCAGTCACTGAAACTGCTGATGAATCTACGGGGATTACGAAACGTTTGGTGATTGATTGGCGTGCTAATCCACGTGGTGCGGAGCTCAAACCAGCCATTATCATCCACGCAGATAAAGAAGGTAAGTCCATTGCTAAATTGTATAAGGGAGGTGAAGCTCGTTATATGATGTCAGTGGAAACTATTCTTTCTGTTGAGCTTGGTGCTTATGTTAAAGCTGGTGATGTTATTGCTCGTTTGCCGATGGAAAGTGCTAAGACGAAAGATATTACAGGGGGGCTACCACGGGTGGCAGAACTTTTTGAAGCGCGTCGTCCAAAGGATCATGCGATTATTGCAGAAGTCAGTGGTACAATTCGATTTGGTCGTGGTTATAAAAATAAACGCCGTATTATTATTGAACCAAATGATGAAACTCTTGAGCCAGTAGAATATTTGATTCCAAAAGGTAAGTTATTTCACTTCCAAGAAGGCGATCAAATTGAAAAGGGTGATTATATCCTTGATGGTAATCCAGCCCCTCATGATATCTTAGCGATTAAGGGTGTTGAAGCTTTGGCATCTTACCTTGTTAATGAGATTCAGGAAGTTTATCGTTTGCAGGGGGTTCTTATCAATGACAAGCATATTGAAGTGATTGTTCGTCAAATGTTGCAAAAGGTTGAAATTACTGAATCTGGAGATTCTGGTTATATTCCAGGTGATAATGTTGATCGTATTGAACTTGATGAAATCAATGATAATTTGATTGCAGAAGGGAAGAAACCCGCATCTGGTAATCCCATTCTTCTTGGAATTACAAAAGCTTCTCTTCAAACGCCTTCTTTTATTTCAGCAGCATCGTTTCAGGAAACAACGCGCGTTCTGACCGAAGCGGCGGTTTCTGGCAAAATTGATACTTTGCAAGGACTTAAAGAGAACGTTATTGTCGGTCGTCTTATTCCTGCTGGTACAGGCGGTACGATTTCTCAAATTCGTCGTATTGCAGCAGTTCGTGATGATTTAATTGTAGATGAACAACGTAAGTCTAGTAATAACGAAGCAGCTAAGGCTATGTTGACAAATATGACAGCCGAAACCGTTGCTGAATAATTTAGAGACAATGTCACATAATAAAAAAACGTCTGAATAGAGGTTCAGACGTTTTTTATATCAAAACGTAGAAGTCACATATTCCCCAGAATAATCATAAAAAATTATAAGCCGATAGTCGTTTATTATTTTCTAATAATGCTTATCTTTTTTGTTGCTTCATTTTAAAGTTTTCTTATTTCTAAAGGCAGTATAGAAAATTCTTTTCAGGATATGTAAAGCCTAAAAGCCATATTTCAAGAAAAAGAGAGGATGATCTATAAGTGAAATAACGATTAATTTTGAATTTTAAGAAAATTTTTTGATTGATATTTTCTGCAAAGATTTAGAAAGTCTTATGATAAGAATATATGTCTTTATATTTTAGAATGCGGGAAAGTAGAGGATAGGGTGCTTACTAAAATTTTATAAAAAACAGGCATATTTCTTATAACAATGCGGTCTATGAAAACAGAATGCTAAAATGTACGAATATTATTCAATTAGAGAATTGACACGTGAGTTTTCAATAACAGCTCGGACTTTGCGTTATTGTGAAGAAGAAGGGCTTCTTATTCCTTTACGGCGTGGAAGTACGTGGCTTTATACACAAACGGACCGTCATAAGTTAAAACAAATACTACGTGCTAAAAGAGTTAAATTTTCATTGTTTGAAATATCTGAGATATTGTCTATGGTTGGAGATCCACCTGATGATGAGAAAAAGCTTAAGAAGTTAATTGCAGAAATTCATAAAAAGCGAGCTGATTTAAAGAAGATACAGCATGATATTGATGATCTTCTACAGGATTTAGAACGAATTGAGGAGAATTTTTTTGAGAGCTTAGCAGAGTTGGGGGATAATCGTTAATTATGAAATTTATTTCATCTATTTTTGGAAAATTTTCTTTCTATTAAAAGAGATAGGTTGTGCTATCTTAATAGGTAGATGGTCTTTAACACTGCGTGAAATGTGTAAGTCATTTGAAAAAATAGAGCGTGCGCAAAAAGCAGCAAAGGTATTTTCGCAATATATTGTCCTTAATAAGCAAAAAATATTTTTCAATTAAAGAAAGCAAAGACAATGGCAGTTTCTCCCATGAGTATTTTTCAATCCATTTTATCGCGAAAATCAATTCGCGCTTTTACTGACCAGCCCGTTAGTTTGGAAATAATCAAAGAAATTTTAAAACTTGCAGCACGTGCACCATCTGGAACAAATATTCAGCCATGGCAAGTGATTGTTCTTACGGGAAGTGTATTACATAAAGTAGGGCAAGAGCTTTCACAACTTGTGCTTTCAGGTGTAAAAGGAGAACGTGAATATCATTATTATCCACGTCAATGGCGTGAGCCTTATCTTTCAAGGCGTCGGAAAGTTGGTTTGGATCTTTATCAGAGTCTTGGAATTCAAAAAGGTGATGAAGAAAAAATGCTTCTTCAAAAAGCACGAAATTTTTTATTTTTCGATGCACCCGTGGGACTCTTGTTTACAATGGATCATGACATGGAAATGGGGAGTTGGCTTGATTTGGGGATGTTTATGCAGACTATTATGCTCGCAGCACGGGGATTTGGATTGGATACTTGCCCTCAAGCAGCTTTTGCTGATTATCACAAACAGATTCGTACACTTTTATCGATTCCTTCTGATCGCCATGTTATCTGTGGTATGGCACTTGGTTATCGCGATATGAATGCTCCAGAAAATAACTTTGAGACAGAACGAGAACCATTAGAAAACTTTGTACGTTTCATTGAAGCATATCCATAAAATATTTTGTGTAATTAAGTATACGTTTTGAATGACTTACTATATTATAAAAAGTATTTCCGGTGAAAATTTCACATTCTCATTAAATTCTAGTCTTGCATATTAACACTTATTTTACTAGGCTTCAAAAGTTAAGAGAGTGATGACTCTAGGGGTATTGTTCATTTTAAAGGTTGACTATGGAAAGCACTATAGAAAGAAAGTGTTGGGTGGTAGCAAGACGAGCGACATTCGTGTTTATTGCTGTCATTTTTTTAGTTTATCTCGCAATTTGATTTTAAACGAGACAAACGTTATAAAAAGCGTATGCTCAAACCATACTATAGTTTTGAGGTGATACGTGTTTTTATCTGTTTTTGAACTTTTTAAAATTGGAATTGGTCCTTCTAGCTCACACACGATGGGGCCGATGACATCTGCTAATATGTTTTTGCAAAAGATACGAGATTTTTCTCAGTCATCCGATATTCAAGTTTCTCGTATACGTGTTTATCTTTACGGTTCTTTAGCTTTCACGGGTATTGGTCATGCGACAGATAGAGCTATTGTATTAGGACTTTTAGGAGAAAAAGCGTCGACTGTTAATCCTGATAATATGGAATTTCTGTTAGAAAAAGTTATCCGTGAAAAAAAAGTGCAACCAGAAGAGCATCCCGCTTATCAGTTTGATTTGCAACATGATCTTATTTTTGAACGAAAAGAAATCTTACCTGGACATACAAATGGGTTAGCATTTGAAGGACTTGATACGGGTGGGAATATCCTATTGCGGCAGATTTATTATTCTATCGGGGGTGGCTTTGTTGTGACTGAGGATGAATTAAACCATATAAATGGTGATATACAACCAGAAGCATTTGAGGTGCCATATCCTTTTGATTCTGCGCGTACAATGTTATCAATGGCGGAAAAATCCGGACTTTCGATTGCTGAAATGAAGCGCTTAAATGAAGAAACAAAGATTGAGCGTTCTTTTCTAGATGCAGGACTTGATGAAATTTTTTCAGCGATGACAAATTGTATTGATAGAGGTCTTTCACAAGAAGGTGAGTTGCCTGGTGGATTACGTGTTCTAAGGCGTGCTAAAAAGCTGCATGAAACGCTTTTGAAAAATCAAAAGAAAAATTTTAATTATCCACTTTGGGCAAATGATTGGCTGTCAGTCTATGCTATGGCAGTCAATGAGGAAAATGCAGCAGGTGGTCGTGTTGTTACCGCTCCAACAAATGGGGCCGCTGGTGTTGTCCCCGCAGTTTTACGTTACTATCTTCAGTTTAATGATGATTCAGATCAAGAGGGAATACATAATTTCCTATTGACGGCAGCAGCGATTGGCGGTGTTATCAAACATAATGCCTCTATTTCTGGTGCAGAAGTTGGATGTCAAGGTGAAGTTGGAACGGCATCTTCAATGGCTGCGGCGGGGTTGACTGCAGCGTTAGGTGGAACGCCGGCTCAAATTGAAAATGCAGCGGAAATTGCGCTTGAGCATCATTTGGGAATGACGTGTGATCCGGTTGCAGGTCTTGTCCAAGTTCCTTGTATTGAGCGTAATGCAATGGGGGCGGTTAAGGCAGTAACGGCTTCTTCTCTTGCATTATATGGTAATGGGGAACATTTTGTTTCTCTTGATGCTTGTATAGAAACAATGCGTCAGACGGGCCATGATATGAGTGAACGCTATAAAGAAACAAGTAAAGGGGGCCTCGCAGTGAATGCAATATCTTGTTAAGAGTGTAGTCTCTTATTAGGGGCTGAAATATTTTTTCAATCCATAACTGGACTCGTCGGGGAAGAACAGCATTTTTTCTTCCTAAGAAAATTTTTGTTTTTTGTTGCTTATCAATCAAAATTCAAATTTAATTCAGTAGCGTGCTTAAGATAAATTTGAAACGGATTTGTGCTTTCTAAACGAGTAACAGCTTTTACATGCAAGACTGGAAGGAGAGTATCGCTTATATCTGTTTGATTTGTTTCTAAAAAGAAAACAGTCTTATTGGAAAAAATAAAAAAACGTAAAGCAAAACGAATGATTAATTTGTCACTAATTTTTAGCTGGATTTTATGGCTTTTAAAAGTTTTCAGAGCAATATCGTTTAAGGAATGAGGATTATACTCTAGTATTCAAGGCAAATTTGTTTTAAATTTGAATAATTGTGGTGAGGTATGAGAGAGCTTTAAAAGTTAAAAGTAAAGATCTTTGGACAGCTGATATGATAAAAAAATACCTTGAAAAGAAACTCTAATTTGCAATAATTAAGAGCTATCTTAGAAAAGCTTATTCTCCAACTTTATTTATAAATCCTGTACTGTCCCAAAAAAATAAAAGAAATAAAAACGTATACATAAAAAAATATTTGTCAAAATTCTCATGAATGAGCAATCCAGTGGTTCTTTATTTTATGTGAAAGTTGTGACAGCATTAGAGAATGCGATAAATAAAAGCATGAGACAACGCATAATCTCCCTTATTTAAAGAATATTTCTTTAGATACTTTTGAAAGCCGTAAAGCTGCATTAAAAGGAGATGGCAAGGCTAGAGGATTTTAAAACTTCATATTTTTCCAAAATTAGGTTTTCTACTTGTTTCAGAGATTATACAAACAAGAGATATGCAATATCGCTCCCATTTGCCATACCAAAAGCTGCAACAGAAGAAAAAACACTAAGTCGTCGGAATATTTATCCCAAACATGCGGTTGGTTTGGGTTTGGATGTTGATTTGTAGACAATAGAAAGAGCATGGGCTTCTCTTAAGAAAATAACTCCATAAAACACAAAATTTACCAGTAATGGACTGAAGAGAAGAGCCTGCTTTTTATATAAAAAACTTTGCTAAACAACACATAACACATTTAACTTTATGTTCGTTTGTTTTTACAGGTATTCGTAAACATCTATTGCTTTATATTTGTGAGAATTAGATTGAGGATGATTTATGGATAATCTCTGCTGAAGGTATGCGAGGCCGATGAGATGCTAAAGAAGAATTTCGTGTATCTTGATCATTAGAAGCAATGAAAATAATTAAAAAAGCCAGTTACATCTCTGAAAGTGATTTTATTTTTTACGGCGTGTTTGTTGTAGAGGAAATCGTTATTAAAAGGATTTTTTTTATTGTATTTTTACAATAACCTCTAAAATGATAAGCTTTCATCCCATGTAAGGATCATTTTTTTCAGAAATATATCAAGGATAATTTTTGCTATTAAATCAAAAAGTAGAAAAATATTTGGTATTTTTTGTGTCCTTAAAAAATAGTTTGATTGGAAGCTTGAAGATATTGGATAATTGAAAAAGCCATAAATATAATTCCTACGACTTAATAAAGAAGTATGTCTATCAAAGGATTTTCTAAGACTGTAGATGATGGTGCAATAATTAAATAATTCTTTTAGAAAAGGTTTGTATAATTAAATATTTGTTGCTCCTAGACGGATTTTAATAGGTACATTACCAGTTTGACTAGCAACACGTAAATGGATGCGTACAGGAGGCAGCATGATACGACGATTGCGCATCGTTTGACAAATGAGAAGATTAACAAGAGATTGTGTATCTAAGGCAGTTGAATTATATTTTAAACCAGTAAGTTTTACGGCAGCATCGTGAAGAGAACGTAATGAAAGGAGGGATGATTGCTTCAATAATTTTTCTTTTTCATGGAATGAAGCAAAAGCATTATCTGTCATAATACTATCCTTAACGCAGAATTCAAAAACTTTTAGTAAGCTACAGTATAGCAGTTAAAATTTGCTTTCTTTAATGTAGAACAAGCATCAAATGCAGCTTTTTTTGATTGAAATCCCGTAAATCGGGCACGGTAGTAACGCTGCCCATTTTTTTCAAACAGTTGCATATGTGAAGAGGCGTTCGTTAAAGTAGAAAAAGCTGTGTTTTTTGCTTTTAAAAGCAGAGTGTTTGCTTGTTCTTTACTCGGAAGAGAACCAATTTGGATAGCCCATCCGGCATTTGTAGATAAAGAAACATTTACAATTTTATGTGTCTCAACTGGTATAGTTTTTTGAGGATTAGGTATCGGTACAATGACCCTATTTACAGCCATTATTGCGATATTGGAATTTTTAGGTTGTTCTGCAAATGCTGTCAACATAGTTGAAATTTCATCATCAAAATTGCTTGAATCAGCTTTAATAGCCGGTATAGGAGTCTTTGCGCCAGTGGGTAATTGATAGTGTACAGAGGCCATTAAACGTTCCCCACTTTTCATTTGGTTTGCTTTTGGCAAATATTGATTCAATAAGCTAGCCATGTGCTCGTCACGTGCAGTAGATGATTTACCTCCCATAACAACAGCGACAATAGAACGCCCTTCAAGACGCATTGAAGTTGCTAAATTAGAACCTGACATTTGTGTGTAACCTGTTTTAATTCCATCGACCCCTTTCATTATTTTAACGAGTTTATTGTGGCTGTTAATTGTATGTCCACGGAAATTAAAACTGTTTATTTTGAACAATTTATATTGTTTTGGAAAATGTTTGCGGAGGGCTAAAGACAAAGTGGCGATATCTCGTGCCGTAGAATAATTGTGTACATCTGGAAGTCCTGAAGCATTGGCAAAATGTGTATGTTTCATGCCAAGTTTACGCGCTTTTGTGGTCATCATTCGAGCGAATTTTTTTTCACTCCCTCCAAGATATTCTGCAATGGCTGTAGCAACATCATTTGCAGATCTTGTAATGAGTGCTTTAGCGGCGGCTTCTGCAGAAATTGTTTGGCCTGCTTTAAATCCAATTTTTGTTGGTGGACGCATTGCTGCATAATGTGAAACAGGAATTGGAGTATTGGGTGTCACACGCCCCATCTGCATAGCTTCAAACAGGAGGTACAATGTCATCATTTTTGTTAAAGAAGCAGGATAACGTTTCAGTGTTGCATTGGCTTGAAAGAGAGTTTTCCCAGTTGACGCATCTATCACAATAGCCGCATACTTATCAGGATAGGCACCCTGAGGTGTTGCTGATGCCCAACAACAAGAAAAAGCTAACATAATAAAAGAAATTGCCATCTTTTTATAGCAGCGCATAATTTTTTGATCATTAATATACACTTGCAGTATCCTATTTCTCCATTTACTGTGAAAAACCTCTATAAAACGTCCTGTTCTGTAACGTGTTGATGCAGTCTAGACGAATGGTATTACTAATTTGTTTACAGAAATTATTTTATGAGTGACTTCAATCTATAACCATAGGGGGAAAGTTTTTTCTTATACAAAAGAGCTATTGCAATAGTTTTGAAAGAACTTAAAATTAATAAAAAATTTGCTGCATGGAAAACAATAATGGGACAAACACTCATAATAAACTCTCTATCTCATATTATGCATAATGAAAAATCCCGCATTATGCATAATGAAAAGGGCAAGAATTGGAAGGAAGGTAGGCAGGGTGCGGTTATAATACCTAAGGCTAGAATAAAACTCCAAAAACCTAAATTATATCGCGTTCTTTTACTGAATGATGATTACACACCTATGGATTTTGTTGTTTTCGTTTTGAAAAACTTTTTTAAAAAAAATTTCGAAGAGGCAACGCGGATTATGTTAAATGTTCATCACAATGGGATAGGGGAATGTGGAACTTATACTTATGAAGTTGCTGAAATGAAAATCGTACAAGTGAGGGAGTGTGCACGTCAAAATGAACATCCGTTACAATGTGTAATGGAATGGAAGTGAGGAATTATGCCATCTTTTACACCTAGTCTTGAAGAGGTCTTGCATCGTGCATTAACAATTGCCACTCAAGCGCGACATGAATATGCAACATTAGAACATCTTCTCCTTGCACTGTTAGATGATGCCGATGCAAATTCCGTTATTCAAGCATGCCAAGTAGATGTGAACGAATTGCGCGAGCGCTTAACCAACTATCTTCGCTCAGAGTTAGATGAACAGATTAGAGCTGATGAGGATACAAAGCCTACAGCTTTTTTCCAGCGTGTTATCCAACGTGCGGTGATACATGCTCAATCTGCTGGAAAAGATGAAGTATCAGGGGCAAATGTTCTTGTTGCAATTTTTTCTGAACGTGAAAGCCATGCTGCCTATTTTCTTCAAGAGATGGGAATGACACGCTATGATGCTGTCCGTTTTATTTCACATGGTATTACCCGTGATGATGGATTATCCATGTTACTTGAAGGACTTGAAGAGCAATTAGATCAGCAGATTTCAGACAATGGTGAAAGGGTAACGAATGCTTTAACGGGTTATTGTATTGATCTCAATTGTAAAGCACGAAATGGAAAGACTGATTTATTAATTGGCCGTGAAAGAGAAATTTCACGCATGATTCAGATTTTATGTCGAAGATCAAAAAATAATCCACTTTTGGTTGGTGATCCTGGAGTAGGGAAAACCGCTATCATTGAGGGATTGGCAAAGCGTATTGTTGATGGGCAAGTGCCTGAAGTTTTATCACATGCAACGATCTTTTCTCTTGATATGGGGGGACTTGTTGCTGGTACACGTTATCGCGGTGATTTTGAAGAACGATTAAAGCAAGTTATTAAAGAGTTTGAGCTTTATCCAGATGCTATTTTATTTATTGATGAAATTCATACCTTAATTGGAGCTGGGGCAACATTAGGGGGAAATATGGATGCAGCAAATCTTTTAAAGCCTGCATTATCTTCTGGAACTATGCGATGTATTGGGGCGACAACTTACAGAGAATATCGAAAATTTTTTGAACAGGATCGTGCTTTAGAGCGCCGTTTTCAAAAGATTGATATTAATGAACCTTCTGTTCCTGATGCGATTAAGATTTTGCAGGGGATGAAGCCTTACTTTGAAGATTTTCATCAGATTAAATATACAGATCAGGCAATGAAAGCATCTGTAGAATTATCTTCACGCTATATGGTTGATCGTCGATTACCTGACAAAGCAATTGATATTATTGATGAAAGTGGTGCAGCACAAAAGCTGTTGCCACGAAAACAGCGCAAAAAGACTATTGGTGTTAAAGAAATTGAAGCGACTGTTGCGACAATTGCAAGGATTCCACCCAAAACAGTTTCGCGGAATGATCAAAAGATATTGAGTAAGCTCGAGAGAGAACTCAAGCATGTTGTTTACGGGCAAGATCAGGCAATTTCCGCTTTAGTGTCATCCATAAAATTGGCGCGAGCAGGTTTACGCGAACCAGATAAACCAATAGGAAGTTATTTATTTTCCGGACCAACAGGTGTTGGAAAAACTGAAGTTGCAAAACAGCTTGCATCATCTTTAGGTATTGAGCTCTTACGTTTTGATATGTCAGAATATATGGAACGCCATACGGTAGCGCGCTTAATCGGTGCTCCCCCTGGCTACATAGGGTTTGATCAAGGAGGTCTCCTTACAGATGCCGTTGATCAGAAGCCTCACGCAGTCTTATTGCTCGATGAGATTGAGAAAGCTCATCCGGAGTTATTTAATATTTTATTGCAGGTCATGGATTATGGTCGATTAACAGACCATAACGGCAAGAAAATTGATTTCCGCAATATTATTTTGATTATGACAACCAATGCTGGTGCTTCAGATATGGCAAAATCAGCGATTGGATTTGGGAAAGTCCGCCGTGATGGTGAAGATATAGAAGCAATCAATCGGTTATTTACACCAGAATTTCGTAATCGGTTGGATGCAATCATTCCGTTTGCACCTTTATCTTACTTAACTATCAATCAGATCGTGCAAAAATTTATTTTTCAGCTTGAAGGACAATTAGCTGATCGGGAGATCTGTTTTGAATTAAGTCCTTCTGCAACTTTATGGCTTTCCAATAAAGGATATGATTCTCAGATGGGAGCACGCCCATTAGGACATATTATACAAGAATATATTAAAAAGCCATTAGCAGATGAAATTTTATTTGGAAAGTTACGCAACGGTGGCATCGTTCGTGTATTGACACAAAAATCAAATGGCGAAAAAGAAAGATTACAGTTAGAAATTTCCTCTTCTAGTCTATCTGTTGGCTCAAAGAAAAGTAAAACGAAAAATTTTAATAAGAAAACTGTAGGAAAGAAAAGCGCAACATCTTAAGAATATGCTACAAAAGGGACTATTATAGAGCAGCACGAATTTTTTTGGCATTCTCTTCAAGTATTTCTGTAGGTGTTATCACTCCATTATGAGGAGTAAGTTCTATTCCTTCCATACGTGGTATAATATGAAAATGGAGATGATAAACGCTTTGTTGACTAGCCGCTTCATTAAATTGCATGATCGTTATACCATCAGCTTGAAAGGCTTTTTTGACAGCATTAGCGATTTTTTGAACAGCTTTAATAACAGGAAATAATGTTTCAGTATCGGCGTCAAGTAAGTTTCGAGAACTTTTTTTAGGAATGACCAGTGTATGACCCGGTGCTTGTGGCATGATATCCATGAATCCAATAACATCATCATCTTCGTAAACGCGAACAGAAGGGATTTCATTACGAATTAATTTAGCAAAAATATTGTTATTGTCATAAGCTTGTTTCATACGAATATTTCCTTTTATTGTAAGGGTAGAATTTTAATGTTAAAATGGAAAAGTGCAAGGTTTATCAGAGTGTAAGATAAAAAAATATTTTACCTTCAGTGATTTTTAAGGAACGCACTGTCTTTAATGAAAATTTAGATTTCTATGATGGCTTCAACTTCTACAGGAACATCCATAGGGAGGGAGGCAACACCAATAGCAGAACGGGCGTGTTTCCCAATTTCACCAAGAATATTGACAAATAAATCAGAAGCTCCATTGGCGACAAAAGGGATATCGGTAAAATGGGAATCAACAGCCACAAAAACAGTAATTTTTACCACGCGTTTTATTCTATTGAGGTCACCCAGAGTTGCTTTGAGTTGAGCGAGAATATTAAGAGCACAAGCTTCAGACGCTTTTTTGGCTTGCTCGGTATTCACAGTGCTACCAACTTTACCGATGGCTATAGGTTTTCCATTCGTAAGAGGGAGCTGTCCAGAAATAAAGAGTTGATTGCCACTTTGTGAAGTTGTGATGTAATTGGCAAGGGGTTGCGTTGCTGCAGGAAGAGTGATTCCGAACTTTTTTAAGTTTCTTTCAATTACATTGGTCATAATTTAAACTCCATAACTATTCTATAAACATATCATTGCATAACCTATTTTTTTATTGAAGGAAATGTGTGGTTAATGGAGAAATTAGCCTTTTTTGCCTTATTGTATGATGTTATGGAACAGGAATAAAGTTTGGAAGTTGGGAATGATTAGAGCATTATTTATAATAATTTTATATATTGTTTTTTTCTGTACAGCGAGAGCTGAAGAGCCTATTTTTATTGCGCCTCATCGGGCAATTTATGATTTTCAGCTCGATAATGTTTCTCATGAAATGACAATTTCTGGGATGTCAGGGCGAATGGTTTACGAGCTTACTGGTTCTGCATGCCAAGGCTATAGCACACGTTTTCGTTTCATTAGCCGTCTTCATGTTGAAGATATGCCGGTCCGTTTAACGGATCAACAGACGACGAGTTATGAAACAGGAGATAGCCGTACGTTTCGTTTTAATGTTACCGATCAAGAAGGGGAAGAGGTTACACATCGTGCTGAAGGGGTCGCGGAGCGAACGGGAGATGGTATTACAGTGACCTTAAAGAAGCCAAAGGAAAAAGAATATAAGCTTGCAATGGCTGAATTTCCAATGATGCAACTAAAAAATATTATCCGCCATGCAAAAGCGGGGGATCATTTTTATAATGTTACTGTGTTTGATGGGACAAATAAAGCGGATGAAGTTATAAAAGAAAGTATCGTCATCGGGGAAAAGAAAGCGCTTTTATCTGATAGCGAGACGGAAAAAATGAAAAAATTGGATGAAGAAGAATATTGGCCTGTTACAATCTCTTATTTTGATGATGGTGAAAATAAAGATGGTTTGCCAGTTTATCAGAGCAGTTTTCTCTTACATGAGAATGGTGTCATGCGTGATCTTCATATAGATTATGGGACTTTTTCAGTGCGTGCAAAATTGAACAGTCTTGAATTTCTTGAACTTGGAAAAGATCTTGATCAATGTGAAAATCTGAATATTAAATGATTGAAGAAAATAACTTGAAAAAGAATCAAAGTTTAGTATGTTTGCGCTATTCCACACGCGGAGTTTGGGTGTTTGTAGATAATCTGTGAGGAAAGTCTAGCAAGCATCCGCCGGTAGTAGGTTTTCCTGCTTTTTCCGCGGAGGTTGAACCGGAAAGGATAAGATTTATGGCACTACCCGATTTTACTATGCACCAGCTTTTAGAAGCAGGTGTGCATTTTGGTCACCAGACTCATCGCTGGAATCCAAAAATGACTCCCTATATTTATGGTCAGCGTAATAATATTCATATTATTGATCTTGCTCAGACCGTTCCACTTTTACATCAAGCGCTTAAACTTGTTTCAGACACTGTTGCGCGTGGAGGTCGTATTCTCTTTGTTGGAACAAAACGGCAGGCATCTGAAATTATCGCTGATGCAGCGAATCGTTCTGCCCAATATTATGTTAATGCGCGTTGGCTTGGCGGTATGCTGACGAACTGGAAAACAATTTCCAATTCGATACATCGTTTGCGAAAGCTTGATAAAATTCTTGCTGCTGAAGCGCAAGGCTTTACCAAAAAGGAACGTTTAAATCTTGAACGTGATCGTGAAAAGCTTAATCGTGCGCTTGGTGGTATTAAAGATATGGGCTCTGTTCCAGATCTTATCTTTGTTATCGATACAAATAAAGAAAATATTGCACTCCAAGAAGCAAAACGTTTAAACATTCCAGTGATTGCTATTATTGATACTAATTGTGATCCTGATGATGTAACACATCCAATACCAGGGAATGACGATGCTTCACGTGCGATTTCTCTTTATTGCGATCTTTTTGCGCGTGCTGCTCTTGATGGTATTGCACGTCAGCAAGGTGCAATGGGTGTCGATTTAGGAGCTCAAGTTGATGCACCTGTGGAGCCTATTTTGGAAGAAAATGCGGTTTCAGCAGTTTCTGAGTAATATAAAACGCCTAATTAAGGTACTTTTATTATCTAAAGAAAAAGTTATAGGCGTGCAGAGGAAGTTTGCACGCTTTCACTGTTATAGAATGAAGAGGCAAATATGAGCGTTACTGCTGCACAAGTAAAAGAACTTCGAGAATTATCTGGCGCCGGAATGATGGACTGTAAAGCAGCGTTGGCAGAAACCAATGGTGATATGGAAGCTGCTGTTGATTGGCTTCGTAAAAAAGGGATAGCAAAAGCAGATAAAAAGGCTGGTCGTACAGCAGCTGAGGGATTAATCGGAGTTGTATCAAAAGATTCACATGCAGTTTTGGTTGAGATTAATTCTGAAACAGATTTTGTTGCACGCAATGATGGATTTCAAGACATTGTGCGCAAAGTAGCAACTGCTGCTTTAAATACGCCAGGTGATGTTGAATCTGTTTCTGTTTCCCTTTATCCAGGCTCTGAGAAGACTGTAGAGCTTACAATTAAAGATGCAATTGGTACGATTGGCGAAAATATGACGTTTCGTCGTTCCGCTAAACTATCTGTTGAGAATGGTGTTGTTGCGACTTATATACACAATAGTGTGTCTGATGGGCTTGGGAAACTTGGTGTTTTGGTTGCAATTGAAACAACGGGAAATAAAGAAGCAGCTCTTGCTTTTGGACGGCAGGTTGCGATGCATATTGCCGCAACCAATCCATTAGCACTTACAGCACAAGATGTTGATGCTGGTGCCATTGAACGTGAAAAAGCAATTTTTTCAGATCAAGCACGTCAGTCTGGAAAACCTGAAAATATCATTGAAAAAATGGTAGAAGGACGCATGCGTAAGTTTTTTGAAGAGGTTGTTTTACTTTCTCAAGCTTTTGTTATGAATCCTGATGTGACTGTTGAGGCTGCTTTAAAGGATGCTGAGAAATCAATAGGCGCTCCAGCAAAAATCACAGGCTTTGTTCGTTTTGCACTTGGTGAAGGTGTAGAAAAAGAAGAGTCTGATTTTGCTGCAGAGGTTGCGGCAGCAGCAAAAGGCTAGTTATTGCAAACTCTTGATCAGAGATTTAAAACTTCCATTGGTTTTAGAGTCTCTGATGGACGCAATATAATTTTTGTGAGGGCGTCACGTGAAAAAAGTGGTGCCCTTCGTGGTGTCAAAAGCAAAA
The DNA here is from genome assembly GCF_003606325.2 of Bartonella kosoyi. Taxonomy (NCBI): domain Bacteria; kingdom Pseudomonadati; phylum Pseudomonadota; class Alphaproteobacteria; order Hyphomicrobiales; family Bartonellaceae; genus Bartonella; species Bartonella kosoyi. Next base: position 1,404,400 of record NZ_CP031843.2, read on the forward strand.
AGACAATATGCTTTTGGGGAGATTATGTAATGGCATTAGCACTTCCGTATAAACGTATTCTTTTAAAGGCTTCTGGTGAAGCTCTTATGGGGGGGCAGAGTTTTGGTATTGATGTTTCTGTTGTCGATCGTATTGCCGCTGATATTGCAGAAGTGCGCGCAATGGGAATAGAAGTCGCGGTTGTTATCGGTGGGGGAAATATTTTTCGTGGTGTTGCTGTTGCTTCGCATGGGGGGGATCGCGTGACAGGTGATCATATGGGAATGCTTGCAACGGCTATTAATTCTTTAGCATTGCGAACGTCATTGACAAAATTAGGGGTTGAAACGGTCGTGCTCTCTGCGATTGCGATGCCACAAATTTGTGAAAGTTTTTCGCAACGTAAAGCAATAGCTTATATGAATCAGGGAAAAGTTGTTATTTTCGCGGGTGGTACGGGCAATCCATTTTTTACCACTGATTCTGCTGCGACGTTACGTGCAGCAGAAATTGGTGCGGATGTTCTTCTTAAAGGAACACAGGTCGATGGTATTTATTCAGCCGATCCCAAAATAGACCCTACAGCTAAGCGTTTTGACCAATTAACACATGTTGAAATTTTGCAATGGGGATTATCGGTTATGGATTCAACGGCGGTCACTTTAGCCCGTGAGAATAATGTGCCGATTATAGTGTATTCCATTCATGAAAAAGGTGGTTTAGCGAAGGTCTTGAATGGAACAGGGCGCTTTACAATGGTATCGGAATAAGAGTAAGCTTCAAAGGACAATTGAAGGAGACAGAAATATGAATGTTGCATCAATTATGGATGATCTGAAACGTCGCATGGATGGCGCTATTACGGCTTTTAAACATGAGTTGGGTGGCTTACGGACGGGACGGGCATCGGCGAGTTTATTAGAACCTTTAACCGTTGAATCTTATGGTTCTGTTGTACACATCAATCAGGTTGCTAATATTTCTGTTCCTGAACCTCGGATGCTTTTTGTTTCTGTATGGGATAAAACAATGGTAGGAGCTGTCGAGCGTGCTATTCGCGATTCTGGTCTTGGTTTGAATCCCATAACTGATGGTACGAATTTACGTATTCCTTTACCTGAGTTGAATGAAGAGCGCCGTAAAGAACTTGTAAAAATTGCGCATCACTACGCGGAGCAAGCGCGTGTTGCGACACGTCATGTTCGTCGTGATGGTATGGACAATTTGAAAAAATTAGAAAAAGATGGTGAAATTGGACAAGATGAAGCCCACAGTTTATCCGAAAAAGTTCAAAAACTCACGGATGAAACTATTGCTGATATCGATAAAATTTTAGCCGTAAAAGAATCTGAAATTATGCACGTTTAAGGCGGTTTTTTCGCTAGAAAAAATATTCTACTCCCAGCGTGTAAATTATTTTTATTGGATAAGAGCAGGGAGTAATGTGCACTATGATCGCAAGTGTGATGGAGCTGGTTGTTTTATCATCTTGATGGGGGAAAGATTGGTTTAAAAGAGTTGATGCTTTTATTCTTTAATCTACGAGTTTTGCCCTTTACTTAAGCGCATTGTTTGACTGCATGATAAGAAATATTCATGAGGAATGACTCAAACATTCTAAGATGGGTTTGAGGTAATATGGCAGAAAAAATAATGCCTTACTCCTTACCATTCATTAAAAACCTGTGTGCAGGATGATTGGACAAGCAGATGTTATGGGGCGTAATTTATTTTTTAATGATGAAGAGTTAATAGAGCAGCTCTTTTATACGCAAACCTATATGCGTTAATTTATGTAGGGCGTAGATAACCACTTTCTCATTTTATGTTTAAGAAAATCTTTGGAAGTTTATTTTAAGATTAATCTAGATAAGAAAGATTTTTGATCCGCTTTCATTGATTATTCGTCGTATAAGCGCTATCTTGGTAAACTAAACTGTTTATGGTAAATTATAAGAGAGATTTGCACAAGTATGAAATAAAAATACTGGGTAGGGAAGTTTTTAGGGAAGTTTTTCTTGCATCAATTTTAGAGCTTGTATTTTCTATTTTTATTGTTTGGATGTTGTTTTGTCTAATTTGGTTTATCGTGTTCTAACGGCTTTTGTGTTTGGTGTTATTGCTTTGTATCTAACATGGTTGGGAGGGACCACCTTTTTTCTGTTTGCATGGTGTATTGGCAGTTTTATTCTTTATGAGTGGATGAATATTACTCAAGAGAAGTGGTGTGTTTTACAAAAGATATTAGCAGGTATTTTTTATTTTCTCTTTGGCTTTTTTTTGGTGTTGAATGTCTCTGCTTTGCTGGTTTTTTGTGTTTTAATCGTATTGGCTGCGGTGTTGGCTATTATATCTATAAAAAACAGTGGTTGGGTTTTTTGTGGTTTTTTATATGCATCTTTTCCTGTTGTAGCTTTATGCTTTTTACGGGATCATGAGATATTGGGGTTCCAAGTTGTTATTTTCTTATTTACGATAGTTTGGGGAACCGATATTGGTGGATATTTTATCGGACGTGCATTAGGGGGGCCTAAATTAGCACCACAATTTTCTCCTAATAAAACATGGTCAGGAGCACTTGGTGGTACATTTGTCGGTGTTTTTGGTGGTATATGGGTTGCTTTTGGATTTTTTGATATAAATTTAGCAAGTTTTTTTATGCCACTCCTTACACTTGTTTTGTCAATTGTTTCACAACTGAGTGATTTAGGACAATCATGGCTTAAAAGACGGTTTTCTGTTAAAGACTCCGGTTCTTTATTGCCTGGACATGGTGGTTTTATGGATCGTATGGATGGATTGGTAGGAGCAACTTGTCTTCTTTATTTAATTGGTTCATTGATATCTGATATGGATGCACCTTTTCATCTTTTTAGTATGATTTAATGGGGAGAAGATATTTTGGGACTTTTAAATCATATGGTCACTATGGGTGATTTTCTTTTAAGAAGTTTGAGTATTCTTTTTATCATCATGCTTATCATTTTTGTGCATGAACTTGGGCATTATCTCATTGGGCGGTGGTGTGGTATTAAGGCATTAGTTTTTTCCCTTGGATTTGGACCACAAATAGCCAGTTACATAGATAAGCATGGTACGAAATGGCGTTTAGCCCTTATCCCTTTAGGCGGGTATGTAAAGTTTGTTGGGGAGGAGGATAAAGATGAGGCGCTATTATCACCATCATCTCCGATTGTTGATGGTTCGTTTGCCGGTGCGCATGCTTGGAAAAAAGCAGCAACTGTTTTTGCTGGACCCTTTTTCAACGCTCTTTTTACTATCGTTATTCTAACGTTTTTTTTCTTTATTTATGGTCGTTTCGCCATTGAACCCGTTGTTGGTTCTTTGGTAAAAGAGAGCCCTGCTATTCAGTCCGGTTTGGAATTAGGGGACCGTTTTGTTGAAATGGATGGTCGACGGGTTGAAAGTTTTGAAGATTTGATGAATTATGTAGCTTTTCATGGAAGAGAACCGATAGAGTTTAAAATAGAACGCATGGGGCATGTGTTTACCACTGTCATTACCCCAAAAGTCATTGAGCGAGATGATGGATTTGGGAATCGAACACAAAGTGCTATGATCGGTGTAGGTGTTCCTGTTGATTTAAATAATCCTCCACGTTTAGATCCAACTTATATAAAACATATTCGCTATGATTTTGTAACAGCTGTAGGAGAAGCTTTAAACCGTACGGTATTTATTGCCACTCAAACTGTTCTTTTTATGAGTCGTTTAATCGGAGGCAAAGAAGATCGTTGTCGGCTAAGTGGGCCTTCTAAAACCGTAAAAATTGCTTGGAAAGTGAGCGAGACAGGTTTTATCTCTTTATTGAATTTGGCCGCTTTTCTTTCAATAAGCGTTGGGCTTATTAATCTTTTTCCGATTCTACCGCTTGATGGTGGACATCTTTTATTTCATGTCATTGAGGTCATTACTGGGAGAAAAATATCCACTAAACTTCAGGGAATTTTTTTTCGTGTAGGTTTTTCCCTTCTTCTCCTTTTTATGATTTTTGTCTTCTTTAATGATTATTTTTGTTGGTTTAGCTAATTAAATTATGGAAAACGCTTTGTAAATTGGGTAATAATAGCAAAAATAAATTGAAGGTTGTTTACCATGTCTGCAAAATATTGTGGCGTCGTACATTATAATGAGTAATTAAGGGATAAAAAGTCTCGCTGTAAAAGGGTTGTTATGGCAGTTAGCTTTTTAAGGCATCGTGTCCAAGGAACAAGAGTAAGGTAAAAAAGCCAATGACTACGAATTCAAAGTTTTTAAATGCAGCATCTGTGTTGGTGTTAAAAATGGGGATGATTGCCCCAGCAACGGTTTTTATGTCAATTGCTGCGGTTGGAGAAATACAAGCATCTGTAGTCCGTTCTATTGAGGTTCGTGGGAATAAGTTTGTAAGTTCTCAGGCGATTCGTGACAATATGGGTATTAAAGCTGGACAAGGGATTTCCAGTGGTGATGTTGATCATGCTGTGAAAAATCTTTTCGAGTTAGGTTTATTTTATGATGTTAAAATAAATCAAGTGGGTGATAAATTGATTGTATTCGTAAAAGAATATGAGGTTGTCAATCAAATATTATTTCAGGGAAATAAATCTTTTAAAGACCCAGATCTTAAAAGATTTATTTCTTTAAAGCCAAATGAGCCTTTTAATTCTGCTAAGCTTTCTGCTGATATTAATACAATTCGTGAAGCTTATAAAACGCTAGGTCGTAATAATATCACTGTTAACGTTCAAACCATTAATCTTGGAAAAGGGCGTGTTAATGTGGTGTTTAATGTTGTTGAAGGACAAAAGACAAAGATTAGTGATATCACGTTTAAGGGAAATACTGTCTTTGCAAGCCGCCGGTTGCGTGATGTGATTTCAACAAAGTCTTCAGGAATTTTTTCGAAGTTGTTGGGAGGCGATGTTTACAGTGAAGAGCGCCTCGCTGCTGATGAAGAGGCTTTACGCCGCTTTTATTATAATCGTGGTTATGCAGATTTTCGTGTTGTCTCTTCTAAAGCGGTTTTTGATGCTGCAAGCAATACGTATAGAATTTCTTTCGTTCTTGATGAAGGTCCGCGCTATAAAATTAGTGATATTCAGGTTGAAAGTGATGTTGATGGAATTGACGTTCAATCTGTGAAAGGCAAGCTTAAAACTCAGCCAGGTAATGTTTATAGTGCAGAAGATATTGAACAGTCTGTTGCTATTATTAATAATAAGGTTGCTGATTCAGGATATGCTTTTGCTAAAGTTGAACCACGGGGAAATCGTGATTTAGCAAATCATACGATTTCAATCTTATATAATATTGAACAAGGTACACGTGCATATATTCAGCGTATTGATATACGTGGCAATGAGAAAACGCGTGATTACGTCATTCGTCGTGAGATTGATTTAAATGAAGGAGATGCTTACAATCAAACTTTATTGCAGCGGGCGAAACGTCGTCTAGAAAGTTTAGGTTTTTTCAAAGCCGTTAATATTTCAATGGTTCCCACTGAGCAATCTGACCAGGTTGTTTTGGTGATAGATGTCGTTGAAGCTTCAACAGGAGATCTCTCTCTTTCTGGAGGCTATACAACGGGGGGAACAAGCCCTGGTATGTCGCTTGAAGTTTCTGTTACTGAGCGTAATCTTGGGGGGCGTGGTCAGTACGTTCGTTTGGGGTTAGGGGCAGGGCAAGAAAAATCCCGTAATTATAATTTATCATTTGTTGATCCTTATTTCTTAGGGTACCGTTTATCGGCTGGCGTTGATGTTTTTCGTAGCACTTACCGTGCTGATAAAGCCTATGATGTACGGCAGACAGGGGGATCACTACGGTTTTCTCTCCCTATTAATAATCAATTATCTGCGAATGTTGCTTATTCTTATGTACAGGAAGAATATGACTTTGGTGGAGAGTATGATTTCAACAAAGAGAGTGATATAATAGAATTATATGGAAAATATTCTGGTGCGATTGTTCAAGCAGCTAAGCAAAGTCCTTGGAAACGTTCATCAATTAGTTATGGTTTAACCTATAATACGATTGATGATATGAGAAACCCCCATGATGGGTGGTACGTGCATCTTCTTCAGGAATATGCCGGACTTGGTGGGAGTGCAAAGTTTTTGAAGACCACGGGTAAGGCGATGATGTATAAGACTCTCTCTGATCAAAGGGATATTGTTGGTTTACTTTCCTTTGGCGGTGGTTATATCCACGAAATAGGCAAGGAGGGTGTTCGTATTTTCGATATGTTTAAAGCAAATACGGATATGCTCCGAGGTTTCAAATACAATGGAATAGGTCCACGTCAGGTTTCCAGTAAAGGTGAAGTTTATTTCTTAGGGGGAACGACCTATATGAATGCGACTGCTGAAGTACAGTTTCCTATTCCTGTTGTCCCTGAAGGGTTTGGTTTGCGCGGTGCTTTATTTGCAGATATTGCTACGCTCTATGGCAATAATTATAAAGCTGTTTTTAAGGGTGAACCACCTGTTACCCATACCAAAAGTGCTTGGCGTTCATCTGCAGGTGTGAGCTTGATGTGGGATTCTCCGTTTGGTCCTTTGCGTTTTGATTATGCTTGGCCAATAACAAAGCAGGAGGGAGATCGTTTGCAGCAATTGAACTTTGGTATTTCTACGAAGTTCTGATTTGAGCGTTTTTTAAGAAGGAAAAGCTTGAAGAGAATAGCTTAAGCTGGGAGAGAAAGTGTTTTGATGGCGGATACATTTTTTTTTACGCCGTCCCGGCAATTGACAGTTGCAAATGTTGCTGAGTTGACGGGTGCAAAGCTTCTTAATCCAGAGTTTTCTCATAAAGTTATCAATACTCTTTCTTCGCTTGACAGTGCTGTGGAAGGCTCTCTTGTTTTCGTGGAGCATCGGAAATTTTCTGATGCTCTACGAGACAGTTCTGCTGTTGCTGTTTTTTGTACGAATGATATTGTTTTTAAAGTTCCTGACACGATGGCAATTTTGGTGACATCCACACCACAGCGTGATTTTGCTCAGATTGGTCGTATTCTATTTCCTGATTCTGTCAAGCCAATGCCTTGGTTTGGACAGAAAGAGATTTCACCGCATGCGCATATTCATCCAACGGCTAAGTTTGCTGATGATGTGTGTATTGAAGCGGGAGCTGTTATTGGAAGAAATGTTGAGATTGGTGCAGGAACTCTTATTTCATCCACAGCCGTTATCGGTGAAAATTGCCGTATTGGACGTGACTGCTATATTGCTCCTAAAGTAACCATTCAGTGTTCCTTAATAGGGGATAGGGTTCAGCTTTATCCTGGTGTTTGCATTGGGCAAGATGGTTTTGGTTATGTTGGGGGTATTTCTGGAATCGAAAAAATTCCACAACTTGGTCGCGTTATTATTGAGGATGGTGTAGAAATTGGTGCGAACACCACGATTGATCGAGGAACATTTCAAGATACTGTTATTGGAGAAGGAAGCAAGATTGATAATCTTGTACAAATTGCCCACAATGTAAAAATTGGTCGTTATTGCCTTATTGCCGCTCAATGTGGAATTGCCGGAAGTACATCTATAGGAGATATGTCTCAGCTTGGCGGGGGGGTTGGAGTAGCAGATCATATTGTAATAGGTAAATGTGTTCAGATTGCTGCTCGTAGTGGTGTTATGAATGACATTCCGGATGGTGAAAAATGGGGAGGCAGTCCAGCACGGCCATTTAAACAATGGTTTCGTGAAGTAGCGACGTTGCGCAGTATGGGAAAAGTTAAAAAGGAGAGAAGCTGATATGATCAGCACTGAAGGAATTAAAGATTTAGAGGCTGTTGATATTGAAAAATTGCTATCAATATTACCGCACCGTTATCCATTTTTATTGATCGATCGTATCGTTAATATTGATGGGGAACAAGAAGCGATTGGTATTAAAAATATAACGATTAACGAACCACATTTTACAGGACATTTTCCCACAAAGCCTGTTATGCCTGGCGTTTTGATTTTAGAAGCTATGGCACAAACGGCAGGAGCAATAGCACTTTTAAATTTAGGCAATAAGCGAACAAATTTAGTTTACCTTATGACGGTTGATAATGCGAAATTTCGTAAGCCGGTTATGCCTGGTGATCAGCTTAAAATTCATGTTCAGCTTTTGAAAAAGAGATCGGGTATGAGGCGTTTTTCGTGTGTGGCAAAAGTAGAAAATGTTCGCGTCGCTGAAGCAGAAATTGCTGCGATGATTGTTGAAGAAGAATAAACGATATTTGATGGGAATTTTAAAATGTCCGGTACGAAAATCCATCCAACTGCTCTCGTGGAGAAGGGAGCGCAGCTTGGTGAGAATGTACGCGTTGGGCCATTTTGCCATATTAGTTCAGAGGCTGTTATTGGTGATGAATGTAGTTTGACAAGTCATGTTGTAATAATGGGAAAGACAATGTTAGGAGCCAAGAGTAAAGTATTTTCTCATGCTGTTTTAGGGGCAGATCCGCAAAATAATAAACATAAAGGGGGGGCTACGATTCTCTCTATTGGTAAAAATTGTATGATCCGTGAAGGCGTAACAATGCATAGAGGCTCCGATTCGAGTACGGGAATGACAGTTGTTGGTGATAATTGCCAATTTTTTTGTTATGCGCATATCGCTCATGATTGTCATGTAGGCAATCATGTAACATTTGCGAATAATGCAATGATTGCTGGTCACGTTACTGTTGGTGATTATGTGATTATCGGTGGTGGTGCTGCTGTTCACCAATTTGTTCGTGTTGGGCATCATGCTTTTATCGGTGGTGTATCTGCACTGGTAGGTGATTTGATTCCTTATGGAACAGCTGTTGGTGTGCAGGCAAAACTTGCCGGACTCAATATTATTGGCATGAAGCGTGCAGGGCTTGAGCGTCAAGATATTCACGCACTCCGCCATGCGGTTGCCATGCTTTTTGATCATAGCAAGCCATTTAAAGAGCGTGTCAATGATGTTGCTTCTTGCTATTCTTCTTTTCGATCTGTTGCTGACGTTGTTCGTTTTATTAAAGAAGAAGGAAAGCGTTTTTATTGTACACCAAAATTTGGAGGTGATAGAATAAAATAATGTAAGGATTAAAAATGCTAATTTGTGGTACCAGAAATTTTCTTTCCGGCCGCACTGCTATTATAGCAGGAAGTGGTGTTTTACCGATTACCGTTGCGCAAGCTCTTGAGAAGAATGGAGAGAATCCTTTTCTTGTTCTTTTGCAGGGCGAAGCAGATTCTGTTCTTTATCGTTATGAACATTGCGAGCTATCAATTGTAGAGTTAGCGCGACTCATTAAAGTTTTAAAAGAGGCTGGAGTTTATAATGTTGTTTTGGCAGGTGGTGTAAAAAAGCGACCGCTTCTTACACAATTACGACTGGACTGGACGACATTTTTAGCGCTGCCTAAGTTAATTGGAGCTTTGAGGAAAGGGGACGATGCATTATTAAAAGCTTTTATACGATTTATTGAGGAGCATGGTTTTTGTGTTATCGGTGCTCATGAAATAGTCCCAGATCTTTTAGCGCCCATAGAATTTAATTTAACAGTACGGCGTGCTACGCAGAAAGAGAAGAAAGATATTTTTTTAGCAGCACGAGCAGCAAAACTTTTAGGTCAATTGGATATCGGGCAAGCCGTTGTTGTTGTTCAAGGAAGAGTGGTAGCTCTGGAGGGCGCTGAGGGAACTGATAATATGTTGTGGCGTGTTTGTGAAATGCGAGAAAGAGGGCAAATCCCCTCTAAAGGTGGTGTTCTTGTTAAATGTGCAAAACCACAACAGGATAATCGCGTTGATTTGCCATCAATTGGGCCCGTTACAATAATGAACACTGCAAAGAGTGGTTTGTCCGGTATTGCAGTGGAGGCAAATAGGAGTATAATATTATCATTGAAAAAAACAATAGAAAAAGCCAATGAACATTCTCTATTTATAGAAACATTTGAAAAGTTTGATCATGAATAATAGTTTATTAAAGATTGCTGTGATTGCGGGTGAGGAATCTGGTGATTTTCTTGGGGCTGATTTAATTTCTTGTTTATCACAACAAATAGGATGCAATATTCATTTGATAGGGGTTGGGGGGAGGCATTTAGAGGCTTTAGGTTTAAAAAGCTTTTTTGATTCCCATGATATTGGTTTAATAGGTTTAAAGGAGGTGTTGAAAAAATTACCGTTGTTGTTGCTCCATATTCGCAATTTATCCAAATTTATCGCACAAGAACAACCTGATTGTTTAATTATTATTGATAGTCCTGATTTTACGCATCGTGTTGCAAAAAAGGTACGCGCTTTAGCGCCTTCTATTCCGATCATTAAATATATCGCACCAACTGTTTGGGCATGGAGGCCAGAGCGTGCAAAAGCTATGCGGGAATTTGTTGATCATGTTTTAGCGGTTTTTCCTTTTGAAGAAAAGGTTATGCAGGATTTGGGTGGTCCTGCTACCACCTATGTTGGACATCGTCTTTCGACGTATCCTCCTCTTTTGAAAGTTCAGTCAGAAAAAAGGTGCCAAGTAGAACAAAGACATTTGTATGATCAACAAATATCATCGCCTACATTGGTTATTTTGCCAGGATCACGCAATTCAGAGATTCTTTCTTTAATGCCTATTTTTCGAGAAACGGTAGAGATTCTTGTACAACGTATTCCTCATTTACAGATTATTTTACCCACTTTACCCCATTTGGTGGATAGAATCCATGACTTTATTCAAGACTGGAAAAGCAAAGTAGAAATTGTTGTTGGTGAAGATAAAAAATGGCGTGCTTTTGCACAAGCAGATGTTGCTCTTGCTTCCCATGGAACGGTTTCACTTGAGTTAGCTTTAGTAAAAGTTCCTACGGTTCTTTGCTATAAACTTGATCGTTTTGCTAAATTATTTATTTTTCCTAAAATAACGTTATGGAGTGCTGCTCTTCCGAATATTATTGCTGATAAGCCTATTGTTCCAGAATATTTGAATGAATTTATACGTCCTGGCATGTTAGCAAGACAGATAGAACAACTTTTATCTAATCCTTTATTGCGCCAAGCTCAACTCGATGCTTTTGAGGAGGTCGAGCAGAAAATGAAAACTGAAGTTCCATCGGGAATTGTCGGTGCGCAAAAGATTATCACTCTTTTAAAAAGTAGGGGCAAAATTGTATAAATAAAACAATATTTTGATGACTAATGCTTAATTTTAGCAAGAAAATCACGGGCACGCTGACTTTTAGGGTTGGTAAAGAATTTGTCAGAGGCTGTGTCTTCAACAATTTTTCCATTTTCTAGAAAGAGTATTCTTTCTGATACTTTTCTTGCGAAGCCCATTTCATGGGTAACACAAAGCATTGTAATTCCAGTATCGGCCAATTGAGCGATCACTTCCAAAACTTCTCCCACACTTTCTGGATCAAGAGCTGAAGTGGGTTCATCAAAAAGCATGACTTCAGGTTCCATACAAAGTGCACGAGCAATCGCGACACGCTGTTGTTGTCCACCAGAAAGTTGTAAAGGATATTTTTCACAGTATTTTTCAATACCGACATGCGTTAAGTAACGAGTTGCCCTTTCTTTTGCTTGTTGTTTGGAAAGTCCTTGAACTGTCATAGGGGCTAAAATACAGTTTTGTATAACGCTCATGTGGGGAAATAAATTAAAGTTCTGAAAAACCATTCCTATCTTTCGCAGGACATTTTTTTGCTGTTGTATAGGAGCGGTATGGATATCAACGTTATGAATATAAATTGAACCTTTTTCTGCTTGTTCTAATTGGTTAATACAACGAATTAGCGTTGATTTTCCTGATCCGGATGGTCCACAAATAACGATATGTTCACCAGCTTGAACATCAAAGTTGATATCGTGTAAGACCTGAAAGTTTCCATACCATTTATTGAGGTTTTGAATGGAAATTACAGAGTTTTTACTGGAAGAGATTGATTGATTATTTTTTAAATTCATCTTGTTTTATTCTTTCATTGATGAATAAATTGATTAATGCACCATTTTGATTTGGTAAAGTTTTTTATGATCATTTTATTTTACCGTAAATATCGCGTGAGATGATGTTCGATAAAAACAATAAAACGATGAATGAGTTCAACAATAAAAAGATAGATAAGTGCGGCCCAAACGTAAACTTGGAAGTCAAATGTACGTGAATAAGTGAGTTTAGCAATTCCCATTAAATCATAAACAGTAACAAGTGAGGCAATGGCACTTGATTTAATCATTAAAATCAACTCATTTCCTAAGGGACGTAATGCGACAATCATTGCTTGTGGAAGAATAACTCTAAAAAATGTGACAGAATTACTCAGACCTAAAGCTTTTGACGCTTCACGTTGTCCAGTGGTTACGGATAGAAAACTTCCTTTAAAGATTTCAGATTGATAGGCAGCAGAATTGAGTGTGAAAATAAAAAGGCAACAATACCACGCGTTTTGAAAAAACCACCATAGACCAACCTGTTGCCAAAAATTGTTCATTGAACCAAGTCCATAATAAAAAAGGAAGAGTTGGGCTAATAAAGGAGAGCCGCGAAAAAAATAGACATAAGCATTTGCAAAATATTGTAAAAACGTATTTTTTGATAAACGTGCAAAAGCGATAAGCATTCCAAGGAAAAAACCAAGAGAACAAGAGATAGAAACAAGCTCGACAGTAACAATAAAGCCATCAATAAATTTTGGCCCATAACGGCTTAAAAGATCAGGGTTAAAAAGGAAATAAAGCCATTCAGGAATCATTGACTTGGTACCTTTTTATAGCCTCTTTGAGTGTATGTTTCCAAATGGCGTAAGATTGCGCCAAAAAGCGCTGAAAATAATAAATAGAGTAAACAGGCCACAAGATAAAATAGCATGGGTTTATTGGTCGCAGCGACAGCTAAATTCGTTTGTCGCATGAGATCAACAAGTGCGATGGTTGAAACGAGGGATGTATCTTTCAGTAAAGTAAGCCAATTATTAGAAAGTCCTGGCAAGGCATTTCGGATGAGCTGAGGGAAGACAATACGAAAGAATGTGGTTGAACGTGAAAGCCCTAAAGCTTTAGCAGCCTCATATTGCCCTTTATCAAAAATGTTGAATGCTCCAAGCCAAACTTCACAAGAGAAAGCGGCAAGAACCATACTTAGTGCAAGAACACCAGCAACAAAAGCATTGATACTAAACATGACTTCAAGATTAAAATAGTCAAAGACATTTTGAATAAGACTTTGTAATCCGTAGTACACTAAAAACAAGGTTAAAAGCTCTGGAAGCCCACGAAACACCGTTGAAAAGAGACGTGCTATAGTTTTCGCCATCTTAATATCGGATCGAATCATGACTGCATTTAGAAGTCCTAGAGGAAGTCCTAGAAGTCCACAACATAACGCCAATGACAATGTCATTCCTGCACTAGAAAGTATAACCGCTCCCCATCCACCATTGCTAAACGATAGCAATGCTAAATTTTCAATCATTCTTGTATTCCTCATGAAAGAGTTAGATAACGTTTTAGAAATCAACAGTGAGTTTCATCTAAATATCATAGTGAGCTTTAATAAACATCGCTTGTAAAATATTTTCTCATAATTTTTTCATAAGTTCCATCCAAACGGATTTCTTTTATTGCTTCATTGAACTTATTTTTAAGATCATTATTGTTTTGACGCAGCGCAATTGCAACAGGAAATTTTGTTTCTTCCAGAGTTCCTAGGAGGAGACAGCAATTTTTTCCTTCATTTTTAAGCCAATTTAATGCTTGTAATTTATCAACAATAATCACATCAAGTCGATGATTTAAAAGATCACGATTCACTTCTATTGTAGAAGGATAGAGTTTGATGTTTACCTCTTCAGAGGCATAATGATCTTCTGCATAAACAGCTTGTGTTGTATTTGATTGTACACCAAGATTTTTGCCTTTAAAGCTTTGTGACGAGACTTCTTTAATTCCCGAATCTTTGGTAACAATGACAGCCAGTGCTGTATCGTAGTAAGGATCTGTAAAGTCAATTTTTTGTAAACGCTCTTGTGTATGAGAAAGGGAAGCAACAATAGCATCATATTTTTTTGCAATAAGTCCGGGGATCATCCCCTCGAAATCTTGCGTGACAATTGTGCACTCAATATTCATTTTTTTACAAAGAGCATAAGATATATCAATATCAAATCCTTTAAGCTCATTATTTGAGTCAATATAACTAAAGGGAGGATAAGTACCTTCACTGGCGATTTTTAATGTTTTTGCATCAGCCAATGGGGTGAATAGCGCGGCGCTTATTATAAGAGCTCCTGCTAGTAGTTTCATGACATTCTCCTATTGGATAAGCGGGCAAATATGAAATCGTCACGTTTTTATAATCTGTAAGCTTTTCTGGAGCAATGCAAAAATTTATCGGTATTTATTTTAGATTATGATACTAGACATTATTATCAAAAAATTATCTTTTTTATTGATTGAAAGAAGAATAAATATCTTACTCTGTACAAGACTTAATTTTTATGAAATGCTAAGTTTACATCATTTCATAAGTAAAAACTGAGAGATTTTCTTTAAAAACAAGGCTATTCAATTTAAATATAAAATTAGATGTAGATAAGATAAAAATACAACCTCATGGTTGTTATTGGATTTCATAAACATTCAACTATCGAGGAAAAATTAATTCTTTTGATAGATGTAAATTCTTCTTATGAAAATGCTAAATTTCCACCTATTTTTTCATGCCCAACAAAAAGTTAAAAGACATTTCTTCAAAAGATTCAAATCTAATTGATATCGAATGTAAAATATTTTCTCATTATTTTCTCATAAGTTCCATCCAAACGGATTTCTTTTATTGCTTCATTGAACTTATTTTTAAGATCATTATTGTTTTGACGCAGTGCAATTGAAACAGGAAATTTTGTTTCTTCCAAAGTTCCTAGAAGCTTACAGCAATCTTTTCCTTCATTCTCAAGCCAATTTAATGCCTTTACTTTATCAAAGATGATAATATCAAGCCGATGGCTTAAAAGATCACGATGAACTTCTATTGCTGTAGGATAAAGTTTGATATTCACGCCTTCAGAGGCGTAATGATCCTCTGCATAGGCAGCTTGTGTTGTATTCGATTGTACACCAAGATTTTTACCTCTAAAGGCTTGTGTTGAGATTTCTGTAATCCCCGAATTTTTGGTAACAATGATAGCCAATACTGTGTTGTAGTAAGGATCTGTAAAATCAATTTTTTGTAAGCGCTCTTTTGTAGGAGAAAGGGAAGAAACAATCGCATCATATTTTTTGGCTAGAAGGCCGGGAATCATCCCCTCGAAGTCTTGCGTGACAATTGTACATTCAATATTCATTTTTTCACAAAGGGCATAAGATATATCAATATCAAACCCTTTAAGCTCATTATTTGAGTCAATATAACTAAACGGGGGATAAGAAGCATCACTTGCAATTTTAAGTGTTTGAGAATTTGCCGATAGAGTAAAGAGTGTTGCGCTTATTATAAGAGCTTTTCCTAATAATTTCATTATGTTCTCCTATTCAATAAGCTGACAAATATAAAACTATAAGGCATTTTTATAATCTGTAAGCTCTTTAGGAGCAATGTAAAAATTTATCTGTCTCCATTTTGCTATCATTACGCTAAATTACAGTCAAAAAAATGAGTTATTGATATCAAGTATGACGGGAAAAATACAGGAAAGAAGGAAAGTTCTTGTTAATGATGGAATGAATAATAATAGTTTCATTTAAAATTAATTAACTATCTTTGTAAAAAATTTTAAAGGATATTTTTAATCATTTACAATAAAGCTTCAGTAAACTGAAGCTTTATTGATTTCTTTTCTTTAATTAACACGCTTATCTATAGGAACATAGTCACGCGTAGCATAGCCTGTATAGAGTTGTCGAGGACGACCAATTTTTTGTGCAGGATCTTCAATCATTTCTTTCCACTGTGCCACCCACCCGACACTGCGCGCTAATGCAAAAAGAACAGTAAACATTTCAGTTGGAAAGCCTAGAGCTTTTAACGTAATACCGGAATAGAAATCAACATTGGGATAAAGCTTTTTCTCAATAAAATATTCATCATTTAGCGCAATTTTTTCAAGTTCTATCGCAATATCAAGAAGTGGATCATCTTGAATGTTGAGCTCTTTTAAAACCTCATGACAGGTTTTTTGCAAGATTTTTGCACGTGGATCATAATTTTTATAGACACGGTGACCAAAGCCCATAAGGCGGAAAGGATCATTTTTATCTTTTGCACGTGCAATAAATTCCGGAATTCTTTTAATAGAACCTATTTCTTGTAGCATTTTTAGACATGCTTCATTGGCACCACCATGTGCGGGTCCCCAAAGGCATGCAACACCTGCTGCAATACAGGCAAACGGATTAGCCCCTGATGATCCAGCAAGACGTACCGTAGATGTAGAAGCATTTTGCTCATGATCAGCATGAAGGATAAAGATTTGATCCATTGCCCGAGAAAGCACAGGGTTTATTTTATATTCTTCACAAGGAACAGCAAAACACATACGGAGGAAATTTGCAGCATAACTAAGATCATTGCGTGGATAAACAAATGCTTGTCCAATACTATATTTATAGGCCATAGCAGCAAGTGTTGGTACTTTTGAAATAAGACGAACAGAAGCAATCATTCTTTGGTGAGGATCTGTAATATCAATAGAGTCGTGATAGAAGGCAGACATAGCGCCAAGGCAGGAAACCATGACAGCCATAGGATGAGAGTCACGGCGGAAACCGTGGAAGAAGCGTGCAAACTGTTCGTGGACCATGGTATGTTGCATAATACATCGATCAAAGTCGTTTTTTTCTTGCTGTGTTGGGAGTTCTCCATAAAGGAGAAGATAACAACTTTCGAGAAAGTCACCTTTTTCAGCTAATTGATCGATAGGATAACCACGATAAAGCAGTATGCCTTTATCGCCATCAATATAAGTAATTTTTGATTCACAAGAAGCTGTTGAAGTAAAACCAGGATCATAAGTAAAAATATCGGTTTTTTTGTAGAGAGAAGAAATTTCAATGACCTCAGGTCCACTGGTGCCTTTACGCAAGGGGAGCTCTACTTTTTTATCATTCACAATAATATGTGCGTTATTCTCAGACATTCGGTATTCCTTTCAGATCCTTCTCTTCTAAAAATTAAGACTCTGCTGCATCAGAGTATGAGATATATAATAACTGAAGCTTTTTTTACTTATATTGAGGGTAATTTGCCTCTAAAAGTGAGGACATGCAATCTAAAAATATTCCCTTATTAATCATTATTACTCAATAAAAACTGTATTTCAATGATATAAGATAAAAAACTCTTTTAGATTACGTTGAAATATCTACATAGATATCCATTGATGAGATATATTCAGTACACATTATAAACCTACTGTTGTAATAAGTTGGTCATTGATGCGATAAAGAGATTCATCGCGTCCCAATAAAATAAGTACATCCAAGACACCTGGCGATGTTGTGCATCCTGTAAGAGCTGCACGAAGGGGTTGAGCGATAGATCCAAATTTGAGATTCTGTGTTTGGATATAAGAGCGAAGCGTTTCATCAAGGGCTTTTGTATCCCAAGAAGGGCAAGCTTTCAGGGCAAGATAAAGATCGTTTAAAATAGTTCGTCCATTTTTATCTAAGAGCATTTGTGCTTTTTCATTAAGCTGTAATGGTCGTTGCGTAAAAATGAAGGAGGCATTGTCAATCAGTTCGCACAGTGTTTTTGAACGTTCTTTCAAATGTGGAATTGCTTTTAAAAATTGAACACGGCGTTGTTCATCAAGTCTTTCAATGATTTGTGCTCCCCCATCGGTTTCTGGTAGAATATCAAGAGCGGCATCAAAAAGTTCTTGATCATTGCTCATGCGCATATAGTGTCCGTTGATGGAATCGAGCTTTTTGAGATCAAAACGAGCAGCACCTTTGTTAATATCTTCAATATCAAACCAAGAAATCATATCTTGAAGTGACATGAGTTCGTCATCACCATGACTCCACCCTAAACGGACAAGATAATTGCGCAAAGCAGCAGGAAGGTATCCCATTGTTCGATAAGCATCAACACCGAGTGCACCATGCCGCTTTGATAATTTTGCACCGTTTTCCCCATGGATAAGAGGAATGTGGGCCATAACAGGAATATCCCATCCCATCGCTTTAAAGATGATCGTTTGTCGGGCTGCATTGGTTAGATGATCATCACCCCGTATGATATGTGTAACTCCCATATCATGATCATCAACGACAACAGCGTGCATATAGGTAGGCGAACCATCAGAACGCAAAATAATAAAGTCATCTAAATCTTTATTAGGAAAACGAACATCACCTTGCACACGGTCGTGTACAATGGTTTCTCCATCTTCAGGAGCTTTTATACGAATAACAGGTTTGATACCTTGAGGCGCTTCAGAATGATCACGGTTACGCCAACGTCCATCATAACGTGGTGGACGTCCTTCTGCACGGGCTTTTTCACGCATTTCAGCTAACTCTTCAGGTGAGGCATAACAATAATAAGCTTTGCCATTTTCAACCAACTGTTCGGCGATTTGACGGTGACGTTCTGCACGTTCGAATTGCGAAATAGGGGAACCATCATAACTAAGCCCCATCCAGTGCAAGCCATCTATAATGGCTCTTACCGCTGCTTCTGTTGAGCGTTCTCGATCTGTATCTTCAATACGTAGAAGCATTTTTCCACCGGTATGTTTTGCATAAAGCCAATTAAAAAGGGCAGTACGAGCGCCACCAATATGAAGGAATCCTGTGGGGGAGGGGGCAAAACGAGTAATAACAGACACGAATATTTTCCTTTAAATTGAGATATTATTTATGGAAACTTATAGAAAGGTTATGTTAGCATAGGTAGCGGGGTGTGCAATAGCCGCATTGCGAGTTAAAGTGGGGGGGCGGATGTTTAATCAAAGTAAAGGTAAAAAGAGTTTATCCGCAAAATCTGTTATAGAAAGAAAAAACGCATGTCAAATAGGGCGGAGTATTTTTTCTAGCTGTGATGATACAAAGAATAGTAGTTATAACCAACAAAATCTTTTTTTATTAATGCTCTTAAAAAAAGAAATCATTTTTGTTAGAAAATGGCTAGCGGATTGTATCGATAAAGAAGTTTCTTTTGGTATCCTTTTTTCACTGATTTTAGTCTTTTTTTCCCTCGGAATCATTTTTTATTTTCATTTAGAACAGGAGCCAAGTTGGGAACAATTGGGGGCGTTGGTTAGCATCTTTTTGGGAATATTCTCTATTGCGCATTTTTATCGAAAAATATGGATTCCTACGGGATTTTTGTTTTGTATTGTATTGGGAGCTTTGGCGGCAAAAATAGAAACATGGCGTATTGCAACACCCATGTTAAGCAGAGACATTGTCACTACATTAACAGGAAGAATTGTTTCTATTGAATCAGTCCCCAAAGGGGGATTTCGTTTAATTTTAGATATTTTGAGTACAGAAAAGCCCATATTACACCATAGTCTTCATCGTGTTCGTTTATCGGCAAGGTATTTGCCCTCTGGATTAGCCATTGCTGATGGTCTGTATGGGAAGGTTAAGCTTCGTGCATTCTCTGGGCCGGCGCGTCCAGGAGGTTACGATTTTAGTTTTCATAATTATTTTAAAAGAATTGGGGCGCAAGGCTTTTATTTAGGAAAACCAAGAAAAATATCCGTTTCGCAGTCTGATGGAATATTGGCTATCGTTCTACAGAAAATTGAAAATTTACGCATGAAGATGACACAAAGAATCCATCTAGCGCTTGAAGGAGAAAAGGGAAGTGTTGCGGCAGCTCTCATAACAGGGCAGCGTGCTGGTATTTCAAATGAGACAAACGAAGCATTGCGTACGGCTGGATTAGCTCATATTTTATCCATATCAGGTTTACATATGGCTCTGTTGAGCGGCCTCGTTCTTTTGACCATCCGTAGTTTTTTAGCATTTTTTCCAGTTTTTTCTTCCTATTATTCCAGTAAAAAATTGGCTGCTATTGTTGCATTTATGATAACAGCTTTTTATTTGCTCTTGTCGGGCTTAGCAATATCAGCGCAAAGAAGTTTTGTGATGATTGCTGTTATGTTGGTTGCTATATTGTGTAATCGCTCTGCTGTAACAATGCGTAATTTTTCTATTGCGGGGTTGATAACTCTAGCGATTAGACCCCATGAAATATTAGGCCCTAGCTTTCAAATGTCTTTTTCTGCGACGGCTGCTTTGATTGCTTTTTTTGATTGGTGGAGCAGAAGGTCACTTTTTCGTACAAGAAAAACAAACTTCTCTTATGTTGGGGAAAGAGTAATAAATTTTGCTTTTTTATCAATAGTTTCAACGTGTGCGTCTTCGTTTGTCGCAGGGAGTGCAAGTGGAATTTATGCCGCTTATCATTTTTCTAATACGGCATCTTTAAGCATTATCAGTAATGCTTTTGCTTTACCGATCATCTCAATTTTGGTTATTCCTTTTGGATTAATTGCAGTTCTTGCAATGTTAGGAGGATTCGAATGGCTCCCTCTTCAAATTATGGGGTTTGGTGTTGATCTTGTGATAAAGATTGCCCACGCTATCAAGGCTATTTCTCCTGATTTAAATCCTGGTTTTATGCCGTTGTCTGCGTTGGTTTTATTGAGTACAGGTTTAGTTGGATTGACTTTTTGCAGAACACCCATCAGGCTTTTTTTTAGTCTTTCTATTGTGGTTGGTATCTCTATTTGTATAATACACTCACCTATACAATTGATTATAGCAGATAATATGCGTCTCGTGGGCGTTATTCATGATAAAAAATTATATATTGATCGTTACCATCATTCTAAGTTTACGACATCCATATGGAAAAAGTCATTTCGTTTGAATGAAACGATTAAACCAACAAGGTATGGTCCTTCGTTTCATGGACAATTTATTTGTGATCATGATGTATGTACATCCTTATTGGACAATGGATTAAAAGTTATCGTTTTACGTGGAGAAGTAGATCACTGCATAGAGGCGGATATCCTTATTCAGACATCTGTAATGCATAATCAAACATGTCACAATAAGGCAAAAATAATTTTTACGCCTCAGCAAGTATTATCAAGAGGAAGCGTTATGGTGACTAAAGGCGGGGATATTATTTGGTCTTCGATAGGGTCTCATAGACCATGGAATATGCACAGACAGCCTTCACAAAAAAACATATAATTTATCGCATTTTTTCGTATCTGGACAATTGACCAAACAAAAAATAACAGAAGATTTTTCTGATATATTGTGCGTTTTTTAAATTGATCAGTTTATCAATTGCATTGCGAATGAGGAAAATACCAACAAATTTTCTCAAAGAAACAAAAAAGATAATTGTTGATTATTCTATTTTATTCTTACCATATATTTCTATAACGAGTAACATCTCTTCAAAGAAAAAGATGACGATTAAGTTTAGATAGATTTAAGTCAAGAGTCTGCCTTTTATTATCATTATTATTGGTGGTAAGAGTGGTGATAAATGTTGTTTGCGGATAAAAGGTAAAGTCATTCATGGATGTTCAGCAGTTAAAAAAAAGAGCCGCTGTTAAAGCGCTTGAATTTATTGAAGATGATATGCGGCTTGGTATCGGATCGGGGTCAACTGTTAATGAATTTATTCGTCTTCTTGGTAAGCGTGTTGCGGATGGTCTCCGGGTGACTTGTGTTGCTACTTCACGATATTCTGAACAACTCTGTCATAAGTTTGGGGTACCTGTTCGCACTTTAGAACAAATACCTGAACTGGATCTTGATATTGACGGAGCAGATGAAATTGGTCCCCAGATGATGCTCATTAAAGGAGGAGGGGGAGCATTGTTATATGAAAAAATTGTTGCATCTGCATCTCGTGCAATGCTTGTCATTGCTGATGAAACAAAGATAGTCAAAAGACTTGGTGCTTTTGCACTACCGATTGAAGTGAATCCATTTGGTGTCCATACAACACGCAAAGCCATCGAAAAAGTCGCGGGGGATTTAGGACTTTCTGGAGAAATTGCATTGCGAATGAATGGAAAAAATCCTTTTAAAACAGATGGTGGTCATTTTATTCTTGATGCATTTTGGGGATGCATTTTGCAGCCCAAATTATTATCGGATGCGCTTCTTGCCATTCCTGGTGTTGTTGAACATGGTCTTTTTTTGGGATTGGCTTCACGTGCAATTGTCGCTATGTCTGATGGTCAAATAAAAGTTTTAGAACCATTTGATTTTTAGAAAAGACATTTACATGGTGATATGTTAGCACAATAAAAAAGATTTTGGGTAGAATAACGAATTTAAATTATAATTAGCGATTGGGGTAATCATTAAATGAGAATAATATTTTCTTTTCAGCGTTTTTTCATATATTTGGGTGCAATAATCATTTTTCTTGTGAATATTGGAATGGTTTATGCACAAGGTGTGAGTGATCAACATTTAGATTCAGCTCGAAAGGCGATTAGGGCCATTCATGCAACGGATCAATTTGATAGTTTTTTACCGAACGCAGTCCATGATTTTAAAAATGAACTGATCAGTGATGATCCGAATTTGGCAACAGCTATTTCTGATATCGTTGATAAGCAAGCGCTTGCTTTAATTAAAAGGCGCTCTGATCTAGAAAAAGAGATTGCTCATGTGTATGCAAAATATTTTACGCAAAAAGAGCTTGATGCAATCACAGCATTTTATAATTCTGATACCGGTAAAAAGTTTTTGACAGAAGTTCCTAATATTGCACGTGATTCCTATTCTGCATTTGATGTATGGCGTTCTGCTCTTATGCAGGATCTTGTAGAAAATGTGAAAAAAGAAATGTCTGAAACACTTAATTTGAATAATTCTACGATGCCTATAAAATCAGAAGCTCCAGAAAATAAAAAATAACTTGATTGATATCATGACAGCAATCAGCAATTTCTGATTTTTTAAAAGCGGCGGTTTTTCCGCCGTTTTTAATATTTTATGAAGAGTCTGTCCTTTTAGACTATTGCTTTATAGAAAAATATTCTTTTAAAAGAAAAAAGACTTTCATTTAATAATAAATGACTTTAGCCTATCGTTGCAAATATATGAGAAGGAATAGTTTGTGGGCTCTTTTGATTTTGATTTATTTGTTATTGGAAGTGGTTCTGGTGGGGTACGTGCAGCAAGGCTTGCTGGAGGTCTTGGTAAGCGTGTCGCTATAGCAGAAGAATATCGTATAGGGGGGACTTGTGTTATTCGTGGTTGTGTTCCCAAAAAGCTTTATGTTTATGCTTCACGATATGCAAAAGAATTTAAAGAAAGCGTTGGTTTTGGGTGGAAATATGCGGATCCAATTTTTAGCTGGGAAAAGTTGGTTGCGGCTAAAAATAAAGAAATATCAAGATTAGAAGGGCTGTATCGTCAGGGGTTAGAAAATAACAATGTGCGTATTTATGAAAGTCGTGCTACTTTTATCGATGATCACACATTAAAGCTTTCTGCTACGGGTGAGCGGGTAACTGCGGAAAAAATTTTGATTGCAACGGGGGCAAAAGTTGCACCAAATACGACTGTAGAAGGCGGTGATTTTTGTCTGACTTCTAATGAGATTTTTGATCTTGATGAACTCCCAAAATCAATAGTCATTGTTGGTGGAGGGTATATTGGTGTTGAATTTGCTAATATTTTTCATGAGTTAGGTGTAAAAACGACACTCCTTCATCGAGGTGATTTAATTCTTCGTGATTTTGATCACGATTTGCGACAATTGCTCAACGATGCAATGATTGAAAAAGGGATTTCTATTCTCTATGAGGTAACAGTTTCTCAAGTGCAGGCGGCAGAAAATTACTATAATGTTCTTTTATCAAATGGGCAAACGATCAGCACCGACCAAGTTATGTTAGCCACAGGGCGTATGCCCAATACAGTGGGGTTAGGACTTGAGAAGGCAGGTGTAGAAGTTAATGCGTTTGGGGCTGTTATTGTTGATGAGAAAATGACAACAAATATCCCTCATATTTGGGCTGTAGGGGATGTAACGGGGCATATTCAATTAACACCTGTTGCGATACACGATGCAATGTGTTTTGTTAAGACAGCATTTGAAAATATTCCCACAAAACCTAATTATGATTTAATTACAACAGCAGTTTTTTCACAGCCCGAGATTGGAACGGTAGGTCTTTCAGAAGAAGAGGCGATACAGCGTTATAAGAGTCTTGAAATTTATCGGACAGTTTTTCGTCCTATGCGTAATGTTCTTTCCGGTAGTTCAGAGAAAATGTTTATGAAGCTCATTGTTGATGGTGAAAGTCGTATTGTTGTAGGCGCTCATATTTTAGGAGAAAATGCTGGTGAAATGGCACAGCTTATTGGAATATCGCTCAAGGGGAAGCTGACGAAGGATATCTTTGATGAAACGATGGCGGTGCATCCAACGATGGCAGAAGAATTGGTAACGATGTATAAACCAAGTTATATATATGAAAATGGAAAGAAAATAGAAAATTAAACAACACCCCATAGTGTGGTAAAAAGTTTTTGATATGCTAAGCTTGGAAGCTTCATTTTTAGAGAGAGTATAATGATAAAAGAATGGGCGCCTGACTCTTGGAGAGAAAGGCCAATTAAGCAAGTTCCGACTTATCCGGATAAGTCTATGTTGGAAGATGTAGAACGAAAGCTGAGAAGCTATCCCCCTTTGGTTTTTGCCGGTGAAGCACGTGATTTAAAAAATGAATTAGCAGCTGTTGCGAAAGGCAGAGCTTTTTTATTGCAAGGTGGTGATTGTGCTGAAAGCTTTGCAGAACATGAAGCTGATAATATTCGTGACTTTTTTCGTGTATTTTTGCAAATGGCGATTGTTTTAACCTTTGGGAGTTCTAAACCCGTTGTTAAAATTGGTCGTATTGCTGGTCAATTTGCAAAGCCCCGCTCTTCTGATGTCGAAAGCAAAGAGGGAGTCGAGCTTCCTTCTTATCGGGGGGATATTATTAATGGTATTGAATTTGGAGCCGATTCTCGTATTCCAGATCCGCAACGGATGTCTATGGCTTATCGCCAATCTGCGGCAACACTTAATCTGTTGCGTGCTTTTTCACAAGGTGGTTATGCTAATTTAGAAAATGTTCACACATGGATGTTGAGTTTCATTTCTAACAGTCCGCAGGGGGAACGTTATGAATTATTGGCAGAGCGTATTTCTGAAGCAATTGATTTTATGCGTTCCATAGGGATTACATCCAAAACGCATTCTTCATTGCGTGAGACATCTTTTTATACCAGTCATGAAGCGCTTTTGCTTGGTTATGAAGAGGCTTTGACTCGGATTGATTCAACTTCAGGGCATTGGTATGCAACATCCGGTCATATGTTATGGATTGGTGACCGTACACGTCAGATTGACCATGCTCATGTTGAATATTGTCGCGGTATTAAAAATCCTATAGGATTAAAGTGTGGTCCTTCCATGGAGTCTGGTGAGCTTCTAAAATTAATTGATATTTTAAATCCTGAAAATGAGCCGGGGCGGCTTACTCTTATTACGCGCTTTGGTTATGATAAGGTTGAAAGTTATCTGCCTAAACTCATCCGTGCCGTTGAACGCGAGAAGCGTGAGGTTATATGGTCATGTGATCCAATGCATGGCAATACAATTACTGCCAATGGTTATAAGACGCGTCCCTTTGATTATGTTTTAAAAGAAGTAGAGAATTTTTTTGCAGTGCATCATGGAGAGGGAACCTATCCAGGAGGCATTCATATTGAGATGACAGGTCGTGATGTAACGGAATGTACGGGCGGGGCGCATGCTATTTCTATTGATGACTTATCTGATCGTTATCATACGCAATGTGATCCACGATTAAATGCAGATCAAGCGTTAGAATTAGCTTTTCTTGTTGCTGAACTTCTTAAAAAAAATCGTGTGACTGATTCATTAGCACTTGTTGCTGGTGGGTAGGAAAAAATTTTTCTGGCATTTTTTATTTTAGATCGTTATGGCCGAAAAGAATTAAAAAAAATAATATTTTCGATGGTGAAGAATAAAGTTGTGGTTGCCAAACTGATGAAGTGATACAAAGACTTATGAAAGATAACTTTCGGGTAGCCGTTGCCCAATTAAATCCTATTGTCGGTGATATTGAAGGGAATTTTTCTCTAGCCGTTATGGCGCATCAAAAGGCTAAAGAAGAGGGGGCTGATCTTGTTTTATTCACAGAGCTTTTCATAAGTGCTTATCCCCCTGAAGATCTTGTTTTAAAGCCTTCTTTTACAAAAACATGTGAAGAGGCTGTTGAGAAATTAGCAAAAATAACTGTAGGCGGACCAGGAATTGTCATTGGTCTTCCTTTAAGGCGTAATGGCAATATTTATAACGGTGTCATGCTTCTTGATGAGGGGCGAGGCATTGCCGAAAGCTTTAAATTTGATTTACCTAATTACGCTGAGTTTGATGAAAAGCGTCTATTTTCTTCCGGAGCACGTCCTGAACCTATCGTTTATCATGGGATAAAATTGGGAATAGTCATTTGTGAAGATATTTGGAATGATTCGTCTTTATGTGTAGAGCTTGGCAATAAAGGCGCTGAAATGATTTTGGTCCTTAACGGATCTCCCTACTATCGTAATAAAACCTTAAAACGTATAGACGTTGTTCATACGCAAGCACTTCAATCTGGAGTGCCAATTATCTATGCTAATCAAGTTGGTGGGCAAGATGAGCTAGTTTTTGATGGGGGGTCTTTTGCCTTGAATGGACAAGGTCAAAAGGTGTTTCAAATGAAACACTTTGATAGCCATCTTGCTTTGAGTCATTGGCAACGAACAACGACAGGGTGGCACTGTGTTTCAGGTCCGAAAGAAAATCTTTTCAATGGATTAGCCGCTGATTATCAAGCTTGTGTTTTAGGTTTGAAAGATTACGTTAATAAAAACGGTTTTAAGGATGTTATTCTTGGTCTTTCAGGAGGAATTGATTCTGCCCTGTGTACGGCAATGGCGGTGGATGCTCTTGGTGCTGAGAGGGTTCGCACTCTTATGATGCCTTATCATTATACTTCACAAGAATCATTAAACGATGCCAAAAAATGTGCCCATCTTTTGGGATGTCACTATGAAATCATACCGATTGAGCAAGCTGTTGAGGCTTTTTTGAATATAGTATCGCCTCTTTTTTTAGGCTTACCCTCTGATATAACAGAAGAAAATCTTCAAAGTCGTATACGCGGTACACTTTTAATGGCTCTGTCAAATAAATTTGGTTCAATGGTGGTGACAACAGGCAATAAGTCAGAAATGGCTGTGGGATATGCAACACTTTATGGGGATATGAATGGAGGTTTTAATCCTCTTAAAGATATTTATAAAATGCAAGTTTATGCATTAGCTGAGTGGCGCAATAAAAATTATTTGTATCATTTAAAGGGACCAGAAGGAATTGTCATGCCCCCCAATATTATAGAAAAAGCACCTTCTGCAGAGCTGCGGGAAAATCAAAAAGATGAAGATTCTCTACCCCCTTATCCTATTCTAGATGATATTTTGCAATCTCTTGTAGAAAATGACATGAGTATTTGTGATGTTGTTCAACGTGGGCATGTCCGAGAAACTGTTGAGAAAATTGAACAGCTTCTTTATGGTGCTGAATATAAAAGGCGACAATCTGCACCCGGTGTAAAAATC
This sequence comes from Bartonella kosoyi, assembly GCF_003606325.2. Taxonomy (NCBI): domain Bacteria; kingdom Pseudomonadati; phylum Pseudomonadota; class Alphaproteobacteria; order Hyphomicrobiales; family Bartonellaceae; genus Bartonella; species Bartonella kosoyi. The sequence continues at coordinate 1,432,032 of NZ_CP031843.2, forward strand.
ACTTACAAGAATTTCGGACGCGATCGTCGTTATCCTATTGTCAATCATTTTCGCGATAAAAATTGAGTATTCTTTTATGGTTAAAGTTCGTTTTGCTCCCTCTCCAACAGGTTATATTCATATTGGCAATATCCGTAGTGCGCTTTTCAATTGGCTTTATGCACGGGCGCATAAAGGAAAGTTTATTTTGCGCTATGATGATACAGATATTGAGCGTTCTAAACAGGAATATATCGATGCTATTGCTGTTGATCTTGAATGGCTTGGTATTCAACCAGATGCAATTTATTACCAATCTAAACGATTTAATCGATATGATGAAGTGGCAGAAATTCTCAAACAACGTGGTTTGCTTTATCCCTGTTATGAAACAGCAGAAGAATTAGAGCGACGCCGTAAAATAAAGCTTTCACGCAAACTGCCTCCCATTTATGACCGTGCAGCATTGAAGTTGACAGCAGAAGAGAAAAAAAACTTTGAATCACAAGGTCGTAAACCCCATTGGCGTTTTCTTCTTCCTAATTTTGAAAATAATCCTTTGCAAACAAAGCGAACAGAAGTTTGCTGGAATGATGCTGTAAAGGGAAAGCAGACGATAGATTTAGCTTCTCTTTCAGATCCTATTCTTATTCGTGAAGATGGAACCTATCTTTATACATTACCGTCTGTTGTGGATGATGTCGATATGGCCATTACACATATTATTCGTGGCGATGATCATGTTACAAATACAGGAGCTCAGATTGCTCTTTTTAAAGCTCTTGGTGCGGAATTACCGGTTTTTGGTCATTTCAATTTATTGGCAACAGTTTTAGGAAAAGGATTTTCAAAACGTAACAATGATCTTTCTATTCGTTCCCTACGGGAAGAAGGATTTGAATCGATAGCTGTTCAGTGTCTTGCTGTTTTGATTGGGACATCACAAAATGTGCATCCCTACCCCCATCAAGAAGCGCTTTTAGAACATTTTAATTTACAAAATACATCAAAATCCATTGCAAAATTTGATATTTCTGATCTTTATACTTTGAATAGTCATCTTGTTCATGAACTAAATTATGAGGATGTTAAAACGCGCCTTCAAAATCTTTCTATTAAAGGAGAAAAGGCGGAATATTTCTGGAATGCGATAAGAAGCAATATTGATAAAGTCAATGATGCTGTCTTGTGGTGGAAAATTATTCATGAAGAAAAGAGTTTTGATACTGTGGCACGAGAGGACCATGAATTTGTACAGCAGTCACTCAATTTCTTACCTGAGGGGGTATTGAAGGATGAAAGTTGGCAAGTCTGGACAAAAGTATTAAAAGAAAAAACGGGGCGGAAAGGAAAGTCTTTATTTATGCCATTACGTCAAGCACTTACGGGTATGGATCATGGACCAGAAATGGGAAAGCTTTTACAGCTTTTAGGGCGCGAAAAGGTAATAGAAAGACTCTCTAGGAAATAAGAGAAACTTTTTAAAAGCGTTTTTTATTTATTTTTACGTGTAGAATGAAACACGGGTTTATCTACGCGTTTTTATGAGCATGAATGCAGGAATATCGTCACCAAATCCAAGAGGCACGTAATTCCTATTTTTTCGTGAGTGTTGTTGCTCGGATGGATTTTCTTTACGTTTCACATTTTTGATATAATCTACTTTATTCTCTTTTACAGTCTTTTTAGGGGGGGCAAGAGCCTCTTTGGCAGCAGTTTTCTTTGATGATTGTGAAGATTTTTTCTTTACAACACTATCTTCTGTTTGATCATCGGTACTTAAAGTCGAAAGATCTCCATTGAGCCATTCAATTTTTTCATTGCTTATTTCTTCAATGGCGTTGATATATTTTTGATCATCTTTTGTTACGATTGTAAAGGCTTTTCCACGACGATTTGCACGTCCTGTACGACCAATTCGATGGATATAGTCTTCAGCATGTGTAGGAACATCATAATTAAATACATGACTTACCGCTGGGATATCAAGTCCACGGGCCGCAACATCAGAAGCAACCAGAAGTGTCAGTTTATTATTTTTAAAGTCGGCTAAGGTATTCATGCGTGAATATTGGTCCATATCCCCATGAAGCGCCCCTACATTAAAGTTATGTTTGATGAGTGATCTAAAAAGTTCAGAGATGTCTCTCTTTCGATTACAGAAAATAATAGCATTTTGAAGCTTAGAACCTTCATTTTGGATAAGCTCTCGTAAAACCGCTCTTTTATCCCATGACTTATTTCCAGATTTGACAAGCCGTTGTGTAATTGTGGTCGCTGTTGAAGATGCTTTTGTCACTTCAACAGAAACAGGAGAATGTAAAAATTGTTTTGTTAACTTTGTAATTTCTGGCGCCATTGTAGCGGAAAAGAACAAAGTTTGACGCGTGAAAGGGGTTAGTTTACAGATCCGTTCAATATCAGGAATAAAGCCCATATCCAACATGCGATCAGCTTCATCAATAACAAGGATTTCAACGCCCATCAGGAGTAATTTACCACGCTCGAAATGATCAAGAAGACGCCCTGGTGTTGCAATAAGTACATCCGCTCCTCGTTCCAACTTACGATCTTGGTGTTCAAAAGAAACACCACCAATTAAAAGAGCAACATTTAAACGATGATTTATTCCGTATTTATCAAAATTTTCTTCAACTTGAGCTGCAATTTCTCGCGTTGGTTCTAAAATGAGTGTACGGGGCATTCGTGCTCTTGCACGACCTTTTTCAAGGAGAGTGAGCATAGGCAATACGAAAGAGGCGGTTTTACCCGTTCCTGTTTGAGCGATTCCTAGAACATCTTTTCTTTGAAGGACATGAGGAATTGTTTCACTTTGAATAGGTGTTGGAACTGTATATCCCGCTGACTTTACTGCATTAATAACCTTTGCGGAAAGACCTAAATCATCAAAACTATTCAAAGATGGTATCATTTTTTTATCAATTGCTCTGTGCTTTTAACTTCGCTATCTCAATAATAAGTACAACCAATACTCTCTACTCTTAAAGAGTATTAAGATGCTTTCAAAAAAAGCCAACTATAACAATCATATACATATAAAGCGCATAATACAATCATTAATAGCGAAATTGTTCTGATAAAATGCGTTCATCCCATGAATGACTTGAGTCAAAAAGGATTGAAGCTGTTACTTCTGTTGCCATTGAAATAGTCACTGAATGGACAGACTTAACCTCAACATTATCTGCAGCAGCATTGACAGGACGTTTGTCAGGTTCGAGCATATCAAAACGCACTGTTACTGTATCGGGAAGCAATGCGCCATGCCAACGTCTTGGGCGAAAAGGGCTAACAGGGGTGAGGGCCATAAGGGGGGCCATAAGGGGGAGAATAGGTCCTTGTGCTGATAAATTATAGGCAGTTGATCCTGCCGGTGTCGCGACGAGGATACCATCACAACTTAACTGTTCCATGCGTATGTTGTTATCAATGGTAATGCGAATTTTTGCTGCTTGATAAGATTGCCGAAAGAGGGATACTTCATTAATTGCAAGTGCCTCGATCGATTCTTGATATTCAGCTTTTGCAATCATGCGTAAGGGATGAATTTCTTTTTTATGGGCGACAGCAATACGATTGGGCAATTTTTTTTCATGAAATTCATTCATAAGAAATCCTACAGAACCTTGATTCATACCGTAAATGGGTTTTCCAGTGTTCATAACATCTCGTACGGTTTGTAACATTGTTCCATCACCACCGATTGCAACAACAATATCAGTTTCTTCCAGAGAAGAATGACCGTAGACGGAAATTAATTTCTGGGTAGCTTTGAGAGCTTCCTCAGTTTCTGCGGAAATAAAATGAAAGCGACTTGGTAATGTAGTCATTTAAGAATTATCCTAATACTTATAATTTATCTTGTAACTTATTTTTTGAGAGTTTTGAAGTTATCATCAAAGCTCTTTTTATAATAAAAAGAGTATTGAAAACAAAAAGAGAAGCTATTTCAAGATAAAGTATCATTGTAGAAAAGAAAGAAGATTGCGTTGTTAGATAAATTACAAATAAGTAATTTTTTTATGAGAATGATCATTTAAACATTGAAGCTAATCGTATGATTAGTTAAAAGATCACAATTGATTTTGATAATCGGTGTAAAGCACCCGTAGCTCAGCTGGATAGAGCGCTGCCCTCCGAAGGCAGAGGTCACAGATTCGAATTCTGTCGGGTGCACCAAATGCCTCAACTTGATTTGATATCATCTTCAATAATAATCTTAGCTAAAAAGAAGAAAATTTCTTCATTAATCATCTTGATGTTATCGATATTATGGCAGTGTTTAAGGCTTTTTTTGCTTTTTTTCCCACACGCCAATCCTCTCTGCCAGACAATTTGGAGCAGAACTAGCCCTTTATTATCACTGGGCGCCTTCAGAGATTAACCAGATGGATTGGCTGGAAGTGATTGCTTATCGAGAAGAACTCGCGCGCCTTAAACAACAAGAATATGAAAGCCAAATGTTAGGATAAGATGCAATCATGGATGTTTCTCTTGTTGTCCGTTTTGTCAATCATCTGCAAGAGGGGATCGCCTCTGCCAAGCGAGACTTAAGAGCCTTTAGCCTCGATATTGCGCATTTCCAAAACCAAACACGAAAGCATTTTAAAGGGTGGTTTGACCCTGAGCACTTGAAGGAATCTACAGAAAAAGCGCAAAATGCTTATATTCATGCGCGTGGGCGCATGGTGGGGGCGCTTGCTCAAACGGCAACCTTAATTGCCCCTCTCTATAAAGCCATGCAATTTGACCAATCAATGAAGGGCTTGGAAAAGGTTCTAGATAGCCCCCTTGATCGTTTAAAAGAATTGCGCCGTTTTGCTTTGGAAACCTCTACAAAAATCCCTTTGGCTGCCCGTGAAGTCTTAGAATTGATGACCAGTGCCAGCCAAGCAGGCATTGGTGAACAAGATCTCGAGGCTTTTAGTATTTATGCTGCCAAGGCAGCGGTCGCCTTTGATATGACGGGGGATCAAATTGGGGAACGCTTTGCCAAATTGCGCAATGTCTTTAAGCTTAATCAAGCAGGTATTGAAGATCTAGGGGATGCCATCAACCATCTTTCCAACCACATGGCAGCCAAGGCGAGTGAGGTGTCTGACTTTACCAATCGTGCCACCGGTGCGGCAACCATGTTTAAACTGACAGCCTGCGAAACAGCAGCCTTTGGGACGGCGATGATTTCTGCTGGTATTGTCCCAGAGAGTGCAGCACGTGGTTTTAATGCTATGAGTGCGCGTATTCAAGCAGGGGGTAAACATATTGAAGATGCTTTTACCAATATTGGTCTCTCTCGCCAAAAATTTATGGAAGATTTGGAGAAAGATGCCACCGGTACCTTGGTGCGTTTTTTTGATGTGTTGGGCAAATCCGAACAGGGAATGCGTTCGCTGATTGCCATTGCGGGGCGCGACTTTACCGGTGATTTTGCCAAATTGGTTGGCAATCCCGAATTGCTAGGGCAAGCATTAGATTATGTGAAAGACCCAAAAGTCTTTAAAGGCTCTGTCGAACAAGAGGCAGATAAACAAGCAACCGGTGCCATGCGGCAATTTGAACTGTTGCAAAACCGCATTGTGGCTTTAGGGGTTACCATTGGTGAGGTTTTGTTGCCCCATGTGAACAGTTTAATGGAAACTGTTGGTGGTTTTTTAAACGTTCTGATGGCATGGGCTAATGAACACCCTGTTTTGACCGGTGTGATCATCAAAACCATTGCCGCCCTGATGGCTTTTAACATCGCTTTACGGGTTGTACGTTTTACCATGGCGGGAACCCGCCTTGGGATCCTGCAATTGATTGCCTCTTTTATCAAGCTTGGATCTATTAGCCGCATGCTGAAGGCAAGTTGGCGCGGGCTCTTGGCTTCAGGGCGCTCACTGGGCTTGCTCACCGCAGGGTTTGGGGCACGTTTCCTCAAACTTTTGCGCCCCATGACCTTGTTGGTGGGTGCTTTGCGGGGGATTGCTGTCTCAGGGGCGGCATTTGCGAGGAGCTTTGGTTTGATAGGAACCGTGATCGAAGTGGTTGGGGCAAGCCTGTCCTCTGTTGTGGGGGGGCTTTTTACTCCGGTAGGGGCTGTGATTGCTGCTGTTGTGGCTATCATATTGGCTGCTGGTTTTGCTTTGTGGAAATATTGGGACCGTGTTTCTTCTTTTATAAAGGGCTTTGCACGGGGGATAACACGGGCTTTTGGCCAAGCCTTTGAAGCCGTCATGCGTTTTTTTGGGGCTGATACCAGCACCATCACCCGTTGGAAGAATATCATTGCTGCTGCTTTTGATTTCTCTCAAAATTGGCAAAAGTTTAAACAAGGTCTTGCCTCTGTTGCTCAAATTTGTGAAAGCTTGTGGGAGGGGATTAAACAAAGCCTTTCCAATTTTTGGCAATGGTTGAAGCGTTTTTTTTCTCAAGAAAAGCTCACGGATAGTGCCAAGGCTGGTATGGAACAAGCCGGGGAAGATTTAGCGAATTGGATTGTTAATGGTTTTATGTCGTCCATCTCACAATTGACAGATTTTTGTAAATCTTTACCTCACCGCATAAAGGGGTGGATTGGGTCGATTGATGTAAGAGATTATTTGCCAAGTTTTTTAGGAGGCAAAACGCCTCAGCCCCTTGTACAATTTGCGGTGGCTGGTCGTGCCAATGTGCCTCTCACAGAAGCAAAAGACAAAGAACGCGTCCCCATCACGCACCATCAAAATGTCACGGTGCATGTCAATGGCGCGCGTGATCCCATTGCCACTGGTCGTGCGGTTAGTCACGCCATTCAACGCGCACGCGCCAATGCGCTGCATGGAGGGACCGAATAATGGCAGGAAGGCAATGAGGGGAGGGACACACAAACTTATGCATCGCACTCAAAATGTCACGGTGCATGTCAATGGCGCTCGTGATCCTGTTGCTAATGGTCGAACGGTTACTCACACCATTCAACGGGCACGCGCTAATGCATTGCATGAGGGAATAGAATAATGGGAGGGAGCATGCAAGATCCTTTGATGATGTTAGGTCCACATCAATTTTATGTGGACTGGCTTAATTTCCAATCTTTTGAAGAGGAATTCTCTGCCTCATGGGTTTGCTTAGAGCGTTTTGGCAAGTCGCCTAGTTTGCAATTTACTGGCTATGGCAATGATCCCAAAACCATTCATGGCGTTTGGTTTCCAGAAGAATTTGGTGATCGTGTAGCCATTGATGCCATCACCACAACGATCAAGAGAGCAAAGCCGGTCCAGATGCTTCGTTGGATCAATGATACCACCTATAGTGTCCTTCTCCATGGACCCGTGGTGATCACCAGTATCACGAAAGACCACGACTTTATCAGTCGCTCCGGTCAATCCCAGCGTATCCGCTATTCCATCAGTCTCTTACCCTTTTTTAATGGCGGAAAACCGCAAGGACAATATCAGGTGGGGCAAACTTTATGAAGATACCAGAAAAGCGTGTTGTTGTAGAGCTGGAGGATATGAGTCTCGATCTCCTCTGCTTTCAACATGCCATGGCTGTGTTAGGGGACCGTTCTCAAGTTGGATTATTAAATGGCTATTGTGAAGCCACATTGGAAGCCAATCCAGAGATTGCCAAATATGGTCCAATTTTACCGCGAGGCTTAACGGTCATTCTGCCTGAATTTATCCCCCAAGAAAAGAACCGCGTGGTGAAACGGTTATGGGATTAATGCGCACACACCCTTTTATTGTGGTTAAGGTGGGAGAAAAACCTGTTCATGAAGTTTTTTACCAACGTCTTTTAACGGCAACCATCACAGACAATGCGGGTAATGAAGCCGATACATTCGAGGCGGAATTTGATGATAGCGGCAATGATTTAGAGATTCCCTCCAGTAACAGTGCGCTCCATGTCACCTTTGGCTATCAGGACAGCATTCGTGCCTTTATGGGGCGTTTTGTTGTGGAGACGGTGATCAGTTGTGGGGGCAGTGATGGAGAGATTTTGCGCCTTTGTGGCAAAAGTGCCTCGATGTGTGCGGAGATCAAAGAACAGGCGAGTGAACATTTTGACCACAAAACCATTGCTGAGATTGTTGAGACCCTTGCCAAACGCCATGGTTATCAAGCAAAGGTCAGTCCACAATTGACCAAACAAACCTTGCCTTATGTGGTGCGCACCGATCAATCGGCGATTGATTTTTTAACTAGGCTTGCGGATCGCATGCGGGCGCGTTTTTTAATCAAAGACCATAAGTTTTTATTTTTAAGCGGGGACAATCTCCCCCTCCAGACCATTCATCAACATGAGTGTTCCCATTGGGAATTCACCCTAGAGCCGCGTACGCAATACGGCATCATTGAAGCTTCTTATTTTGATCGCGCAAAAGGGCAACAATGCCAAGTCAAGCATCAAACAGGGTTTACTGGCCCCATTCGCCGTCTGCGCAGTTGTTATCCAAGTCAAGAAGAAGCACAAGCGGCGGCTGCTTCCGAGTCGGATCGCTTATGCCGTGCTGTAGGCAGTGGCTCCTTAACTCTTGCGGGATACCCTGAAATCATGGCGGGTCAACCGCTTCTCCTGCAAGGGTTTCGAGGCGAAATCAATGGTCCATGGAAGGCTGCTACCGTGACCCATCGCTATGAAAAGCAAAGCGGCTACATCACAGAAATAACCTTTGAGGCACCAGATAAGGGAAACAAAACAGGAGAAAAGAAAACCTCTGAGTGACAGAAAATCAAAGGGTAATGTTTACCCTGTGATCGGTGATGATGAACATTTAGAGCAATTGGTGCAATTTGCACCAATTGCTAAAAGGAGCAATAGTGCAAACATTGCACAATTGCATGATGAAGAAAAATTGGGTCAAGTTGATCCTATTTTTGAAATATTCAGATCACAATGAAATTTTATGTGAAGGAAATGGAAGATCAAAAGTGCAACCTGCTCCTTTGATCAGTTGTAATGCTTTCTGAGATCAACGTGCAATGTTTGCACTTTGGGTGGGAGAGAGCAATGGGGACAACTTGTCCCTATTCCTTAAAGGTACAATAGGATCAAGTTGATCCAATTGCATGAGTTCAGCAATAGGGTAATGTTTACCCAATTCCTCAAACGCTTCTCTTTATAATAATGTACTTGAATAATATACTTGGGATACGGAAAAACGATCAGTCAATTTATGCTAAAAGAAGTCATATCCTTTTATGTATGTTGCTTCTCAAATAATGCGATTCCTGTCATACGATTCCAGCTCAATGATTGATCATCAAAAATTGCGGTCTTTAAGAGAGAAAAATAAAGACTCATTAAAGAGGCTCTAAATGATCTTTGAAAGGTCTTTGAAGACCCTTTGAAAACACCTTAAAAACCCTTAAAAGAAAATAAATTGGTACAAAACCTGGTGGCAAAATATACAAAACCTGCTGGCAAGCTACAGCTGGCAAGCTACAACAAGCTACATTAAAAAAAGACATATAGAATCAAGAAGTTAGAGCACGATAAAAGCGCTGTGGCGGAGGGGGTGGGAATGCTATATTTATATGTAATCAATAACTTATATAAGGGTAAGGGAATTTTAATTCCATTGATTTTATTAACTTATTTCTCTGTCTATCCCGAACCTTTTTGTAGCTTATTCTCAATCATTTTATCCAAATATGTAACCAGATTTTCCAGTACCTTACTTGACTCTTATTTTTATTAATCGTATAGTGTTGATATACGACAAGGGGTGCTAATGGCAATTGTGAGTTTCAAACATAAGGGCTTAAAATTATTTTATACAACAGGTTCCACAAAAGCTATTCGACCAGATCACGTAAAGAAATTACGCGTTATCTTAACGGCTTTAACAAGTGCTACGACACCCGATATGTTGCGAGCACCTGCCTTTAAAATGCATCCTCTTAAAGGTGAACTTACAGGATATTATTCTATATGGGTGAATGGAAATTGGCGTGTTACTTTTCGCTTTATAGGAACAGATGTGGAGCTTGTTGATTATCAAGATTACCATTGATGAAAGGAACGAAAACAAATGATGCATAACCCCGCACATCCGGGCGAAGTTCTAAAAGTAGCTTTCTTAGAAGAAATGGGGATAACGATACAAAAGTTAGCGGATCATCTCCATATGACAAGAGCTTCTCTATCAAGAGTGATTAACGGTCATGCTTCTATGAGTACCGAACTTGCAATTAAATTAGAATTAGCTGGTTTTAGTAAAGCAAAATTTTGGTTGGATATGCAAACAAACTATAATTTATGGCAAACAATGCAACAGACACAACCACCTATTTCTCCTCTGGTTTCTGATGTACCTCAAACGCAGCTTTGATTTCGTTCATAATTTTGACGAGGCTTTGGTTTGTTTTTTAGCTGCCGCACATTGCTCTAACCTTTTTGAAGTTTTTTTATGGCTTCTATTGCAAGGCGTTTTCTATCGGCTGTTTTAGTATAAAGGGATGCCATTTTATCTTCTGACCAGCCAAAAAGCGCTTTCATTTGCGAAACTGTAGCACCAGCATTGGCGGCGCGTGTTGCTGCTAATTTTCGCAAGCCGTGTGCCGATTTTTTAATCCCTGCTGCATTACATGCTTCACGAAACAGATTACCAAAACTTTCTTTTACGAGCTTATTTCCACCTTTTCCGCAAATGAATGTTTCATCACCTACGGGACCAACTTTAAGAGTTTCTGCGAGTTCTGGTAAAATAGGGAGAAAAACATCTGTTTTAAATTGGCTCTTTTCTGTTTTGAGATGAATGATATTATCTTTTACATCTTTCCAACCGATACGAACGGCATCTCCACGGCGCAAGCCCGTATAAAGAAGCACATCAACCCATACGCGTTCATGGGTACCAATAGCCCATTGTTTATAATATTTATCGATATCCTCTTCTAACCATGGCGCTAATCCTTCGCTGTTAAGAGATTTTGGTGCTTTTACATTAAAAGCAGGATTTCTGTTTAAAAGGGCATTATCAACTGCCCAATTAAAGAGACCGTTTAAAGAAGTCAAAAAATGTTTTGCTGCTGCGGGAGTCTCACGTCTTCTTTCTACGGCATCAAGAATATGATGTTTTCCTATGCTTTTATATGCGCGTTCACCGATATGTTTAGAAACATTGTTCAGAATTCTATACTTAACTTTTTTAGTAGATTCTGATTGATTATGCCATTGCATGCTTTGTAAATATTGATGCAACAACCAATCGAAAGAGCCCTCTACAAGTCTGGTTTGTTTTCTTTTCTTGGAGGTGCCATTTTGCGCTTGCTTAAGAGCAAGCGTATAATTATCGACAAACTCTTGCGTTCCATAGGTTCCTTCAATCCGAAATCGTGGTCCATGACCAATACGTACATACCATATGATTTTACCATGGCGTGTGCGTTCACAAACAAGATATGGTGGACGACGTTTTGGCATGGCTAAAACTTTATACCGTCGACAGAACGACAAGTTTTGCTGGTATCGTAGTCTTCTTGTTCATTTTCAAGCGGTGGAAAATCGTCAATGCTATAAGTATTATCTGCCGTTTTGGGTGTTGCGATTTTATTGATATGAATTAATAATTCACCAGTAGGCTTGATTTCTACAACCTCTGCTCCTTGCTTTTTAGCTTCTCTTAAAGCCCGCGCAATGGCTGGTTGCGTGATAGTAGGTGGGCGGTGTGCCATATCTGTTCCCCTTGATTTTAGCTACAATTCACCCGTGTTGTGAATCATATATTTGTTGAAAGTTATAGTAAGAGGGTGGGGGTGCTGGGAGGAGAGAGCACCCCCATAGGTTTAAGCAGCTTTTGCCAAAATCTTTTGCATCTCTTGTTCTATTTCTGCTAAAAAGGCTTCGACCGCTTGATTAATCTGTTCAATTTGTTCTTCATCACGGTGGATGCGTTTGATTTTCATACGCAAGTATGTTGATTGCCTCGTAAAACGTGGGTCATAACTGATAAAATCACACCATTTACGCCCCGTACAAGCCATTTGAAATTGCATTTGCGCACGATATTCAGGCTTTATATTGTCATCTATAAAGAAGCGTAAATGGTTTGGGGATTGTGGGCATTTGACTTCAACTAAACCGTCATCACCAACAAACCCATCAGGACTAGCACCAGCCATTTTGATTGTGGGATGTTGGATAAAACCGCATTGAGAGACTTCAGTATCATAAATGAATGCATATTCTTTTAGGGCATCTTCTTCATGTTCAATGCCCCATTGCATAGCAGGCGTTGTATAAAATTGGCTTACTTCTTCTGTTAAACGCTCTGTAATGAGTTTAATTTTATAGTCTTCATATTTGCTTGTAGGGGTTCCCTTTGCTGTTTTACTAATAACGTTGTAAACGTTTGAAGCGGTAACTTTGCCTAAACGGGCTTGAAACCACTCTGCTGTTCTTTGTTCCATTTCACACCGCCGTTTGTTGTTCTTGTGATGGTAAAGAGTGTTCCGTTTCTACCTTTTGCTTGTTTTGTTTACTTTTCAAAAGATGTAACACCGTTTGTGCTTGTCCATTAGACATATCGTCAAGCTTTTCAACGTTTGCATAAGCAAGTATTTTTTCCTCTTCTGTTTGGGTTTGTGATATGAGGCTTCTGATTTCATTGATCTGTTGTGGAACAGCAGATTTGATAGGCATGTTTCCATCTGTATCGTCTTCTTTGCTTGCTACATTAAGAAGCATTCCTAAGAGATATCTACGTGCGTAGGTGATGGTGGAGCCTACCGATTGGATAGTTGATTTGCATCCTTTAACATCATAAGGAAATTTCCCTTCTGTTGATATTTTGTTTCCTGAAGGATGTGTCAACGTCATTTCTATGACGATAGTGTCATGACTTTGTTCTTTGATACGAGAAAACAAAGCGAAGTGGTATTTTGACAGAGTTTCCTTTACAGCATCAATATGTTGGTCAAGGGTCGCATATTGGCTATTTGTATGGGCATTCTTAGCGTTTTTATGTATTTTTTGATATTCCATTTGCATAGCAGAAAGATCAGAAACAAAGTATTGATAGTTTTGTCGTTCTATTTCTTTTTCTCGCAATGCGATAAGACGCTCGAGACGGTCCATATCGACGTCGTTTTCTAAGGCTCTTGTTAAAATAAGTTCCATAGCTGTAGATTTGACTTCACAATTGTTTGTTTTGTTTACTTCTGTTAAGTTCGTGTTTTGTTCATTCATTTTGCTTTCCTCCATTGCGCGCAATTCACCCGTGGCGTGAATCACGCTTGTGCTTAAAAGTTGTTTGGTTTGGTTGTTAAAAATTGAATTTCAGAGGCGGTATGATGTCATCAGTTTCTAATATTGATATAAATCTACGTCTATCATTAGACGTAAGTGCAATAAAGATTTTTTCTTTATCATTAGAAAATCGTCCTATTTCAAATCCAATACATCTAAATACTTTGCTTACGTATGATGCATAGGTACATCTAGGTGTGTGATTTGACACCATTTTCTTAAAATTATCTTCACCTAAAAGGTCCTTCATGACGTCTTTAGGAATTATGGTATCTACATAGGGGTCATCTTCATATCCAGAGATAGTAATACAAAGTTCTCCGAGGTTTTGAGCACTTCTCACAACTGTCTGTACACACCAAGTAGGTTTAATTTCATATTTATACATGATTTATTTTCTTTCGTTTGTTGTGATACGACTTTCTCCGCAGATCTCTGAATCTCCGTAAATTTTTGCGTCGCCATAAACTCTTGCATTGGGATAAACAATTGCATTTCCGTAAATCTGCGCATTTTCATAAATCACTGTACCGGAAACACATGCGTTGTCGTAGATACGTGCATTATCGGAAACTTTAGCACCATTGGTAACCTGCGCATTACCAAAAACCTTGGCATTTTTACTAACTTGCGAGGCAACATCAACTATCGCATTATCACAAACTACAGCATCATCATAAACAGCGGACAAACCACGAACCCAACAATTTCCATTATGCGAGAGGTTTCTTTCGTGCTCTACAAAACCACCTAAATCACCAGCCTTTACATCTCCAAAATCTCTCAATGCACGAATGCGATAAGTTAACTTATTTCCGTATATCCAAGTTGTCTCATCAGTTAGTTCGTATTTTTTCACCATGCTTTTTCTCCAGTGGACATGATATCATCGCCATCAATATCCGCATCACGATAAATTTTTGCGTCACCATAAATACGTGCATTACCGGAAACCGTTGCCATTCCATAAATTTCGGCAAAACCGTAAACATGTGCATTATGTTTAATTCGTGCACTACCATAAACTTCAGCATCATCATAAACTTGAGCATTATCGTAAACGCAAGCACAAGATAAGACGAATGCATTACCACCTACCCAGCAATTACCATGATGCGATAGGTTGTTTTCATGTTCTATAAAGCCGCCTAAATTACCTTTTTTAATAACTCCAAAGTCTCTTAAAGCTCGGATACGGTGAAGAGTTACCCCTTTAAACTCAGCTTTCTCATCTGTAAGTTCGTACTTCTTTTCCATTAGTTTGCTCCAGTGGATATTCTGCTATTGCCGCCAATCCAATCTTCATAACGTAAATCCGCATTACCATAAATTTTTACATTTCCGTAAATGTGTGTATTACCGCCAACTTTTGCATTTCCATAAACGCTTGCCTTATCGTAAACACGTGCTTCACAATAAACATGAGAATTGCCATAAACATGTGCATGATCAAAAACTTTAGTGTCGCCGTAAACGTATGCATCACCGTAAATTTCCGCATAATTGTAAACGTATGCTTCATCAGAAACGAGTGCATCTCCATAAACCCGCGCATCACCATAAACATAGGCATAACCGGAAATATGTGCATTTTGATAAACACGAGCATTATCATAAACCCTAGCATAATCTCCAACCCAACAATCGCCCCCATGACTAAGATTGCCTTCCTTTTCAATAAAACCGCCAAGGTCACCTTTTTTGACATTTCCAAAATCTTTTAAGGCACGTATGCGGTAAAGCGTGTGTCCTCCAACTTCATCCATTTCATCAGTCAATTCGTACTTCTTTTCCATGGTTTATTTCCTTTAAGTTGACTCTCCCTTTGCCGCTCTTTCTCAAGAACGGCATTGGTTTGTGTTGTAATTTTTTGAGAAAAGAGGGGGCTTTTAAAAACCCTTTATGTAGTATGATGAATAGTTAGGAATGACATCACAAAGACGCAACTTGTTTTGTTCTTCATAAGTCCCGTAGATCTCATCATTATATTTTTCGTCTGCTAACTCAGATAAAAGATCGTGGTAAGCATTACTTTCACCTACAAAGTAATGAACCTCACTATCCTCATAGAGATCTTCAATATTTGCTTCTACATATGCTTCTGCAATATCTTCAGAGATATCTTCACAACTCTTCTCAGAAGGATTGATGCGAAAGATTTGGATTGCATCATCTACCTCATCAACAATGCTTAAAACTTGGCTTGCATCAAGTGGTCCAGACTCTGCAATGTATTGCTCTTTATCGTAGGCAACTAATAAAATTTCATCGGAATGAATGAGAATTGGCTTATCCATAATTTCCCCTCCCTAACGCCTCTTGGCGATTGTTTGCGCGTGGTTTATGGATATATTAGTACATTATGAACGATATATAGTCAAGTACATAATGTACTATTTTTTTAAAAAAAAGTAAAAAATGACGAATCATTGCCTAATTTAGGGAATCAAAAATCTGTAGTTGACTGATAAAAATCAATCAAATTCGTTTCAATCTTTTGATAGTATCTAATTAATAATGTGAACGAAGAAGCGTATTCTGTTTACATATCAAGAATAGTACGTCGTACACGACCTATTATAGAGATAGAACCTTCAAGTTTTGGAGCTTTTATTGTTTTGTCGTATGAAGCAGGCTGAAAAGGCGGATCATCATTAGGTCTGTATCGTTTATATGTCGCTTGTCCAGATTCATCTGCAATTACATAGCAGGCATTAGGTACAAGTTTTTTGTCTCGCATATTTACAAATATTATAGAATCTGGAGGGCTAATTTTATTCATAGATGCGCCATCTACACGCAAAGCAATCCATTCACCGGCGGGAAGATTAATAGCCTCTGTTATAGGACAATCTGAAAAGTCCATTATCCCATCTTGCTCGCTTAACTCTCCAGCACTAATCCATGAAACGAGAGGAATGCTTATATTGAGGCTTGGATTTTCTTGAGGAGATTCACCATACAAAATCCATCCCGGATCTACATTAAATACTTGTCCATAGAGCTCTGCTATTTGGCGTGAAATACCACGATTTCCATTTTCGTGACTAATTAGGGTATTTTGATTAAGAGCTGGTATAGCGCGCGCAGCTTCGCTTGGTGTTGCATATCCAGCATTTTTACGCGCTATTTTAAGTCTATCTTTTGGCAAATAAGTCATCTGTACATTATCCACTATTTTTTTAATTCATTGTGTACGATTTTATCTTGATTTAAAATTGTACGTAATGTACTATTTTGTCATGGTTAATGATTTTTGTGTCAAAAGTTTGATGGAGTCTTGGGGATCTATACGCCAATTTGCAAAGGAAGTTGGTTGTAGCTATGAGGCTGCGCGTAAAATGCGCGATCGCAATAGTATTTCTCCAAAATACTGGAATATGATTATTCAGTTGTCTAAAGCAAAAGGACTATCTTGGGTTACACTAGATTGGTTTCTTCATAATTATGGGAGCAAATCCCATAGAGTTATTTGTTCAATGACAAAACGAAGAAAAGATACATTTCATCTAGTGGAGAAAGTTAGTGCACTAAATGAATCACAAACAGTAATGCCTTCTCATATTACTGCTTCTACAGAAAAGAATGAACATCAACAGCATCATTCACACTCTTAAACAGGCAAAAATAAAGAGCTCAAATTAATTTAAGGGGGGGATTATGATCACTAATGCACAAACCATTCTTTGTCTTGATCTAGGTACCAAGACTGGCTGGGCGCTTCGTGATGCAGATGGTTTTATCACAAGTGATACAGAAGATTTTCAATCACGCCGTTTTGAAGGCGGTGGTATGCGTTATCTGCGCTTTAAGAAATGGCTTTCTGAACTAAAGAGGTCTGTTGATGAAATTGATGCAGTGTATTTTGAAGAGGTACGTCGGCATGTGGGTACAGACGCTTCTCATGTTTATGGGGGCTTTCTAGCAACATTAACAGCTTGGTGTGAACATCATCAGATACCGTATGAAGGCATTCCCGTTGGTACCATTAAGAAAGCGACGACAGGAAAAGGAAATGCTTCAAAAGAAGAAATGATTAAGGCAATGCGTGCAAAAGGTCACGCGCCTTGTGATGACAATGAAGCAGATGCTTTGGCAATTTTATATTTAAAGAAAGAAGGGGGTATGCATGTCCAGTAAAATACCATGGACAAGGCTTTTTGCTGATAAATGGATTCTTGATCTCACTTATTTGTCTTCTATTGAAGGCAATATATATATGAGATTACGGTTGCAAATGCTTCACACAGGTGAACCTCTTTTAAATAACATTAAGGTTTGGGCTAATTATACTGGCTATTCAGTAAAAGCATTTGTCAAAGCATTAGATGTTTTACAGAGTACGGGTCATATTATTCGTTTAGCAGACGGTCGTTTATGGAATCTAGATGTTGAAGCAGAATTAAGTGATAGCGCCGGAAAATCAGAAGCGGCATCAAAAGCTGTTAGTGCTAGATGGAAAAAATCTAAAGAAAAAGACGTAAAGCATAATACGAAATCTATACAAGCTAAATACGAAGGCGATACGAATTCTATACGGAATGAATACGAAAGCGATACGGAAACGATACCATATAACATTAACAATAACATATATAATAAAAAAACTAATACTATCGTATTAGCAAAAAAAGAAACTGATTTTGAAGATTTAGAAACAACCGATTTGGTTGAAGAGTCAATCGAGGTTGATGCTCTCAAAAGCCAATCAGAACAAATCGAAACGGTAGCAGATAACCAACCATCCCTTCACGAGCAAGCAAGCGTTCCTAAGAAAGCCAAGCGGTCAAAAGCTAATCGGGGTTGTCGATTGCCTGCGGATTTTGAACCCGATTACGACTTTGCAATCGAAGAGGGCTTGCCTCCAGAGCGTGTGAAAGTGGAAATCGCAAAGTTTCGAGATTACTGGCATTCAAAAGCTGGAGCAAATGCAACCAAAATCGATTGGCAAGCAACGTGGCGTAACTGGGTGCGAAAGGCTATCGAAAATTTAGAAAAAACAAAAAACACGAACAACAATGGTGAAAACAATGGAAACTTTTCAAAAGATCAGAAAACTTGTGGTGGTACCGGAGAGACAATCCGTAACCTTATCCGTGAAGCAGGATTTAGTGAATCCACTTCAAAACATTGCACAACAGATGGCGCAATACGTCACAAAGGAGTATCCGTGGACCTTGATCAGTGGCATGAAATTGACACCAGTACTGGAGGAACAAGCTTTCGGAGTGTATCAGACAGTCCAAAACTTGCTTACCTTGAAAGCGTCTGTTGAAGATATTGCTGAGGCTCTTGATATGCTTGAAAGCGGTTTGACAATGAAAAAAGTTTCAAATCCAGAGGCACGTGCAAAGGCTTATATCACAGCTCTTAACGGCATTTCACTCTGGTCTTTGTTGCAAGCTGTTAAAAATCTTATACGGGGAGAAGCCAAAGGCATGTCAACAACCTTTGTCCCCTCTTGTGCTGATCTTGTGCAGTATTGTCGCGATTTAGAAAGCGGGCTTTATGGCACTGCTGAGAAAGTTTTTATCGCTGTTGAAAATACGCGTAACCTAGCCTTAGGAGGCAAGCGCATTTCATTCATGAGAATAGGCAAGCCTAGTGAAGAGTGTCATGACAGTAGCAGTTCCAAAGCAGCCTAAAAACAGCAAAATAGTGAAAAGTGCTGATCGTTTTGTAATTAGATATGCGTTTAAATCGATAAAAAGGCGCCGTACAAAGCGATTTAAAGATTTTATGATGAAAACCACATCCGTAATATAAAACGCTCTGTACGGTCAAATTTGAGATAAATAAACCTATTGGTAAAAATAGGAATTAAAATGGAAATATTAAAACGACGATTCTTTAAAAAACGTAAACAGCCTATGCAAGTAATGCACAAAAAATTTATTGCAACGGCTGTTGGGTATGTTCCTTGGGGAGATGGGGCGGCAGAGTATTTTTACAATCTCTACGAATATGAAGATGGCACAAGAGAGTGTGAAAAGTTTGACGGCGGTCAGTATTACATCATACCAGAAAATGCAGATTTTAGCACCAAAGCGCAAGTAAAAGCATGGGTTTACGGGGGCGCTATTCCTACAAGCGTATTGAGTTATGAAGCGTTAATAGACAGTGCAAATAAGAAGATAGAAAAGCACGGTCAAGATACACTGATTTGTGAGATTACAGATGATGGTGAGATAGGGTACCCATTGTCTTGTGATGAAATGGACCGTGAACTAGAAAAAGCACTTGATATTCAATTGAGTAGATACAAAAAAAGAAAACAAAATACAAAACATTAATCAAAGAAGCAAAACAGATTTTAGCAAGACCAATTGTAAAAGCGGCTTAGTTTTTTAATATAACTCTCTAATCCTTGCTTTTTAGAGGAGGGAGAGGTCAACGCATTGAACGAAGCATAGCATCACGTAAAATGGCGTTAATCCGCGTCTGGTAGCCTTTTCCTTGACTCTTAAGCCATGCTAATACGTCTGAATCTACACGCACTGTTGTGATAGTTTTCGTTGGTTTATAGAATGGATTACGAACAGCATTTTTCCAGAATGCATCATCTAATGTTGGAATATCACTATGATCAATTGCACTGTCCGGCATTGCCGCTAGTTCATCAATTTCAACCCTTTGTTTATCCGTCAAAGGCGATAAATTACCTACGTCAATCTCATAACGAAATTTCTTCTTCATAACGTTTCCTCTCTTTCAAGTTGGCGCGCCGCGCTGAAATAATACGGATAACCTCTATGCCATCTTTATCATCATGGACAGTATGTGCTACAAGGAGTAATAAAAAACCGTCCACAAGCCCTAAAGTTTGCCAACGATATTCTCCGTTTTCAATACGGTCTTGTTTAACCATGGCGAATGGGTCTGCAAAAACACGTGCTGCTATTTCAAAGCTTACACGATGCTTTCTAAGATTAATTTTTGCTTTAGCTTCATCCCATTCAAATCTTATTTTCATATCTTATGTTAATACATTTATGTATGTATATCAAGAGTTTTAAATACAAGACTGAGGTATCTATATAACACATCTTTTTTATGAATAATTTATCAAATAAAATTATAATGCAATACTTTAAAAAACTGTGATTAATTAACTGAAATAATTTAAAAAATAGATAAATTATGCTAGGATTTTGTACATATTTAAATACAAATTTAAGGTAACTAAAACATGCTAAATAAAGTAATGTTAATTGGCTATTTAGGGGATGATCCCGAAAGCAAAACGATGACTTCTGGAGCAGAAATAGTCAATTTTCGTATGGCAACTTCTGAAAGCTATACCGATAAAAAGACCAATCAAAAAATAGATAAAACGGAATGGCATTCCATTGTGGTTTTTAATCCGCATTTGGCAAAAATTGCTCTTCAATACCTCCATAAAGGTTCAAAGGTTTACGTAGAAGGCAAATTACAAACCCGTAAATGGCAAGATAAAAATGGTCATGACCGTTACACAACAGAGATTGTTTTACCACAATACAAAGGCGAGTTGCATTTGCTTGATGCAAAGAAAGAGCAATCTGCGTCCTCTTCATCTGTCACTTCTCAAAGTTATGCTATTGCTTCAGGTGCTGATGATTATGGCATATCTGCTCATGACAGCATGCCATTTTGATTAAAAAATAGAGCAAAAATAAGAATGTGGATTTCCACAGATACGGGGGATGTATGAGAAAGAAAGATGCCTACATTTCACAAGTGAAAGTACGTCAAGATCCTGTTAATCAATTGGCAATTGAAATGCGTGCTAAACGCTTCTGTTTGACCATAGAAGAGGCTAAAAATCCGCTTGCTGGGTCTTATGTTGGGCGGCTTTGTTTGCAAGGCGTTCTTACTCAAGATCAGTATGATGCTGCGCAAAAATATCTTGAAGTGAAAAATGACTATTCGTGTGCAAAAGGTTTGCCAAGCGCTGTTTATGATGAAATGCCATCATCTTCTGATGACAAAGCAAGAGAGAAGTGGGTTGAACGTGCAACAGAACAGTTCTGTAACATGCAAGAGGTAATCAAAGAAACACAATACCTCTATAAACAGTATAATCTTTATGCAGCTCTACAATATCTTGTTGTAGAAGATCAAATATTACCACATCTTGTAAATTCATTGCAGATTGCTCTGAATGCGCTTCATAAATATTTTGATAAAAAAAATAAATGGTAGATGTTTATTGTTCTTTTTCCATAAAAGCGTGAAAAGCTCTTGAAGAATATGCATTAGAATGTTATATTTTTATATAATATTAAAGGGAGTGTTTTATGCACACAACAAAATTACGTAAGGTTGGTGGGTCTGTTATGCTCTCTATACCGCCGGCATTACTTGATGTTCTTCATCTTACTGAAAACACGCAAGTGGGTTTAGCTATTGATAATGGACGATTGATTGTAAAGCCACAGTCACTACCAAATTACACTCTTGAAGAATTGTTAGCGCAATGTAATCCTTCGGACGATTTTGCGGATGATGATATGGAATGGTTTGATGCTAAACCTGTTGGTAGAGAGCTGTTGTGATGAAGCGAGGCGAAATTTGGCTTGTATCTCTTGATCCATCTTCGGGTTATGAACAAAAAGGAACGCGTCCTGTATTAATTGTGTCACCAGAGCCATTTAATCGTGTAACAAAAACACCTATTGTCTTGCCTATTACAAGCGGAGGAAATTTTGCGAGAACCGCAGGGTTTGCTGTTTCATTAATGGGAGTGGGATTACATACAACAGGTGTGATACGTTGTGATCAACCACGTGCTCTCGATATAGCAGCGCGTCAGGGGAAGAGAATGGAAGCAGTTCCCCCCATGATTATGAACGAAGTCCTTGCTAAACTAGCAACATTTCTTACGTAACTTCTTGCGGCATTTATGAGAATGTTGCCAAAGCAAGCGATATGACGTGAAACGTTTTTCTGTACAATTCGTTGTATTTGTATTACAATGAATACAAAGATGAGGACTGCGTTATGACGATATCTATTCGGTTGCCAAGTGATCTCGAAACACGTTTGAATAATTTAGCTGCTAAGACAGGACGTACAAAGTCTTTTTATTTACGCGAGATTATTGAACGTGGAATAGAGGAAGCGGAGGATTATTATTTAGCTTCACAAGTAAGAGAGTGCGTTCAAAGGGGAGAGGGTACTTTTTATAGCTCTGAAGAGGTGAGGAAAGAGCTTGGCTTGGACGATTAGATATGAAAAACTAAGAAAAAATTTGCATAAATGTTTTTTAGAAAAATTTACAACTGCTTAGATATCATAACAGATACTGTATCAAGTGTCCGTAAGATCTGTCGAAATTAAAATATTTATTTTTAAAAATCGCCTCTCGCATTTGAATATTAAACTGTCTGCTTTCTTCGTTGGAAGCCTCTTTCAATGTTTTCATTTTTTCAGCACTGAAGATTATATTTAGCTTCTCTTGTCCTATAAGTGTATTCCAATAGCTTAACCTATCATAGCATTGATTTAATTCTTTCTATTGCTCCTAGTTGATAAGCTCTCTCAAATGTTGGAATATCTTCAGAATTTTGTAGATTATCTTTTTCTTTATACTCATTTAGTCGCCATTTCACCTCGTCGGCAGAGCAATCCTCATCTAAAGCAATATATCCTTCTGTAACAGCTTCAAGAAGACTCTTATAATAAATAAACTTTTTTCTTGCTGCTTTATAAATATCGGAAATGTTATTTAACAACACTAGAAGTTCCTTTTTACAAATTAAAAGGGATTCGTACTTAGGGACCAGATGGTATGGGAATTCTAGTATCTCTTCTATCTCTTCATATTCTGTATTTTTAGATATATTACGCCAGTAGATTTCCATAGATGTTAGCTCTTTATATACTCCTTTAGATTTGTCTTCTTGTTGTTGTTCATACAGAGACGCGATCATATCATCAACTACATATAGCCACCAATGCAACAACAACATTGTAGGCTTATGACATGTTTTTTCTGTAAGTGGATCTATGAACTTTTCAACAACTATCCCATTTTTTTTCATTAATCGCATTGCTTTTAGATAAGTTTTCTTAAAAATAGGGTGGGTGTGCATCATTAAAGCGTTGATTTTTTCGTTGTACTCAGGAGTAAGCTCTGTTTCTAGAGCTTTCTCATAGAGAAACAATATTTCTTTATATTCTTGAGTACAGATATCTTTTATGATGGGATGGTGGTGTTTACAATCTTCATCTATCATCATTGGATGTTTTATTCTTAGTATATCCCTTTCCCACAGCCTAATTTCTGTATTCCATTGCTTAATCCATTTTCGCGATATTTCTTGAGCCTTCTTTAAAAGACTTATATCCGATTTCGTAATTTGTTCTTTGTATACTTCTATTTCTCGATCTTTCTGTTCCTGAAGTAACTCGAATTGTTCTTCATAGTCATTCATTCTTAAATAGCCCCTAAAAGACAGCAAAGTTGCTATTATTAATATTCCTCCTATGACTATGATTATTTCCATTATTCCCCCCGCTTTTTGCTAATCAATAACTTTGCGCTTCCATATAATTGATTCGTTTAGAAGGTACAATTGTGAGGTGTTGCTTGGTGCTAAAGACACTATATTTAGGTAATAAAATAAAAAAATATACAATATCGTGATTTTTTTGTTGACATGGTGTGAATAATGGTGTTTTATGGTGCTGCTGTACTGGTCGAATTGCGTCTAAAATTACAGCAGAGAATTCCTCGTCAACTCCTTTTATTAAATTGACATGATGATTTAGAGCCCTGCGTTTTGCGGGGTTTTTTGTTATTTGGAGAAAGTATTTTATGACAGCGAAAAATACAAAGCAGGCTCCACAATCCAAAAAAATGCCACCAAAGGCGGGGCAAGGGCGGGTTAAAGGCGTTCCCAATAAAACAACACGTCTTTTGAAAGAGGCTGTGCTTAAAGCAGCAGAGCGTGCTGGTAAAAAATATGGTGATGATGGTTTGATCTCTTATCTGGAAAAGCAGGCAATAAGATGCCCTGCGGCTTATTTAGCGTTGCTTGGGAAGATCTTGCCCTTGCAAGTGACGGGGGAAGATGGGGGCGCCATTAAGATGATAGGGCGTGTGGAAATAGCGCCTTTGGTTCATGACAACAAGACAGATTAAGATTGTACCAAAACTTATCCCTATTTTTACAGGGGATGCTTTGGTACGAGCGGCTTGGGGTGGACGAGGCTCTGGGAAGACAAGATCATTTGCCTTAATGGCTGCTTTAAAAGGCTATCAATTTGGCATGCAGGGAATATCAGGGACTATTCTTTGTGCACGTCAGTTTCAAAATTCGCTTGCAGAAAGTTCTTTAGAGGAGATTAAGCGCGCCATTGAAGCCCATGACTTTTTAAGGGACTATTACAAGGTTGGAGAGGCTTCGATTAAATCAAATGATGGTCGTATAGCGTTTCAGTTTTCTGGACTAGACCGCAATATAGCCAGTATCAAATCCATGGGGCGTATTTTGCTCTGTTGGGTTGATGAGGCAGAGCCCGTTACTGAGACAGCTTGGCAGACGCTTATACCGACTTTACGTGAAGAGGGAGAGGATTGGAGAGCAGAGTTATGGGTCACATGGAACCCGTTGCGAGATAATGCACCGGTTGAAAGGCGGTTTCGGTTTTCAGACAATGAAGCTATTAAGCGTGTAAAGATCAATTGGTCAGACAATCCGAAGTTTCCTAAGATCTTGAATGAAGCGCGGCTTGATGATTTGAGAAACCGCCCCGAGACTTATAAGCATATATGGGAAGGGGCTTATCTTACAGCGGTTCAGGGCGCTTACTATCAAAAGGAAATGTTGGCAGCCGAGCAAGAGGGGCGGATAGGGCGTGTTGCGCGTGATCCTTTAATGCAGATACGGGCATTTTGGGATATTGGGGGCACAGGAGCCAAGGCAGATGCAACAGCGATATGGATAGCACAATTTGTAGGTAGAGAGATCAGAGTGCTTGATTATTACGAAGCGCAAGGGCAGCCGTTATCCGAGCATATCGGTTGGTTGCGTCACAATGGCTATGAGAAGGCATTAATGGTTCTCCCCCATGATGGGGCAACAAGAGACCGTGTGCACAACGTGAGTTTTGAGAGTGCTTTAAATGATGCGGGTTTTGAAACGCAAGTCATCCCTAATCAAGGGGCTGGTGCTGTCAAAATGCGTATCGAGGCAGTGCGACGTATTTTGCCTTCAGTTTGGTTTCATGAGGAGACGACTGTAGCGGGGCGTAAGGCACTCAATTGGTATCACGAGAAGTGGGATGAGAAGCGGGGTATTGGTTTGGGGGCAGAGCATGATTGGTCCAGTCATGGTGCGGATGCCTTTGGATTGATGTGCATTGTTTATGAAGCACCACGCATTAAACCGCAACAAGAACGTTATCGCGCTATAGAAAGAGAAGCGGCATCATGGATGGCATTCTAGGTTATAACTCTAAAAAAACGACAGATTTTGATGAATATGAACTCTATAGGCGCTTAAAATCTTGGTATAAAGAAGATGTTGAACACGTCAATGAATGGCGTGAACAAGCGCGTGAAGATTTTGATTTTTATAATGGTCGTCAATGGGCTGAAGAAGATCTTGCGGTTTTGAAAGCACAACGCCGCCCTGTTATGACCTTTAACCGTATTGCCCCCCTTGTTAACGCAATTGTTGGGGCTGAGCGTAATAACAAGCGTGAAGTACAGTTTCAACCAAGGCAAGCAGGAGCCGCAATATCCAATGAATTACTCACTGGAGCAGCAGAATGGTTTCGTGATGAGGCAGAAGCGGAATATGCCGATTCCGATGCTTTTCAAGATATGGTCATTTGCGGCATGGGCTGGACAGATACACGGCTTGATTATGAAACAGAACCTGAAGGAATTCCTGCTGTCCAGCGTTTAGATCCACTGAAAATGGTATGGGATGCCAATGCCGTAAGACCCAATCTCATTGATGCGCAGCGTATGTGGTATGTTGATCGTAAACCCATTGAGGATGCTAAAAGTCTTTTTCCTAATGTGGCAGTTGAAGATCTCCATGCTGATTGGACAACAGATAATACAACCGCTTGTGAGGAGTATCATGTCTCACTTGATGCTTATAATGATCATGCCAATGCAGATTCTTTATCACAGTCGGCTTTTGAAAAAAGCTATGTTACGCTGGTTGAATGCCGTTGGTTTGAATATGAAGCTTATTTCAAGGCACCTGATCTTCAAACAGGACAGATGCGCAGTTATAGTAAACAAGAGTTTGAACAGCTTCAAAGGGTTTCACCACAACTACAAGGGGTGCGTTTTAATAAAAAGGTGGTCAAGCGGGCTTTTCTGGGACGGCGTCTTTTAGCAAAGCCTGATAAACCTTTAGCACCAGATGGACAGCTTGGCTGGGAATGTATCACAGGCACACTGGATAAGCTTAAAAACCAGTTTTACGGGATTGTTCGCCCCGCAAAAGATCCGCAAAAATGGTCGAATAAATATTTTAGCCAAGTCATGTATATTTTAAACAGTCAAGCCAAAGGTGGTTTGATGGCAGAACGTGGAGCTTTTGATGATGAGCGCCAAGCATTAGAAAATTGGACACGAACCGATACGATTACGTGGGTTAAAAACGGGGCGCTTACAGGAGGAAAAATCCAACCAAAGCCAAGTGCACAATTCCCTAATGGCTTTTTTCAGTTGTTTAATGAATCGCGTGAAGCAATAACACATGTCACAGGATTGTCGGCAGAGTTTATAGGCACAAGAGAGGTTAATCAAGCGAATGTGTTAGAAAATACACGCCGGCAATCAACGCTTAATTTGCTTGCGGGCTTATTTGATAATCTTAAGCTTTATCGATGTCGACAGGGAAAGATTATCCTTTATCTGATTCAAAACTATCTTTCCGATGGGCGTTTGGTTCGAATTTCTGGACCAGAAAATGCGCAGTATGTTCCATTAACACGTGAAGCTGTCACAACGCTTGAATACGACATTATTGTCGATGATTCACCAACAAGCCCCAATGAAAAAGAGAGAACTTTTGCGGCAATTACGCAAATGTTGCCGTTGCTTGGTGGTTTCTTAACACCGGAGATGATTCCAGATCTTTTAAAGCTTTCTCCACTACCGGCAACATTGGTGGCAAATTTAACAGCAAAAGCCCAGCAGGCACAACAAGAACAACAACAGCAGCAAATGATGCAACAAAACCAAGGAGCACAATTAACTCCAGAGCAACAAGCAAAGATTGCTGCTCTCCAGCAAGAAGCACAAGCAAAGGGCACACTTTATCAACTTGATGCACAACAAAAGCAGGTAGCGTTGCAGCAGAAAAATATTGAACTTTTCTTGAAACAAGAACAAGCCCGCATGCAGCTAGAACTTCAACAGGCAAAAAATGAGATAGCGCAGCGCGACCTAGAGCGAAAGGCGTATCGAGCGCAGTTGGAACAGTATCGAGCAACAACAGCAAGAGCGCAAATCTATTAAAGGAGCAAAAGAGAATATGGAAGAAGAGTTTACACCTGAAGAACAAGCAATTTATGACGAACATTTTGCCAGTGATCATGCTGTTGAGTTAGTCGAGCCTGAGCAAGTTGAAGAGGAGTTTGAAGCAGAAGAAAGTTCTGAACAGCCCCCTGTCGAACCGGTTGGCGAAGAGCCCCATTCTGGTGTGATAGAGCAAGAACGACAAGCACGCCAAAAGGCAGAGCAAAATGCTATGGAAGCGCGTGAACTTGCCATTGAGTTTGCGCAGAAATATGCACAAATGCAAGAAGAGGCGGTAAGACGCCGCGATGAAAATATTCCTACCCTAGAAGATGATCCAAAAGCACATGTTGCATGGCTTAGTCATAAGGTACAGGAACAACAGAAATTGCTTGATGAGTTTTCTCGTATAAGAGAGAGCCAAGAACGTTTGAATCAAGAGGAATATGAACGCCAGCAGTTAGGGGATTATTTTGAAGAATCCAAAGCGCAGGTACAAGATAAATATCCAGATTTAGACAGTATCACCGATTATCTCTACGAAAGAGCAGATAGTGTCCTACAAGCGCAGGCAGATCTTTATCCACAATGGAAAGACCCTGTAGCACGGCAACAGCAAATTGGTGCTGAATTACGTCAAATATGCCAGCAGTGTCAGAAAGCCAGTATAAACCCAATAGAGGTGCTGGTGCAAAAAGCAAAGGCTTTTGGCTATAGTGGAGCACCAATAAAGGATGACGTGGAAACCCTTCAAGAGCGTTCTCAAGCAGCGCGGACACTTACAGCGCGTGGTGGACAAGTTCCAACAGGTGGTATGGACGTGAAAACACTCTTTTCCATGCCAGAAGCCGAATTTGCTGTATGGGTGGAGAAAAATCCCGAAAAATTTGAGCAAATTATGAGCAGAGCGTGAGATGTGCGTGGTGGCGCAACAGAGATAACCAAGTGATTGTTATCGTTTGGTTATGCCGCAAGGCGAGTTTTAAAAACCAAGAAAGGCATTGTTTGAAATGGCAGTAACACAGGTAAATCTTAATGACCCATTAGCCGTTGGCGTTTGGGCTAAGATGCTAAACACAGAAACTTCAAAGGCGTTGCCCATTGCACCGCTGATGGGAAAAGGCAAAAACAGCATTATCCAAGTATTAGATATGTTAGGAAAATCCGCTGGTGACTCTGTGACGAGCGGATTACGAGTTCAACTGATGGGGGACGGCGTTAGCGAGGGACAAACGCTGGAGGGGAATGAAGAAGCACTCCAATTTATGAATGAAACGGTGCGTATTAACGAGCTTTCTCATGCTGTACGCGTAAAATATGAAGGCACCATTGATCAACAACGTGTCTTATTTAATTTACGAACAGAAGCAAAGGATGGACTTGTTGATTGGTATGCAGACCGCTTAAGTTTGATGTTCTTTATTCAGGCAGCAGGTTATACAGCACCATGGATTCACTTTGAAGGACGTACCATAACCCTTAAACCCGTACATTATGGTTTTAATGCTCCATTAGAGCCAAGCAAATTGCGTATTATTCGCCCGAATAAGAAAAAAACTGATGAAGAACTTACAAAAGACGATGTTTTTACATTAGATCTTATAGATCAGGCTGTCGAACGCGCTAAACTTGCTAATCCACGTTTGCGCCCTGTTCGTGTTGATGGAAAATCTGCTTATGTGATGTATCTCCACCCAACACAAGTGACCCAATTACGGACCAATACCAAGAGCGGGCAGTGGTTAGACATTACCAAAGCAGCTTATGATGGTTCACGGTCTCAGAACCCAATTTTTGATGGCTCTTTGGGGATGTATAACGGTGTCATCTTACGTGAAGCTGAACATGTTCCCAATGGTATCAATTCAAAGACACAAGAACCTGTAACATCTGTTCGCCGTGCCGTGTTGCTTGGTGCGCAAAGCGTTATCATGGCTTATGGGCGCGTTGGTAATGGAGCAACAGGAGGCGATGGGAAAGGGGGAACACGCTATAAACTTGTTGAAGAACTGTTTGATTATCAACGTGAATTTGGGGTTGCAGCAAAAACCATTATCGGCATGAAAAAGTCACGCTATGCCTTGCCAAATTCTGATCAAGGGGGACAAGATTTTGGCACGATTGTTATCCCTTCTTTTTCTGAAGCAAGCTAATTATTAAAGGATGACAATTATGGCAGAAAAATCGCTAATTACACAGGAGCCTGTTGAACCTGTTGAAACCGTTGAGACTGTTGGCATGATAGATGAGGGATTGCCACCTCCTTTGCAAGGACGCAACAATTGTACACAGCAGGTTAGTTTTTTTCGGGCACGTGTTAAATGTACAGACCAAGGGTTGATCACGAAAATTGGTGTTTTACCCCGAGGGGCTTTTATCAAAAGCATTAAAGTTTATGCTATGGAGGATTTTGAAGATGTAACAGCTACATTTGGAAAAGAGCCTCATGGTGATGATTATGGAACAAAAGCACTTACTCAAAATACCGATGGCAATGTGTATGTGCCCATGGAAGTACGAGATGTTCCATTAGAAGCTGAAAATACGATTTATATGACACGAGACAAGAAAAGCACCAAAGGTGATGCTGAGGTGATTGTTGAGTTTTACACCAATCGTTAAAGGCATAAGGGGGCGTTTGTTTTTTGCGTCCCCTCTTCTCTCAAGATATTCTAAGGCATTTGGAAGAGAGTCATATGACAATAATAGTACAGACGGGTGGTCCGATTGGAGACAAACAGACCATTGTTCCTCATGATAAAAATTTCATTCAGATGGTGAATGATATTCAGGATGAAATTGATGATCAAACAGATGAATATATTGACCAAGTTCAAAAGGCGATATTTTCGGCTATTCGGTTTTGTGAACGATTGCCTTTTTATTTCAATGAAAGCCGTGAAGTTGTTTTGACCACTATGAATGGCAAAAGCCGTTATGGAGCTGAGGAAAATCCAGTTATTCCAGCTGCTGTTCGTATTGTTGATGCGTACATTTATGAGGATAATCACAGCAAATCAAAGCTTTTGCATACCGACCCGCTTGTTATTGAGAGCCTTGTGAATGATTGTAACCATAGCATGCCTACGCGATACAGTTATTTTGAACAAAAGCTTATTTTGTATCCAATCCCAGACCGAATTTATTCTATCAGGCTTATTTTTGATCCGATAAGAATAAAAGACATTGAGAGTGCGCAAGAAGCTTCAATATGGTTTTTGGAAGCCTATGAACTGATCAAAACCCGCGCAAAATATGAAATTTACACAAATATTATTAAAGAACCACAGATGGCAGCAGCAGCCTTTGCTATGTTTCAAGAGCAACTTGATGCGCTACAAATTGAGACTTCACGGCGCAAGAATTTGTTGAGAGTTCAACATACGGATTTCTGATGACCTTTATTCCTATTGCTGAGTTTAGACCAGATGTTGCATTTATTAATAGTGGTTATTCTTGCGAGATCGTGAATGTTTTGCCAGCACCCAATTCCTATATTCCAGTTCCCAAAGTTGCACCGGTTTCAGAACCTTTTCCGGATGTTATTTTGGGAGTCTATGCAGTAAGATCATTGAGTGGTGTGCGGATTATTGTAGGGACGTCAACAAAACTTTATGAATATGATAACAGCACGCGCGGCTGGAAAGATATTAGCAAGCTTGGGGAACAATATCACGCCAATGAAACGGCACCTTGGTCTTTTGCCGTCTTTGGTGATTATATCATTGCCGTTAATAACAATGATACACCGCAAATATTCGCCTTAAAGACAGCAGAGAGATTTGAGGATTTAGGAGGGAATCCCCCGCGTGCTGGACTTGTTCGTATTTGGGGAGATTTTGTCTGTTTGATGAAATTAACAGATAAGCCAAATCGCGTTCATTGGTCAGGTCTCAATGATGCAACACACTGGAAGGTTGGTGAGAAAAGTTGCGATTATCAGGATTTTCCAGATGGAGAATATATACAAGGAGCAACGCAAGCAACTAACCCGCTTATTTTTATGCGTTCTGCTATTTATCATGCAACCTTTGTTCCGGGATCTAAAATAATATTTAGTTTTGTCAAAATAAAAGACAAAATAGGGGCAAAAAGTAGCACGGCAATTACAAGTCGTGGAGACTATACTTTTTTTGTTTCTGATGATGGTTTTTATCAAATCAACAATACCGGTGAGATGTTGCCTATTGGCTTTGGCAAAGTCGATAAAACAATCTTTACGCTGTACAATAACTTTGCCATTGATGAGATGAGAGCCTGTATTGATCCGGTCTATTCACGCGTTTATTTTTCTATAAATGACGATATGATGGGGATGAGTATCTATGTTTATGATTGGCTTTTGCAAATATGGAGCGTCATCAAAGGTCAGAGACTTCTCTTATTTCCTCTCTTTGCGGCAGGTTATACATTAGAAGGTTTAGACGAAGTACAAGAATGCTTGAGAGATTTACGTGCTTCTCTTGATAGTAAAATGTGGCAAAATGGCGCGCCAATGTTGGGAGCGTTTACAGAAGACAATAGATTTGGTTTTTTTGCTGGTTCTCCTATGGAAGCTGTCATTGCTTCACAAACTGTAGGAGATACAGGCAGACAGATTAATCTTATGAGTGAGGCTTTTGTTCAAGCAGATACGACAAATGGTCTTTTAAGCGTTGGAGCTGCTTTTATCATTGATAATAGAAGTCAATTAAATTGGGCGAAAGAGCGTTATGCGGGCTATAGCAGTGGGATGTACAATATTCGCTCTAGGGCACGCTATCACGCTTTGCGACTTAGGATACCAGAAAGCACACCATGGACTCATATAACAGGCTTTGATGTGACGCTAAAACCCGCAGGCATAAGATGAATTTTAAAATTTATAACACCGAAAAATGGAGTGTTGAACAAATGGCGCCCTATTTGGATAAGGTTATAAAATCAATATCTTATTTTCATAAAAAATTCCCTGATGATTATACTCCAGAGATTATTTTAAATGATATTTTGAAGGGAGATAAGCTTCTCTGGATTATTGTGGATGAGCAGGAAAACTTTATGGCACATGTCACAACAGAGTTACAAAAACTTGTCACTGGAGTGTTGCGAGCGGTTATTATTACGCTTGGGGGAAAAGGAGGAGCGCCCTTAACGAAGCTTATTCCCCAAATTGAAGCCTATTACAAAGAAAAAGGGGCGAAAGAACTTATCATTATCGGTCGGCGTGGGTGGGAAAAATCCCTTAAATCGCATGGCTATTTCGTTAATCTTTTAGAATATAGAAAGCAGCTTTAACATGGGAAAAAGTTCAAAACCAATTCAGACGACGCAAAATACCACGCAAACAAATGCACCACCTGAATGGGCAAAAGGCATCTTTGAACGTGCTGCTAAAGATGCCATGAATTTTTATAATCAAGGCAGTGGAAAAGCCGTCTATGATGGACAGCGTGTAGCAGGTTTAAGTGATCAAACAAAGAATGCGATTAATGGGCTTAGCAATAATACGCATAACTATGATAATAACACTTTAAATGGATTAGCCACAGGGCAAAATTCAACCAGCCAAAATTTAAAGAACATGGCTTCAGGGCAGCAAATAGGCAACAACCCTTACTTTAATGAAGCACTTCAAAACACGTTAAATAAAGCTTCAGACACAATTAACAGTTCATTGGCGGGCGCGGGGCGTTATGGTTCTGGTGCACATACGGGTGTTTTAGCAGATGAGTTGGGCGGCATAGCAACCCAAGCTCTCTCACAGCAATATAACCAAGACGTCAACAATATGATGCAAGCCAATGGAATGATTGATCAAGCCAATCAAAATCAATTGGCGGGCGCTAATAACTTTTTTCAAGGTCAAAGTCAGGCTAATATCAATGCATTGGCGGGAGGCGGTTTGCTTGATGCCAATCATCAACAACAATTAGATGCAGAACGACAGAAATGGGAACAGCAGAATAATCTTGATTGGGACCAGTTAAGTAAGTTGCTTGCAGCTGGTACGGCTTCTGCTGGAAATTACGGGATGCAAACGGGACAAACGACAACATTGACTCCGCAGCCAAAACCAAACCCATGGGAGATCGTTGGAAATGTTGGAACTATCCTTGGTACTTTTGCTGGGCTTAGTGACATCAGAGCAAAAGAAAACATCACAGAAGCTGGGCAGAGAAATGGCTATACACTTTACGAATACAACTACAAGGGTTATCCAGAGCGCTATCGCGGGGTGATGGCACAAGATGTTTTGAAATCAAAACCTGAAGCTGTTTTTTACAATAATGCGACAGGTTTTTTGCATGTGGATTATAGCAAGCTTGGATTTGAAATGGAAAGGGTGCAGTGATGGAACAAGAAAACACGAATTCTCTTTTAAAGTTGCTTGATCCAAAAGTTTTGCGTCCTTTAATACATCAGGGTCTTTTTCAGTTACCTAAATATTTTTTTCAAAAACATTCCACGCCTTCAAACACACCGTTTGAAGGACGATACAAGCCCAGTTTTTTGGAACGCGCTGCTTTTTGCACAAATCCTTTTGATGCGAGCGACGAGTCTAATAAGCCAGAAAAAGTCGATTTTAGTGGGCTTATTCGTGGCTCTCAAACAGGAAGAGAAGTTGGGAAAAAAACGCCAGCAGAATTGATTATGTCTACGGATGATTTAAAAAACCAAATGCCTCCCTTGCCGGATTATTCAAATTATTTTGTCAAAGAGAAAGAGGGTGTAGAGCAAGACAAGCATGGCATTTCAGAGCAAGAAGTCGTTGAAACATTGCCTTTTCAATCTTCGTTTGTTGCTAACACAGATAAAGCTGATGAGAATGGAGTACAGAAACAGCAGAAAGATGCCATGGATTATATTGCGCAAAGCAATAGGCAGTTTATGACAGAAAATCCGCAAGGAAGCAGCCCTATCAATGAAGAAACACTTTCTCATACGCCTATTTCAGAAGAAGAACATTTAAAAACAAATGATATGCCAGAACAAGCAACGGATTATGTAAACGCCGTTGGGAACTTTATCCATAAAGACGAAAATCCAAGCAACTTATGGGAGCGTTTTAGAAAATCAGAATTTTCCGAGCATCTCATGGATTTTTTTGCGGGGCTTGCGTTAGGAAAGACACCACAGGAAAGTTTTTCAAATGCATCTATTCTTATGCGGCAGGGCAACAAGGAACGCGCACAACATAAACAAACTTTGCAATTTTTACAGTCTAAAGGATATAGCGATGAAGATGCGCAAGCTATCACGCAATATCCAGATCTTGCCATGAAAATCATTGGCAGCACATTAAGCCCTCAGACAAGCGATAGTCAGAAAACTTTAGAGTTTTTGCGTTCAAAAGGGTATAGTAATGAAGACGCACAAGCAGTTGCGCAATATCCAGATCTTGCTCAGAAGGTCATAGGCAACACGTTAAGCCCCCAAGAAGGCTATAGAACACTCACAGCGGAAGAAAAGGCAGAGCAGGGATTGCCTGAGGATATGGCTTTCCAAGTCTCAACAAGCACCGGAAAAATTATCCCAGTCCAAGGGGGACAACGTTCTACTGCTTCTGGATTAGGGGGAAATACTGATAGCATGCTGTCAAAGCCCGAAGCAGGTTATATGTTTGTTAAGGATGAAAATGCCCCTAACGGCATACGTGCGATGCCAATTGCAGGCAGTGGTGCAGAACATAAATTAATCCAAGAGCAACGCGAACAGGAAATTAAAAATCAAAAAATACAAATGCAAATTCTGGATACAACGGAGAGGTCCAATCGTATACTCTCGGCATCTAAAGAATTGCTAAAAATTGTTGAGGAACACCCGCATGTTACTGGTTTTACGGGTTATTGGGGGTCGTTCGTACCTGGTTTTAAGGCAAAAGATTTTGGGCATATGCTTGATTCATTAAAGGCGAATATTGGGATTGATGCCTTGAGAAAAGCGAAAGCATTTTCACCAAATGGTGCATCTGGCTTTGGGAACTTGTCTAATATGGAATTGCAAACCTTACAAAACTCTGTAGCGGCACTGTATCAAAACCTTTCCGCAGAGCAAATGAAGAAATCTTTAAAAACCGTTATTGACACTTTCAATAAATCCAATGCGGCAACACGAGCAATTCTTTTTGGTGGCGCAGAGGCAACAAGCGAACTCGTCCGAGCAGCCTATGGAGAAGATGCTTATAAGGAAAATAACACGCAGTCCGATGTTTCACTAGAAAAACAGATAGAAGCATTGCCGGAAGGCATACTGTTTATTGATAGTGATGGACGCATTAAGGAGAAACAAACCAATGGCTGAATTAATTCCTCCTCTCATTCATAGAAAAAATACGAGAGTCATTGGGCATGTAAGTGACTATACACCAGAACAGCTTCAAGAGCTTTTTTCAAAAAATAAGGAAAAGTTGAGTGGTTCTTTTACAGAAAATAAAGGTACCACAAAAGAAACAGAAGAAGATGGTCCACATCCAAGTGCTGCGGGTGCTTTTGGATGGGGAGCTCTTCATGGGTTAACTATGGGCTATGATGATGAACTAGCTGGAATATTAGAAGCAGGGTTTTGGGATTATTGGAAGGGAGATGAAAAGGCGGTTAAAAAATATAATGAAGTGACAAAGCGATGGCGTGACTATCAAAGGGCGGCGAACCGAGATCATTTTTATGCATCTCTTCTGGGAAATGTAACGGGTGCTGCGGCACCCGTAATTGCTTCTGCCCTCTTTCCACCCGCAGCAGCAGCTACAGCTGCTAGTCGTGCGGCAATTGGAGCTGATGTGCTTTTGGGAAGCAGAGCAGGTGCCACAGGAGCACAAATAACCAGTAAAGCTCTAGCAGCAGGAGAAAGGGCGGTGCAATCTGCTTTGGCAGAAGGTGCAGAACGCACAGCAGCAAAAGCGGCAGGTGAAGCAGCAATAAAAGCCGCAGCAAGTAAAGAGGCGGCAAAGTTTAGCTTGGGGCGTGCAGCAAAAACTGGAGCTATTTATGGCGGAATAGCAGGCAGTGGTGAGGGAGAAGGGTTTGCAGATACTCTCATGTCTGCTGGGTTTGGTGCAGGGCTAGGTGGTGCAACGCCATTTGTTGCCAGTGGTGTGTCAAAAGTGACACCTTTTGTAACAAAATCACTCAAAGCAGCATTGAGAGGACCGGTAAGTCCAGCTGAAATGGCGGCAAAAGCCGCGCAAATGGCAGAAAAAGAAGCATTTCAGATAAGCGATAGAGCGCTTAGGGATGTAAGCCAAACTTTAGGGGATGAAGGTGTCGATAAGCTTGAGAGAGCATTAAAACAGCGTGGTCCTGATTCAATGATTATTGATCTTCATAATGAGCTTGCAGACAGAGCTTTTAGAGCGGCAAAAAAAGATTCTGATACATATTCGCTCATAAGTAATCGTTTGAATGAAAGGCAAGATGCGAGTGCACTACGGGTAAAGGATGCATTGACAGATGTGATGGGTCCAAAGGTCGATACGCTTAATTTAAAGCAAGAGATTATCAAACAAGCACAGAAAAAAGCTGAACCATTTTATGAAAGGGCGAAAGCTTCTCCTATTTCCAATGCTGTCAGTAAAGATTTATCGCAATTGCAAAAAACTCCTGCCTTTCAAAAAGCCTATAAAAAAGCAATTGCGCAAATGCCCAATGAAGCGGATGCAACAGTTGTAGGAAGCAATGGATATCCAAAGCTGAATATGCGGATTTTACATAAGATGAAAGAGGTTTTGGATGATCAAATTAATTCTGCGCGTCTCAAAGGAAAACGAGGGTATGCGCGAGATTTGACTCTGTTCAAACAACGCATTCTGGACATTTTGGATACGTCATCTCCAGATTATGCTAAAGCACGGAAAATTTATTATGACGAGCGTACTATTGGCGATGCCCTAGAGCAAGGAGAGCAAGCGCTGAAGAAGAGCGTTAATCTCGATACAATTAAAAGTCAACTTTCGGATTTTGGGGTGATGGAAAAAGATGCCTTTCAAAAAGGTGTACGCTCACAACTAGAACATGCGGCAGGCAATGCAAGAAATTTTGACCATAATCTTTTGAGTTTGTTTGATACGCAAAATGGTCAAGAAAAATTACAGCATATTTTTGGTGAGGATAAAGCCAAACAGCTTATGAAAGTGTTGCGACCAGAGGTGGAGAGATCAAGGCTTTTTGCACGCTTGCCAAACCATATGGGTGAAGTAGAAGAAAAGACAATAGAAGGGGTGAGTATAGGAAAGATTGGTCTCATCAAGGCAGCTATGAAAACTTTTGCAAGGGAATGGAGACGCAAACTCTTAGGCATTCATAAAGAGACTGAAAGGGATATTGTGGCTCTCATAACAGCGCGTGAAAAAGGGGAGTTTGGGTTAGCAAGAGAAAAAGCCGTTGAATTAATTAAAAAGTTTCATGAAGCAGAAAAGAAACGCTTAATAACCAAAGAAGATCACACAAAACTCATCAATTTTGTTGGCATTCTTTTGAATAGCAGTGTTGATAGAACGGTTATAAACTAATGATCAATTTTCATCCCAATGTGAAACGTGCTATCTCACAGGCAGCACAAAAATATGGTTTGCCAGAAAGCTTTCTTGAACGGGTTGCTATGATAGAAAGTAAGGGCAATCCAAATGCAAGAAATAGCAAAAGTAATGCAGGAGGGCTGTATCAATTTCTCGATTCAACAGCAAAACAGTATCAACTGAATAATAAGTTTGATCCCTTTCAAGCAACTGATGCTATGGCGCGATTAACGAAGGACAACACGCGTTATTTAGCCACAGCATTAGGCAGAGAGCCATCACCAGCAGAACTTTATTTGGCGCACCAACAAGGACCAGCAGGGGCTGTAAAACTTATCAAAAATCCCAATATGCCAGCAAGCCAGCTTTTAGGGCATCAAGCAGTTGTCCTTAACGGAGGAAATGTGGAGGCAACCGCAGGGGATTTTATGAATCATATTTATGGACTTTACAATAAAACGGGAGGTGCTTCGAAGGGTATGACACAATCCCCCCAAGGCAACTTCCAAACCACGCCTAATGAAACGTTTGCCTTGCGCGGTGTTGAGAGATTTCAAAAGGCGATTCAAGGTGATCAAGCAAGAGAGCCGTTGATAGCATATGACACGCCATTACCAAACAGAATGCATGCTCATGAAAGTGGAGATACTCTCATAGGACGGTCTATGGGAAATATGCCATTGCAGAAAAATACATCATTGCAGGGGCAAAAGATTGATGCTGGTGCGCTTAAAAAGGGGGTGATGAATCTGGTTGATTTGATAAGACGGAATAAAGATGCACAAAATCAACAAATAGAGATGGCACATCAACAAATGATGCAACAACCAATGATGGCGGGGTTTTCACAATCAAGTGCACGCCCGATAGATTTAACGCCTCTTATTGATCCTTCAAGGAGAAATTCTGTTCGCTCATATGGGCAGCAAAAAGAGCAACAATTACGAGAAGAATTATTAAGAAGAACGGGGGCTTATCATGTCTAATATTTATGATTGGTCGTTAACAGCTGATAAAAATGCGCATTCAGATAGCATGATTAATTGGGCAGAGGGACAACCACCTAGTTCTGTCAATGATAGTGCGCGGGTCATGATGCAGCGTATACGTGAATATCTTGCCGATAATGGTGGTTCTCTTGATACAAAATTTATGGTGAATGGGGAAGATAAAACAACATCCATAACGTTAACAACGGTTTCACCTCTAGAAAAATATAAAAATGATATCATTCTACGCTTTAAAGCGGGTGGTACAAATGTGGGACCTGCGACAATCAATGTGAATAATATAGGAGCAAAGTCACTCTATAAAGCAACCAATACGGGGATAGTGCCATTGATAGGCGGTGAGTTACAAACGGGGGGAATTTATGAAATAGTCTATAATGATGGTGTATCAACAAAAGATCGTGATGGTTGGTATCTTTTAAATCCTACCCCCATTCCACCACCAAAGGTCGAAACCTTTCCTTGCGGGTTTATTGCAACTTTTGCTATGCAAGAAGTCCCAAATGGTTGGCTCTTGTGTGATGGTGCAAGCTATAAACGAAAAGATTATCCGCAATTATTCGAGGCAATAGGGGATAAATGGGGAAAAGATAGCGATACAACCTTTAAAGTTCCAGACTTTAGAGGAATGTTTTTACGGGGCTTTGATGATGGACGCGGTTTAGATAGGAATAGACAATTTGCCGATATACAGCAAGATTGCCTTAAATCGCATACGCATGTTGCCACCATTGAAGAAGCAGGGCAGCATACACACGAGTTTCAGTATAATGGAGTGGGATGGAGTGCCAACGATATTGGTAGAAGAAATCCCTCTTATCACTATGCCGTTCTTGGAGGAACAACACAACCTGCTGGAGTGCACACGCATAAGGTAACGATTTCTTCAACGGGCGAGGCAGAAACACGCCCTGTTAATATACCGGTTGTTTATGCCATAAAATCATAAGGTTTTCAGATGATCAATAATCCGTCTGCTATTGATGATATTGCGGACGCGGAGCAAATTCGCGTCCTTTTTTATGCAAGCAATAGAATGGTCCACGCACCTTTAAATAAGGTGCTTGATCTTGTCAAAAGCGACATACAGCATGATCTTTTAAGCGCTTTGGCAGAATATAAAGAAGCGACAGATAAACGCATAGAGACCATGCAAAAACTTATTGATGAATTGCAATCCTCTCTCTCACACAACAAGACAACGAACTGATTAAGGAATGAAACGCGATGCCATTACCCTATCACACACATATATTTATGCTTGAACCAGCAACAAAAGAAGAAGTCAAAGAAGGTGTTTTAGATAGTAAGGCTCTTGCACCGGTTTCAGTGGGAAGTGCTGCGGCTTATGAGGTAGAATATTTTGCGAGTGCAGCTCAAGGAAAGAAAGCTGATGAGGCGCTTGCAAAGAGAGATAGTGGAGCTCTTGCTTACAAAGATAAGGTCACAATTCACGATATTGAAGCAAGTGGTGAAGCTTGTGAGAATACGATTTTATCAGGTGCTGGCTGGGTAAAAGTATCGCCTTTAGGACTTGGCGATATGAAGGCTGTTACATATGACCCCGATAATGTGGGTGCAAATGCATTTTCTATGGAAAATATGCACGAGGGTCCTACCAAAAAGATCTTAACCACAGAGGAAAGATCAAAGCTACGATGGTTGAGTTCTACTCAACCAACGATGGAAAAATGGCGGAAGGGAGATGAAGGTGTTTATTATCCCATATCTCCGGTAGATCTCAAAAACACCATTAGTTATTTTGTAGGGTCAAAGTCTTTCGGTATGTCAAAATCAGTCTATGATCCAGATAAAATAGAAAAAGATGCATTTGATATGGAGAATATGAAGGAGGGGAAAAAGCATCTTATCTTAACTCCTCCAGAACGTGCACAGATTGCAAAAATTGATAAAGTTGAAGACGATGTAGAACAAGGGATTCATGTTGCAAGTGAAGCAAAAAATGTTGCGGATGTTGCATTAAATACAGCGAAAGATGCAAAAAATTATGCAGTAGATGCAAAAAAAACGGCTGAGACAGCAAAAAAAACGGGAGACAGTGCAAAAGCTGAGGCAAATATTGCACAAACAGAAGCCGATAAAGCGCAAGAGATAGCGCGCAGTGTACAGAAAAAAGTTGATCTCATTCAACCTCTTGCAGAACAAGATTGGATTGATGGCACAAAAACAATAAACGCGCTTATTTCACCAGCCAATCTGATGGCTTCAATCAAAGCCAATAGTAGCAATAGCAATGGCGGTGGCAACAATGGTGGTGGGGTTAGCAAACCTGTTGAAATTCTCATGACAGAAAGTGGGGATATTCGATTGCCGGATGGTATTACTGATGAGACCGATATCGAAGTATGGGCTTGGGGTGGTGGTGGTGGAGGCGTTAAGGATGGTGGAGGAGGAGGCGGTCAATGCGTGCATGTTAAAATAAAAGGTTCTGATTTAGATAAATTAAAAACAGCTTACATTGGTCGTGGTGGTAAAGGCAATGACAGTAACATTTTGTGCAATGGTGGTAGGACAATGATTAAAGGGCTTGTTACAGCAGAAGGAGGATATTCCGTCTCTATGGCTCTGGTTAACTTTGGAGGGAAAGGTGGGGATGGAGGAGGAAACAGAGGGGGCATCAGTGGTGAGAGCTTTATTTTTTCTGGTGGGAATGGTGGAGGAAGTGGAATAGACGGAAAAAGAGCAGGTACCGGTGGAAGTTCTTTTCTTGGTGGAGGAGGGGGAGGTGGTGGTAAATGTATGGGGTCTATCATGGGGCAAGGTGGTGAGAGTTATAAAGGTGGTAAAGGGGGGCGCGGAGGGAATGGAGCTGGTGGTGGTGGAGGCGTTAAGGATGGTGGAGGAGGAGGCGGTCAATGCGTGCATGT
The DNA here is from genome assembly GCF_003606325.2 of Bartonella kosoyi. Lineage (NCBI taxonomy): Bacteria > Pseudomonadati > Pseudomonadota > Alphaproteobacteria > Hyphomicrobiales > Bartonellaceae > Bartonella > Bartonella kosoyi. Next base: position 1,474,110 of record NZ_CP031843.2, read on the forward strand.
TAAAATAAAAGGTTCTGATTTAGATAAATTAAAAACAGCTTACATTGGTCGTGGTGGTAAAGGCAATGACAGTAACATTTTGTGCAATGGTGGTAGGACAATGATTAAAGGGCTTGTTACAGCAGAAGGAGGATATTCCGTCTCTATGGCTCTGGTTAACTTTGGAGGGAAAGGTGGGGATGGAGGAGGAAACAGAGGGGGCATCAGTGGTGAGAGCTTTATTTTTTCTGGTGGGAATGGTGGAGGAAGTGGAATAGACGGAAAAAGAGCAGGTACCGGTGGAAGTTCTTTTCTTGGTGGAGGAGGGGGAGGTGGTGGTAAATGTATGGGGTCTATCATGGGGCAAGGTGGTGAGAGTTATAAAGGTGGTAAAGGGGGGCGCGGAGGGAATGGAGCTGGTGGTGGTGGCGGCGGATATTTCGATGGGAAACACGGTGGTGACAAAATTGGCGGCGATGGCGGTGATGGAGCAGTACTCATAAAGGTGTATTTATAGGATGGAATAAAGTAATGGCACGGAAAATAAATAAAGATTGTCTACATTGTTTAAAACAGTGGGAAGGTTTGCGATTACGGGCTTATCAAGATATCTCTGGTGTTTGGACTATTGGCTATGGACATACGGGGAAAGCTGGTAAACCAACCGTTGTTGAGGGCATGATGATTACAGAAAAAAAAGCTGAAAACATGCTTTTAGCAGATTTGCGGCAATATGAACAAGCTGTAGAAAAAGCAGTTGGTGTGATTTTAAGTGACGAGCAGTTTGGTGCTCTTGTTTCCTTTTGTTATAATGTAGGTATTCCAGCTTTCCAAAATTCTACGTTACTTAAAAGACTGAACAAAGGCGATTATGAAGCAATACCTGCCGAATTACAAAAATGGACCAAAGCGGGTGGGAAACGTTTACAAGGTCTCGTACACCGGCGTGCAGCAGAAGCAGGCTTATGGGCGAAAGGTGCTTTTGTTTCCTCGAACTATCAAACGGTAGAAACAAAGGATTCAACAGGTATTTTTAAAGCAGAAGCATTAGCACCTATTATTGGTTCTTTCTCAGGTCTTGGTGGTTTTTTAGCTGGCAATGGTCCTATTCAATGGGCTTTCGCTGCTATTATGGTTTTAGCAGCAGGGGTTGGTATTTTCTTTGTTGCTAAGCGCTTTAAGGAACACTGTTTATGATCTTATGGATGAAAAAAAATTTGATGTTAACAGGTGCGGCTTTAGCCGCTTTTTTTATAGTTTTAGCCAAAGCTTTCACTCTTGGAAAAAAGGCGGAACAGCAAAAGCAAACAGAAAATATTTTACAGACAGCAACAGCACGACTTGAGGTGGAAAATGAAGTTAATCAGAAAAGTGATGCTGATGTGCGTGCTGCTCTCTCTGACTGGTTGCGTGACCCATAAATATGCTTCTTCTTGTGTTGGTTGGTTGCCTATTTATTTAGACAAGAGAGATGTGAAGGTTATCAGTTCAAACTTAGCAAGAGAGATTTTAAAACATAATAAACAGGGTGAACGCTTATGTGGGTGGAAACATGGTAAGAAAAAAAGCTGAAAAACACACAGAGCTTACAGAAGCGGAAAAAGAAATGCTTCAAGAAATCATCATTACCTATCAAAGTGTGAAAGTGATGTCTCGTTTCATGAAGTGGATAGCCTTTTTTCTTTTTTTGCTTATCCTCGATTTTGCCCGCTTCATAGATGCGATAGATAATGTCATTGCACACTTAAAGCAGTGGTTTTCAAAAAATTAGCTCCCCAAAAATCTTTCATAAAAGTTCTCAAAAAATACCTAGAAAAGAAGTTCTGATTCCTAATAATTGAGAAAATCTCAAAAATATTTGCTAGAATCATAAGAAGATTTTTTTCTAGCAGGACTTTTTATATGCTTACATCATTTGGCAAAATTTTACGAAAAATTCGCATTGATCGTTTCGAACGACTCTTAGATATGGCTGATAAACTAGGCATATCTGTAGCATTTTTATCTTCTGTTGAGATTGGCAAGAAATCCATTCCAGTAGGAATGGAAGACAAGATCATAGAGCTTTATGACTTAGATCGAGATATGGCTTCTCTCTTAAGAAAAGAGGCTGATATTTGTCGTAAGAATTTTACAATCAAACCTTCTGATTCATTTGGGCGTGAAGCTATGAGTATGTTTGTTAAAACTTTAGAGAATTTTTCACAACAGGATTCGGCAGAATTTAAAAAATTGTTGGAGAAAGTTGGGAAAAAAGGAAGTGCTCTGTAGAGGTACATTGGAAAATTCTATTCCCGAACCTTTATTTATTTATCCCGAACCTTAAAAAAAGATATATAGAATCAAGAAGTTAGAGCACGATAAAAGCGCTGTGGCGGAGGGGGTGGGATTCGAACCCACGGTACAGTCTCCTGCACGCCGGTTTTCAAGACCGGTGCCTTAAACCGCTCGGCCACCCCTCCAAATTAGATACGCTTTTTGACAAACTTCTTACAAAAGGTCAATCATTTTAATAGGCATTCTAAAGTGTTTTTTATAAAATTATTTAAATTTCAAGCAAAATAATCCCTCATAAGCCAATTCTTCGAGTGTGTTACCTTAATATTTTTACTTGTAAACATAATAATTCTTTTTGAAAAAATAAAAGGCAAATATGACAGTTATCATTTCATTTTCCTGTCTAAAAGTTTGTCAGAAAACAATATTTTTATTGTTAAAATTTCTGACAATCATTTTCGTAGTGATAAGATATGTTTAGTTGGGGATGTTTTATAAATTACAGTAATTTTTTTTCGGACGTATATTTTTGAATTATTTTACCTTTCCAGATATTTACTCTATTTAGATCGTCCATATTGTGCGAAAAGAAGATATCATTGTTCTGACAGTTTATGAGAGATAAATTAGATATATCGTATAATTAAAGATTTACTTCAAGAAAACAGCTGATTTATTCTCATAGAGAAAAAACTGAAAAATTCAGTAAATAATCACGGCAAAGTTTTTATTGATTAACAGTGAGTTTTATTAATTCTTACACTATTTGAATAAAATTTTACGCAAGATTTGCAAGGGATTGATTTGAATAGAAGAACAAGCTTTTTGAGCGATACACTTAGATCAATAGAGAGAAATCCTTTTATGAAAGAATCAAGCTTTCGTAATAACATCTTTTAATTTTTTGAATGATATTAAAGAGATGGAAAGCAATTCCGAAAATGCTAGAGCATTTGTTAAACTGTGTATTTTAAAGAATACAACTTAACAGTGCTAATCAGGCATAAACCAAAAGCATAAAGCTTAACAAAAAAATTTCAAAAATCTACACCCTTACATTTATTCAGGGATTCCTCACTTCTCAAAAAATACGCAAAATCAGCAATTTAAATAAAAAGTAAAAGAGTATGGTGGGCGATGAGAGACTCGAACTCCCGACATCCTCGGTGTAAACGAGGCGCTCTACCAGCTGAGCTAATCGCCCAATGCAATGATCAGCAACTGAATAGGTCCTCTTTAAGGAAAAAATTTTCTAAACGCAAGAATAAAGATGTTATTTGATAATTTTTTTAAAAAATGCATAATCCTTCTTGACATAAACGAACGAACCCCTTACACGACCGCTTGTACCGAGAATAAATTGGTGCGAAAGAATGCGCGGGTGTAGCTCAGTTGGTTAGAGTGCTGGCCTGTCACGCCGGAGGTCGCGGGTTCGAGCCCCGTCACTCGCGCCATTTTATATTTCTTTATGGATTTCTTTTTACGATGTTCGTGTGCTGTGAATTAGGTGGAGTGTCTAATTTAGGGGGTATATATTTTTTCTTCCTTTTTACATGGTTTGTAAGAATAGGGCTTGCGTCTTTTGTTGCTCTGCGTTACCTATGCCGATAAGAAAAGTATCGCTCTGTATACCTTTCAAGCAGTATGAGTAGAATTAATAGAGCGATTATTAAATTTGTCTGTTTGATCTCGCAATATCGGGTCATTATGTTAAATTCAGGCGTTTTATTAAGATGGAAGAGGGTTATGGCTTATTTATTGAGCTCTTATTTGCCAGTCTTGATTTTTATTATTGTCTCAGCGGTTATTGCTGGGGTTTTATTGATTACACCTTACATTGTAGCGTATCGTTCTCCCGATCCTGAAAAGTTATCGGCGTATGAATGTGGGTTTAATTCATTTAGTGATGCACGTATGAAGTTTGATATTCGTTTCTATTTGGTTTCAATTTTGTTTATTATTTTTGATCTTGAAGTTGCTTTTCTTTTTCCTTGGGCTGTTTCATTCGAATCGATAGGTATGTTTGGCTTTTGGTCGATGATTGTGTTTTTAGCGATTTTGACTATTGGATTTATATATGAATGGAAAAAAGGAGCTCTTGAATGGAATTAAGATCTAATAATTCAACGATTACCGCTCCAAAACCAAAAGGAATCATTGACCCCAATACGGGTAAATTGATAGGATCAGATGATAAGTTTTTTCGTGATATTAATGCTGAATTATCAGATAAAGGTTTTTTAATTACCTCAGCAGATGCCTTGATTACTTGGGCACGTACTGGTTCTTTAATGTGGATGAGTTTTGGTTTGGCTTGTTGTGCTATTGAAATGATGCAATGCTCAATGCCTCATTATGATAATGAGCGTTTTGGATATGCACCACGAGCTTCACCCCGTCAATCTGATGTGATGGTGGTCGCAGGGACTCTAACAAATAAGATGGCACCTGCTTTAAGAAAAGTATACGATCAGATGCCAGAGCCACGTTATGTGATTTCTATGGGGTCATGTGCAAACGGTGGGGGATATTATCATTATTCCTATTCAGTGGTGCGTGGATGTGATCGTATCGTGCCTGTAGATATATATGTTCCAGGGTGTCCGCCTACAGCAGAGGCATTATTATACGGAATATTGTTGTTACAGAAAAAAATCCGTCGTACCGGATCCATAGAGCGTTAGAGAGTTTTCGTGTTATGATGGATGAAGCATTAGTTGAACTTGCGGTTTATTTGAAAAACAAGTTAGGCAATAAACTTGAAGAGTCCGTTCTTGCTTTTGGTGAATTAACCATTGTGGCACGTCTTGATGCAATTACCGATGTCTTAATGTTTGTTCGTGATGATTCTCGCTGTCAATTTATTAATCTTACAGATATTAGTGGTGTGGATTATCCTTCTCGCGATAAGCGCTTTGATGTCTCTTACCAATTATTATCTCCTCGTGAGAATTTACGCTTACGTGTCAAAGTTCGCACAGATGAAAATACGCCTGTTACTTCAGCTTGCGCGGTTTATCCTGGTGCAGAGTGGTATGAACGAGAAGCCTATGATATGTATGGGATTTTATTTTCAGATCATCCAGATTTGAGACGGATTTTAACAGATTATGGGTTTGAAGGCTATCCTTTACGCAAAGATTTTCCTGTAACAGGATTTGTTGAATGCCGTTATGATAACGAAGCAAAAAGGGTCATTTATGAGCCTGTTGTTTTGCGCCAAGAAATGCGTAATTTTGATTTTCTTTCTCCTTGGGAAGGAGCAGAATATATTTTACCCTGTGATGGAAAAGAAGATGGAAAAAAATAAGATTGGTTTTGATAAGGCATTATATTAGAGTCGTGTATTTCTTAAGTAGTTAAATGTTTTTAGTATGATAGATTTTTTTAAGATTTGATATGAAGTTTTAAAAAAATAAGGGGTTGATTGTGGCTGAGGTCAATGTTCGAAACTTTAATATCAATTTTGGTCCGCAGCATCCTGCAGCGCATGGCGTTTTGCGCATGGTTTTGGAGTTGGACGGTGAAGTTGTTGAGCGTGTAGATCCACATATTGGGTTATTGCATCGCGGTACTGAAAAATTAATGGAAACAAAGACTTATCTTCAAGCGGGGCCTTATTTAGATCGTTTAGATTATGTTGCTCCTATGAATCAGGAACATGCTTTTGTTCTTGCAATTGAAAAGTTGTTGGGTATTAAAGTTCCTAAAAGAGGGCAATTGATACGTGTTTTGTTTTCTGAAATTGGGCGTATTCTTAATCATTTGCTTAATGTAACGACACAAGCGATGGATGTTGGTGCTTTGACCCCACCGCTTTGGGGGTTTGAGCAACGTGAAAGATTGATGATTTTTTATGAGCGTGCTTGTGGTGCTCGTCTTCATGCAAATTATTTTCGTCCCGGTGGTGTGCATCAAGACTTACCCGAATCTTTAGTTGAGGATATTGGTAATTTTATTGATCCGTTTCTTGTTTCTCTTGGAAAACTTGATGCGCTTGTGACACCAAATCGAATTTTTAAACAGCGTAATGTGGATATTGGTGTTGTCAGTATTGACGAAGCTTGGGCGCGTGGTTTTTCTGGGGTTATGATCCGTGGAGCTGGTGTGCCATGGGATTTGCGTAAAAGTCAACCTTATGAATGTTATGATGAAATGGAATTTGATATTCCTATAGGTAAAAATAGTGATTGTTATGATCGTTATCTTATTCGTATGGAAGAAATGCGCCAATCAGCAAAAATTATGCGTCAATGCGTAGAACGATTATTGGGGACTGAAAAGAATGAACCCGTTTCGAGTTTGGATCGCAAAATTGTACCACCAAAGCGAAGTGAAATGAAAAGCTCGATGGAAGCGCTAATTCATCATTTTAAACTCTATACGGAAGGTTTTCATACGCCTCCTGGAGAAGTCTATGTTGCAGTAGAAGCGCCAAAGGGTGAGTTTGGTGTTTATCTTGTTTCTGATGGAACCAATAAGCCTTATCGTGTTAAGTTGCGTGCTCCTGGGTTTGCTCATCTTCAAGCTATGGATTTTTTAACCAGAGGCCATATGTTGGCGGATGCTACAGCTATTTTGGGTTCAATTGATATTGTTTTTGGGGAGGTTGATCGCTAATGTCCGTACGCCGTCTTGCAGATGATGTCTATCAGCCCACAGAATTTTCTTTTACAAAGGAAAATCAGATATGGGTGAAAAGTACTATAGAAAAGTATCCTGTAGGGCGCGAACAATCGGCTGTTATTCCGTTATTAATGCGTGCACAAGAGCAAGATGGTTGGGTGACACGTGCTGCAATTGAGCATATTGCTCAAATTCTTTCTATGGCGTATATTCGTGTTTTAGAAGTTGCTACTTTTTATACTCAGTTTCAGCTTAAGCCTGTAGGAACAAAAGCGCATATTCAGGTGTGTGGTACGACTCCTTGTATGTTACGTGGTTCTGATGAATTGATTAAAGTTTGTCAGAAAAAAATTCATCATGAACCTTTTACGACTAATCAGGATGGAACATTATCATGGGAGGAGGTGGAGTGTCTTGGCGCTTGTGTGAATGCTCCTATGGTTATGATTTTTAAAGATACTTATGAAGATCTTACAGCAGAGCGTCTTGAAGAGATTATTGATGCATTTGAAGCAGGAAAAGGTTCTGAAATAACGGTGGGGCCACAAAACAGTCGTAAATCATCGGAACCGATTAGTGGTTTAACCTCTCTTCTTGAGGATGAAGAAAAAAGGAAATCTCTCAAATCTTCAAAGAAAAAGGATCATAAAGGAATGGGATCTGAGTGAGATATTTTTTTGAAAAGATATTTCATTATTTTATCCATATTATAACGACGTTTAATTGAAAGTAGAGAGTTTTAAGAAGTTTTTTAAAAATTGCATTTGAGGAAAAGCTAAAAATGCTACGGGTAATAGAAAAAAAGGTGGGGTATGCTTGCTGATAAAGATCGGATCTTCACCAATATTTATGGTTTAAAAGATAAATCATTAAAGGCTGCGATGTTGCGTGGGCATTGGAATGGCCTAAAAGAGATTATTGATAAAGGTCGTGATTGGATTATTGAAGAGGTGAAGGCGTCAGGTTTACGCGGTCGTGGTGGTGCTGGTTTTCCTACCGGAATGAAATGGTCCTTTATGCCAAAGCAGAATGATGGTCGTCCTCATTATTTGGTTGTTAATGCTGATGAATCAGAGCCTGGAACATGTAAAGACCGCGATATTTTACGCCATGATCCCCATACTTTGATTGAAGGATGTGCTATTGCTACGTTTGCAATGGGAGCAAATGTTGCTTTTATTTATATTCGTGGTGAATATATTCGTGAGCGTGAAGCGCTTCAAGCGGCTGTGGATGAATGTTATGAAGCAGGCTTGCTTGGAAAAAAAACAAAATATGGTCATGCTTGTGATATTATTATTCATCATGGGGCTGGTGCTTATATTTGTGGTGAAGAAACAGCACTTCTCGAAAGTCTTGAAGGGAAAAAAGGTCAACCTCGTCTCAAACCACCATTTCCGGCAAATATGGGGATTTATGGCTGTCCAACAACCGTCAACAATGTTGAATCGATAGCGGTTGTTCCAACGATTTTACGTCGAGGGGCTTCGTGGTTTTCATCAATTGGGCGTGCAAATAATGTCGGAACGAAGTTGTTTATGGTTTCTGGGCATGTGAATGCTCCTTGTACCTTTGAAGAAGCTCTCGGTATTTCTTTCCGTGAATTAATTGAAAAACATACGGGGGGTATTCGTGGCGGATGGAATAATCTTTTAGCCGTTATTCCAGGTGGTGCTTCTTGTCCGGTTGTTCGCGGTGAAGATATGGTTGATGCAATCATGGATTTTGATGGGATGCGCGATGTCGGATCTTCTTTTGGCACAGGGGGTGTGATTGTGATGGATAAATCAACCGATATTATCAAGGCGATTTGGCGGATATCAGCTTTTTTTAAGCATGAAAGTTGTGGTCAATGTACACCATGTCGTGAAGGTACGGGATGGATGATGCGCCTTTTAGGACGTATGGTTGAGGGAAGAGCGCAAAAGCGTGAAATTGATCTGCTATTTGAGGTTTCTAAACAGATTGAAGGGCACACGATCTGTGCACTTGGCGATGCTGCAGCATGGCCTGTACAAGGGTTGATCCGCAACTTTCGTCCGGAAATCGAGCGTAGGATTGATGAATATACACGAAATGTTGTTCAAAGAAAGAATATTGCTTTGGAAGCAGTGGGATAGAAGATTTTTTTAAGAGCAACCGAATGCAAATTTTAAGTGGATTGTCCGCAGGTTGGATGGGTGATGATAAATATCAAAGTTGATGGTAAAGAGATTGAAGTCCCTGATTACTACACGTTGCTTCAGGCAGCGGAGGCGGCTGGTGCTGAAGTCCCGCGTTTTTGTTTTCATGAAACTTTATCAATTGCTGGAAATTGTCGTATGTGCTTGGTTGAGGTCAAGGGTGGACCTCCAAAACCTCAGGCTTCTTGTGCGATGGGGGTTCGCGATTTACGACTGGGGCCTAATGGTGAAGCACCAGAAATTTTTACCAATACGGCGATGGTAAAAAAAGCGCGTGAAGGTGTGATGGAGTTTCTTCTCATCAATCATCCTTTGGATTGTCCTGTTTGTGATCAGGGAGGGGAATGTGACCTTCAAGATCAAGCAATGCTTTATGGGCGTGATTGTTCTCGTTATACAGAAAATAAACGTGCTGTAGAAGATAAATATATTGGGCCTCTTGTCAAAACTGTTATGACACGATGTATTCATTGCACACGGTGTGTTCGTTTTACAACGGAAGTAGCAGGTATTTCTGAGCTTGGGTTGATTGGTCGTGGTGAAGATGCTGAGATTACGACATATCTTGAAAAAGCAATGACATCTGAATTACAGGGAAATGTTATTGATCTTTGTCCAGTAGGAGCTTTAACTTCAAAACCTTATGCCTTTCATGCGCGTCCTTGGGAATTGATTAAAACAGAATCGATTGACGTTATGGATGCGCTTGGCAGTGCGATCCGTATTGATAGCCGCGGCCGTGAAGTTATGCGAATTATGCCGCGTACGAATGAAGATATAAATGAGGAATGGATCTCTGATAAAACGCGTTTTATTTGGGATGGATTACGGACTCAGCGGCTTGATAGGCCCTATGTACGTAAAGACGGAAAACTTAAACCTGTCAGTTGGACAGAAGCTTTTGCAAAAATTAAAATGATTCTCTCAAAAATCTCGCCAGAAAAAATTGGAGCTATTGCTGGGGATCTTGCTTCTGTTGAAGAAATGTATGCCCTTAAAGCATTGCTGATCTCGTTGGGTTCCAAGCTCTTTGATTGTCGTCAACGAGGGGTTTCTTTATCACCTGAGTTTGGGCGTTCGAGTTATATTTTTAATCCTACAATTGCAGGGATTGAACGGGCTGATGCCCTACTTATTGTGGGATCTAATCCACGCCATGAAGCTGCTGTTTTAAATGCGCGTATTTTAAAACGCCAACGGATGGGAAATTTTCCTATCGCGCTCATTGGAGAGGAAGTCGATTTACGGTATCCTTATTCTTATCTTGGATCTGGGAGTGACGCATTAAAGACACTTATTCGGGGAGAGGATGCTTTTTTTAATGTTTTAAAAGAAGCAAAGAAGCCTCTTATTCTTATCGGAGAGGGGGCTGTTTGCGGAAATAAAGGGTTATCTGTTTTAAAAAGCCTTGCTAAATTAGCGGATAATATTGGAGCTCTGAGTGAAGAATGGAATGGGTTTGGGGTTCTTCATAATGCAGCGTCGACCGTTGGAGGGTTGGACATAGGTTTTACGTCTCAACTTGGGGTTGCAAATATTCTTAAAACCTGTGAAGTTTTATTTTTGCTTGGTGCTGATGAAGTGGAATTGGCCAATATAAAAGCTTTTAAAATTTATATTGGTAGCCATGGTGATAATGGTGCACATGCTGCTGATGTTATTTTACCTGCATCGGCCTACACGGAAAAATCAGGGCTTTATGTGAATACAGAAGGGCGTGTTCAAATGACAAATCGGGCTGGTTTTGCTCCAGGTGAAGCAAAAGAAGATTGGGCTATTTTACGTGCCTTATCGGATGTTTTAGGACAAAGGCTCCCCTTTGATTCTCTTTCTCAATTAAGGCAGTGCTTGTTTAATGATTATCCACATCTTGATGCGGTTGATGATATAATGCCTTCTGATATAAGTGATCTTAAGGCGCTTGGTTCAAAAATGGTTTCTCTAGAAAGTCAAGCATTTACTTCTATGGTTAAAGACTTTTATTTGACAAATCCAATAGCACGTGCTTCTGCCGTTATGGCTGAATGTTCATCTCTTGCAAGAAGCCGTGCTATGCAAGCTGTAGAGTAAGGGCAAAGGAAAAGGAATAATGATGTATGATTTCTTTATGACTTGGCTATTGCCATTACTTATTATCGTTGGAAAAACACTTCTTCTTTTGGTCGTTTTGTTGGTTTTAGTTGCTTATCTTCTCTATGCAGATAGAAAGATTTGGGCTGCGGTACAATTGCGGCGTGGTCCCAATGTTGTTGGTCCGTGGGGATTACTACAGTCTTTTGCAGATTTAATTAAATTTGTTGTGAAAGAACCTATTATCCCAGCAGGTGCAAATAAGGGGGTTTTTCTTTTAGCGCCTTTTGTTTCAGCGACACTTGCTTTATCAACTTGGGCTGTTATCCCTGTCAATGAGGGCTGGGAAGTTGCGAAGATTAATGTCGGCTTGCTTTACATTTTAGCCATTTCATCTCTTGAAGTTTATGGTGTTATTATGGGGGGATGGGCATCAAATTCAAAATATCCTTTTTTAGGAGCTCTTCGTTCAGCAGCACAAATGGTTTCTTATGAAGTTTCTATTGGTTTTGTGCTTGTGACTGTCATTTTAGTAAGTGGTTCATTGGATCTTACAACAATTGTGCAGAAACAAAGTCACGGGCTTGGTACAACTCTTGGTCTTCCTTTTAATAGTTTTCTCGATTGGAATTGGTTTGTTCTTTTTCCAATGTTTATTATATTTTTTATCTCCGCGCTAGCAGAGACAAACCGTCCTCCATTCGATTTGGTGGAAGCGGAGTCAGAGCTTGTTGCTGGTCATATGGTAGAATATTCTTCAACGCCTTACATGCTCTTCTTTCTTGGTGAGTATGTTGCTATTGTTTTAATGTGCGCTTTGACAACCATTTTATTTTTAGGGGGATGGCTGCCCCCTTTGGATGTTTGGTGGCTTAATTGGGTTCCTGGTGTTATTTGGTTTGTTTTAAAAGTTTGTTTTGTATTTTTTTGGTTTGCTATGGTCAAAGCGTTTGTTCCACGTTATCGCTATGATCAACTCATGCGGCTTGGTTGGAAGGTTTTTCTTCCTCTCTCACTAGCAATGGTTGTGATAACTGCGGCTTTTTTAAAGTTTACGAATTTCGTTTAAGAGGAGATTTTACGATGTCAGGTTTTATTCAGGCGGCAAAGTCACTCCTTTTATTGGAGTTTGTGAGTGCTTTTTTCTTAGCCATGCGTCAATTTTTTTCGCCAAAGCCTACGATTAATTATCCTTATGAAAAGGGTTTTGTTTCTCAACGTTTTCGTGGTGAACATGCATTGCGTCGCTATCCGAATGGTGAAGAACGATGTATTGCCTGTAAATTATGTGAAGCAATTTGCCCTGCGCAAGCGATAACAATTGAGGCAGGACCGCGACGTAATGATGGTACGCGGAGAACTGTTCGTTATGATATTGATATGGTTAAGTGTATTTACTGTGGTTTTTGTCAAGAAGCTTGTCCAGTAGAGGCTATTGTTGAAGGTCCAAATTTTGAATTTGCAACAGAAACGCGTGAAGAACTCTATTATGATAAAGAAAAGCTTTTAATGAATGGTGATCGTTGGGAGCGAGAAATTGCTCGCAATATATTGATAGATGCACCTTATCGTTAAGTGTATCGCTCAATGAGGTGTCGGATAATTTTCCGATAAAGTGTAATCTGGTATGAAGTTTGTACCAATTGTTTGAATAATTAAGGAGAAGCCTATGCTAACAGATCTAGCGGCGGCATTTTTCTATTTGTTTGCTTTTATGATGTTAACAAGTGCAGTGATTGTTATTACAGCACGCAATCCTGTGCATTCTGTTTTATTTTTAATCCTTGCATTTTTTAATGCAGCGGCTTTATTTTTGCTTGCAGGAGCGGAGTTTTTGGGGCTTATTCTGCTTGTTGTTTATGTTGGAGCTGTTGCTGTTTTATTTTTATTTGTCGTTATGATGCTGGATGTTGATTTTGCTGAGTTAAAGAGTGGTGCTCTTCGATATGCACCTATTGGAGCTCTTATTGGCATTATTATCGCTGTAGAATTGATTGTTGTTTTTGTGAGTAGCCATTTTTCTCCAGTTGTAAGAACGCATGTTACACAATCAATGCCGGATTTAGGACAGCGAACAAATACACAAGCATTAGGAGATATTCTCTATACGGATTATGTTTTCTATTTTCAAATTGCTGGAATAATTTTATTAGTTGCAATGATTGGTGCTATTGTTTTAACACTTCGCCATAAGTCGGGAGTCAAACGACAGTCTATTGCGGAGCAAGTTTCTAGAACGGTAGAAAGTGCTATTGAAATCAAGCAAGTTGAATCAGGTAAAGGTATTTAAGGGGGGCTATGGATATGTATATCGATATTGCGCATTATCTCACTGTTTCTGCTTTGATGTTTACAATTGGCATTGCTGGAATTTTTCTCAACAGAAAAAATGTGATTATTATTTTGATGTCTATTGAGCTTATATTACTCTCTGTTAATATCAATTTTGTTGCATTTTCGGCATTTCTTCATGATCTCGTTGGTCAGATATTTGCTTTATTTGTCTTAACCGTCGCAGCTGCTGAAGCTGCCATTGGTTTAGCAATTCTTGTCGTTTTTTTCCGTAATCGTGGTTCCATTGCGGTTGAAGATGTTAATGTAATGAAAGGCTAACCAGTGATGTATTATACGATTGTCTTTCTTCCGCTTTTGGGTTTTCTCACTGCCGCGCTAGGTGGAAAAACGATAGGAGATCGTGCGAGTGAATTGATAACCTGTAGCTTTATGGTGATTGTTGCCATATTGTCGTGGATAGCATTTTTCAATCTTGCACTTGGTCATAGTTCAGCAATTGATGTATTAGTATTACATTGGCTCGCTGTTGGTAATTTAAGTTTTAATTGGGCTTTCCATATTGATACATTAACAGCTGTCATGCTTATTGTTGTAAACAGTGTTTCGGCATTGGTGCATATTTATTCAATTGGTTATATGCACCATGATCCTTCAAGGTCCCGTTTTTTTTCTTATCTTTCTTTGTTTACATTTATGATGCTTATGTTGGTGACATCCAATAATTTGATCCAGATGTTTTTTGGCTGGGAAGGTGTAGGACTTGCTTCTTATTTGCTTATTGGATTTTGGTTTCAGCGTGATTCTGCGAATAAAGCTGCAATGAAAGCTTTTGTGGTCAATCGTGTTGGAGATTTTGGTTTTCTCTTAGGAATATTTAGTGTTTTTGTTTTATTCCAATCGGTTGATTTTGCCTCTATTTTTGCAAAAGCTGCAGACAATAACTTTGTACAAAATATGACATTTTTAGGCTGGCAGTTTGATGGACAGACAGCAATTACTGTTACATGTCTTTTATTATTTATTGGTGCGATGGGAAAATCAGCACAGTTTCTTTTACATACTTGGCTTCCTGATGCAATGGAGGGACCAACACCTGTATCAGCACTTATTCATGCCGCTACAATGGTAACAGCGGGTGTTTTTATGGTTGCGCGTATGTCGCCAATTTTTGAACTTTCTTCGACTGCTTTGACCGTGATTATTATTGTTGGCGCAACAACGGCATTTTTTGCAGCAACTGTGGGGTTGGTACAGAATGATATTAAGCGTGTTATTGCTTATTCTACCTGTTCTCAACTTGGTTATATGTTTGTGGCATTAGGTGTTGGAGCTTATGGAGCTGCTGTTTTTCATCTTTTTACCCATGCTTTTTTTAAAGCCTTATTATTTCTTGGTGCGGGTTCTGTCATTCATGCTGTATCCGATGAACAAGATATGCGAAAAATGGGTGGCTTACGCAAGCATATAAAGGTCACTTATTGGATGATGATGGTCGGAACCATTGCATTAACCGGTGTTGGAATTCCAGGAACACTTTTTGGGACGGCTGGCTTTTTTTCAAAGGATGCGATTATAGAATCTGCTTTTGCATCGCATAATATTGCTTCAGGATATGCTTTTTATCTCCTTGTTTTTGCGGCCTTTTTAACAAGCTTTTATTCATGGCGGCTTATCTTTATGACATTTCATGGGAAGCCACGGGCAACAGCTGATGTTATGCATCATGTTCATGAATCACCTCCAGTTATGTTAATGCCACTGTTTATTTTATCTCTTGGGGCAATATTTGCTGGTGTTGTGTTTCAACCTTACTTTTTTGGTGACTTTTATGATGCTTTTTGGAAGGGAGCATTGTTTACAAGCAGCCACAATTATATTCTTCATGATGCCCACCACGTTTTTAATTGGGTAAAATGGTCACCATTTATAGCAATGGTTCTTGGGTTTATGTTTGCCTATTTGTTCTATATTTCTTTTCCATCTCTTCCCAAGAAAATGGCTCGTTTTATGCCAGGATTATATCAATTTCTTTACCAAAAATGGTATTTTGATCAATTATATAACTTTTTGTTTGTTCATCCTACCTTTAAGGTTGGTTCTTTTCTTTGGAAAGTGGGAGATGGTAAAATTATTGATGGTCTAGGTCCTAATGGTATCGCAGCGCGTGTTGTTGATATTACAAATAGAGTTGTTCGGATGCAAACAGGCTATCTTTACCACTATGCATTTGCGATGCTTATAGGTGTTGCATTGCTGATTACATGGATGATGATCGGGGGCGTAAACTAATGACCGATTGGCCTATTCTTTCTACGGTTACATTTTTGCCACTTGTGGGTGTGCTTCTGATTTTGTTTATCAAAGATGATAGTGAAGCAGCACGCCATAATATACGCAATGTCGCATTTTTTACGACGATATTTGTTTTTGTTATTTCTTTAATTATTTGGATAGGATTTGATTCTAGCAACCCCAATTTTCAAATGGTTGAAAAATTCAGTTGGCTAGGGAATGGCATTAGCTATCATATGGGGGTTGATGGTATTTCTATTCTTTTTGTTGTTCTTTCGGCTTTTCTTTTACCTTTCTGTATTTTAGCAAGCTGGGAGAATGTTAAAGAGAGATTAAAAGCTTATATGATTGCTTTTCTTCTTCTTGAAGTTGCGATTATTGGAGTCTTTTGTGCTCTTGACGCAATATTATTTTATGTTTTTTTTGAAGGTAGCCTCATTCCAATGTTTATCATTATAGGGGTGTGGGGTGGTGCACGTCGTGTTTATGCAAGTATCAAGTTTTTCTTATACACTTTACTTGGTTCAGTGCTTATGCTGGTTGCCCTTATGGCTATGTATTGGCAGGCAGGAACACTTGATATACCAACTTTACTCAATTATCAGTTTCCTGCCCATATGCAAATATGGTTATGGCTTGCCTTTTTTGCTTCTTTTGCGGTTAAAATGCCGATGTGGCCAGTTCATACTTGGCTCCCTGATGCTCACGTGGAAGCACCGACAGCAGGTTCTGTTATTTTAGCCGGTGTCTTACTCAAATTAGGTGGGTATGGTTTCCTTCGTTTTTCTTTACCTATGTTTCCTATTGCTTCAGCAGATTTTGCACCTCTTGTTTTCACATTATCGCTTATTGCAATTATTTATACCTCGTTGGTTGCACTTGTTCAAAGTGACATCAAAAAACTTATTGCATATTCCTCAATAGCGCATATGGGATATGTAACGATGGGTATTTTTGCTGCGAATGAACAGGCAATACAAGGGGCTATTTATCAGATGCTGTCGCATGGAATTGTTTCAGCAGCGTTATTTCTTTGTGTTGGCGTGATCTATGATCGCTTGCATACGCGTGAAATTTCAGCATTTGGTGGTTTAGTGAATAATATGCCAAAATATGCTGTTGTTTTCTTAATCTTCACGATGGCAAATGTCGGTCTCCCTGGAACTTCAGGATTTTTGGGTGAGTTTTTAACCTTAATAGGTGTTTTTCAAGTGAATAAATTTGTTGTTATTTTAGCGACAGCAGGTGTTATCTTATCAGCAGCCTATGCCCTTTATCTTTATCGGCGTGTGATTTTTGGTTCCTTGGATAAAGAAAGTTTAAAAGTATTGGTAGATCTCTCGTCAAGGGAAAAATTTATTCTTTACCCGATGGTTATTCTTACAATATTCTTTGGTATCTATCCAGCGCCACTTCTTAAAGTGACGGCGTTTTCCGTAGAAGCCCTCATCAATAAACTACACTAGATCAGGGAAGAATTCTCATGCAAAGTGAAATAATAACACAATTAGTTTTAATTCTTCCAGAGATTTTAATTGCATTAGGGGCAATCATGTTGCTTATGATTGGCGTTTATTCCAATGCGCGTGCTTCTTTAACCGTGACAGGTTTAGCCATGGCTCTTCTTGTGGCAACCATTATTATTCTCATCGTTTTTCCAAAGACTGGCTTATTTCAAACCAATGCGCTTATTATTGACTCTTTTGGCCGTTATATGAAAATTTTAACGCTTATTGGTGCACTTTTTGCTCTTATTATGTCTGTTGGTTTTGCGAATGCGCAAAAGTTCAATATATTTGAATTTCCAGTGCTTGTTCTTTTAGCAACCCTTGGTATGATGCTGATGATTTCAGCGGGGAATATGCTGTCACTTTATATGGGATTAGAACTACAGTCCTTAGCTTTATATGCTTTAGCAGCGATTAATCGTAATAATGTCAAATCTTCTGAAGCTGGTATAAAATATTTTGTTTTAGGAGCATTATCTTCAGGAATGCTGCTTTATGGTATTTCTTTGCTTTATGGTTTTTCCGGTCAAATTGGTTTTCACGAAATTGCTCTTGCTTTAAAAGGTGAAAATTTACAATTGGGCGTTATTTTTGGAATTGTATTTATTTTAGCTGGTTTGGCTTTCAAAATTTCTGCTGTGCCATTTCATATGTGGACACCTGATGTTTACGAAGGTGCACCAACACCGATTACAGCATTTTTTGCTGGGGCGCCTAAAGTTGCTGCAATGGCTTTAATCATCCGTATTATTGTGATGACCTTTATTCCCCTAGGGCATGTTGATAGCGCGATGCCTGCATGGCAACAAATTTTGGTTTTCATGGCACTTGCATCAATGATACTTGGTGCGTTTGCTGCAATTGGTCAAAATAATATTAAGCGCTTAATGGCTTATTCGTCGATCAGCCATATGGGTTATGCACTTGTAGGTTTATCGGCTGGAGATATGCTTGGGGTAAAAAGCGTTATTCTTTATATGACCATTTATCTTGGTGCCACTCTTGGCTCATTTGCTTTTATTCTTGGAATGCGCTCGAAGAGTGGCAATGTTGAAAATATTTATGATCTTTCAGGGTTAGCAAAGACAAATCCGTTTATGGCTATTGTCATGACAATACAGCTTTTCTCATTAGCCAGTATACCCCCTATGGCTGGTTTTTTTGGGAAGTGGTATACATTTTCTGCTGCTGTTCATGCTGGTCTGACACCACTTGCTATTGTCGGTATGATAGCCTCCGTCATTGGCGCTTTTTACTATTTACGGGTTATTAAAATTATGTGGTTTGATGACGCAAAAGCGCATTTTGTTATTTTATCAAAAGAGCTTCAGTTTTGTCTTGGTCTTTCTGCATTATTTATTTTATTTTACACCTTTTTGGGGATTTGGTTTACTGAATTAGCAGAACAAGCAGCCGCTGTATTATTTTAATGAATATGGTTTATATTTTATCAGATTTTGCAAAGAAACAAGGATATATCATTGAATCGTACAAAAGTGTTGATTCAACCAATCTCATTGCGCAACGAAAAGCGCAAACTGGTCATCAAGGTTATCTTTGGATTGTTGCGCAAGAGCAATTACAAGGAAGGGCTAGAAGAGGGAGGGCATGGAATAGTCCAAAAGGGAACCTTTATTGTAGTCTATTGTTAATGGATGATATCGTTCATCAAACCGCTGCTCAACTTGGTTTTGTTGCTGGAGTCAGCGTGGCAGAGGCCATAAAACAATTTATAAAAGCTGAAAAGAAAACAGGCAATGACAATATTGTAAGCTTAAAATGGCCAAACGATATTTTGCTTAGAGGTGCTAAAAGCTCTGGAATTTTGCTCGAAATTTTAAAATTGCCATCACAACAAGATGCATTGGTTATTGGTATTGGAATAAATGTGAAATATAATTATGAAGATGCACTCTATCCCACTTCAAGTTTACAGAGTATCGGTTTGCATATTGAAGCAGAGCAGTTATTTACGGTTTTGACGGAATCTTTTTCTAGAAATTACCTTCTTTGGAAACAACCAAAAGGGTGTGAAATAATCCGAAATAAATGGCTTTTATATTCAGCTCACCTCGGAAAATATGTCAAAGTCATGAATGATGAAAAAATCGTTGAGGGTATTTTTGATGGTCTTGATCGTGATTTTAACGGTATCATAAAACAAAAAAATGGTCAGACAGCCATTATAACAGCGGGAGATGTTCATTTTGGTTCGGCTGCTTCTGTTCATGCAGTCGGTTATTAACGAAATTATTTTACCATCAGATTATCTGGATGACTTGGGAGATGTTAATGGTTGCAACCAATAAAAATGAATTTGTTTTTTTACCTCTGGGTGGTGTAGGTGAAATAGGAATGAATTTAGCTGCTTATGGGTTTGGCTCCCAAAATCTTCGTGAATGGTTACTTGTTGATATGGGCGTTAGTTTTGCTGGTTCTGAATTACCAGGAGTTGATCTTGTTCTCCCTGATATTCGTTTTTTAGAAAGTGAAAAACATAATATACGTGGTCTTGTTTTAACACACGCACATGAAGATCATTATGGGGCTGTTCTTGATTTATGGCCAAAATTACAAGTTCCAGTTTATTGTACAGCTTTCACGGCAGGGTTATTGGAAAGTAAAAGGCAATCAGATTTTGAATCTCAAAAAATGTCATTCAATATTTTTCAAGCAGGGGATTGTTTTCAGGTTGGTTCCTTTGCCATAGAGGCAATTGCTGTTAATCATTCGATACCAGAATCTGTATCTTTAGCCATTACAACGTCTTTGGGGACTGTAATTCATACGGGTGATTGGAAAATTGATCATACTCCTTCGCTTGGAGCTGTGACGGATGAAAAAAGATTTCGAGCATTAGGCGATAAAGGTGTTTTAGCATTGCTTTGTGATTCCACAAACGCATGTCGGGATGGTATATCTCCATCAGAGCAGCAGGTCCAAACCAGTCTTTCTGAGATTATTTCGAAAGCTGAAGGACGTGTTGCAATAGCAGCTTTTGCTTCTAATATTGGTAGGATACGTTCTATTGCTCTTGCTGCTCAAGCTGTTGGGCGTAAAGTTCTTGTCATTGGGCGTTCCCTTAAGCGAAGTATTATGGTTGCACAAGAGCTTGGTTATATGGATGGGTTAGCGCCATTTGTAACGGAAGATGATTATGGTTACATCCCACGAAAAGAACTTGTTTTAATTGTCACAGGGAGCCAAGGTGAGCCATGTGCTGCTTTGGCTAAGCTGTCACGTGAGGGGATGAGGAATATTGTGCTTTCTACTGGAGATACGGTTATTTATTCATCGCGAAGTATTCCAGGAAATGAAAAAGCGATTCTTGAGATACAAAATCGTTTCATCGATTTGGGTATTAAAGTGATTACGAATGAAGATGCCCTTGTTCATGTTTCAGGTCATCCCCGTCGTTCAGAACTTTTACAGATGTATGATTGGATAAAACCACAGATACTTGTGCCTGTGCATGGTGAGGCAATACATCTTACTGCTCAAGCGGCTTTAGCGCGTCAAGCAGGGATTAAAATTGTTAAGGATATTAGAAATGGTAATATGCTACGTCTTGCACCAACGCCTGTAGAAGTTATTGATCACGTGCCTGTTGGTCGTATTTATAAGGATGGTTGTCTTCTTGGAGATGAGTATGAGCTAGGGATTCGTGAGCGTAGAAAATTAAGTTATGCTGGTCATGTTGCGGTTTCTCTCCATATGAATAGCAAGCATGAGTTATTGGATGATATCGGTCTAAGCATATTGGGACTCCCTGAAAGTAATGGAGAGGGGGAAAAATTAAAAGATATTCTTTTAGAGGTTGTGGAAAATACAGTTTATAACATTCCACGCATGAAGCGGAAAAATAATGAAGTTATTCGAGAGGCAACACGACGTGCAGTGAGAGCGGCTGTTTATGAAATGTGGCAAAAAAAACCTCTCTGTACAGTTTTTTTACATCAGTCAAAATAAAGCATTTCCATATTACGTTATTAAAAAAAGAAGAGCATTCTTATTTTATTGCTCAATAAGAAAAATAGAGAATAAAGCACAACAAATTTTTAAACAATAAGATCGTTATATTTGCAAGTATTCAGAATGCGGCTATAGATGAATAGAGGGTATATTAAATTGTTCCAATATGATAGATCTGAGTAGGAGTTAATTATTTCAATGCGTCTTTCTCAATATTTCCTTCCACTTTTAAAAGAGAATCCTAAAGAAGCGGAAATTGTTTCTCATCGTTTCATGTTGCGTGCTGGGATGATTCGGCAACAAACATCCGGGATTTATTCTTGGCTTCCTTTGGGAAAAAAAGTGCTTGATAAAGTTTGTAAAATTATTCGTGAAGAGCAAGAACGTGCTGGTGCAATAGAAATATTGATGCCTACAATTCAATCTGCTGATCTTTGGCGTGAAAGTGGTCGTTATGATGATTACGGTTTGGAAATGCTCCAGATTAAAGATCGTCACAAGCGTGATTTACTTTATGGCCCGACCAATGAAGAGATGGTCACAGATATTTTTCGCTCCTATGTTCGTTCTTATAAAGATCTTCCGCTTAATTTGTATCATATTCAATGGAAATTTCGTGATGAAATTCGCCCACGTTTTGGTGTGATGCGGGCACGAGAATTCTTAATGAAAGATGCTTATTCTTTTGATCTTGATTATGAAGGCTCTAAAACATCTTATAATCGTATGTTTGTGGCTTATTTACGCACTTTTTCTCGCCTTGGCTTAAAAGCAATTCCCATGCGTGCAGATACAGGTCCAATAGGGGGGGAACTTAGTCATGAGTTTATCATTTTGGCTGAAACGGGAGAGAGCGCTATTTTTTGTGATAAACAATTTCTTGAACTGAACGTTCCCGACAGTTCAATCGATTTTAGTGATAAAGCTGTTTTAGATGATACTGTTAGACAGTGGACATCTTTTTATGCAGCGACAGAAGAAATGCATAATGAAGAAGAGTGGACTAAAATTTCTGAGGGAAATCGTCTTTCAGCACGTGGTATTGAAGTCGGGCATATTTTCCACTTTGGGACGAAATATTCTGCTCCAATGGGAGCAAAAGTTATGGGACAAGATGGAAAAGAGCATGTGGTCTCTATGGGATCTTATGGGATTGGACCTTCACGTCTTGTTGCGGCCGCTATAGAGGCTTCTCACGATGAAAAGGGGATTATTTGGCCAAAATCGATGGCACCGTTTGATTTTGGGATTATCAATATGAAACCCGATAATGAAAAATGTACACAAGCATGTGAGTTCCTCTATCAGGGATTAAAGAATGCTGGTTTTGATCCATTATTAGATGATAGAAATGAACGTCCTGGATCAAAATTTGCAACAATGGATTTGATTGGTTTGCCAACGCAAATCATTGTTGGTCCTAACAGCATTGTACAAAATGAAGTTGAAATTAAAGATCGAAAAACAGGTGTAAAAAAATCTCTAACGGTTGAAGATGCGCTCAGCCAACTTTCTATAATTTAATAGGAAATGTTATGAAGAGGCTGAAAAATAAATGGTTTTCATCTTATGAGTGGATGATCGCTTTTCGTTATATGATTCCCAACAAAAAGCATGTCGTCGCATCTGTTATTTCAATTATTTCTCTTATTGGGATTATGTTAGGAGTCTTTGCTCTGGTTGTTGTTATGGCGGTGATGAATGGCTTTCGTACAGAACTTCTTAACCGTATTCTTGGTATGAACGGGCATCTTATTGTTCAAACAATTGATTCCGGTTTTTCTGATTATAAGACTCTTATTTCTTCTTTAGAAGCTACAAATGGTGTGAAGTTTGCTTTGCCTGTTATTGAAGGCCAAGCGCTTGTTCAAGGTGAAGCCCAAGGTGGTTCTGGCGCGTTAGTTCGTGGTATGCGCAAACAAGATCTAGAAAAACTTAAAACAGTTTCTCAAAACATTAAATTAGGCTCGATTTCTCAGTTTGATCAAGAAGACGGTGTTGCAATTGGAAGTGGTTTAGCAGAAAAATTAGGGCTTACAGTTGGGAGAGATCTTCGTATTATTACCCCTGATGGTGATGAGACTCCTTTTGGTGTTACACCACGTGTAAAAGCTTATAAAGTCATTGCTATTTTTGAAGTTGGTATGTCTGAATATGATTCAATATTTGTTTTTATGCCTCTCCATGAAGCACAAATGTTTTTTAATTTAGGCGATAAGGTTCAGTCTTTAGAATTATTTCTAAACGATCCTGATGCTGTGGATCAAATAAAACCTCTTGTAGAAAAAGCCGTTGATCAACAGATCTATTTAATTGATTGGCGTACACGTAATCAAGCTTTTTTTTCAGCTTTACAGATTGAACGGAATGTCATGTTTTTCATTCTTTCTCTGATTGTTCTTGTTGCTGCTTTAAATATTATTTCAGGCCTTATTATGCTTGTAAAAGATAAAAGTCATGATATCGCAATTTTACGCACAATGGGTGCCCAACAGAGTGCCATTTTGCGTATATTTATCATCACAGGAATGATGATTGGTTTTATTGGAACGATATTGGGCTTAATTTTAGGTGTTATCGCGACTGTAAATATTAATCATATCCAAGACTTTATATCTTGGTTATTTAATGTTGATGTTTTTAATCCTCAACTTTACTTTTTAACAAAATTGCCTGCACAAATTGAGTGGAAACAAACCATTTTGGTTGCTACAATGGCTTTATTCTTGTCATTTCTTGCTGCTCTTATTCCAGCATGGCGTGCTGCTAAGCTAGATCCCGTACAAGCTTTGAGGTATGAATAATGACAGCCATTTTAGAGCTTGTAGAGATTGAAAGACGCTTTTATGAGAGTCATAAGCCGCTCATTGTTTTAGATAAAGCGAATTTTATTCTTAATCGTGGAGAGCTTGTCGCCCTTGTCGCACCATCTGGTGCTGGAAAATCAACACTTCTTCATATTGCGGGGTTATTAGAAAAACCAACAGCTGGTGATGTGTTGTTACGGGGTGTTTCTTGTGCAAAACGCTCTGATCGTGAGCGAACAGCTATCAGACGAAATGATATTGGTTTTGTCTATCAATTTCATCATTTACTTCCAGAGTTTACAGCTTTAGAAAATGTTATGATACCGCAAATGATAGCAGGATTAAACAAGTCCATCGCAGAAGATCGTGCGCGTAAGTTATTGACGTATTTGCGTATTTCTCATCGGGCAAACCATCGTCCCTCAGAGTTATCGGGAGGAGAGCAACAACGTGTTGCTATTGCACGTGCCGTAGCAAATGGTCCTTCGGTTCTTTTAGCAGATGAACCTACCGGAAATCTTGATCCCGTAACGTCAGCTTATGTCTTTCAAGCTTTATCTGTTCTTGTTCGTCAGTCTGGTCTTTCTGCTCTTATTGCAACACATAATTACGCTTTGGCAAAGCAAATGCATCGTCGAATTACACTTAAAGATCAGAAGATTATTGAACTTCCTTAAAGGCAAGGTATAAATTTTATACGACTAATTGAATGGTTTATATTACTTTATTCAAGGAGACTTTTTATGACAGCTTTTGTCAACGACAAAAATCAATTGGATATACGTCGTCGCCGATTGATTTTTCGCGCATGGCATCGCGGTATTCGTGAAATGGATCTCATTTTTGGACATTATGTTAATGCTCATATCACTGGAATGAATGATAAAACACTCTCTGAACTTGAGTATATTATGTCTTTTGATGATCGCGACTTACTCACATGGATTACCGGAGAAATTACACCACCCTCTGAAATTAATAGTCCTCTTTTTCGTGATATTGCCAATTATCGTACTTATTTAACTTATTGATTTAAATGCCTATATTTAAAAAAAATATCATTCCTTCCAATAGTCCTGCTCATATGATTTTTGATGGCATTACTGATGGATTTGAAGCCTTTGCCCTTGCTAAATTAAGTTCAGAAATTGCACAGGGTAAACCACTCATCTATGTTGTCCGAGACGGAACAAAAATTGCACACTTAAAACAAGTTTTAAATTTTATTGAGCCCAATTTGCCCGTCCTTCAATTTCCTGCATGGGATTGTTTGCCTTATGATCGCGTGTCACCAGGAATTGCTATTATGGCACGTCGACTATCAGCATTGGCACGCCTGGCCAATTTACGTCAAAATCCACATTCTGCAATTATCCTAACAACAGCCAATGCAATTATGCAAAAGTTGCCTCCTCGTGAAATGATAGAAGCTCAGCTTATTCATGCACATGTTGGCCAGCGCCATAACATGGGACATTTCATTCAATTCCTAGAAACTAATGGTTTTGAACGCGTTACGGTTGTCCGCGATGTTGGTGAGTTTGCTGTAAGAGGAGGGATACTTGATATCTTTTCTCCTATGGATATCCAGCCTTTACGTCTTGATTTTTTTGGAGATACCCTAGAAAGCATCCGTGTATTTGATCCAGAAAGTCAAAGAACAACACGCCAAAAAACTGAACTTTTATTACAGGCAATGAGCGAGGTTGTTTTGACAGATGAATGCATCAGCCGTTTTAAAAGCAATTATACCCGTACATTTGGTGTATCACAAAAAAATAACATGCTTTATGAAGCACTTGCTCAAGGTCGGCGTTTTGCTGGTATGGAACATTGGCTCCCATTTTTTTATGAAAGCCTTGATACTTTTTTTGATCATTGTGGCAATTTACCGCTTGTTTTTGAACATCTCATAGAAGAAGTTTTCGTTGAGCGTTATCGCCTTATTGAAGACTATTATAACGCGCGTAAAGAGCGCGAAAATGATAAAGAAAATACGACGTCTTATCATCCGATAGATCCTAGTCTTCTCTACTTAACGCCAGAGCGTGTTTTGGAGTGTGTGCAACAATTTTCACAGCGTATTGATTTTTCGCCTTTTAATATTCCACAAAGTTTGGAACAAACAGTTATTCACACACAAGTAAAACAGGGATATGATTTTGTAAAAGAGCGTAATGCGCAAGAAAAGAATGTTTTTTCAAGTGTTATTGATCACATCGCATCTTTACGTGCTGCTGGCAAAAAAGTACTTTTAGCGTGTTGGAGTGAAGGTTCTCTCAATCGTTTGGTACAAGTTCTTGACGAGCATGGATTGAAAAAAATAGATGTTGTAAAATCCTTGCAAACTGTCAAAGCAACACCACGAGATCGCATATTAGCAGCTGTTATCATGATAGAACATGGTTTTGAAGCTGAAGATTTAGCTATTATAGCAGAGCAAGATATTTTGGGTGATCGCTTCATAAGATCACCAAAGCGGCGTAAGAATAATACAAATTTTATTTCTGAGATTTCTGCTTTAAATTCTGGTGATCTTGTTGTGCATATTGATCATGGTATTGGCCAATTTGTTGGTCTAAAAACCATCACTACGACTGGAATTTTACGAGATTGTCTTGAAATTAAATATGCTGGAGGTGATTTACTCTTTTTACCTGTTGAAAATATTGAGCTTCTTTCACGTTATGGTTCAGAAGGAACAGAGGTAACTTTAGACAAATTAGGGGGTGTGGCTTGGCAAGCACGTAAAGCTCGGCTTAAAAAACATTTATTGGAAATGGCAGGGCAATTAATTCGTATAGCTGCGGAGCGTGCGACCCGTGCTGCGCCTACTTTACTTCCACCAGTTGGACCATTTGATGAGTTTGTTGCTGGTTTTCCTTATGAAGAGACAGAAGATCAAATGAACGCCATTGATGCCGTTTTGGATGATTTAGCCTCAGGAAAGCCGATGGATCGCTTGATATGCGGTGATGTTGGCTTTGGAAAAACCGAAGTGGCTATTCGAAGTGCTTTTGTTGCAGCATTAAATGGATATCAAGTTGCTGTTGTTGTACCGACAACTTTGCTTTCACGTCAACATTACAAGACGTTTATTTCCCGTTTTCAAGGATTACCGGTTAAAATTGGTCATGCTTCAAGGCTTGTAAAAACGAAAGAACTTGCACAAGTTAAAAAAGGGATTTCAGATGGTACAATCGATATCGTCATTGGAACCCATGCGTTATTAAGTGGTGCAGTCAATTTTTTACGGTTAGGTCTTCTTATCATTGATGAGGAGCAACATTTTGGGGTAAAACACAAAGAGCGTTTAAAAGAGCTTAAAAGTGATATTCACGTTCTTACACTTTCAGCAACCCCCATACCACGAACTTTAGGATTGGCATTATCAGGAGTCCGTGAACTTTCATTAATTACCACGCCACCCATTGATAGAATGGCGGTTCGTACTTTTATTTCACCATTTGATGCACTTGTTATACGCGAAACTTTGCTTCGAGAATATTATCGTGGTGGACAAAGTTTCTATGTTTGTCCTCGTATTTCTGATCTGGCTTTTGTAGAAGAATATCTCAAAACTCATGTTCCAGAACTCAAATTTGTTATAGCTCATGGACAAATGCCGGCTGGGCAACTTGATGATATTATGAATGCATTTTACGATGGACAATACGATGTTTTGCTATCAACAACCATTATTGAATCGGGTCTTGATATTCCAACAGCCAATACATTAATTGTGCATCGCGCTGAGATGTTTGGTCTTTCTGCACTTTACCAGTTACGAGGAAGGGTAGGGCGCTCAAAACAACGTGCTTATGCACTCTTTACATTTCCTTCTGGTAAAGTTTTAACATCTGCAGCTGATCGTCGTCTTAAGGTGTTACAATCTCTTGATACATTGGGGGCTGGATTTCAATTGGCAAGTCACGATATGGATATTCGTGGTTCAGGAAATTTTTTAGGTGAAGAACAATCAGGACATATCAAAGAAGTTGGATTTGAACTCTATCAAAAAATGCTCGAAGAAGCTGTTGCTGAATTAAAAGATGGAGAGCTAAGTGAGGATAAGCAATGGTCACCTCAAATTTCACTCGCTACAACCGTGATGATACCAGAAAGTTTTGTGCCTGACTTATCATTACGTATGGGGCTTTATCGACGCTTGACAGAACTCGAGAATTTAGAACAAATTGATGAGTTTGCAGCCGAGTTAATCGATCGTTTTGGTCCTTTACCTCTTGAAGTTCAACACATTCTTAAAGTTTTTCATATCAAAATATTGTGTCGAAAAGCTCATGTAGAAAAATTGGATGCTGGACCAAAGGGGATTGTCATACAGTTTCGCAATAACTATTTTGCCGATAGTGTTGCTCTTGTTCAGTGGGTGGGAAAACAAGGTTCAATGGCAAAAATTCGTCCAGATCAAAGTATTGCTCTTATTCGGGATTGGGCTACAGTTGATGAAAGACTTATTGGAGCAGCAACGATTATGACTGAGTTGGTAGAAATGGCAGAAAAACATTCTGTTTAAAGCAGTTCCTCTACTTTTCAGAATTATTCTATAAAAATAACCGATTATTGATTTTTTATAAGAAAAAAATTTAAGATTATAATAAAAGAATCCCTTACATATTTATTTATGGTTCTTTATTATAACACGTATTGATACAATAAAGAAAAATAGCTTAGATCGTGTAACTGCAATAATAGCATTTGCATATAAGTATTTTCTGCAAGTTCTCTAAAAAGAAAAATTTAAATTAAGATAGTATGCTGTCTTCATTACGTAGTTTTTACTACGAAAGCGGTTTTATGACAGAAGCATACCACTATTGTTTGATAAATAGGGTTAGAAAAGTGCCCACAGAAAAAAATCCTTACAATTTTTCAAAAGCTGCAGATTAGGAATGTATTTAGTTTATCAAGTGTCCTTATAATTTAACTCTATCCTTTTCAGTTATACTACGGACATATAAAACACAAATTTTATCTAATATTTTGGAGCTTCATGCACTGCAATATTTGTTTCTAAAACCTTATAAGCTAACATGTAGAATAATAAGTGTAAAAAATTGAAATTTATAAGATTTTTAGAAGTGCATAGGAGTTTATTTTAATTGATATTGCAATATTGATTCGTTTGTGTAATCTTAGCATAATTGCACAGAGGTGTTTTATGGATAAATTGCATCAAATACCCGTGTGATAAAGAGGGGAAAGCTATATGGGTATATAAAAGTTTACATAGATCGTCGTAGTTTTTCTCTAAATTTGACTTTTTTTTTTATATTGAAGTAAAAGTAATGAAATTAATTTTTATTTCATTATTATTTAATAAAATTTAAATTGGAACTTTACTTAATATTTTTTTGAAATTACTTAAAAGCGCGTTGAAAGGATTAACTTAAACATGTCGCATAAAAATTTTTATTCTGCTGTTTCAGTATTAGTTGGAGCAGCTGCCCTTTTTCTTGTAGCTAGTATTTCTGCAAATGCGCAGACTTTGTCGCAAGGTTGGTACAAAGTTTGCAGTAAGCAGCATGATGTTGATATTTGTAATACAATGAATACTGTATTATCGAATACGGGACAACCTTTAACGGCTTTTAATCTTGTTGAAATAAAAGGGAAGCAAAATGAAAAACGTATAGGTATTCAAGTGCCTACAGGTCGTTTTTTGCCAGAAGGTGTTCACATTCAAATAGGTGATGGCTTCTCTAAAAAAATTCCTTATATCATTTGTAATGGACCAAGTTGTATTGCCAATGATGTTTTAGATGATAAGCTTATTGCGGCTATGAAAAGTGGTACAAAAATGGTTGTAACCACTGTTAATTTCCGTGGTTCAGCTAATCCTATTGAATTTTCTCTTAATGGATTTACAGCGGCGTATACCGGTCCTGGTATGGAAGAAAAAGATTTCCAACAAGAGCAAATAAAGCTGCAGCAAGCTATTCAATCAAATCAAAAAGAAATTGAAGAGCGTATGCGGGCTGAGCAAGAGAAAGCAAAACAAAAATAATACACACAAGTCCATAGAATTAGTTTAAACTTTTTCTATGATTGTTTATTGAGACCGCCACAAAAAATTGTGGCGGTTTCTTTTTATTGTTAATTTTTTGAAAGAGTTCTACGTTTCCACCAACCAATACGCGCAGTTTTAGGAGAATCATGAGATGTTGATGAAATAACAACAGGTTGGTTGATTGTTTCTTCAATTGGGGAAGGAGAAGTTTCGACAGTTCTCTCCACCTTCATATCAGTTTCTTTCTCTAATGTTTTTTCTATTTCTGTTGTTTCTTTAGAGGATGAATTTTTACGTGTTCTACGTGTTGATTTCTTAGTGTTTTCAGGGGGGGTATCCTCACCTTCATGAACAGATTTTGCTGCTTTTTTTGCTCTAATTTTACGTACCGAACTGCTTTTAGGCTTTTCTTCAAGAGATTTTTGTTCTACGATATTTTGATCATTCTCTAGAGAAAGATTATTTTCTACCGCCTTTGAAGAACGTGTTCTACGTGTTTTACGTTTAAAATTTGTCTCATTTTTTGTTGTTTCATCTTGCTGTTGTACATCGAGAGCTTGCGTATCATCTTTTATTTCTTCAGGTTTAGAAGATTGAGTAGATGGAACACGACGTTTGCGGTGTGCTGCTTTAATTTCTGCTAAAGCCTGCTGAGCAAAATCTCCTACTGGTTCTGCGTAAGGAATGCGAATCTGATGAAGATTATTATCTTGATTGCGTCGACCACCACGACGTCCTCGACGGCGTCCTCGACGATAAGAATCATCACTCAATGTCTCTTCTTTTTTATGAACGGTGGAAAGAGACGGATCAGTAATTTCATCGTGGCGATTTTTGCGTCGAGGCTTTTGTTTTGTTTCAATGGGAGGAGAATTGTCAATAGATTCACTTTTTATGAAAATAGAATCTTCAATTTCTTGCTTATTGTCATCTTCCAATGGAGATTGAGAAATACTTTCTGCTATTGTGCCTTTAGAAATAACAAGATGTTGCGTTCCAATACTATCATCTGCTTCAATACTAATATTAAGTTTAAAGCGTGTTTCTAAATTAACAAGAATATTGCGTTTATGATTTAACACATAAAGCGCTGTTGCTACGGGTGTGCGCACAATAATATTATGTTGCGAATTATGAAGAAGATATTCTTCAATGGAGCGCATAACATGTAAAGCAATTGATGATTCAGAACGTATACTTCCTGTTCCTGCGCAATGGGGGCAGGGTTGTGTTGTACTTTCTAAAACTGATATGCGAATACGTTGACGGCTCATTTCTAAAAGGCCGAAATGTGAAATATGGCCAACTTGAATACGAGCACGATCATTTTTTAAACAGTCTTTTAATTTTTTTTCGACTAATCGCACATTGCGTTCTTCAAGCATGTCAATAAAATCAATCACGATTAAACCAGCAAGGTCACGTAAGCGTAATTGACGCGCTACTTCTTCTGCAGCTTCAAGGTTTGTTTGTAAAGCTGTCTTTTCAACAGAGAATTCTCTCGTAGAACGTCCAGAATTGACGTCAATAGCAACAAGTGCTTCTGTTTGATTAATAACAAGATATCCCCCAGATTTTAAAGAAACTTGTGGTTGCAACATTTTATCAAGCTGAATTTCAATATTATTTCTTGCAAAAATAGGTGTAGGATCGCGATAAGGTTGCACAACTTTTGCATGACTTGGCATAAGCATACGCATAAAGTCTTTCGCTTCACGATATCCTTGGTCTCCAGAGACAAGAATTTCACTAATGTTCTTATCATAAAGATCTCGTATAGAACGCTTTATAAGATTACTTTCTTCATGAACAAGGCATGGTGCCGTTGACTCGAGTGTCAAAGTGCGAATCGTATCCCATAACCGCATAAGATATTCATAATCGCGCTTAATTTCAGCTTTTGTTCTATTAGCGCCAGCAGTTCGTAAGATAACGCCCATCCCCTTTGGAACGGCTAATTCTTTTACGATTTCTTTAAGACGCTTACGGTCTTGCACATTCGTAATTTTTCGTGAAATACCACCACCGCGTGCTGTGTTGGGCATGAGAACAGAATAACGACCTGCTAGAGAGAGATATGTTGTAAGGGCGGCACCTTTATTTCCACGTTCTTCCTTGATGACTTGCACCAACAAAATTTGACGGCGTTTAATTACTTCTTGAATTTTATACTGGCGCCCTTGTTTTCTTTGATATGTTGGGAGTTCTTCACGGATGTCTTCAGCACCGACCATTTCGATCTCATCATAAGAAACATCGGCATTTAATATCTCTTCTGTATGGTCAATAGTTACAGCTTCGGAGGTATTATCATTTTCAACATCGGCTGCTATAGCATTGTTTTTCGCATTTTTCTTTGTTCTTCTGGAGCGTTTTTTATTTTTAGTTGTTTCTTCCGTAAAAACATCTGTTGGATTTTCTCCTACAGCTGCCTTTTCTTCTTCTTCAAGAAGAGCAAGGCGATCAGCAATAGGAATTTGATAATAATCAGGATGAATTTCAGAAAATGTTAAAAAACCATGTCGGTTTCCACCATATTCAACAAACGCTGCTTGGAGAGATGGTTCTACACGCGTAATACGTGCAAGATAAATATTCCCCTTGAGCTGTTTTTTATGTTCTGATTCAAAATCAAGTTCTTCAATTTTGTTGCCGTGAACAACAACAACACGTGTTTCCTCCGGATGAGAGGCATCTATAAGCATTTTGTTTGACATAAGTTAATATCCTGAAGGCGACATGCCCAATTTTATTCAAACGAACGATGTAATTATTCGTAGATGTAAAGAGCTGTCTGCCATAAAAGGGAGGTACCAGAAAAACAGGATGGAACACCACGTGTAGATGCATAACTGCATTTACACCATTTCTCATCATTAT
The DNA here is from genome assembly GCF_003606325.2 of Bartonella kosoyi. Taxonomy (NCBI): domain Bacteria; kingdom Pseudomonadati; phylum Pseudomonadota; class Alphaproteobacteria; order Hyphomicrobiales; family Bartonellaceae; genus Bartonella; species Bartonella kosoyi. Next base: position 1,507,030 of record NZ_CP031843.2, read on the forward strand.
CCCCATCTGTTTCTTACGACTCATATTTCTTAAAAGTCTCTGGTAAAATAATCTTTAAAACAGTTCAGATACCCGAACCAACGAATCTTAAATAATGCAATCCTAATTTTATAACATAGAAATTTTTCATCCATAACAAAGTCTCAACGCATAATATGCCACAACCCCTTTAAAGATAACTTACTATGAGTTACAGATAATTAGATCGATTATCAGCTAGGAAGCACCAATATTCTTTTATGTTGATATCATACGTTTGGCAAGTAACAATGTAAATCATGTATCATGATAATATTTTTATGACCGTAATTTCATTTTTGAGTGTTTATAATGAAAGGGCTTAACATTTATTGAAAATAGAAAATAAATCTGGTGTATTGTTTTTATATAACCGAGATAAATTATTACAAATATTGTGTAGACTACTTTGCTTATGATAAGAGGGCTTATGATAAGAGTTTTTTTTACCCAACAGCTGAAAACAGCCTATTGGGATGTTATTGTGCAATTCATATGCTTTTTATTATTCTTTTTGTTATGCCAAACTGGTGTTCAAGCTGCGGATCCTTTGAAACTTATCAATTTTCGAACCATTGGTGATAGTGCTCATACACGTATAATTGCGCTTTTCAATTCAAAACCAAATATTCGTTTGCAGATTTTGGATAGGCCTGCACGTTTGGTTATCAATTTACCTACAATTGACTTTTCAATGCAAAATATGCCTTTAAAGAAACAAAATGCATTGTCCGTTATGCTCTCAGATGTCCGTTATGCTTTCTCTGACATACAAACTTCACGCATTATTTTGACAAGCAGAACAGCTTTTGTTGTTGAAAAAAGTATCGTAAAAAAATTAGACAGTGGTTTATGGCAGTTGCTGGTTGATATTCGTAAAAGTACACAAGAAAAATTTGATAAGATATTAAAGAGCCAGCAAAGGAGAAATTTTGATACAAAACTACCGTTGATTCCGGCGCAAAATTTTCGTGTTGTTCTTGATCCTGGTCATGGTGGTATTGATGGTGGTGCGCGAGGGGTCACTGGAATTTTAGAAAAAGATGTAACTTTAGATTTTGCACGTGCATTGCGAGAAGAATTACAAAAAGACCCGCATATTAGCGTTGCTTTAACGCGTGATTCTAATATTTTTTTAAGATTAAGCGAAAGAGTTAAAAAAGCGCAAGAATTTGATGCTGATCTTTTTATATCCATTCATGCGGATACGATTGATGTTCATTCTCTTCGCGGTGCTACAGTGTATACCATATCAGATAAAGCTTCTGATGCCATTGCAAAATCTTTAGCTGAAAGTGAAAATAAAGTTGATTTGCTTGATGGTTTGCCTGCAGATGAAACGCTTGAAGTTACAGATATCTTGATGGATCTTACACGGCGTGAAACGCATACATTTTCGGTTAATTTTGCAAATAGTGTTATTTCAAGTTTATCGAAGAGTCATATCAACTTAATCAATAATCCTCATCGCTATGCTAATTTTCAAGTTTTAAGAGCTTCAGATATCCCTTCTGTCTTGATAGAGATCGGGTATCTATCCAATAAAGAGGATGAAAAGTTATTAAACGATCCTCATTGGAGAAAACAAATGGCTCTCTCAATTGCTCATTCTATTCGTCAATTCGCTGAATATAGACAGAAAATGGTACAGCCTCTTTAAATTTATAAGAAAATAGAGTAATTAATATGGGATTTTAGTTTACCCTAGTATAAATATAAAAATAGAAAACAAATTTTCTTTTTCTCAATCTTGTGGTGATATCCACGTGGTGTGATTGAAATAACATATTTTTTCTTTAATCAATTCTTAAGAAAGCGATAGCCGTTTTTATGATAATTTTTTTTAAATATCTTCTTCGTTTTTTTGTTGCCACTGGACTTTGTGGCGCAATAACATGGGGTGTTATGACGAGTGGTCAAGCAAACGCACTTCCTGATTATGAAGTTCTTTCACTTTATGAGCCACCGGTAATGACCCGTGTTCATGCTTCTGATGGCCGTCTTATGGCAGAGTTTGCAACAAAACACCGCCTTTATTTACCGATACAATCAATCCCAAAGCTTGTTAAAGATGCTTTTATTTCGGCTGAAGATAAAAATTTTTATCACCATTTTGGTTTAGATCCCGAAGGACTTTCTCGAGCTTTGATCAATAATATTCGTAATATTGGTTCTGGAAGGCGTCCAGAAGGCGCATCAACCATAACGCAACAAGTCGCTAAAAACTTTCTTTTAAGTTCGGAAACAACATTAGAGCGTAAATTTAAGGAAGCTATTTTAGCAATGCGTATTGAGAAAACTTACTCAAAAGATCATATTCTCGAACTTTATCTCAATGAAATTTATTTGGGGCGTGGTACTTATGGTATAGCTGCTGCCTCTTTGACCTATTTCAATAAATCCGTCAATGATTTGACGTTAGAACAATGTGCTTATTTGGCGGCTCTTCCAAAAGGACCAGCAAATTATGATCCATTTAAGAATACACAGCGTGCTATTGATCGGCGCAATTGGGTTATAGACCGGATGGTTGCAAATGGGTATGTAACGCGTGCACAAGGCGAAAAAGCAAAAGCTAAGCCTTTGGGAGCGACAATACGCGGGAGCGATAACTATGTTTTTGCGGCTGATTACTTTACTGAAGAAGTGCGTCGCCGTTTAATGCATCGCTATGGGGCTAAAACACTTTATGAAGGTGGGCTGTCTATTCGTACAACGCTTGATCCGCATTTACAAATGATTGCTCGGCGGGCTTTGCAAAATGGATTAATTAAATTTGATCATGCACATGGATGGCGTGGAGCTTATGCGCATATTGATAAGAAAGATGATGATTGGGGGGCTGAGCTTGCAAATATCACAGGGTTAAGTGATGTTCCTGAATGGCGTTTAGCGGTTGTTCTTTCTGCAAATCCTAATAAAATAGAGATTGGTTTACAACCGCAGCGTGAAGCTTCGGGTATGCTCTCAAAAAAACGAGAAATTGCTGTTTTATCTGAAGCTGATTCAAAATGGGCACTTCATATTGTGAAAGAAAATGGTTATCGAAGAACTGTTCAGAGCTTGTCTCATGTTCTGCAAGTTGGAGATGTCATTTTTGTTGAAAAACTACCCAATACAAACAACACTTATCGTTTGCAACAAATCCCTAAGGTTGAAGGTGCAATTGTTGCCATGGAACCGCACACAGGGCGCGTTCTTGCAATGGTGGGAGGTTTTTCTTTTGCTGCGTCTGAATTTAATCGTGCAACACAAGCTTATCGTCAGGCTGGTTCTGCATTTAAGCCTATTGTGTACTCAGCGGCACTTGATAATGGGTATACACCAGCATCCGTTATTTTAGATGGTCCCATTGAAGTTCGCCAATATAATGGTGAGGTTTGGCAACCTAAAAATTATGGTGGTACCTTTGCAGGTCCTTCAACACTGCGTTATGGTATTGAGCATTCTCGCAATCTTATGACAGTACGGCTTGCCAATGATATGGGAATGCCTCTTGTCGCTGAATATGCAGAACGTTTTGGCGTGGTCGATAAATTGCAACCTTATCTCCCTATGGCCCTAGGAGCGGCTGAAACAACAGTTTTAAGAATGGTTACAGCTTATTCTGTCATAGCTAATGGGGGACGCTCTATTAAACCTTCTCTGATAGACCGAATTCAAGATCGTTATGGGAAGACAATTTATCGTCATGATGATCGTATTTGCGAAAATTGTAATGCGAATTCATGGAATAATCAAAGTGAACCGACTTTAATTGATGAGAGAGATCAAGTTCTTGACCCTATGACAGCTTATCAGATTACATCGATGATGGAAGGGGTTGTTCAGCGTGGTACTGCAGCGCGTTTACGTTATCTCAATAAACATATTGCCGCTAAAACAGGAACCACCAATGATTCTAAAGATGTCTGGTTTATGGGATTTACCCCTGACCTCGTCGTTGGAGTTTTTGTTGGTTATGATCAACCAGCATCGTTGGGATACAACGGGACGGGAAGTTCCTTGGCTGCCCCTATTTTTGGTGAATTTATGGAAGATGCTCTTAAAGGAAAGCCGGATGTTCCCTTTAAGATGCCGAAGGGTATGATTTTAATGCCAATTAATCGGAAAACCGGAATGCTTGCGGAAAGAGGAGATCAAGATGTCATTATAGAAGCATTTAAACCAGGAACTGGTCCTGCTGATATATATCAAGTCATTGGGGGTACGAATTCTTTTCAAGAAGGTGTTCCAGCAATAACCACTTCTCCACAAGTTAATAAAGCGCTTGAAAGTGGGACAGGGGGGCTGTATTAACCAACAAAATCTTCTTTGCCATGAGTCTTGGTTTTTGTCTATTTTTTATAGTGTTGATCCTGTAAATAAAATGATAAAATACGTGCCATTTTCTGATAGAAGCTATTAAATTTATATAAAATGCTAGAGACATAACCTGAAAGAGTATTAAAAAATACGGTGTTAAATTATGCGAGCAGAAATAGAGACATTAGTTGATGAAATCCAAAAAGCAATTCAGTTGCTAAGGGGGCATCTTTGACTGGGATCAATCACTAAAGCGTCTCGAATATCTTAATCAAAAAGCAGAAGATCCTACACTTTGGGATGATGCACAACGAGCACAGGATATGATGCGTGAGCGTCAACGTCTTGATGATTCAATCAATGGTCTTTTATCATTTACAAAAACACTTGAAGAATGCATTGAGCTCATTGCGATGGGTGAAGAAGAAAGCGATGTTGAAGTTATCGCTGATGCAGAAAATTCAATACGCAATCTTAAAAGTGAGATCGATAAAAGGCAAATCGATGTGCTTCTTTCAGGAGAGGCGGATTCCAATGATACTTATTTGGAAGTTCATGCTGGGGCTGGGGGAACAGAAAGTCAAGATTGGGCTTCTATGCTCTTACGCATGTATATGCGCTGGGCTGAACAGCATGAAATGAAGGTTGAAGTTTTAGAAATTCATGATGGAGAAGAAGCTGGAATAAAGTCAGCGACGATTCTTATAAAAGGGCATAATGCTTATGGATTGTTAAAAACAGAATCAGGCGTTCATCGTTTGGTACGAATTTCCCCATTTGATTCGAATGCAAAGCGCCATACCTCTTTTGCGAGCATTTGGGTTTATCCGGTTATTGATGACAATATTGAAGTTGATGTTTCAGAAGCAGATGTGCGTATTGATACCTATCGTGCATCGGGAGCAGGGGGACAACATGTTAATACGACAGATTCTGCCGTTCGCATCACACATATAAAAACGGGGATTGTTGTTCAGTGTCAAACTGAACGTTCTCAGCATAAAAATCGTGCGACGGCTTGGTCGATGTTGCGTGCCCGTCTTTATGAAGAAGAGCTCAAAAAAAGAGAAGAAGAAAACAGTGCTGTTGAATCTTCTAAAACAGAAATCGGATGGGGACATCAAATTAGATCTTATGTTCTTCAACCTTATCAACTTGTAAAAGACTTACGTACAGGGATTGAAAATACTGATCCACAATCCGTCCTTAATGGGAACTTAGATGCCTTTATAGAGGCAGCACTTTCTCAACGTATTTATGGAAAAGACAAGGAAATTGAGGATATTACTTAATTATATGATATGTCCCTTTTTCAATCCGTGCAGTTTTGTTTCTTTAAGCTATTCGGTTTACTAATATTATAACGTACAGATAACCCTTGATACATGAAAGATTCAAAGAGATATTTTTTTCGGTTCTTTTTTTCAAAGTTTTCTTTCATAAGCCAATCCTGCTTATGACAGGTGCAAGTATTTTTTTGATTAATTCAAGATAAGAAGGGGCTAAAAAGAGAAAAATTCATAATATTCAAGGAATTAATTTAAAGAATAAATAATCAGTTATTCTTATAAATAAGCATATTTTAAAAACTGAATCCATTGAAAAAATAAAATCTATTGGGGAGGGATTCTGTTGCTTTTAAAAGTATAGTATACCCCTCATTTATACACCATCATTACGATGTAAAAGCATTGCAGCAGCTAAAACGTTTTCAGCATGTCCAGATACGTTCACTTTGCGCCATTCTTCTGCGATTTTTCCATTTGCATCAATTAAAAAAGTGCTTCGTTCGACACCCATATATTTGCGTCCATACATGCTTTTTTCCACCCAAACACCATATGCTTCAAGGGTTGTTTTTTCTTCATCAGAAACCAAAATGATATCAAGTCCATGTTTTACTTTAAATTTATCGTGTTTTTTTACATTGTCTGGAGAAATGCCAATAACAGCAACACCAATTTCATCAAATTTCGTCTTTAATTTCGTAAAATCAAGAGCCTCGCTTGTACATCCACTCGTATCATCTTTGGGATAAAAATATAAAACAACAGGTTTGCCTCTAAAGTCAGAAAGACAGATTTTTTCCCCTCCATCGCGTGGCAAGTTAAAGTCAGGAGCAGGAGTCCCTTTCATTGATTTTGTCATGTTTTATCTTTCTTTTTGAGTGAAAAGATCAATGAGTAGCATACAGAGAAGGAATAAAGTTTCAACTCTCTAGAATACACCGATTTCAAAGACCTTTTTCTATCATGTAAAAATTATTCTGTCATAAAAATTCAATAAAAAATGAGTAAAGAAAGCGCAAGAAACACCCCTACCATGGATACAAAATCTATAAAACAAATGAGACATCAATAGATTATAGAGGTTTAATCAATATATGCTTTTTCTTACCAAAAGAAAGTTTAATGATTCCTTCTGCTGTGACATCTTTTTCAATAATAAGGTGTGTTTCGTCCTTTATTATTTGATCATTAACACGTATCCCTCCCCCTTGAATATGACGGCGCGCCTCACTGTTTGATTTTGCAAGTCCTGCTTTGACTAAAAGAGAGAGCAATCCAGTGCCTGTTTTTAATTCTATTGCACTCATTTCAACCGTTGGAAGATTTTCTCCAAGTGTTTTTTCTTCAAATGTTTTACGGGCAGTTTCTGCGGCTGCATCGGCGAGAGAACGCCCATGCAACATGGCTGTAACTTCAGTTGCAAGAATCTTTTTTGCCTCATTAATTTCAGTCCCTTGTAAGAGAGAAAGTTTAAGAATCTCATCCATGGGTAATGTCGTATAGAGCTTTAAAAATCGTGTTACATCAGCGTCTTCTGTATTACGCCAATATTGCCAGAATTGATAAGGTGAAAGCATATCGGCATTAAGCCACACCGCACCATTCAATGATTTACCCATTTTGGCACCGGAAGAGGTTGTCAGCAAGGGTGATGTTAATGCATATAATTGCGGTGTTCCTAAACGATGGCCCAATTCGATTCCGTTAATAATGTTGCCCCATTGATCAGAGCCCCCCATTTGCATACGCAAGCCATAACGTTTATAAAGTTCAACAAAATCATAAGCTTGCAGAATCATATAATTAAATTCTAAGAAGGACAAAGAGTGCTCACGCTCAAGTCTCAATCTGACAGAATCAAATGACAACATACGATTGACAGAAAAATGTTTTCCGACATCACGCAAAAATTTTAAGTAGTTTAAATTGCACAACCATTCCGCATTATTAACAATACAAGCATCGGTTTCTCGATCACCAAATGTTAAATAGTTAGCAAATACCTTTTTAATACCATCAATATTGGCTGCAATATCCTCTTGTGTTAGCAGTCGTCGTGCTTCATCTTTAAAGGAAGGATCACCGATCAATCCTGTCCCTCCGCCCATCAAAGCAATGGGGCGATGCCCCGTTTTTTGTAGCCAATAAAGCATCATAATCTGAAGAAGACTTCCAGCATGTAAGCTTGATGCTGTTGGATCAAATCCAGTATAAGCGCTTACCGTTTCTTTTGAAAAAAGATCATCTAAGCCTTTTTCATCCGAAATTTGGTGGATAAAACCACGTTCGCTCATAATGTGTAAAAAATCAGATTTAAAGGCAAACACAGAGTCAATTTCCTACTTTTAAGAGGGCAATCATTTTATATAATAGATGATTATATAATGGATCATTCATGCTTTATCTACCATAAATGACATATATCACAAGAGAACCAGACATATTGGTAATGAAGATAATAATACAGGCATTATTCTCTTTTTACGTTTAAAAAGGGAATTTAACGGAAACCAGTAAATAAAAAAGACACTCTTTTATCCTTATTGCTATCCTAAAATAAAATTTAGAAAAATCGCAAATATAGTCCCAAAAAATGATTTTGTTATGATCAGAAACGATTTTTGCTGATTTTTTATAAATCTTTCATGTTTTCCTAAGTGAGTGAAAGTATTTCAGGAGGAGAGCCTAGAAGTTCATTGGTGATGTGGTTATCCAAATAGTGGGCACATCGTTCAATCAGTTCTTCATGATATCCACTAAAAAAGTGATTAGCCCCTTCCAGTATTTCTTGTGTGATGATGATACCTTTTTGTGTTTTCAATTTATCAACAAGCAGTTGAACATCTTTAGGAGGGGCAACTTTATCGATACCACCATGAATGATAAGTCCAGAGGAGGGACAAGGTGCAAGAAATGAAAAGTCATAAACATTAGGCTGAGGGGCAACAGAGATAAATCCCTCAATTTCTGGTCGGCGCATTAAAAGCTGCATACCAATCCATGCTCCAAATGAATATCCCGCTACCCAGCAATTTTTAGAATCTGGATGTTGTGTTTGTACCCAATCGAGAGCTGCTGCAGCATCTGAAAGTTCTCCTATTCCATAATCAAATTCCCCTTGACTGCGACCAATACCACGAAAGTTAAAACGGAGAGTTGTAAAGCCACGTTGTTGGAACATATAAAAGAGATCATAGACAATTTTATGATTCATCGTTCCACCAAATTGGGGATGAGGATGCAAAATGATCGCAATGGGTGCATTTTTCTGTTGTGAAGGTTGATAACGCCCTTCGAGCCGACCGGCGGGACCGTTAAAAATAATTTCTGGCATAAAATGCTCCTTAAATGCTATAAAAGTCTCTCATTGACCTTGGTCCACTTTTACCATAGAATCTCTTAAATAATCATTAGATATTCTTTTTTAAGGGCACTTTTCAAGAAAATTGCGCTATTTTTTTTAATCAATTCATAAGATTAATGATTGCGATGTAAAATGGTTATAAAACGCCGATATTTTGATCATAACGCAACAACACCGCTCAAAAAAGTGGCGCGTATGGCGTTACTGGAATCTTTAGAGATATTTGGTAATCCATCATCTGTTCATAAGGAAGGACGTGCTGCTAAAACTTTATTGCAAAAGGCGCGTCGACAAATCGCTGAAAATCTTAAAACAGATCCAGATAACGTTGTTTTTACCTCTGGAGCGAGTGAAGCAGCAATGACTTTGTTAACACCCTTTTACACGATGGGGAATGCAAAGGTTCAATTTTCTCATCTTTACCTTGGAGCAACTGAACACCCTTCTCTTGCAGAAGGAGGGCGTTTTTCTAAAGAATTGATAAGTGTCATTGCTGTTGATCGAGATGGGCTTATTCAACAAGATAAATTAACCTCACTCTTAAAGATTCACGATAAAACAAAAGGTTTACCTCTTGTTGCTATTCAAGCTGCAAATAGTGAAACGGGCGTTATTCAACCGTTAAAAGAAATAGCTGCTATTGTTCGGAATTTAGGAGGCACTCTTGTTGTTGATTTGACTCAATATATCGATAAAAATTTCGTGGATATTAATCAGCTAGGAGGAGACTTTTTTATACTTTCTGCCCATAAAGTTGGCGGTCCTAAAGGAGTTGGTGCATTTGTTTCATGTGGTAATCTTCTCATGCCAACTCCTCTTATTACTGGGGGAGGACAAGAAAAAGGCTTTCGTGGAGGAACAGAAGCATTGCCCCTTATTGCTTCTTTTGGAGCAGCAATGGCTGATTGTTTCACAAAGGCAGAAATAAAACAGTTAATATATTTACGTGATAAATTAGAAGATGGACTCCAAAAAATAAGTCAAGGTATTGAAATATTTGGCAAAAAAGTTCAACGTTTGCCAAATACAACTTACTTTACCGTAAAAAATATAAAAGCTGAAACGATGCAAATTGCTTTTGATTTAGAAGGTTTTTCTGTATCGGCTGGTTCTGCTTGTTCTTCAGGAAAAGTAAAACAAAGCAAAGTTTTGGAAGCCATGGGGTATCATGTTCCAAATGGCGCCATTCGCATTTCGATAGGACGTGAGACAACCTCTGAAGATATTGATGATTTTCTATCGTTTTTTTCTCAAATGATAAACAAGAAAAAAGGATAAAATTCATCATGAGAAAATTATAAAATTAGAATTATTTTAAAAATAAAATAAGTTTTATTGAAATTTTCGCACTTTGCCTATAGCCTTAAGAAATAACGTGCTTAACTTTAATCTTGTAAAAACAAGACTGTTAATTACCGGTTTTTGATGCCAAAAAATGGAGAAGATTTATGCCGGCAGTACAAGAAACGATACGCCAAGTCCGTGAGATAGATGTTGACCAATATAAGTATGGCTTTGAAACGAAAATTAAAACGGATAAAGCGCCGAAAGGTTTGAATGAAGATATTATCAGATTTATTTCTGCTAAAAAAAATGAGCCTGAATGGATGCTAACATGGCGCTTACAAGCTTACCGCCGTTGGTTGACAATGCAAGAGCCACATTGGGCGCGTCTTGAGTATCCTAAAATTGATTTTCAGGAGCTTTATTATTATGCTGCCCCTAAAAATCATACAGGACCAAAATCTTTGGACGAAGTGGATCCTGAGTTATTAGCAACGTACGAAAAACTTGGCATTCCCCTTAAAGAACAAGAGATTTTGGCTGGGGTAAGAAAACAGTCTGATCCCTCTACGTTTGATGAAAGTGTGTCTGTATCGGGGCAGGTGGCTGTTGATGCGGTTTTTGATTCTGTTTCGGTTGTGACAACATTTAAAAAAGAGCTGGCGCGTGCGGGTGTAATTTTTTGCTCTATTTCAGAGGCGATTATTGAACATCCTGAGCTTATTAAAGAATATTTAGGAACCGTTGTACCAGTGGGGGATAATTATTATGCGGCCTTAAATGCAGCTGTCTTTACAGATGGTTCATTTGTTTATATTCCCAAAGGGGTTCGTTGTCCTATGGAGCTTTCAACTTACTTTAGGATTAATGAACGCAATACAGGGCAATTTGAGCGAACATTGATTATTGCTGCTGAAGATTCTTATGTTTCTTATCTTGAAGGGTGTACAGCTCCCCAACGTGATGAAAACCAACTTCATGCTGCTGTCGTTGAGCTTATTGCCCTTGAAAATGCAGAGATTAAATATTCTACAGTACAAAACTGGTACCCCGGCGATAAAGAGGGTAAGGGCGGTATTTATAATTTTGTGACGAAGCGTGGAGATTGTCGAGGACATAACTCTAAAATTTCATGGACACAAGTTGAGACCGGTTCTGCGATTACTTGGAAATATCCATCCTGTTTACTCCGTGGTGATAATGCGCGTGGAGAATTTTATTCCATTGCTGTTGCAAACGGTTACCAACAAATTGATTCCGGTACAAAAATGATTCATTTAGGAAAAAATACCTCTAGTCGTATTATTTCCAAAGGCATTTCTGCTGGTTTTTCAAATAACACTTATCGAGGACAAGTCACAGCATATCGAAAAGCGCAAAATGCACGTAATTTTACGCAATGTGATAGTTTGTTAATCGGAAATGATTGTGGGGCACATACAGTTCCTTATATTGAAGCAAAAAATGCAACAGCTCAGTTTGAACATGAAGCCACAACATCAAAAATTTCTGATGACCAACTTTTTTATGTTATGCAAAGAGGAATTCCCGAAGAAGAAGCTATCGCATTAATTGTCAATGGTTTTGTAAAAGAAGTTATTCAAAAACTTCCCATGGAATTTGCTGTTGAAGCACAAAAGCTTATTGGCATTAACCTTGAAGGAAGTGTTGGATAATTTTATTTAATGAGATAAATCGAAGACTTGATGCAAATAAGGCTATAATAGTAGAAAATAACGTAAAAGATAACTTCTATGGTGATCACAAAAAGAGATAGATGCTAAGGCAAAATGTATGCATTGGTATCTGAAAAAACAGCCAGAACAGGATTAAATGATGTTAGAGATAAAAAATTTGCGCGCCCGTATTGCTGGGACCGATACAGAAGTTATTCGTGGTTTAAATTTGACAGTTCAAGATGGAGAAGTTGCCGCGATTATGGGGCAAAATGGAGCTGGAAAATCGACTTTATCTTATTTGCTTGCTGGTCGTGATGATTATGAAATAACAGAAGGTGATATTCTCTATAATGGACAATCACTTTTAGAAATGGATCCAGCAGAACGTGCTGCATATGGTATTTTTCTTGCATTTCAATATCCAATGGAAATACCAGGGGTAGCAACGATGGAATTTTTAAAAGTTGCGATGAATTCTCAACGCAAAGCACGTGGTGATGAAGAACTTAAAATTCCTGAATTTATAAAACATGTTAAAGAGGTTTCAGCTAAGCTTGAAATAGATATGGACATGCTCAAACGTCCATTAAATGTAGGTTTTTCAGGGGGAGAAAAAAAACGTGCTGAAATTTTACAAATGGCACTTCTTGAACCTAAACTTTGCGTTTTAGATGAAACGGATTCTGGTTTGGATATTGATGCATTAAAAATTGTTGCAGATGGTGTTAATAAACTTCGGGATTCAAAACGTTCATTTTTAGTGATTACCCATTATCAACGACTGCTTAATTATATTATTCCTGATACGGTGCATGTTCTTTATAAAGGACGAATTATCAAAAGCGGAGACAAATCTTTAGCGCTGTATTTAGAGCAAAATGGGTATGCTGATCTTATCAGGGAAGCGGTTTGAGGTTATTGAATATGAAGGCACAGCAAAACTTGTTAGCGGTTGAAGAAGATATTATCAATAATTTCAATCAGTCTATCAACGACTTACCTGGTGATAAAGCTGTGCGGGCAATCCGCAAGAAAGCTATTGAGCAGTTTCAAACGACACGTCTTCCTTCTCGTAAAATCGAAAATTGGCATTATACCAACCTACGCACATTACTGAAATCTGTGAGTAATTTTTCAAAAGCTCAAGACAATCGATTGGTTGATACATTGCTTTCAGAAAGCGCTGTTTTTTCCATGAATAATGGAAAAACATCGACACAATCAAAAAAGCTAGACAATATTACAGTAAAACGCCTTTCAGATGCATTAGAAGATAATTCTATAAAGATAGATCAAAACATTTCTGATGAGGATTTTATTGGACAGTTAAATACAGCTTTCGTTACGGATGGTTGGCTTTTTGACATTCCTGAAAATACAAAGTTAAATATACCCATCGAATTACAAAATATACAAATGGGGGGACAATCCCATACTTTTTCAGACATAAAAGTTGATAAAAATAGTCAAGTTATGTTTGTTGAACATCAGGTTGGCAATGATCAAGATACTTTTGTCAGTTCAATATTTTCATTAAATATTGCCGCTAAGAGTGAGGTGACGTGGATTCTTATTCGCAATCGTGGTTTTAATTCTACACAGTTTGGCCGATTGCGTGCCGTTCTTGCTCAAGGAGCAAAATTATCACTTTATGTCATTAATATAGGGAGTCAACTCAATCGTCAGGAAGTCGATATTGAGTTACAGGGAGAAAAATCTGATTTTCAATTACGCGTTATAAATTTACTATCAGGACAAACCCATAGTGATCTTACAATGACCGTTCGTCACGTGGAAGAAAAGTCGACATCAACCGAAATTATACGCAATGTGGTTACAGATAAGGCAGTGGGTGTTTTTCAAGGGATAATACGGGTTGCTCAAAAAGCGCAAAAAACCGATGCACGCATGGCTTGTAATAGCCTTATCCTTTCAAATGATGCAGAATTTAACGCAAAGCCTGAATTGGAGATTTTTGCTGATGATGTTGCCTGTGGTCATGGCGCAACAGTTGCGAATATTAATCACGATTATCTTTTTTATCTCATGGCACGTGGTATCCCATTTAAAACAGCTCGTGCTCTTTTGATTAAAGGATTTATCTCTGAGCTCATTGATGACATCCAGCAAGAGAATATCCAGAATGTTTTGGAGAATATCATTGGTCAATGGCTTGCAAAAAATGTTTAAGAGAGAAAAAATGGAAAATGACATACAAACATTCAATTATAATGTTGACGAAATTCGACGTGATTTTCCTCTTTTGCATCATCAAGTTTATGGAAAGCGATTAGCCTATCTTGATAGTGGTGCTTCTGCTCAAAAACCGCAATCAGTACTCAATGCAATGAATAATTATTATCACTATCGTTATGCTAATGTGCATAGGGGAATGTATTTTTTAGCCAATGCAGCAACACAATCCTATGAAAATTCTCGTGAAACTGTTCGCCTTTTTCTAAATGCTCAAAAAGCTGAGGAAATTGTTTTTACGAAAAATGCAACGGAAGCGATTAATACTGTTGCTTATGGTTGGGCGATGCCCAAACTCAAGGAAGGAGATGAGATTGTTCTAACGATCATGGAACATCATTCAAATATTATTCCTTGGCATTTTCTTCGTGAACAAAAAGGGGTTAAACTTATTTTTGTTCCTGTTGATGAAAATGGAGTTCTGCATATTGAGGATTTTCAAAAGGCTTTAAGTGAGAAAACGCGGCTTGTTGCTATAACACATATGTCCAATATATTAGGAACTGTGCCTCCTGTTAAAGAGATTATTAAGCGAGCACATCAAAATTCTATTCCTGTTCTTGTTGATGGTTCTCAAGGAGCAATACATTTAAGCGTTGATGTGCAAGATCTCGATTGTGATTGGTATGTCTTTACAGGTCATAAGCTTTATGGTCCCACTGGTATTGGTGTTCTTTATGGTAAAGAACACCGGTTAGAGGAAATGCGTCCTTTTCAAGGGGGAGGAGAAATGATCGAGGTAGTAACAACCGACAAGGTTTCTTATAATGCTCCTCCTTATCGTTTTGAAGCAGGCACGCCTCCTATCGCTGAAGCTATTGGATTAGCGGCAGCTATTGATTATATACAAGAGAAAGGTCGTAGTACGATTCATGCGCATGAAATGTCCCTTTTAGCTTATGCGCATGAAAAACTTAAAACGGTCGAGTCATTGCGTATTTATGGTCATTCTCCCAATAAAGGAGCTATTATATCATTTGCAATTGAAGGAATTCACGCCCATGATATCGCTATGTTTATTGATAGAAAAGGGGTTGCAATACGCGCGGGAACCCATTGTGCACAGCCTTTATTACAGCGTTTTGGTCTAACATCTATTTGTCGCGCATCGTTTGCTATGTATAATACTCAAGAAGATGTAGATCAATTAGTCGAAGCATTGAAAGAAACAAGGACATTTTTTAATGGCTGAATCAGTTGAAGAGCGTCATTCTACAGAATCTGTTGAAACTGTAAGCGAAAATAAAAAATCTTACATATCAGCAATTCCAGCAGACGAAATTGATCGTATGACGAATGATATTATTGCTGCTCTTAAAACAGTTTATGATCCAGAAATTCCTGCTGATATTTATGAGCTAGGACTGATTTATCGTATTGATATTGAAGATGATCGTTCAGTAAAAATTGAAATGACTCTTACAGCGCCAGGCTGTCCTGTTGCTGGTGAAATGCCAGGATGGGTAGAAAATGCTGTCAGTGCTGTTGAAGGGGTTTCGCATGTTGAAGTCACTATGACTTTTGATCCACCATGGACACCTGAGTGTATGTCAGAAGAAGCGCAAATTGCTGTCGGATGGTACTAATAATACTGTTCGCAAATACATCGTTTTCCGCAAACAGTTGGATTTAAAAACGATCATATGCATTATAATAAACAAAAATTAGAACTTACCTGGATTGGAAAAGAAGAACGTCCCAAATTAGAACCTCATGTCTTATTAGAAGATCTTGAAAAATCTTATCATGCCTCGCATCAAATATCATCGCAGGATATTTTTTATAATAAACTTATTTTTGGTGATAATTTGCTTGCACTCAAAGCACTTGAACAAGAATATACAGGAAAAGTAAAATGTATCTACATCGACCCACCTTATAATACAGGCAATGCCTTTGAACATTATGAAGATGGTTTAGAGCACTCCATATGGCTCAGTCTTATGAGAGACAGGCTGGAATTGTTACATCACTTGCTTGCGGATGATGGAAGTATCTGGATATCCATTGATGATGATGAACAAGCCTATCTTAAAGTAATGATGGATGAGATTTTTGGTCGCCAAAATTTCATCAACAATGTTATTTGGCAAAAGAAATATGCTCCACAAAATGATACAAAATGGTTTTCCGATAACCATGATTTTATAATGGTTTATGCCAAAGACAAAACGATTTGGCGCCCTTACTTGCTTCCTCGTTCAAGCGCTATGGATGCACGCTATAAAAATCCTGATAATGATCCGCGTGGTCCTTGGAAATCTGGAGATTTATCTGTAAAAAGAGTAACGCCTAAAGATATTTATGAAATCATCACACCTTCTGGACGAAAAGTGATGCCTCCTCATGGTAGAAGTTGGGCTATAAGTGAAAAAAAATTCTCTGAATTATTGAAAGATAATCGTATTTGGTTTGGTCCAACAGGAAGCAATATTCCTTCTTTGAAGCGTTTTTTATCAGAAGTAAAAAATGGTATGGTTTCAATGACGATTTGGCCTTATACGGAAGTAGGCCACAATCAAGATGCCAAAAGAGAAGTCAAAGCTTTTAATTCTGATGATGTTTTTACAACTCCCAAACCTGAACGGTTAATAGAACGCATCATACAACTTGCAACGAATCCCGGTGATCTTATCCTGGATTCCTTTGCAGGTTCTGGCACGACTGGCGCTGTTGCTCATAAAATGGGACGCAGGTGGATTATGATTGAACTTGGTGAACATTGCCACACCCATATTATCCCTCGTTTAAAACAAGTGATTGATGGAACTGATCAAGGGGGAATTTCCCAAAGTATCAATTGGCAAGGTGGCGGTGGATTTCGTTATTATCGCCTTGCTCCTTCTCTGTTGCAAAAAGATCCATGAGGACAATGGATTATTAGTCGCAAATACAATGCTGCGATGCTTTCAGAAGTCATGTGCAAACATATGGGATTTACCTATGCACCAGATGAAAATCATTATTGGATGCAAGGGTATTCAACGGAAACAGATTATATTTATGTTACAACGAGCGCCATGACCCATGAACAGCTGCGTATTATGAGCGAAGAGGTGGGGCCCCATCGCACATTGCTAATTTGTTGTACTGCCTTTGATACAAAAACAAAATCAGCATCCTTTGAGAATCTTACACTCACTAAAATTCCCCGTGCAATATTAGAAAAATGCGAATGGGGAAGGGATGATTACAGTTTAAATATCGCCAATCTTGAACCAATGATTGACGTCAAAGAAAGCAACAAAGATAAAGATGATACGCAAGAAGAATTAGATCTATTTGGATAATATATAAAAAAGCGGAGTTTTTCATGAACACTGTTGAAAAAAGGGTTTCTGCTCGCTTATCGTTGCGTGAGCCTCAACGTGAATCGTTAAATATTTTGGTGAACATCTTAGAAAATATAGAGCTTTCTAAAAGTGCTGATTTGGTTGCAGAATTAGAATTGGTAAAAAATCTCTATCCTTCTGTACAAGACTTTGAACAAAATTTTCCTTCTTTTTGTTTTGCCTTAGCAACGGGTATTGGAAAAACACGACTTATGGGCGCTTTTATCAGCTATCTTTATTTAACAGGACGTAGTCGTCATTTTTTTGTTTTAGCGCCAAATTTGACTATTTATGAAAAATTAAAACAGGATTTTAGTCCACAAAGTTCAAAGTATGTTTTCAGTGGAATGAGTGAATTCATTGCAAATAGACCCGTTATTATTACAGGTGAAGACTATGAAACTGGTAAAGGTATTCGTGCTGATGAACACCATTATCACGGACAACAGCGTTTTTTTGAAAATAGGGATACAGCCTTTATCAATATTTTTAATATTTCTAAAATGAATACAACGGATAATAAAAAAGGTGCACTAAAATTTAGTGTTCCGCGCATTAAACGCTTACAAGAAGCGATTGGCGAAAGTTATTTTGATTATCTCGTAAATCTTCCTGATTTAGTTTTGTTAATGGATGAGGCACATCGTTATCGTGCTTCTGCTGGTGCGGCAGCAATTAATGAGTTAAAACCTATATTAGGAATAGAGCTTACAGCAACACCAAAAACAATAGGGGCAAAATCTGTAGATTTTAAAAATGTTGTTTACAGTTATTCACTTGCAGAGGCTATGAGGGATGGTTTTGTAAAAGAGCCTGCGGTTGCTACACGTAAAGACTTTCAACCTCAAAATTATACATCTGAGCAATTAGAATATATTAAATTACAAGATGCAATTCTTGCACACGAAAACGTGAAAGCAGATTTAATCGCTTATGCCAACGATTATAACAAAAAGTTTGTTAAACCTTTTATTTTAGTTGTCGCTCAAGATACAAATCATGCACAGAAATTGCGTAATTTATTGGAATCAGATGATTTTTTCGCAGGGGCTTATAAGGGAAAAGTTTTAGAGATTCATACAAAGCAGTCAAATATAGAAGAAGATCAAAATATTCAAAAGCTTATTGCGATTGAAGACCCTCATGAACCAACAGAAATTGTTATTCATGTTAATAAATTAAAGGAGGGG
Source organism: Bartonella kosoyi (assembly GCF_003606325.2). Taxonomy (NCBI): domain Bacteria; kingdom Pseudomonadati; phylum Pseudomonadota; class Alphaproteobacteria; order Hyphomicrobiales; family Bartonellaceae; genus Bartonella; species Bartonella kosoyi. The sequence continues at coordinate 1,525,744 of NZ_CP031843.2, forward strand.
TGGGATGTTACCAATCTCTATACGATTGTACCTTTGCGTGCATCGGCTTCAGAAATTTTAACAGAGTAAACTATTGGGCGTGGATTGCGTTTGCCTTATGGATGTAGGACGGGTATAGAATCTATTGATCGTTTAACAATCATTGCACATGATCGTTTCCAGGATATTATTGATCGTGCAAACGATCCAAACTCAATTATAAAAAAGCATATTGAGATTGGAATAGGAGGTGATATATCCTCTGAAAAGTCGGATATAGCGACGGTTCCAAGTCGAGCAGAAGCTTTATTTATGCAAACGGCGGGAACGCGTTATTGCGATATAGATAGAGCATCAGATCTAAAAAATATCGTATTACGGAATACAGATTCCCCTGTATTGACGCCCGAAGAGCAACAAATTGCTGTTATCGCGTGGAATATTATCAAAGAGAATGATAACTTACCAAGTTCTCAAATGCTTTGTTCTGCATCGATACAAGAAAAAATGAGCAATAAAATTATGAGTACTATGCCGCTAGCACAAAAGTCTCTCGTGTCAAAAGTGGTTACAATTCTGACAAAACAATTACCAGAATTGATGATAGATATTCCCAATATTGTACTCGTACCTTCACGTGAGGTTACTTATGGTTTTTCTGATTTTGATTTGAAAAATCTAGAAAGCTTAAACTTGCAACCTGTTAGTAAAGAGCTTTTAATTCGAGAATTGCGGACACATAAAAGCATTTTTCTCACTTCTAAGAATGAATATATCAAAGAGCCTCATCTTGAAAATTATATCATTCGTTGTTTAATTGATAATGACTTTATCGATTATGATAGCCATACGCTGTTATTACAAAAATTAGCTAGTCAAATGGTAGAGCATTTCCGATCTTATTTACCCAATGATGCGGCTGTTGAGAATGTATTAATTCACTATCAGCATAAACTTAATAATTTTATTGTTGCACAATTAAGAGAACATCAATGGGAAACACAAAAAGATTATGAAGTTAAAGTGACACGAGGTTTTACAACTTTAACACCTATCCATTATGTATTGCCACAAGGGACATCTCCTGTTGATTTTCGGAGTATTCCTGCCATTAAAAGCGATATTAAAAACTTGTATTCAGCGGCTTTAGAAAATGCTGTTACCCTTTGCAAAAGTTTGATTCAGTAGAAGGGGAATTACGGTTTGCTCAAATATTAGAGGATGATGCGCAAGTATTGAAATGGATGAAACCCGCGCGGGGGTTTTTCAAGATCGAATATGATAAAGGATCAACTTATGAACCGGACTTTGTGGTAGAAACGAAAGATGCTAAATATCTTTGTGAGCCTAAAAAAACCTCTGAAATACAAAACGTTATTGTTTTAAAAAAGAGAGAAGCTGCAGTTCAATGGTGTTGTCATGCAACGCGCTATGCGGCTACTTATGGCGGTAAAAAATGGTATTATGTTCTTATTCCCCATGATGCTATTAAAGCTAATAGTAGTTTTGAAGGTTTATGCGCAGAGTTTACTATTTCAGAATCTATACTTGAAAGCCCATAACTTTTTGCTTCAAAATAAAACACATAAGTTTTTTAATTGACGGATGTGAGGCTCGATCAAATATTTGAATATTATTTTTAATTTTTTGTACTATCGCATCATTAATTTAAAAATATTAGGGATTTCTTAAATAAGAAAGTTATTATTTTTTTCTAAAACATTAAAATAAAATGAAAAATGTATAGAAAAGTTATACAAGATTATGCTTTTTTATGGGGATTTACAGCTCATTTACAAATTTTGATAAAAATACAATCTTGCTTTCTTTATATAAAAAAATCCTTAAGTTTATAGTGATAAATTCAAAAAAATTAAACAGTTTGTTGTTTTTTCTTTTGGAACATCTGAATATAATGAAATATCCAGAGGATAAAAGGGGGTGATATGACTTTGAATTTAACAAACACTGTTTTTAATTTTTAAAGAAAAATCCGACAAAAAAATTTACAGCTCGAGACATTGCTCAATGGATATTTGATAATTATCCAGAAAAATGCCGCCAAAAACAAAAGCGGTCAACGGCAACAATCGCTCCTCTTAAGAATGACACAGCTCTTATTCAGCAAATTGTCGCTGAAATAGGATCTCAGCGACCTCAGTTACAAAAGCGTTATCCAGAAATTAAAACCACTGAAGGACGACCACGGCAATATTATTTTACCAAACAAACAGATAGGGCTGAAGTTGATGCAGTAGAGGACAATGCAGAGGGTAGAACAAAAGATGGTTCTGTTCAAGAGCATGATCTTTATCCATTATTATCTAAATTTTTATGGTCAGAACTTGCAGTTTACAGCAAGCGCATTAATGAAAAATGTTCCCATAATAAACATGGTTCGGGTGGGAATAAATGGCTTTATCCAGATCTCGTAGGAATACAAGATTTAAGTAAAGAATGGGATCGTGAAATCAAAGACTGCGTTTTGCAATATTTTGATAAAAAGACGAAGCTTTGGTCTTTTGAAATTAAAATTCTCATCAATCGTTCAAATTTACGAAAAGCATTTTTTCAAACGGTTAGCAATTCTTCATGGGCTAATTTTAGTTATTTAGTGGCTAATGAAGTTGAAGGTGTTGATACATTAAAAGAACTTCGGATGCTTTCAAGTTTGCATGGAATTGGATTTATAAGACTTGACAAGGAAAATGCTTCCGAGAGAGTGAGATCATAATTCCTGCTAAAGAACGGAGAGATATTGATTGGGATATTGCTAATAGATTAGTGGAGGAAAACAAAGACTTTCTTCATTATATTAAGCTCATTCGTCAATTTTATCAAACCGGTGAGATGCATCCATCCGATTGGGATCATATGGGGCCATGAAGGTTATTTTAAAAGGACTCTATTGTTTAAAGGTTTTTTATTTTTGCGTACGCATCAAGCAATTAAAAATATTGTTTCCTCATACTAAAGTTTTCTTATGAAGAATTTATACTGCTATTCTGTTAGTCTCGATTACTGTTAAGTGCTTTATCATCTATATTAAAGATTCAAAAAGAAATATGACTTTCTGAAACATTTTCATAGGTTACTTAACTTTTTGAAATGGGCCTAAAAAATAAATTTCTATCACATTTTATGTTAAAAGGAAGTGTATACGATACGGCTTACCATAATACCCTCTTTATTTATTCAATAACGCCACACGCCAGACGTGCACCACCTCCGCCAAGGGGTAATGGTTTATCTGATTGATTATCTGCCCCTAAATGAATGATTAATGAGCGTCCTGTAATTTCAGAGATTTTTTTCAATCGTGGAGCAAGAACGCTCATCGTGGCATATCCTTGTTTATCAACATAAAGTGCAGGTAAATCTCCAAGATGACCATCGACATTATAAGGTCCTAAATGTTTTCCGGTATGTTCAGGATCATAATGTCCTCCTGCGCTTCCAGCAATTACGCCATCTTTTGTATCACATGAAGGATTTACATGTACATGAAAACCATGCATCCCTTCTGGTAAAGTCGATAAATTAGGGATAAAAATCAAACCGTATGTGTTTTCTTCGATTTTAATGCTACCAATAGCCTTTTTTGAATTATTATCTTCTAGTTTATAAATATTTACTTTTGTTGATAGTGCTAATGCAGAGTTTTTATATATTATAAATGATATAAAAACGAATAATGAGAATAATATTTTTTTCATAAAATACCTTTATAATTAATTTAAATAAATTTAATTTATAAAATTAAACTTAATTAAAATACTTTTGTAGTAATATATATTAATAAATACATAAAAATATCCTAAAATTAACTTTAATAAAAATAAACTACATAGAAATATTATTTTTTATAAAGAATAAATAAATTAAAGTATATTTTATATATTTCTGAACATAACTCTCATTTTTTGATCTATAAAAAATGTAGCCTTTATAGACGGATAATTATATCTCGCTTATTTTTCTTCAAGAGATGCTTAAAAAAATATATTTTTTTGAGGTATAATAATGAATTAATCAACTAATCTTAATAAGTTAGCTAATAATATGATGATCATTTTAGCCAAAAAAAGATCCTATAATTTCTTGATAATTTTAATATTTTGTTCATAGAAAAAATGACTACAGTTTTAGTTTTCTATTCATTGTGAAATTTATAAAGAGAAAGAACTATTATGATTCATATAAATTTCCCATACAATACAGCATATACCGACACTCCCTCCTATTCCTAATCCTATTAGCGCTCCTATTATCGTTCCGGCAGAAAGTGCTACTCCTGCACCCATTGCGATAAATGGACCAAATCCTGGAAGAGCAATATAACCATAAGTAGCAAGAGTGGTTGCGATTGCTCCTGAGATGCTACCATTTAAACCACCAATAAAAGCAAATTCTTTAATAGAGTGATAGCACTTTTTGAAAAACTTTTTCTTGAAACGATGAATAGAAACGTTGCTGTAAGTTTTAAAATCAGTCATACTTTTTTCTTTCATTTTGAATGCTAATTGTTCCTGAATAGTCAACGGATACGAAAAAATGAGACTTTTTAAATTTTACTAAAGCACGCCAAATGCCTTTGTCATCTAAACGCAATCGTTTAATGTTCTCAAAACCATTTTGCATAAGACAATTTTTAACTTGTGAAGCAGTAAATGAATTCTGACCTATTTTAGTGACATTTTGAGTAGTGCTATAGGTAAAGGTTTGGCAATAAGGAAGATGAAAAACTTCACTGATTGAAGTAGTGACGATCAATGAAACACATACAATCATCATAAAAAAAACACTTAATTTCAAAATGTTATTTAGTTTCATATTGTCACCTCTGTTGAAACAACACTTCATTAACCGTTGTATTGCTAACTTGGTTCCCAAGATGATTTTATTTTTAATATTATACTTAATAAAAAAATGAAATTTTATTGAGTAAATAAAACTGTTTTTTATTATTTTTTATCTATAATTTTGAAGTTTTTATAGAGGATTATAAGAAATATATATTATATTTTTAAAATATTTCATATCAATAAACTAAATATATAGAGTGTTTTTTAGATAATATGAGATGTAGAAATATTAATTATACATATATTATGATACGAACTCAAAGAATCTGGTGTATGAGTACAAAGCTATAAAGGAATAAAAAGTCTCTTAGAAATGATCTCAAATATAAGCTCTTAGAAATGATCTCAAATATAAGGAAGCTCTAGAACATTAAAGGATGACAAACAGTTCTGAAGTGTACAGATTTGCAACCGTCATAAGCGTAAAAATAATAGTGTTTAATAGTTTTCTATCTATACTATTAATGCAGGCGCTATTGTGAAACGAGTTTACGTGGAAGATGTTACTTTAAAACAAGCGTGTAAATCAATAGAATGAATATTCTAGTATGAATTTTTACAAAACTGGTAAAGAAGCTTTGAATTATATTATCTCTTAAAGAATGAAATAATTCCTTTTGGGTGTTTATACGTTATGTGTAATTATTAATGGTTTTTATTTGCATAAGTAAGTTAGAGACAAAATGAGTATTTATTTTGCGTTATTATCCGGTATTTCTCAATAAAGTTGTTTGGGCGATTTTGTTGGAAATATTTGCATCATTTTCTTGAAACCATAACCGGGATACATTCCTTCGCGCATAAATAAATTACGTAATGGTGAGCAATTATGTAATAGACCAAGCCCAATACTGCGCATGATATGAACAGGCAACGTATGAGAAAGTAAAGCAGAGTTAAGGGTATGAACAGCTCCACTTCGGATGAATATATCTGGCTTACGGTATTGGTTATATTGTGTAACAATCATTTCAGAGTTAGAATCGGATATTTGATTGGGTAAAATATCAATCAAAGTTTGAACATCACGAAATCCTAAATTTAATCCCTGTGCTCCAATAGGGGGGAAAACATGAGCAGCTTCACCCACCAAAATCGTTCGATTCGCAGCAAAATGATGAGCGAGAAGTCCTGAAAGCGGCCATGCTTGAATTGATGTTTCTAAGGTTAGCGTTCCAAGCATTGATTGCATTTGATTTTCAATAATCTTTGTAATTTCTTTTGATTTTATATTCAATAATTCTTCAGCACGAGAAGGGTGAACAACCCATACAAGACTGGATCTTCGCCCAGGGAGCGGAACTTGTGTAAATGGACCATGTTCTGTATGAAATTCAGTTGATGTATTTTGATGAGAAAATTCATGAGAAAAGTTGAGAACAAGAGCTTTTTGTGGATAGCTCCACTGTTTGACAGTTATCCCTGCTGCCGCACGCGTAAGAGAGTGCCGTCCATCAGCCGCAATAACAAGGGGGGCTTGAATGACTCTATCATCAGAAAGAGTAATAGAGACATGGCTTTTTGTATGATGAAAAGATTTAGCTTCAGAAACAAATCTTTTAACATTAGGCGTCTGTGTAACAGCATCGATTAAAGCATTGTTCAATTCTACATTGGGTATATTATAGCCAAAAGCTTTTTCACCAATTTCAGCAGAAGAAAAATGCACCGTAGGTGCACGCACAATCCTAGAAGTTATATCGATAATTCTCATGGACGATAAAGCTGCAGCCTTTTTTTGAAGACTATTCCAAACATTAAGTTTTTGGAGCGTGCGTATTGCAGGCATCATAAGAGCTGTTGTCCGTAACTCATCTGTAAGAGCAGGGGGGCCAATAAGAAAAACAGAAATCCCCTTATGCGCAAGCCTCAATGCGGCTAACATCCCGACAGGACCTGCACCAATAACAGTAATAGCTTTATATTCTTTCTTTTCAAGTATCACAACGCGTTGAGCCTTTTCTCATTGAGCAAATATTTTAACATTTCCAAATAATTGCTCTCTTTTTATTGTACGAAGCTCTTCTATTATATTATGTAATAAATAATGCGATATAAAAAAGTAACCTTTTTATGATTTTTTTACGCTAAGTCATATCATGGGTAAAAATGGCGTATTGGTAGATGGATGAAGACTTTAAAAACGAGGATAAGAAAGCCTTGAAACGTAAGCTAACAAAGAAAATTAAAACAAACGCTAAATTATTACGCCATAAAAAAGTAACAATGCCACAAGCAAAGGCTTTTTCTGTTCATTTACTAACAGCTTCGGGATCATTTTTAGCGTTTCTTTCTCTTATATCGGCTTCTCAAAAAGAATGGACAGCTATGTTCTGTTGGCTTGGGCTTGCACTTCTCGTTGATGGTATAGATGGACCAATTGCGCGCAAACTTGATGTTAAATACATCCTTCCAACATGGTCTGGAGAGCTGTTAGATAATATCATTGATTATGTAACTTATGTTTTAATTCCCGCTTTTGCCCTCTATCAAAGTGGTTTTATGGGGGTAGGGTTATCGTTTGCATTGAGTGCAATCATTGTTATTTCATCAGCTATTTATTATGCAGATACGGGTATGAAAACCAAAGAAAACTTTTTTAAAGGGTTTCCTGTTGTTTGGAATATGATGGTTTTTACACTTTTTGTCGTAAGACCAGAGGAGTGGATTACTTTTATCATCATTGTTTTATCGGCCATTATATCTTTTTTGCCAATTTATTTCATCCATCCTGTAAGAGTCCTTCGTTTACGGAGAATTAATTTTCCAATTTTTCTCTTATGGTGTTTCTTTGGTGTTGTGGCTTTCTTTTATCAATTAGAGGCACCCTATTGGGTTAAAATAGGGATTTTAATAACAGGAATTTATATATATTGTATTGGCGCGATCATGCAAATATTTCCTCAACTTGGGGCAAAAAGTATAAAAAAAACAATAGACTAGTTGTTTTTTTAAGAAGGGTGTGAGATGCAAATTGATTTTGGAGCAGGTAATGATATTTCTTTTACGAAAGCAGGGTGTGCTGGTATTATAAAACTCTCACGCCCTTTAGCATTAAACGCTCTTAATGGGCGGATGGTTTCCGCTTTTAAAAAAGCTCTCAAGACCTGGGAAACAGATAATAATATTTCTTGTGTCTTAATTGAAGGGGAGGGGCGTGCTTTTTGTGCTGGTGGAGATGTTGTAGAAATCTATCATATGGGGAGAAGTGCTTCTGCTTATCAATATTTTAGGGATGAATATAGTTTAAATGCTTATATAAAACGTTTTTCAAAGCCTTACATTTCTTTCTTAAACGGTATTTGGATGGGAGGAGGGGTAGGCATTTCTCTCTATGGTTCACATCGAATTGTTACAGAAAATACAGTTTTTGCTATGCCGGAAGCTGCGATTGGATTTTTTCCAGATGTTGGTGCAAGTTTTTTCTTACCATCTCTTCCCAATCATTTTGGCATTTATCTTGCATTAACTGGGGCTCGTATCAGATGGGGAGATTGTTTAAATTTAGGATTAGCAACACATGCCGTTCCTGAAGTTAAGTTCGATATGATTAGGAAAGCAGTTATTGAGCAGGGAGATCCTACTTTAGCTTTAAATGAGCACGCAATTACAAAAGACTATGAAACGAGTCATGAAATACGCTGTATTGTTAACACTTGTTTTAGTGCCCAGACATTAGAAGAATGTCTTGAATTGCTTCATAAAAAAAGTAATGAAGGTATTTTATTTGCTAAAGAATGTTATAATATTTTGCAGTCGCGTTCTCCGATAAGTTTAAAAGTTATCTGGAAACAAATGAGACAAAATACAGCTCAAACTTTGGAAGATTGTATGAAAATTGAAAACCGCATTGCACATCATATGATTAATGCACATGATTTTCATGAAGGGATACGGGCTATGTTAATCGATAAGGACAAAACACCTCAGTGGCAACCAGATAAACTTTCAAATGTAACAGATGAAATGGTCAATTCTTACTTCCAACCTATTGAACAAGAGCTATTATTGTGAAAAATAATTCACACAAACGGATTTCAAAAATCAACTTAATTTATAACTGTTATTTACGATTTTTGGCGTTTATTTGCTTGAGCTTGAGTATTTTGTATTGGATACGCCTAGTTGGTGTCTTTCCAGGTGTTCTATGGCGTTTTGATCTTATGCCTTGGCAGTGGCAATTTGCATCAGCGATATTGGCTATTCTTTATCCTGTTGCCTTGATTGGACTGTGGATGTATTCATTATGGGGTATTATTTTATGGTGTAGTGCAGCATTGATTGAAATAATAACACTTTATTATTCCAATTTTGTTGATCAGCCATTTGTACCATTATTTCATGGGATATTATTTTTAGTCTTTGTAATCCTACAAATTATGATGATTTTTTTTAAAAGAAAAAAAAATAAAAAAAATAAAGAAAAATATTTATAGGAATGGTTATTCATTTTCCAACGTGCTGAGCTATAAAACGTACCTTCCCCACCAAAAGTTCCATAATATATATTATGCGATAATTTAATACAGAAAATAAAACCTCCTGGACGCAATGGAAACACCACAAACTCTAATTTAAAACATACATCCTCGACAAAAAAATCATGAAAAATTTGGAGAAAAATGGCACACGAATATTAGCTTATATATTTTTAGAGCGTAGGCTTCTTAATTGGTCTTTTTAATTGGTCTTTAAAGTATATTCCTTAAAGACCAAGATAGTTATTAAAAAAATTATTGTGCTATTATTTTACAACGTTTCATACGTGCAAGATCACTCAAAACAGCATTACGATTATTTAAAGCTGCAATTTCATTACTTTCGCTTGATTTTACATCCATAAAAAACAAAGCAGGTACAAATATAACACCCGCTGCTGCTAAAGCTACGTTCTTGTTTCTTGCTTTAGAACGCTCTGCGATTGTATCATTAATCTGACGTTGATTAGCAAAAAACTCTCGTTGAATATCGGCACAACTCATTGTTCCATCATGTAATGTTGTCGTTGAAATATTTTTCTCTAAACGCCCCCCACATGCTGTCAAGGAAACCGCTAAAGCTACAATACATATTCCCCGCTTAAAATACTTATGCATAAAAAAACCTCATTTTTGTCATAAAAAAGCACTAATTACGACAAAAATAAAACAAAATAAAGGATAGTTTTTAGAAAGGATTTTTATTTAAAGTAAAATATTGCGTTGATGTGATGGGTTTATGCCTCTGTTTCAAAAATAAGACCTTGATGTGCGGGTTTTACATAAGCTGGAACGTAATTGACAACCTCATTGTAATCTAGAGATCTGTCCATATGTGTGAGTATGGCTTGTTTTGGCTTTAAATATTCTATCCATTGTAATGCTTGATCAACAGAAAAATGACTCGGATGAGATTTAAATTGAAGGGCTTCAATGATAAGAACATCCAAATCCATTAATTTGGATAATGTTTTCTCAGGAAATTCACTAACATCTGTACAATAGGCAACATTCCCAATACGAAAACCTAAGGAATGAATGTTTCCGTGGTACTGTAAATGCGTATTGACGCTTATTGCTCCCCCCTGCCCCTGAATAATAAATTGGCTATCTTCATCGATAAGATGCTCTTTTAAGATAGGTGAATAAGAGGAATCTTTTGGTGTTTGAAAACAATATCCAAAAGCATTTTTAAGATGCTTTAGTGTAAAGCTGTCTGCATAGATATCAATTAAACATTTTTGTGCAAGAGCATAGCTGCGTAAATCATCAATACCGTGGATATGATCTGCATGAGAATGCGTGTAAAGAGCAGCATCAAGATGACTTACACGCGCATCGATCATTTGTGAACGAAAATCTGGACCTGTATCAATAACGACCGTTGTTCTTTTCCCTGATGGTTTAATGCGTTCAACCAATAAAGAACTTCTGTAGCGTTTGTTTTTAGGGTTATTGGGATCACATGTTCCCCAATCGCCATTGGGTCGTGGGACACCTGGAGAGGGACCACAGCCTAATATTGTAAATCGATACTGATCACACATAGCTTTTGCCTTATTTCATTTTACTAAATAAACGAAAAGCATTACGGGTTGTTATTTGAGCTGTTTCTTCAATGCTTAAGCCAATTGTTTCAGCTAAAATAGCTGCTGTATAGCATACAAAAGATGGTTCATTGGTTTTTCCCCGATGAGGAGTGGGGGCTAAAAATGGTGCATCTGTTTCCACCAGCAACTGCTCATGGGGCACAATTTTTGCTATTTCACGGATTTCAAATGCATTTTTAAAGGTAAGGATACCTGAAAAAGAAATATACCCCCCAAGTTCAATGCCGGCACGAGCAAGCTGCATTCCAGACGAATAACAATGAAGAATAAAGGGAAAAGCTCCCTCCTTTATCTGTTCGCGTAAGATTTTCTCCATATCGATATCTGCATCGCGTGAATGTATAACAAGAGGAGTCTGTGTTTCTCGAGAAGCAATGATATGTTCTTGGAAAACTTTCTTTTGCTCTTCTGGTGTAGAATAATCGTAATGGTAATCAAGCCCCCCTTCCCCAAATGCAACAATTTTAGGATGCTTCGAGAGCTTTATAAGCTCTTTGGCTGTAATATTTTGTTCTTCATGCGCATGATTGGGGTGGGTTCCAACGGAACAAAAGACTTGATCATAGCTTTGCGCAATAGCTAACAGCTTATCTAATTTACGAACATGGGTTGAAATTGTTATCATTCGTTGAACATCAGCATCTAAAGCCCGTTGGATAAAATTATCCAAATCTTGTGAAAAATCTTCAAAATCAAGATGACAATGTGTATCAATGAGCATGATGAGAATCTTCTTTCTTCAAGATATAACGAGGAAAAATCGGTTCTGGTGGTGGAAGATCAAGTCCTTCTTGAATTTTTGCATGAGCTATATGATACAATAACCGATTATCTTCAGCAACCGCGAGGCTATCAAGAAGTTTTGCTGCGGATTGGGGGATAAAGGGCAAAAGCATAATTCCTATTCGTCGCAAGATTTCTACAGTTATATAAAGAACTGTAGAAAATCGCTCTGGATCACTTTTCCGTAAACTCCAAGGTTGTTCGTTGGCAAAATAACGATTGGCATCTGCTACAGTTGAAAAAATAGCTGATAGAGCTAAGTGCATACTATGAGAAGACATCGCTTGGTGTACCGTTTCAAGCACTTGAAGAGATTGTTCTAAAAGCTGTTTATCTTGAACTAAAAATGCGGCGGGCTTAGGAACCTTTGCATCACAATTTTTAGCAATCATAGATAAAGAACGCTGTGCTAAATTTCCAAGATCGTTAGCAAGATCGGCGTTAATACGATTCACAAGGCTTTCATGGTTATAACTACCATCTTGTCCGAAGGGGACTTCACGGAGCAGAAAATAACGAACCTGATCAAGACCATAATGATCAATCATTTCAAAAGGATCAACGACATTTCCAACAGATTTTGACATTTTGGCACCACGATTAAGTAAAAAACCATGTGCAAAAATATTTTTAGGTAATTCAATTCCCACAGACATTAAAAATGCCGGCCAATAGACGGCATGAAAACGAATAATATCCTTACCAATGATATGCGTATTTGCAGGCCAAAAATTACGTTTTTTTGAATTTTTATTAAAAAAATCAATTGCTGATAGATAATTTGTAAGCGCATCAACCCAAACATACATCACGTGTTTGGGATTATCAGGAACAGAAACTCCCCAATTAAAACTTGTGCGTGAAATAGAAATATCTTTTAAACCCGATTTGATAAAACTTATAATCTCATTACGCCGCTCGATGGGAGCAATAAAATCAGGATATTTTTCATAATATTCAAGAAGAGCTTTTTCATAACGAGAAAGTCTAAAAAAATAACTTTCTTCCTCATTCCATTCAACAGGAGAGCCTAATTCTTTCTCGCGACGAATATTATCGGGTCCAACTTCCGTGTCTTTCTCTTCATAATAGGCTTCTTGGCGAACCGAATACCACCCCTTATAACGGCCAAGATAAATATCGCCATTCTCTTCCATCTTTTTCCAAATTTTTTGACAAGCTTGAGAATGGCGCTCTTCTGTTGTGCGGATGAAATCATCGTTAGAACAATTTAATACCGCAAGCATTTTTTGAAACACAGCACTATTACGATCTGCAAGTTGCTGAGGTGTCATGTCCAATGTTGCTGCAGTTTGTTGCATCTTTAGACCATGCTCATCTGTACCAGAAAGAAAAAATACATTTTTTCCGTTTAATCGTTGAAAGCGGGCTAAAACATCGCTTGCAATGGCACTATAGGCATGCCCAATATGCGGATTACCATTGGGATAAAAAATGGGAGTGGTTATGTAATATGTGTCACGCATGTCATACTCATTGTAAAACGCTATAAATAAAAGATACAATGACATAACGTCTGTTTATCACATTGTCACGGAAAAACTAATCCTCATGAATGATCTTATGAACTCTAAAAAGTAAGTTAATAACAAACTGCTTCTTATCGAGATTAAACAGTTGTATTTCCTCTATTTCTCGATGAATCTCCTGCCATTTTTGCGCATATTTTTTTGAGAGAAATAAATTTCCTTTTTCAACGAGCGTGATAGCTTTTTGTTGAACTTTATCAAGAATTTCATCACAAAATTGTTGAAATTGGAATGGGGAAGAAACAGATGAAAATGTTTGTGCAAGCGTGTGTACAATCGTTGTGTTACAAACAGGTTGCTCTAGAAGGGCATCAATTGTTTTAATAATTTCAAGACCGCCATGGCGAATAAGTAAAGCTGCTTTTCGAGGACTTCCTTTAGATTTTTTAATAATCATTTCAATCGTTTTTTCATCAGGTAAATCCTGATTGGTGAAAATATGTGTAATGACTTTTTGCATTTCATCATGATTGAGTGGGCGAAAAGAAATTTTTTGACACCGTGAATGAATGGTTGGAAGCAATTTTCCTAAAGAATGTGTGATAATAATAAAGAGCGTCTTTGTAGGCGGTTCTTCAAGTATTTTAAGAAGTGCATTGGCGGCATTTCTATTCATATCGTCTGCAGAATCAATAATAACAATACGCCATCCATTATCTTGCGATGTTCGGCTTAAAAAATGCATAATATCACGGATATCATCAATGAGTATTCCTGTTTTAAACTTTTGTGTTTTGATATCAAATCGACGTGAAATATACAAAAGACCAGGATGACTCCCCTGTGTAATTTGGCGCCATGGAATAGAATGAGGATCGGGTTCTAAGAAATTTCCTTTTTGAGAACTTAAAATATTCCAAGCAAGATGAAAGGCTAATGTCGCCTTTCCAATTCCATATTCTCCTTCAAATAATAACGCATGGTGCAAACGCTCTTCTTTAAGCATTTGTGTTAAAAAGTCACGAACATCCTCATGACCAAAGATAACATTATTCTGGGACGGAGATAAAATTGTCTCAATACCATCATATTGGGGGAAGATATTTATGACATCACTCATGAAAACTGATCCAACAATACTTGATGACAAAAATTTTTTATTTGATGCGCAATGACTTCCACTGAGCCAGTCGCATCAATAACGCGAAACCTCTGTGGCTCTTGTTTGGCCAATTGAAGAAAAGCTTGACGCCTTTGTTCTTGAATTTCCAACTGATCTTTTTCAAAATAATCGATTTCTTCTGTTTGTTTTCTTCGCAAATTAGCACGCTTTATACTAAACTCTGCTGGCATATCTAATAAAAATGTTAAATGAGGCATGATACCATTGAGCGCAATACACTCTAAAACAGAAAGAATAGAAGAATTGACGGTTTCATTGAGCCCTTGATAAACACGCGTAGAATCAATAAAGCGGTCGCATAAAACGATTTTACCTTTTTGCAAAGAAGGCGCAATAATTTCGGCAACATGATCGGTGCGTGCCGCTGTAAACAACACTGCTTCAATCAACGGTCCATATTGTTGTGTCTGCCCTGACAACAAAATATGCCGGATTGCCTCTGCCCCTGGTGTTCCTCCTGGTTCTCGTGTTGTAACAACATCATAACCTTGGCGAGAGAGATATTCAGCAAGTAAAGCAATCTGCACTGTTTTTCCTACCCCGTCCCCTCCTTCGAATGTAATAAAATAACCTGACACGTATGAACCTTAACCTTATTAGCGCGTAACTATAAATATTTTCGCAACCATCCAATTGTTATTTCATAGAATGCATCTTTTACTTTTGTAAAGAAACTTCCTTCCGGAACATTCACACCGGCAAAAACTGGTTTTTCCAAAAGAACCTTTTTATCTTCTAAAATTTGAATGACACCAACTGATTGCCCTGCAACGATGGGCGCTTTTAAGGGACCATGATATTTAACTTTTGCTTTAACATTGGCTTTTTTTTCATTGGAAAGCATAAAATTTATTGGTTTTTTGACAATAAGTGGAACAAAATTTCTCTTTCCACCATAAACAGAAGCACGGGCAACCGTTGCTCCTTTTGTAAAAATCGTTTTGAGATCAAAAGCCGTTATTCCCCATTGAAGAATACGTTCTATTTCCGTTGTATGTTTTTTACCATCTTGCAAACCATTGATTGCTAAAAAAAGACGCCGATGATTTTTATAAATGGTGGCAACCATTGAAAATCCTTCTTTTTCGCTGTAGCCAAAACCAAATCCTTCTACACCAATTTCCTTAGAAATAAGAGGGTTTTTATTCCGTTGAAAAATATTGTTCCACGTAAAATGAGGCTCACGATAAAGTGTATAATAATCTGGATATTCCTGAACAATATGACGCGCCAATATAATCATATCATGTGCTGTTACAAATTGTCCCTCTTCGGGAAGCCCTGTTGCATTAACAAAATGACTCTGAGATAATCCAATTATTTTAGCACGCTGATTCATCAGCTGTGCAAAATGGTCCTCATCTCCTGATATTCCTTCAGCCAGAATAATAGCAGCATCATTTCCATTGACAATAATTAAACCACGCAAAAGATCAGAAATATTGATTTCTGTCTTTATTTTTGCAAACATCGTGGTTGTACCGGAAGGTGCCCCACCCTTACGCCAAGCATTTTCACTGACCTTGAATTTTTGGGTATTCTTTAACAATCCTTCTTTTAATTGATGAAAAACGACTTCTGCCGTCATCAGTTTTGCTAATGAAGCAGGAAAAAAAGGAATATCACTTTGTTTTTCAAGGAGTATTGTTTCTGTATCATCATCGAGTAACAACACTTGTGAAGCGGAAGTTTGAAAATCTTGTGCTCTCCCCCACGTGTTAAATGCCAATATTCCCCATAAGGTCAATAAGATCCTTAATACTGTATACATGAGCCACTCCTCCCATCCAAAGATCAGCATCAAGAATCATTATATAGGAAAAAACTTTTTTATTTCTGCAAATTAAAGAATTATTGAGAATTAAAGAAAAAATTTTAAAGCATGAAAGATGCAAAGACTTTTGGGCTTTTTTATTATTAGTACGTTGATTTATTTATAATAAATGATCACTTTTTTACCTTTCATAAGTAAGATTAGGATAGGGGTGAAGATTAAGATTATTAAAGAGAGTGTAAAAATACTTTTTATAAATCTCTCAAATACTAAGGATTTTTGCAAAACATAAGAGCTTTGCAAAATGTATGATGTATCTTTATATCTTCATACATGTAAAGAGAGTCATGCCTAATAGCTTTACAGTTCCCCTCTTCACGAACACTGTCATAAAATAGATTTTAGAGCATATATTTCTTTAAAATGGGCACCTGTGAATTGGCAATAAAGTATATTTTGTTTGAAATGTTCAGTCTACGTGAAGGGGGGGACTCCATTAAGAAATCGAGTAAAAAATCGAGAAAAAATGAGGCAACACGTAATCTCCTCATAATTACCTTATATGCTTTTGAAGGCTGCAAAGAGGAATCAAAAGAGAATATTGTTTCGCAAATTAGATTGTGTAATCATTTCAGATGATTACATAAACACATTCATGCAGTCTACTTTCCTTCAATTTAGCAAAAGCGATTACAACAAAAAAAGTACGCGCTTTATCAGAAAACACTGTCATAAAAGCAAGAATAGACTAGCAATCAATTGGAGAGACACATCAAGTTATTATTAATAATAATACTCCCCCCTTTTTTCTTTCTATTTGAAAATGATATTGATTAAAAATCAACGCATTTTTCTTAAAACAGTTGTAGCCAATTGACCTTTGTTCTTTTGTTGAGCTTATTTATAGAAGCAACTTGATCGAATGGCACCGGCTTATCAACCATGATAGGACCAATTTCTGGCAATTTCACTGCAACATTTTTATTGCGTTGTTCCTGTGAAACAGGATCTGCTTTAGCTAATCCTTCTTTGTTCTCTGTGTTACGCTCCTTGAACAAAACAGTTTCTCTTTTTTTCGAAACGCTTTCTGACGCTAATGAGTATGAGTCCGTATTTCCAGGAGTATAAGAGGCCATTAAATATGCACCATCATAATAGCCAATGGGTGCTTCAGCAATATATTCTACTTTAACATCTGCAACGCCCCTATCTACATAACCAAGTATTGTTGCAGCTTGCTTTGATAAATCAATGATACGGTCTTTCATAAAAGGTCCGCGATCATTCACTCTAACAATGAGTGAAGATCCATTTTTCAAATTAGTAACACGAGCATAGCTAGGTAAAGGCATTGTAGGATGAGCAGCAGTCAGAAGGTTCATGTCATAAATTTCACCGTTTGCTGTTAAACGCCCATGAAAATCTGAACCATACCATGATGCTTCGCCAACACGTGTATACGTTGGATCATTTTCAGGATAATACCACTTTCCTTTTATCTGGTAAGGTTTACCAACAATCGCCCGCCCATGTTTTTTTGCTTCTGCTTGATTTTTATTATTGGATATTTGTTTCGGTAGAACAGAAGTATTTACGTCAATTGGTTTATTATGATAGAAATCTTTTATTGAAAAATGTGCGGTTTCGCTTGCGCAACAAGACACCAATGATTGAGAAACAACGATCATAGAAAATAATTGAAATGTCTGCTTGATAATAGAAGTAAATTTCTTTTTACTATTTGAAGGCATCTATTCAGTCCACTTATTTTTGTTAAGTACTACTGTAAAAACCACGTCACGCTTTCTATACGCGAGAGGAGGGTTCACGTTTTTAAATGATATCCCTCGCGCATATACCATCCTTGAATTCGCTTCTTTTATCAAAAAATTAACACATTGTTAACCATTTTATGATTGTCATAAGAAATAAATGCACTATATAAAAAAGTCCAAAGATAAAATATATATAAATCAATATCTTATAGAAAATCATCTTATAAGATAAGCTGTGAATAAACACAAATTGTGAATAAGTATCGATTTTACCAACTTGTTTCACGTGATGCGGTGGGCATTAAAACACGGTCTATGAATTACAAAAACGAGTAGCCACACTTGTTATCAACACAAGTGTAATTATATCACAAGCTTTAAAGCTCTTTCGGGTTGGGCAGAGGAGCACTCTATAGCAAAACAGTTGATAGAAAAGGATTGGCTATAGAATAAATCAAAAAATTCCAAAAAGAATTAGCGGAGACAAAAAACTAAAAAGAATCAAAGAAACAAAGATCATCAAACTTCTGTATAGCTTATCCATATCATATAAATTTGGTGAGCGCGCAGGGATTCGAACCCTGGACCTACTGATTAAAAGTCAGTTGCTCTACCAGCTGAGCTACGCGCTCTCACACAAGCTATCTAGTTTGCAGACTATCTAATTTGTAGAAAGTGAAGGGAACATACGGTTGACTTTTCATTTGGTCAACACCTTTTGGAAAAAATATTATTATTTTTTTTAGTTATCAATAATTTTCCGTTTTCTCCCCTTTCTTCGTCATTGTAGATAGAGTTTTTTTGATCTTCTTTTTGAAATCTCGATAAAAAAATAATCTAATGATTAAAATATCTCATAGATTCGAAGTACTAAAATTATAAGAAATCCCCCCTCCTCCTCCACACATGGGTTGTTAAACATTATGGGGAGAACAGAAAAATACCTCCTACTCTATATTATTATATTATTTTTTATACTTTATGTTTTAGTTTTCAAATTTAAAGATGAATAAAGATTTATAAAATAACATATTGATTTATAATAATTTACTTTTTTTCATTCGAATGAGAGATCTGAATACCGTAAGGTTTCTTTATTTCTAATTTTTTTGTTCCTTTTATATTGAACTCATAAAAATCATTTGTTTGCACAACATAAAGAGAAGAATAAAACGATTAAAAAAAATGAGAATACCTCTTGTATTTTTTTAATACCTCAAAATTATCGCAACATGAGGGGTGGGCAAAATAAGTACGGGGCGGCGGGAGGCTGTAGACTATTGAGATGTGAAGAAAGCATTGCCTAAGAGATTTTATGTTATTCGCAAGATCATCTTAATGGAAGCAAGCACATTAAGAGATCTCTTTTTTAAATCAATATGACAATGAACAACAATGGCATTTTGAGGACGTAACTTTTTATGGACGTGCAATGATTCTATAACGAAAGTCAATTATCCTATAGAATAAAGAAAACGTAAAACAAAAAAATTTAGTCTCATTGAAAATATCAGGCATGGCTATAAATGATGCACATTATTGTCGCTGTAGATAATTTAACTAAACAATAAAAAAAACAAAAACAATGTGGAAAATGATTCTAAATACACATAAAGTGATCCGTTAAGCTATTGAAAGAATGTATTTTTTTAACTTTTTATATGAGAAAATGCTAAAATACGTAGATATATTAAAAAAATAGAAGGATAACACTGTCCATAAAATTGAGTGTCGGATAATTCAGTTAGAGCCATAAAATATTTTTATATATCATTTAATATTAGTGTATTTTTATATACATAAAAATATTATGATAAATTTATTAAAGTAAAACTTCGCACTTATTATATATTAAATATGTCTATAAATAAAGATATTGCCTAATTAACTTTATTTATAAGATCAAAAATAAAGCAAATAATTTTGATTTAGCGAAAAAATTGTATAATTATTATATATACACGTATTTTTTACTGTAATTTTTTTGATTGGAACATTGAATGCTGACATGTAAACAATATGAGCTCCTCTTGTTTATTCACAATCATATAAAAGAAACAGGTGTTCCTCCTTCTTTTGAAGAAATGAAAAATGCTTTAGAACTTTCTTCAAAGTCTGGCATTCATAAGCTTATTATTGCCTTGGAACAACGGGGTTTTATACGTCGTTTGCCCAATCGTGCTCGTGCAGTGGAAGTGATTCGACTTCCTGAAAAAATAACATTTAACCTTTCTCTAGCCCGTAAGATTTCTCCCAGTATGATAGAAAAAAATAAAAGAGAAATATCAAAAAACTTAGCTAATCTTGGAAGTTTTGAGGAAGAAGAAAAAAAAAATATCACAATCCCCATTATGGGACGTATTTCTGCGAGTGTGCCCGCCTCTGCTATACTGCAACAAACAAGCACACTTTCTCTCCCACACGATATGGTTAATACAGGTGAGCACTATGCATTAGAAGTTAAAGACAATTCTATGGTTGAGGCTGGGATCCTTGATAAAGATACGATTATTGTAAAACGCCAAAATACAGCAATATCAGGTGAAATTATTGTCGCATTTATTGATAAAAAAGAAGCAACATTAAAACGTTATCGACGCAAAGGAACCTCTGTTGCATTAGAAGCTGCTAATCCTCACTACGAAGTACGTACATACAAATCCGAGCGTGTAGAAATACAAGGAAAACTTACCGGACTTATTCGCAAATATTAAAAACAATCCTATTATAATACGCCATACATACGCTAATAAAGTGTAGTAAAAAACTGCTGAGTATTTTAAAATATTGTGCCACACGCAGTTGATTTTCTCCCCATAGCTAAAAGATACCCCCAATAGGGGGTATAAATAAATCTAAATCCTTATCGGACGCGTTTCACTAGCCCTCTTCTCTCATATATCGTTCACTGACGTAAGGATCGACAAAACAGCTTAAAAATATTCACCACCTACTCTAAAAGAGCTTGAATGTTTTGAAGGAGTCTGTCTTATGTCATCGCTCTCAATAATAGTATGTATAATAAGATAAAATTGTAAGCATACACAAAATATTGTAGAAAAAAATCAAATCGATTTATAACAGATTGTTATCTGTAAAAATAAAGAACATTTTTTAAGTCAATAAAAGCGGAACGCAATCTTCATAGTAATTATAGGATTATCATGGTCGCACCTCGTATTAGTTTTGTCTCCCTCGGATGCCCAAAAGCACTCGTAGATTCTGAGCGAATTATTACAAGTCTCCGCTCTGAAGGGTATGAAATTTCACGTCAACATCAAGGAGCTGATGTCGTTATTGTAAATACCTGTGGTTTTCTCGACTCTGCCAGAAAAGAATCGCTAGCCAATATTGATGAAGCTCTCAAAAAAAATGGAAAAGTTATTGTAACAGGGTGTCTTGGTGCTGATCCTGATGTTATTCGTCAAACCTATCCAAATGTATTGGCTATTACAGGACCACAAGCTTATGAAAGTGTTATAGAAGCTGTTCATACAGCAATTCCTCCTATTCATGATCCTTTTCTTGATTTAGTTCCTCCGCAAGGTATTCGTTTAACACCTCGCCATTACGCCTATTTAAAAATTTCTGAAGGATGTTCTAACAGGTGTAGTTTTTGTATCATCCCTACACTGCGTGGTGATCTCACTTCACGTCCCATCGGTGATGTTCTTCGTGAGGCTGAAAAACTGGTACAAGCAGGTGTAAAAGAACTCTTGGTTATTTCACAAGATACGAGTGCTTATGGTATTGATCTTAAATATCTCGAAAACTCTTGGAAAGATCGCACAATAAAAACGAAATTCTTTGATCTTTGTCGCGAACTGGGTGATATGGGCATTTGGGTGCGTATGCATTACGTTTATCCTTATCCACATGTGGATGAGATTATCGAACTTATGGCGGCAAAAAAAATTCTCCCTTATCTGGATATTCCTTTTCAGCATGCATCACCAATTGTTTTGCGTCATATGAATCGTCCTGCTCTTATGGAAAAAACAAACCGTAGAATTGAAAAGTGGCGAAAAATATGTCCAGACCTTACTTTGCGATCAACATTTATTGTTGGATTTCCAGGCGAAACAAATGAAGATTTTAATATACTCCTTGAATGGTTAGAAGAAGCAAAAATTGAACGCGCTGGATGCTTTAAATATGAAGAAGTAAAAGGAGCCGTTGCAAATGATTTAGGATTAGAAAATATTCCTGAAGATGTGAAAGAAAACCGCTGGCATCGTTTTATGGCAAAACAACAACAAATTTCTACACATCTTTTAAAGAAAAAAATTGGAAAAAGACTCCAAGTCCTTATCGATGAAAGTCAAGGAAAGGTTGCCAAAGGACGTAGTCAATACGATGCTCCAGAAATAGATGGTGTTGTCCATATATCATCACGACGCCCCTTGCGTGTCGGTGAGTTTATCACCGTTAAAATCGAACAATCGGACGCCTATGACCTTTATGGTATAGCCGTTTAAAAATTGAACTTCTTCTCATTCTCAATGATGAAGTTTCTCATCAGAGTTTGTTTATAAAAAAGCAACGGTTCACAATAAGACTCGATTATTCATATGAATCACTTCATGAGAATTGACGAACAACCTCTGTCTTCAATGCTTGTTATACACTCTAAAAATACTTATTTTATCAAGTTCTTAAGATAATTTGGATTCGCTATTCTAAATAATGGTATTTTACCACACAACAGTAAAATATACAAAGCTCTCTCATTTTTACTTAAAAAAGGTCAAACCGATAATTATACTATTTTCCTATTTTTCCATAGTGTGACAGTCATTGCTTATTTAAAGGAAGTTTTTTAAATTGTGTTTATACACATAAGAGTCCGGCTTTGTGATATGGGGGGATATTTTTTATGGATACAATATAAGAAAATTCAAAATACAACATTTACGGGAGTTAAATTGCAAAACAGTGAATTATTATAAATAAGTGACTTAAATTGAAATTTTTAAACTTATTTTTTTAAATGCTTCATTTTTATTAACACGTTTTAAAATCAAAGAATTTCTTATCAAGTAAATGACTTGGGCGCACATTTGTTAAAGCGCGAATCATTGTATCTTTGCGTCCTGGCATTTGTCTTTCGATATTTTTCAGCATTTCTTTCATTGCCTTACGTTGTAAACCATCTTGACTACCGCAAAGATTACAAGGAATAATTGGAAATTGCATTGCTTGAGAAAATTTTTCCATATCTTCCTCAGCAGCATAGACAAGAGGACGTAGCACAAAAAGATCGCCTTCATCATTTTTAAGTTTTCCAGGCATAGCAGCTAATCGGCCACCGTGAAACAAATTCATAAAAAACGTCTCCAAAACATCATCACGATGATGCCCTAAAATTAATGCCGAACAACCCTCCTCACGTGCAATGCGATAGAGATTACCACGTCGCAATCGAGAACAAAGTGAACAATATGTCTGTGTTTCTGCCAATTTATCTGTAACAATGGAATAAGTATCTTGATATTCAATACGATAGGGAATTTTATAAGAACTCAAAAAGTCTGGAAGAATATGTTTAGGAAAACCAGGTTGTCCTTGATCAAGATTACAAGCAAGAATTTCAACGGGTAAAAGACCACGCCACTTTAAATCTAAAAGAAGCGCTAATAAACCATAAGAGTCTTTTCCGCCTGACAAAGCAACAAGCCATTTTTTTCCAGTAGAGAGCATAGAAAAATCATCCAAAGCTTGCCGCATATGACGCAAAAGTCGTTTACGTAATTTATTAAATTCCACACTTGAAGGAGCACACCGGAATATTGGATGATAATCATCTGCTTTACTTGCCAAAAGATCATCTTTCTTTTCGTTTTTTTCTATTGCCTGATATTCAATGGAAACATCATTCATAAAACCATGTCCTGCACAAGTAATAGCTCTTTTTGCAAAGATAAAAAACAAATATAAAGTAAGCTTACATTTATATTTTTTGAATTTATAAAAACAGATACGAAAAAAGAAATGGAACTATATAAGCTTATTACACGAGAATAGTGTAATAAGCTTAATACAGAACCATTTACAAAATATTTATTAACTTCAAAGATTATAAAAACAATACAATAGTTTGAAATTATAATAATAAAAGAGAAAAATTTTTTTTCATAAAAAATTATCGAGAATAAAATTCAACGACCAAATTAGGTTCCATTTGCACAGCATAAGGAACATCTGCAAACGCAGGAATACGTGTAAAGATCGCTTTCATCTGTTTATGATCTACTTCAATATAATCAGGGACATCACGTTCTGCTAATTGTACTGATTCTAAAACCAAAACAAGCTGTTTTGATTTTTCCCGAACCTCGATAACATCACCTGGTTTACAACGATACGATTGAATATTTGTACGCCGCCCATTTACATTCACATGACCATGATTAATAAACTGGCGAGAAGCAAAAATCGTAGGCACGAATTTTGCACGATAGACCACAGCATCCAAACGAGATTCTAATAAACCGATAAGATTTTCACCCGTATCACCTCGCCGACGAGCAGCTTCTACATAAGTTTTATGAAATTGCTTTTCTGAAATATCGCCATAAAACCCTTTCAACTTCTGTTTAGCGCGCAATTGCACCCCATAGTCAGAAAGTTTTCCTTTACGTCGCTGCCCATGCTGACCTGGACCATAATCACGACGATTGACAGGAGATTTTGGACGACCCCAAATATTCTCTCCCATACGACGGTCAATTTTATACTTTGTTGTTTCGCGTTTACTCATCGCATTTCCTTTAAAATAAAACACGAGATCTTGAAGACCCCAAGGAAACGCGCCCTCCTCTGCCTTTAAATACAAAAGACTGACAGAATAGCTTAACATACCAATATGCAAAGTTATCCACGGGACACGTCAATTACTGCCATTTTCTTGGAAGAAAAAGCTAGAGCATCTTTATTGATCTCGTATTCTAAAGTCAACTCTTTTCATAAGTTTTAAGCCAAATCCTTTTAACAAATGTTCTGTTGAAGCAGTGATATTTTTAGACGTCAGCAATGCAAAATCTTGATATTTCTTTATGGGGTTCTGATGTATTTTTTCAGACAAGGGCAATAATGATCTAATATGTTTGGCGATCGCTTTTGCTGGATCAATCCATTCAACGGACCATAACGCTTGTTCACGAAAGAAATTAATCAAAAAAGGATAATGCGTGCAGGCTAAAACAATAACATCCGTATATTTGCCATTTTTTTTCACAAAACATGGTAGGATTTCTTTTCTTAACGCTTCTGAATCGATAGATTTTCCCCGTAAATAATCTTCAGCAAATCCAGCAAGCTTTTCACTTCCTACAAGCTGAACATGACACTGCCCAGCAAAAGAGTTAATTAATTCATTTGTATAGGTACGTTTAACTGTTCCAGGAGTCGCTAATACGGAAATAAAACCAGTTTTTGTTTGTTCCGCAGCAGATTTAATTGCAGGAACCGTTCCTACGAAAGAGACATGAGGAAAGTTTTGTCGTAAATCTGCCATCATTAGAGTAGAGACAGTGTTGCAAGCAATCACACATAAGGCGGGATTATAGCGTGTTAAAAGATTTGTAAAAATCTTTAAAACGTGTTCTTTCAGGATATTTTCTTCCCAATTACCATAAGGAAATCCCGCATCATCAGCTACATAAATAAATTGTATTTCAGGGATAAGAACGCGCGCTTCCCTCAATACTGTCAAGCCACCAATACCACTATCAAAAAAAAGAACAGGCCGTTCATCCATCAGTTTTCACATTTGTTTTTAATTTTTTGACGATCGCGCTCTTGAGGTGCTCTACTCCCCCGTGGATATTGTGGAGAAAAATGATCCAATGAAGATATAACGCCTCGCAATAAGCGAACTTCAGATTCACTAAAGTTGGCGCGCGTAAAAACAGAGCGCAAATTTGCAAGCATAACCTCTTTCCGTTCTCGAGGCCTAAAATACCCACGGATATCCAAAGCTTCTTCTAATTGAGATAAAAAACCATGAAACACTGTTTTATTTGCAGGCTCCATTTCTGGTGCACGAAATGCCGTATCACTCACATTCTCTAAACCTGTTTTCATCCATTCATAAGACATCAAAAGAACCGCTTGTGCAATATTAAGTGATGCAAAAGCAGGATTAACTGGAAAAGTGATAATTTCATCAACAAGGCTGATTTCATCATTTTCCAGTCCCCATCGCTCCCTTCCAAAGACAATACCTGTTTTATGTCCAATATTCTCACGCTGACGGAGTACATTTGCTGCTTCGACAGCACTTTTTACCGTTTTAAATCCACATCTTTCACGTGCTGTTGTAGCAAAAACATAGTGTAAATCTGCAATTGAATCACGCAATGTATCAAAAATCACGGCGTTGTTAATGACATGATCAGCTTTGCTTGCAGCAGCTCTAGCTTTTTCATTCGGAAATGTTTCTCGAGGTTTGACTAATCGAAGCTTAGAAAGCCCAAAATTTGCCATTGCCCTTGCAACCATACCGATATTTTCAGGAAGCTGCGGTTCAACTAAAATAATAATGGGACCGTTTGTTAAATTTTCGCGATTCTTATTCGTTCCAGCCATCAACCTTACCTAGTTTCACTTAAACTATCTCCTTCTCCACTATTTTTTTTAACGTAAACTTCTTCACAGTACTCTAATGCTGTTTAATAATAAATGATAGACAACGTTATTTTCTCACTCAAAGAGTATAGATTCCCTAATAATAAATTTTCAAAGCCATTAAAGTGAACAATGGAGTTTATAACAATTTATATAAGATATCGTAGCGTTTTTTACATTAATTTTATCTTTTTTAGTAGGTAACAATGCCTACCAATCATAATCTTAGTTGAATTATGAAATCATAAATCCTAAAAAAAGGAATATGCACTTTATTCCCAAACTTTCCCCTGCAAAGCTTATCCGTCGTTATAAACGTTTCCTTGCAGATGTTAAACAAGATGATCAACATATTTTCACCGTGTCGGTACCAAATACGGGATCAATGCTTGGATTGACAGCTTCCAACGCCAACATTTGGCTTTCATATCATGAAAAAACCAAGAGAAAATATGCTTATCAATTAGAAATTGTTGAAGCCGATAATACTTTGGTTGGTATTAATACCACTTTACCCAATAAACTTGCATTAGAAGCAATTCAAAACGGATTATTACCAGAATTAAGTGGATATAAAACAATTTTAAAAGAACAACGCTATGGGACACAATCACGAATTGATTTTCTTTTACGTGATGACAACCTTCCTGATTGTTACCTAGAAGTCAAAAATGTTCATTTTATCCGTCAAAAAGGATTAGCAGAATTTCCGGATACCGAGACAAAACGTGGTGCCCGTCACCTTGAAGAACTCATGCACGTCGTACAACAAGGAAAACGAGCTGCTATGCTTTATATTATTCAACGAGAAGATTGTACAGCTTTTACGATTTGTCATGATCTTGATCCACTCTATGGACGTAAGTTTGATTTAGCATTAAAATCAGGAGTAGAATGTTATGCTATAAAGTGTCACATAAGTGTAGAAGGCATTTTTCCGATTCAGAGAGTAAAAATAGAAAACAGAAGAAACAATGACTGAGTATATTGAATATAATAAAAGCCCTTTAAAGTTTAATGGAAAAATCCGCATTTTTGATGACTATGCTTTCGCTAAGATGCGTGAAGTTGGTCGTATTGCGGCAGAATGCCTTGATGCGCTTACGGATATGATTAAACCTGGCGTCACGACGCAAGAAATTGATGATTTTGTATTTACTTTTGGTGCACAAAAAGGCGCTCTTCCTGCTGATCTAAATTATCATGGATACAGCCATTCATGCTGTACATCTATTAATCACGTTGTCTGTCATGGTATTCCCAATAAAAGACCCTTGCAAGAAGGCGATATTGTGAATGTTGATGTGACCTTTATTCTTGATGGTTGGCATGGTGATTCAAGCCGCATGTATCCTGTTGGAAAAATCAGACGTGCTGCAGAACGCCTTTTACAAATAACCTACGAAAGCCTTATGAGAGGAATCTCTGTCGTTAAACCTGGAGCAACAACAGGTGATATTGGTGCTGCCATTCAACAGTACGCAGAATCTGAACGATGCTCAATTGTGAGAGATTTTTGCGGACATGGTATCGGTCAGCTGTTTCATGATGCGCCCAATATTCTCCATTACGGAAATCCTGGAGAAGGAATCGAATTAAAACAAGGCATGATGTTTACAATTGAGCCGATGATTAATCTTGGTAAACCACAAGTTAAGATTTTATCTGACGGCTGGACTGCTGTTACCCGTGACCGCTCTTTGACAGCACAATATGAACATACAATTGGTGTTACAAATAAAGGGTATGAAATATTTACACAATCGCCTAAAAATATTTTTTATATTCCAAATTCGCAGATTTAATGCATTGTAGAGATGTTATGGCTAAAAAATTAAATCAAAAGGAAGATATTCAAAGTAATCACTTTGCGTTAACATCAAGTTCGCTACCTACCCCAATATCAGAAAGAAAAAGTGAAGAACCTAAGAAAAATACACAGCTTGATAAACATTATCAAGGACATCGTGAGCGTCTTCGAAAACGCTATTTAAAGTCAAAAGGAAATGCAATTGAAGATTATGAATATCTTGAATTATTGCTTTTTCGCACAATACCTCGCGCAAACACAAAACCTATAGCTAAAAATTTGATAGCACATTTTGGTTCACTCGCGGATGTGTTAGGAGCTGATATTCACCGACTTCAAGAGGTTCAAGGATGTGGTCCCGCAACAGCAATTGATTTAAAAATTATTTCAGATGTTGCTGGACGTCTTGCTCGTGCGCAATTATTTAAACGTGATATTTTTTCATCATGGGATAAAGTATTAGCGTATTGTAAAGCGGTTATGGCTCATGAAACACGTGAACAATTTCGTATTTTATTTCTCGATAAGAAAAACGGCTTACTTGCCGATGAAGTACAACAAACTGGAACCATTGATCACACCCCTGTTTATCCTCGTGAAGTTATTTCTCGAGCTTTAGAATTATCCGCGTCAGGACTTATTTTAGTCCACAATCATCCTTCTGGTGATTCCACTCCCTCCGATGCAGATATAACAATGACATACAGATTAAAAGACGCAGCAAATGCATTAGGGATTACAATCCATGATCACCTCATTATTGCACGCCATAATTATACAAGTTTTAGAGCACTAAAACTCATATAAACCTTATGGGGAAAAAAGACTTCATTAAAGGATCAATAGGCCAATCAATTCTCTAAATCAATATCCAATATAGCCATTGAGAAATTATAGGATAGCTCATCTTCATCTTCATCTCGATAGATAACACCTAAAAACTCATCCCCCATATAAACCTCACAAGAATCATCCTTTTTAGGCCGTGCTCTGACTTGCAATGCTGAGTTTTGGAATGTATTTTTTAAATAATTATCAAGTTTTTTTATTTCATCAGCATTCACTACGCTCTCCTGTTTTTTGAGACGATTAAAATAATTGCGTGTCGCGCGAATAAGATATTCCTTTGATTCTGTAAAGCCAGTAAAAAAGCTTAATCTGAATATTGACTTAATATTACATAATATTCACAACTTTTTCTTTATATATTCATAAAGAACTTTTATAAAAGGAGTCTATCATTATTAAATATACCCGTATAGATAAAAAAATGGCAGAAAACTGTATATTTTAAATAATTTTATTTTATCTCCAATTTTAGCATCTGCATTTATGAAGCATGTTTAGAAGAAAAATTAATCAACGATTTATAATTTTATCCTTTCTATAGAAAATTAAAATAATAATAATTTTTTATTTAAAACCACATTTTTTAGCAAAAAAATATTATTACATCACTTAAAAATAATTCTTTTCAAAGAATTTTAAATATAGTTATCTAACCTCAAAGGAATTACATAGTTTAAAAAATACATAAAATAAGTGAATAAGAGTTTATTTTTCTGCCTATTTTTTATAAAAACTTATGTCAAAATAGAAAATTTTAAATAAGCTTTTCAGTTTATACGCGAAAATATTGGGCATTTTTGCAAATGCTAAGATCTATTAAAAATTTTTATTTTATAGGATAACGAGAAAGAAAATTGATAACACCTTTTTTATAAACTTTATCACCTACAGCAAGCATATGATCTCGATCAGGAATTGATAAAGCTTCGCCACAAGGCAACAAAGCTGCTAATGGCTCTGCAGCACCGCCAATCTCATCTAATGAACCAACAGCAACAAGTGCAGGTTGTTCAATTTTATAAATTTCGGACGCCGTTAACTCCTGTTTTGATGCGATAATACAAGCAGCCAGAGCACGTCTATCACTTTTTGTTTGATCAGCAAATTTACGGAACATTAAACCACGTGTATTAGTAATGGTAGAGGGATCTTCGACCAGAAGAGCCTCAGCAACAGGTTCCCAATTTCCTGCTCCCGTTACCATACCAATCCCTAAACCACCAAAAATAACACTGTTCACATATGTTGGATGTAAAAGAGCCATAAAAGCACTAATACGAGCCCCCATAGAATATCCCATAACATGGGCTTTAGATAACTCTAGATACTGTAAAAGTTTGACCGCATCGCCAGCCATAGCTTGAGGTGTATAAAAGCTAGGATCATAACTTTTAACTGAATCTCCATGGCCCCGATTATCAAGAGCAATAACACGATACCCTGCTTCAGTGAGAGTACGAAACCAACCCGTTGCATACCAATTCACTCGTGCAGAAGATCCAAAACCATGAATCAACAAAATAGGTGCACCCTGCCCTTCTTCTCGATAAGCAAATCGCAAACCATCATATTCAAAAAAACGAACGTCCTCAGCTGTCATTTTTTATCACACTTTCCACAAACGACAGGATGAATAACACGTTGCCCTTTTTTTATCTGCTTTTCAGAAACTTCACCAGCGTTAATCTCAAGTGCAAAAGCCGCAGGAACGCCTGATGAAATAGTCTTTTTTGAAAATGGAGAAGTGTTTTCAATAATCGATACAATAACCCCTTCAGAGTTTAAAAAAATCATATCTAAGGGCAAAGGTGTATTGGCCATCCACATAAAAAACTTTTGTTCCTCTTCCGATTGATAACTCTTTTGCTGCTTAAAAAGCATTGCACGATCGCGTGGAAAATCAGTCCGATACATTAAACCAGCTGCTGCTTGAGAAGGGGTAAAAGCAATCTCTACCTTATAAGAAATTGTATCTTGGTTTGTGTGTATTTGTAAAGGAATCGGATGAATAGGCATTTCCATGGGTTCCTTCGCGACAACAACGGGCATTTCTAACGTAAAAAGTATCGCTGATAAAATAATATACCCTTTTTTAAAAGGTTTTAACATTCTTGTCTCCACCACAAAAAAATCTTAAATTTTGTTTCTGACATAAAAAATATCAGTGTTCAAAAGCCAAAAAACAAGAAAGCTCTTCCCTTATTTTCTTTATTTTATTCAATAGAGTAGGCACATTTCTCTCATTTAGTTTATAAATTCACGAGAGCTATAACAGAGATACTTCTATAGCTGTTTACGCAATAACCATCCTTTAAAAATACAGAAAAATATTGATTTTACTGAAAAGCTCAATGAGTAGCGATTTAATGTGTCGCAAAAGGAAATCCTATATCTGGATAAATTTCTGCTGTCATCAACCCTTTTTCCCCTTTACCAAACCGTACAAGAACAACTTGTCCTGCACGAAGCTCTGCTAAACCAAAACGGCGCAACGTTTCCATATGAATAAAAATATCTTCTGTTCCCTGCCCACGGCTAAGAAAACCAAAACCTTTGTCACGATTGAACCATTTAACAATTGCACGTTCTAGTCCACTTTCTGGAGTAACAACAACATGAGTACGGGCTGGAACTTCTGATGGATGAACCGCTGAAGAACAATCGATAGATTTCACCTGAACGCACTTTAATCCTCGTTCCGTCTTTTCCACAGCACAAATAACTTTAGCGCCCTCCAAAGCCGTTTGGAAGCCATCCCTTCGCATGACTGTAACATGCAATAATATATCGGGGAAATGAGGTAAATCAGGTACAATAAACCCATAGCCCTTACTTCCATCAAACCACTTAATGACACCACTGATTTCGATAATCTCCCCATAAGCACCTATACTATCCTCAGATAGGGAACAATCCTTTAATGCATCCTTACTCGTCATAATAACGTGATCCTGTAGCTTATAAATTGCACGATATTGATTCTATAGGTTTAAGTAAACATTGCTCTTGTATCAACACGCAAGTCCCAAGATAAGATTTCCCCATATTGTCGTATCTCTTACATGTTAATATCAACATGAAATTTACAAAAAATATTTATAAAACTATTTGATTGTACGCTTTACATATCTTACAAAGAGCGCGCTAGAAAAAAGATCATATAAAAGTTTTTTACATAATGATATTTTCATTAATGTGTAACTTGCATGATGAAGAAGTTCAATATAAGGTGCAAAAACGACAATTCAATTAAGGAAAATGCGCAATGCAATTGAAGAAAATCCTTACGACAATCACAGCTTTTATGGCGCTTACAGCAAATGTTTATGCGAATGAATCTATCAAAATTGGTGTTTATCTTCCATTAAGCGGACAAAATGCCTTTGGAGGTCAGCTTGAAATTCGAGGTATCGAGTTAGCCCATAAACAAGTTCCAGAAATTTTGGGACGTAAAGTAGAACTTGTTATTATTGATAACAAGTCTGATAAAGTGGAAGCGGCTAATGCTGTTATGCGTTTAACAGCAAGTGAAAAGGTCAGTGGAATCATTGGGAGTTATGGTTCTTCACTCTCACTAGCAGGTGGTGAAATATCTGAAAAGGCAAAGACTCCCACCATTGCAACTTCTTCAACGAGTCCCCTTGTTACACAAGGTAAAAAATATTACTTTCGCGCTTGTTTTATTGATTCCTATCAAGGGATAGGAATTGCAACTTATGTAAGCCAGATTTTACATGCAAAAAAGGCCGCTATTCTCAAAGATATTTCAAGCGATTATGCCATCGGTCTTGCAAGTTATTTTGCACGTGCTTTCAAAAAATTAGGTGGTGAAGTTATCTCAAATTTAAATTATAATTCCGGAGATCAGGATTTTTCAGCTGTTCTCACACAGATTATCGCGCAAAAACCTGATATCTTATTCATTCCATCTTACTTTTCTGAAGGTGCGATTATCATGAAACAAGCGCGTGAATTAGGGGCGAAGTTTCAGATTATGGGTGGAGATGCCATGGATAATCCAGAAACCATTACGATTGCAGGAAGTGCTGCAGAAGGTTTCTTACATACGACACTTCCCTATAGTGAGGATATGCCAAATATGTCAGTTTCTGCCCAAAAATTCACGAAAGAATGGAAAAAAGCCTACCCTGATAAAGAGCCAAATATCAATTCAGTTTTGGGATACACAAGTTATATGATGTTCATGAAGGCTATTGAAAATGCTGGTAGCGCTGATCGTGAAAAAATTACCATTGAACTGAGCAAATTAAAAGACTTTCAAACGCCCTTTGGTGATATGTCAATGGATGAAAATCATAACCCTACGATTCCAATTGGTATCATTAAAATACAGGATGGAAAACGTGTTTATTTAGAAGAAGTTAAACCTGCTTTTTAATGTAAAGGTTGTACTTATTAAAATTGGAATGCGAGAATTGGTTGAGGATCTTTTTTCTCAACCAAAAACTTAAAATTTTCTTATTATCCTATGTAAATTAACAAAAGTGGAAGGATGAGAGATGAGCACGGAAATGTTCATCCAGTATTTTTTTAATGCACTGGCATTGGGGTCTCTTTATGGGCTTATCGCGATTGGTTATACCATGGTTTACGGTATATTGAGACTGATTAATTTTGCTCACGGTGATATCTTTATGCTGGGGGCTTATTTTGTTTTCTTTTCCACGATTAGCTTTATGCCTGCGTGGGCAGCACTTCTTCTTTTATTCCTCGCTACTCTTATTTACTATTCAGTCTTTATAGGATTTAAAAGGCGCCCTCCAACTTATTGGATTGCTGTCTTTTTAATTCTTACGTTAGGATTTGTTTATTATTTTAAAATTTCCCCACAAAATTTTACACCGATCTGGGTTTTAGCTCTTTGTTTTTCCATTTTTATTACAAGTGCAGTGGGGATTATTGTTGATCAATTTGCCTATAGACCTTTACGCCATGCTCCCCGTATTTCGGCACTTATCGGTGCAATCGGTGTTTCTTTTTTTATTGAAAATCTTGCTACTGTACTCTTTAGTGGTGTTCCAAAAGGTGTAAAACAACCAGATTTTCTGGTAACACCATTTTTATGGCACCTAGGATCAGAAGCAGAGGGTATCATTAGAATTGCTCCCATGTCACTGATTGTTCCCATTGTGTCATTGATTCTTATTGTTTTACTGTTATGGATTATCCATAAAACAAAACCGGGTCTTGCTATGCGTGCAATCTCTCATGATATTGAAACGACGCGTTTGATGGGAGTTTCTGTTAATAAAGTCATTGCATTTACATTTGGGATAGGCTCGGCGCTTGCCGCTATAGCGGGCATTATGTGGTCTTTACGTTATCCTCAAATTCAGCCTTATATGGGCGTTCTTCCTGGTCTTAAAGCCTTTATCGCTGCTGTTATCGGAGGTATTGGTTCGATACCAGGAGCAATGTTGGGAGGATTGTTATTAGGGTTTATTGAAATTATGATTATCGCATTTTTTCCCGCGCTATCTGGATATCGTGATGCCTTCGCTTTCATTTTATTGATTCTGATTTTATTGGTATTGCCCACGGGATTAATGGGTAAAAAAAGTCAGGAGAAAATCTAATGGCGAAGTCAGCGACAACTTTTTTATCGTGTATCAGTATTTTCGTTCTTATAGGTTTTTTATTCTATGCGGATAACCATTTTAATGATTATACACTCCGTATCATCAATCTAATTGCTATTAACGCAATCTTGGCAATTTCGCTTAATTTGATTTACGGCTTTACAGGTATGTTTTCCCTTGGACATGCCGGCTTTATGGCTATTGGTGCTTACATTTGTGCAATTTTACTTCTTTCTCCTGAACAAAAAGAGATGATGTGGATTCTTGAGCCTATCGCTGAACCTTTGTCCCATCTACAGCTTCCTTTTTTTGTTGCTGTTGTTGTAAGCGGTTTGTGTGCAGCAATTATCGGTTTATTGATTGCTTTGCCAATATTGCGTCTTGGTGGTGATTATCTTGGAATTGCAACATTAGGTTTTGCGGAAATTATCCGTATTGTCATTACGAATGCGACATCTTTTACAAATGGTTCTTTGGGAATCAAAGGAATACCTCAGAACGCAACGTTATGGTGGAACTATGGTTGGTTAGCATTTACAGTTCTCTTTATTGTCCTCTTACTTCGAAGCAATACTGGTAACGTACTGCGTGCTATTCGTGATGATGAAATCGCTGCGAAAACCATGGGAATTAACGCTTTTTTCTACCGTAGTTTTTCTTTTACGGTTGGAGCATTTTTTGCAGGTATCGGTGGCGCATTAATGGCTGCTCTTATTTCAACCATTGATCCGAAAATGTTTAATTTTTTGCTCACTTTTAATATTTTGATGATTGTTGTCGCTGGTGGTCTTGGTTCAATTACAGGAAGCATTATTGGCAGCATTATCATTACAGTCATGCTTGAATGGCTTCGTATTATTGAAAGTCCATTTGACATAGGTTTTATACATATTCCAGAAACACCAGGACTTCGCATGGTTATTTTCTCTCTTTTATTACTGATAATTATTTTATTTTGGAGAAAAGGATTAATGGGACAACGTGAATTCTCATGGAATGGAATTTATAGCTTTCTGACACGCAAAAAATTTTCTAATACTGAGGGAAAGCTATGAACGGCACTCTTCTTTCACTCAATGATATTGTAATGCGTTTTGGCGGATTAATTGCTGTCAATAACGTTAATATGGCCATTAAACGAGGAAGCATTACTGGATTAATTGGTCCCAATGGTGCTGGAAAAACAACAGTTTTCAATATGATTTCTGGATTTTATGCACCTACAAGCGGCACCATTCTTTTTGATGAACAAAAAATTTCTGGAGAACCTCCTTATATTGTTTGTAGACGTCATATTGCCCGAACATTTCAAAATATTCGTCTTTTCTCAGGGTTAACGGTTTTACAGAACGTTATGGTGGGTGCTCATGTTCGTCAAAAATATCCTTGGTTTTCTTCAGCCCTCTTTCTTTCAAAAGCAATGAAAGAAAAAAGAGAAGTTTATAAAAATTCCATGGAGCTTCTTGAGCGGCTACAACTTGATCACCTTGCCAATCAATTAGCAACAGCTTTACCTTATGGTGTACAACGGCGATTAGAAATTGCTCGCGCATTAGCCACGAAGCCTAAATTGCTTCTTCTTGATGAACCTGTCGCTGGCATGAATCCTCAAGAAAGTGAAGATCTTAGAAAATTCATCGCAAAAGTGCAAAAAGACTTTGATCTTACAATTCTTCTTATTGAGCACGATATGAAAGTGGTTATGGGGCTTTGCCAACATATTTTGGTTATGGAATATGGCTGTTGCATTGCCAGTGGCACACCAGATGAAATTCGTAATGACCCTAAAGTTATTGAAGCTTATCTTGGCGGAGATGTTTATGGATATTCTTAAAATAAAAAATCTTCACGTTCATTATGGTGCCATTAAAGCTGTTCAAAATCTTTCTATGTCCATAAAAAAAGGAAGTATTGTTACTTTAATTGGGGCCAATGGTGCAGGGAAAAGCAGTATTGTACGCTCTATTACAGGACTTAATCGCTCTGTTTATGGAGAAATTACCTATAATGGCGAATCAATTATTAAAAAATCACCAGAAGAAATTTTAAGATTAGGAATTGCTCTAAGCCCTGAGGGGCGACGTATTATGCCTCATCTCACTGTTTTAGAAAATCTCCATCTTGGTGCTTATATCCGTCATGATAAACAGGGAATTTCTCGTGATATTGAATGGATATTTAATCTTTTTCCACGCCTACGTGAAAGATCAAAACAATTGGGAGGGACAATGTCAGGTGGGGAACAACAAATGGTTGCTGTAGGGCGCGCACTCATGAGCAATCCTGATATGGTTATATTAGATGAACCCTCATTGGGGTTAGCTCCCCTTCTTGTTCGGGAGATTTTTTCGATTATCCGAAAAATTAATGATATGGGAAAAACTGTTCTTCTTATTGAACAAAATGCTTTTGCTGCACTTTCTATCGCTGATTATGCTTATATTTTAGAGGTAGGGCATGTCTTATTTCACGGTGAAGGTAAAGCTATGCTTTCTGATCCGCGTGTTAAAGAAGCCTATCTTGGTGGATAAAGGCGAGAAATTAAGAAGATATAGATCTATTTCTCCTCCTTTTAAGAAAGCATTTCTCATCAATGCTGAGAAATGCTTTCTTGTGAAATTTGATGATTATATCCACCATTTTTCTGCACAGAATACTCCTGCGGCTTGTTCAATAATGTGTGCTATTTGAAAAATAACTTCTTCAGCAAAAGGTTTACCAACCAGTTGCAATCCTAGAGGTAAACCATTTGATGACAAACCAGCAGGAACAGAAATTCCTGGTAACCCAGCCATATTAATTGGTACGGTAAAAATATCATTCAGATACATTGCGACAGCATCATTTTTTATTTTTTCATCAGCAATGCCAAAAGCAGATGTTGGTGTTGCTGGTGTAAGAATAGCCTCAATACCTGAATCAAAACATTGATCGAAGTCACGTTTTACGAGTGTTCTTACTTTTTGAGCTCTCAGATAACAGGCATCATAATAACCTGATGAAAGAACATAAGTCCCAACCAAAATACGCCGCTTGACTTCATCACCAAAACCAACAGAACGCGTATTTTCATACATCTCAATAATATCTTTTCCAGGGACACGCAAACCGAAACGGACACCATCATAACGCGCTAAATTAGAAGAAGCTTCTGCAGGAGCTATAATATAGTAAGAAGGTAGAGCATATTTTGTATGAGGTAAAGAAATATCGTGTATTTCAGCGCCTGCATCTTTTAACCAATTTATTCCCTTTTGCCAAAGTTCAATAATCTCAGAAGACATTCCATCCAGATAATATTCTTTTGGAATACCAATTTTCATTCCTTTAATTGATTGACCAAGATAACTTTCATAATCAGGAACTGGTAAATTCATGGAAGTCGAATCTTTTTCATCAAAAGAGGCCATTGATCTGAGTAAGATAGCACAGTCACGAACATCTCTAGCAATAGGTCCAGCTTGATCAAGGGATGAAGCAAACGCGACAAGTCCCCATCGTGAACAACGTCCATAAGTTGGCTTTATTCCTACAGTGCCGGTAAAAGCGGCTGGTTGACGTATTGAGCCACCTGTATCTGTTGCTGTTGCCCCCGCACAAATTTGTGCGGCAACAGCGGCAGACGATCCCCCCGAAGAACCACCAGGAACGAGTTTTTCATTCGAGCCTTTTTTTCTCCATGGATTAATAACGGGACCATAATATGATGTCTCATTAGAGGAACCCATAGCAAACTCATCCATATTAAGTTTCCCTAGCATTACGGCACCATCTTGCCATAAATTAGCCGTAACGGTTGATTCATAATGCGGTTTAAAACCATCAAGGATGTTTGAACAAGCTTGAGTATGAACACCATGGGTTGCAAAAAGATCTTTAACTCCTAAGGGGATTCCTTCCAAAAGCCCCCCTTCTCCTCTCGCCAAGCGAGCCTCTGATTCAGCAGCCATTTTTCTTGCTTGTTCTGCTGTTATTGTTACATAAGCATTCAAAGTAGGATTAGCCAATTCTATGGCTTTTAAATAGGCTTCCGTTAGTTCCGTTGCTTTGAACTTTTTCTTTATGAGAGCATCACGAGCTTGTGCAATTGTGAGGGTTGTTAAATCAGTCATATTGGTTCTCAAATTTCAAAAATATAAAAAGTTACTCAATAATTTTTGAGACAAGAAAAAAATTTTCTTCTGTAACAGGGGCATTGGCGACAATATCTGCTGCTTTATTGCCATCTGTAACACGATCTTCACGCATTCGTAGAGTCATTGGTATCAGAGATGTTAATGGTTCAACTTCACTGACATCAACTTCATTCAATTGCTCTACAAAACCTAAAACAGCATTGAATTTTTTTGTCATAGCTTCTACCTCATTATCGTGGATGGCAATCCGCGCTAAACGTGCAACCCGCTTAACGGTTTCTTGATCAACAGACATACTCTTTACGCCTTTCTGTTTTGTTTTATTTATTAATCTTTATTCTGGCTATACAAGGCTGCGCTTGCAAGCGCAAGAATATTAGATAACATGAATAAAGAATATAATTATAGATCTGAAACATTAAAAAACGTATTATAATTCTTATGACTGTTATTAATATCAATGAAGTTATGACACATCTTTTGCCTGGACAAACAATAGCAGGCTTAGATTTAGGGACAAAAACGATTGGAATTGCGATTTCTGATATGGGGCTAATTGTTTCAAATCCGCGTCCTGTGCTGCAGCGAAAAAAATTTACAGAAGATGCTCATACACTGATTAAAATTTTTGATCATGAAAATGTAGGCGTTGTTATCATTGGCTTACCTCTTAATATGAATGGAAGCAGTGGCTCTCGTGTTCAAGCAACTAAAGCTTTTGTAAGTAATATGAAAGTGTATACAGAAATTCCATTTGTTTTTTGGGATGAACGCTTATCGACCATTGCCGCAGAACGTTCTCTTTTAGAAATGAATGTATCACGCACCAAAAGAGCAAACAGAATTGATTCGGCAGCTGCTGCTTTTATATTGCAAGGTGCACTCAATAGAATTCAAAACTTTCATCATATGGAAGGATAGAGAACATTGAGCAAATGGCCTGCATTATAGCGTGCAATGAGCATCCCGTAAGAAGATCTCCATTGTCCCCCAAGGCGGCTTTCCATATAGGCATTTGCAACATGTTCTATATCCGTAGAACGTAATGACGCGGCAGCAGCTGCATAGGCTACTTGTTCAACAAAAAACCTTCCTGCACCTTCATTTGCAGCGGCCATATCACCGGCAGACTTAATAATTTCAATGGCACGTGGTCCTGCTGGTCCAATATCAAGAGCAACTTTTTCTAGCAATTTCTGAAACAACCCCGGTGCTTTTTCAGCAATAAGAATGGCATCTTTTACCAATTGATTAGCCGAACTATTTCTCACAATTCGCGCAGGTCCATTATGCAACATTTGTGATAATGGATTGTTCTCTATAAAGCTTTCAATACCAAGTTGTGCAATAATTTCGCCAATAATAGGCACAACCAATTGACTGACGTGGTAAGCAATAATAGGTGTCATAATGCGCGCGAAAGCTGCTTCAGAACGGTCATTTGCTGCATTGTCAAAGGCTCGCGCTAAACGCAAAACCAATGCTTGTGAAGCAGCAATATCTAATGCAATATCTGCAAAAATACGTTCTGTCAGCGGCGGTAAAGGCTGATTTGGCATTTTTTTGCGGAAAAAATCTATACCAAATTGAAGGGCAGCGCGCAAAACACCTGCCGATATGACAGATTGATCAAAACGCATCATCGTCTCTATATCTTTAATAACTTTAAGACCTTCTCCAGCATTTCCCAAAAGCCAGCCATAACACCCTTGAAAATCAACAACTCCCTCTGGTGTTAAAAGTTCTCCAGAACGCTGAATTAAATGACGAATCGATATAAATCCATTTAACGCACCATTTTCCTGTATACGTGGAACAAAAAAGCAACTTAAATGACCATTTAAATCTGCACTAACAAGATATCCATCAGCTGTAGGATTAATAACATTGGTTTTTACGACATTTAAACGATACAGATCTCGTTCCATATTTTCATCGAAAGAAATTTTCTTAACACTTGGAAAATTGAAAGCGTATTGTTCAATATCATCAAAGGCACAGGTCAGAGAAGCGGATTTTTTATGATGAATAGGCCGTGATGAAGAATCATATTGGCGTGACAAAAGGACATTTTGCCATTTTTTAAAGAGCTCACTATCACTAATTAAGACAGCAATTGCTGCACTCGTTATAGTAACCTCATTCAAATGCCCTGTTTCTAAACCAGCAGATAAAGCCAAACGAATCGCACGCGCTTGATAACGTACCCCATTTTCTGAAGAAGTATTCTCCCAAAGCGAGGTAACCAACCCTGCACGTCTAGAATACTTTTGAAGGTCTTGATAGGAAGAATGTATTTCTAATTTTTCTGCC
Source organism: Bartonella kosoyi (assembly GCF_003606325.2). Lineage (NCBI taxonomy): Bacteria > Pseudomonadati > Pseudomonadota > Alphaproteobacteria > Hyphomicrobiales > Bartonellaceae > Bartonella > Bartonella kosoyi. The sequence goes on from NZ_CP031843.2 coordinate 1,567,017, forward strand.
TGTTTTCCCCATTTATCGTTATAACGCAGTAAAGGCTTATAATGATTCGCTGAGCAAGAAAGATTCCATGCTTCTTGACTCGCAGCAAAATCCCCTATTTCTTCAAAGCTTGCTAATAAAGACTTAGGCAAAGTAGAGGCTATGCGAAACATAAGTGTATCGCTAAGAAATGTATTTTTTCGACGAGAATTTTGCGCAGAGACAGTACTCATAGGTGTATTCCACTATTCAAATCATCATATCATAGACTATTTGTCTTTTTAGAGTTAAGAAACATTTATCATATTCAAACAAATGCTTGTTTAACCTGTTTAGAGAGAGATAAAGAAGAATGCTATGATTCAAGATAATTTTTTTCCACTTTTCCCTCATAAACATCTTTTAGCTATTAAAGATCTAAGTGTACAAGACCTTAATACATTGCTTGATCGTGCAGAAGCAAACGTTATCCTTTCTAACAAAATTGATAAAACAAAATCTATTTTGCGTGGACGGACTCAAATTAATCTCTTTTTTGAAGCCTCTACACGAACACAATCTTCTTTTGAATTAGCCGGTAAAAGGTTGGGAGCAGACGTGATAAGTGTCGCGATCGGTAACTCATCTGTAAAAAAAGGGGAAACATTATTTGATACAGCCGCAACACTTAATGCGATGAAGCCAGATATACTGGTTTTCCGCCATAGCAGTGCGGGAGCAGCCGCTTTATTAGCGCAAACAGTTGATTGTTGTGTCATTAATGCAGGTGATGGTGCTCATGAACATCCAACCCAAGCTTTATTAGATGCTCTCACCATTAAAAGAGCAAAAGGTCGTATTGAAGGATTAACGGTTGCCATTTGCGGAGATATCTTGCACTCACGTGTTGCACGTTCGAATATCCTTAGTCTTAATGCTTTGGGGGCTCGTGTTCGTGCTGTCGCCCCTTCAACACTCCTACCCACCGAAATTAATCATATGAGTGTTGAGGTTTTTAACACCATGAAAGATGGTCTTAAAGATGCTGATGTTATTATGATGTTACGCTTACAGCATGAACGAATGACAGGTTCTTTTATTCCCTCCACGCGTGAATATTTTCATTATTTTGGCTTGCATAAAGAAAATTTAGCCTATGCCAAAAACAATTGCATTATTTTGCATCCTGGTCCTATAAACCGTGGTGTGGAGATTGCATCTGATATAGCCGATGGACCACAAAGTATGATTCATACCCAAGTAGAAATGGGAATTGCAGTGCGTATGGCAGTCATGGAGGCTTTATTAGATTCGCGCTTGAAGATCCATGGAGAAAAAAAATGATAAAACCAATTGTTTTTCAAAAGGCTCGTATTATTGATCCTTCACGCGCAATCGATGAAATTGGTACAGTTATTGTTGAAAATGGACAGATTATAGCCGCTGGAAAAGAAGCTCTGAATCAGGGAGTTCCTGAAGGCGCAGAAGTTATTAATGCACAAAACAAAGCAATTCTCCCTGGACTTGTTGATGCAAGTGTTTTTGTTGGAGAACCAGGAAATGAAAATCGTGAAACAATTGCATCGGCAAGTCAAGCAGCTGCAGCAGGTGGAATTACTTCCTTTCTTATGATGCCAGACACGCATCCAGTTATTGATAACGTTGCTCTCGTTCAATTTATTAAACGTACAGCAGGAGAAATGTCATCGGTCAATATTTATCCCGTTGCGGCAATCACACAAGGTTTCAACGGAGACAAAATAACCGAATTTGGTTTGCTCAAGGATGCAGGAGCTGTTGCTTTTAGTGAAGGGAAAAAAACACTCCAAAATTCATCTGTTATGCGACGTGCAATGACTTATGCACGTGATTTTGATGTTCCATTGATACACGAAACGCAAGATAAAGATCTTACAGAACAAGGCGTAATGAATGAAGGACTACTCGCCAGTTGGCTTGGTCTTTCTGGCATTCCCCGTGAAGCAGAAGTTATCCCACTTGAAAGGGATTTGCGCCTAGCAGCATTAACGCAAACACGCTATCACGCCACCCAGATATCGACAGCACTCTCTGCTGATGCCCTCCGCTTAGGCAAGAAACACAATGAGAAAATTTCAGCTGGTGTATCGATTAATCATTTATCTCTCAACGAAAATGACATTGGCCAATATCAAACTTCTTTCCGCCTCATGCCTCCTTTGCGTACAGAAGAAGACCGTATAGCAATGATTGAAGCAGTAAAAGATGGAACGATAGACGTCATTGTCTCTTCCCATGATCCCCAGGGTATCGACACAAAACATTTACCATTCAATGATGCAGCAGCGGGCGCTATCGGTATGGAAACCTTATTAAGTGCAGCTTTACGTCTTTATCATGATGAGAGCCTATCTCTTCTACGGATAACTGAACTTTTGTCAACGATGCCTGCAAAGCTCTTTGGACTCAATGCAGGAACACTGAAGAAAGGTGCTTATGCAGACCTTATTGTCGTTGATCTTGAAGAACCATGGGTTGTTTCGAAAGAGAATCTCTATTCACGTTCAAAAAACACACCTTTTGAGAAGGCACGTTTTCAAGGACGCGTACTCCAGACCTTTGTGAAAGGGAAATCCGTTTTTAAACTTGATCAACAAACTTAATGAGATTCTTAATGAATGAAGCAGAAATATTTTTTCAGTCCACTCCATGGTTTATTTTCCTCATATCTTATCTCATTGGCTCAATCCCATTTGGTCTTCTATTTACGAGATTGGCCAAACTTGGCGATATAAGAACAATCGGTTCCGGCAATATTGGAGCAACCAATGTTTTACGAACAGGAAATAAAAAAGTTGCTGCTCTAACACTTCTTTGTGATATGTTGAAAGGAACTATTGTTGTCTTCATTATAAAGTTCTTTAGTGATCCGTTAGACAATAATATCCTTGTTTCTCTAGCAGGTTTTTTTACTTTCTTAGGACATCTTTTTCCCGTATGGCTTAAATTTAAAGGTGGCAAAGGTGTCGCTACCTATCTAGGGGTTTGCTTAGGAGTTTATTGGCCCACAGCAATTATTTTTATTATTGTATGGAGCGCGATTTTTCTTCTCATGCGTTATTCTTCATTATCTGCACTTGTTGCAGTTTCGATCACGCCGATATTTGTTTTTTATTTTTCCGATTCCTATTTCTATTGTATGCTCATCGCGATGAGCCTATTTGTGTTCATAAAACATTCTGCAAATATCCGTAGATTACTCATTGGGGAAGAAAGTAAGATTGGTACGCAAAACAGAGATAAATAAGGGAATCTTGCTTACAGATCGTCAACGTCTAAGCTGGTTACGGTTATTGCGCAGTGAAAATATTGGGGCTGTTAGTTTTCGCAATCTCATTGATCATTATAAAACAGCAGAAAATGCTCTAGCAGCGCTGCCAGAGCTTAGTAGAAAAGGAGGTGGTTCTGCATCACTTAAAATAGCAAGCTTAGAAGATGCAGAAAAAGAAATACAAGAAGCTGAAAGATTAGGTGTCCGGTTTATCGGCATGGGAGAACCAGATTATCCAACTTTTCTTAAAGTTACAGAAGCACCTCCGCCGCTTATTGCTGTCAAAGGTAATGTTTCGATTTTTCAAAAAACTTCTATTGGAATTATAGGCTCTCGAAATGCTTCAGCTGCTGGAAAAAAGCTTACGGCTCAATTTGCGCATTTTCTGGGAGAAGCAGACTTTGTAATAATCTCTGGGCTTGCTCGTGGTATTGATAGCGTTGCGCATCAAGCAAGTTTAAAAACAGGAACAGTTGCGGTCATGGCAGGGGGAATAGATCATATCTATCCTCCTGAAAATAAAAAATTGCATGAGAATATTATCGCCAATGGTGGAGCCATCATCAGCGAAATGCCCATTTCTTGGAAGCCGCGCGCTATCGATTTTCCAAGAAGAAACCGTATTATTGCAGCTCTATCACTTGGTCTCTTGGTTGTGGAGGCAGCTCTACGCTCAGGATCCTTAATTACCGCACGTCAAGCAGCAGAAATGGGACGGTTGATTTTTGCTATTCCCGGTTCTCCACTTGATCCAAGATCTGTTGGCACAAACAACCTTATCAAGGATGGTGCTCTCCTCACCACACATCCTTCTGACATTATAGAAACACTTGCGCCATTAATTTCACCGCTTCCAAACTCCCAACTCAATTTTTTTGAAGAACCATCCTCTTTACAACTTGAAAAGGAAAATTTTAATTCAGAACACGAAAAGAACACTCCTTCCTCTCTCGCAGATGATGATGCAGCACGTGCAGCAGTTCTCTCTGCTCTTTCAACAACACCAATCGACTTAGACACACTGAGTACCCACTCAGGTATTTCACTCCCAACTCTCTACCTCTTATTGGTAGAACTAGAGCTTGCTGGAAAGCTTATTCGACACTCTGGTGGTTGTGTGTCATTGTCGAATCTTGATCTTCCCCAAGAGCCTCTGCACTATTAATAATGCTTTGTCCTTCTTTGGCAACCATATCCAAAAGCAATGCCAAAAGCGGACTATGTGCTTGACGCGCCATCTGATTCATTTGCTTTGACATGTCTGTAATATATTGGATAACTTTCAAATGATTTATAAACATAATCCTCTATCCTTGAGCATTTCCCCTCCTCCTTCTCAATAGACGTTATCTTAGTATTGCGCCGTACGTTTTAGTAATAACAGTGGAAAATAAATCGTATAATTCTATATAGGGTGCGTTTTAATAATAACAATCACAAGTTGTACAATATTCATGTTTTTTATATGGCTAATATTTTTTTTATATGTTCTTAAACAATTGCCATTAGCTATTCGCGTGAAAGGCGTTTATAAAAAAGTTTTTTATTTCAATATTCGGGTAAAATTATGAATATCGTTATCGTTGAATCTCCAGCAAAAGCAAAAACAATTAATAAATATCTTGGATCTCAATACAAAGTTGTCGCATCATTTGGACATGTTCGTGATTTACCTGCAAAAGATGGTTCCGTTTTACCCGATCAAGATTTTTCGATGAAATGGGATATAGATTCTGCGGCTGCTAAACGTTTAAATGAAATAGCAAAAGCTGTTAAAGAAGCTGATAGCCTTATCTTGGCAACAGACCCTGATCGCGAAGGAGAAGCTATTTCATGGCATATTCTCGATGTTCTTCGTCAAAAAAAAGTTTTAAAAGATAAACCTATTAAAAGAGTTGTCTTCAATGCCATCACTAAAAAATCTGTACTCGATGCCATGAACAATCCACGTGATATTGATACATCACTTGTCGATGCTTATCTTGCACGTCGTGCTCTCGATTACCTTGTAGGTTTTACACTTTCACCTGTTTTATGGCGTAAACTCCCTGGTGCACGCTCAGCTGGGCGCGTTCAATCGGTTGCTTTACGTATTATTTGCGACCGTGAATCAGAAATAGAACATTTTATTAAAGAAGATTATTGGTCCATTACAACACAGTTAAAAACCATTCGAAATGATCATTTCCAAGCCAGACTGACAATGTTTAATCAAAGGAAGATTGGAAAACTTGATATTCAATCTCAAGAACGAGCAGATCAAATTCGCCTTATGCTGGAGAAGGCTCAATATCATACACTCAGTGTTGAAGCAAAACCTACAAAGAGAAATCCTTTTCCTCCGTTTACAACTTCTACACTACAACAAGCAGCTTCTTCAAAATTAGGCTTTTCAGCTTCTCGCACGATGCAAATTGCCCAAAAGCTTTATGAAGGGATTGAAATTAATGGTGAAATGGCAGGGCTTATTACTTATATGCGTACCGATGGTGTACAAATAGCGCCAGAAGCCATTGATGCTGCAAGAAAAGTCATTCATGAATCTTTTGGTAAAGACTATGTTCCTGAAAAACCACGTTTTTACTCAACGAAAGCAAAAAATGCACAGGAAGCGCATGAAGCAATCCGCCCAACAGATTTTCAACGCACTCCCAATCAAGTCCGTAATTTTCTCGACAATGATCAGGCAAAGCTCTATGAACTGATATGGAAGCGCGCTATTGCCAGCCAAATGTGTTCTGCTGAAATTGAACGTACAACCGTTGAAATTGAAGCCAAGCAAGGAGACAACCGTGCAAATCTTCGTGCAACAGGATCTGTTATTCGTTTTGACGGATTTATTTCCGTCTATACGGATCAACGAGACGAAGAAAATAATGAAGAAAATGAAACAACACGTTTACCGCAAATAAACACGGGTGAATCACTTACAAAAGAAAAAGTTGAATCTGTACAACATACCACAGAGCCCCCTTCCCGTTATTCTGAAGCTTCATTAATTAAAAAGCTTGAAGAATTAGGAATTGGTCGTCCTTCAACTTATGCCTCCACATTAGCGACATTGTGTGATCGTGGATATATTATCATTGATAAACGCAAACTTATTCCTGATGCTAAAGGCCGTATTGTTACAGCCTTTCTTGAAAACTTCTTTAATCGCTATGTAGAATATGGTTTTACAGCAGATCTTGAAGAAAAGCTGGATCTTATATCGGATGGCAAACTTTCTTGGAAAGATGTATTACGAGATTTTTGGGATGGATTTAATGCCTCTATTAGCAATATCCAAGAACTCCGTATCGCCAATGTCCTTGATGTTTTAAATGTAACATTAGCACCTCTTGCCTTTCCTGAACGTGAAGACGGAAGTGATGTGCGTTCCTGTCCTCTCTGTAAAAATGGTCAATTATCATTAAAACTCGGTCGTTATGGTGCTTTTGTTGGCTGTTCCAATTATCCTGAATGCAAATACACACGCCAACTTGGTACAAATATAGAAGAAGATAATGAAGCAGTGCGCAATGATGAACCTGTTATGCTTGGAATTGATCCTGAAACAGGAAAAGATATTTCTCTTCGCAATGGCCGTTTTGGTCCCTATATTCAACGAGGTGAAAGCAAAGAAGTTAAGCGTGCAGGACTACCAAAAGAATGGCAGGCAGAAAATATAACCCTTGAAAAGGCCTTGGCTTTACTATCCCTTCCCCGTGAAATTGGCATTCATCCTGAAACAGGAAAAATGATCACGGCGACAATTGGACGATATGGTCCCTACCTTAGTCATAATGGAAAATCTGCACGCCTTCTTCATGCAGATGAAGTGTTTGATATTGGTATCAATCGCGCTGTTACAGTATTGGCAGAACAACAAGAAAATAAAACCAAGCAAAGTAGAACAACATCTGCAGCATTGGCAACATTAGGGGAGCATCCAGAAGGAGGAACTGTCACTGTGCGTAATGGCCGTTTCGGTCCTTATGTCAATTGGGGTAAAATTAATGCAACATTGCCAAAAGAGAAAGATCCCATTAGTGTAACACTTTCAGAGGCATTAGAACTTATATCGGCTAAAGCATCGAGTAAAAAGACAACTTCAAAAAGAGCTTCTTCCAAAACAAAAGCAAAAACAAAAGAGACATAAATTTTGGCTAAAGGTGAAAAAAACGTAAAATATCTCTCCTCATTCAAGGAAGGAAAATTACCTAATAAGGAAGAAATTCTTTCCTTTATTAACGAGAACCCTGATCGATCAAGTAAACGAGAAATCGCCAAGGTTTTTAACTTAAAAGGCGATTCTCGTATTTGGCTTAGAGATATATTACGTGCATTAAAGGATCAAAATCTTATATCTAAACAGCGCAAAAGGGCAATAAACAAAGGAAAATTACCTCCTGTTGCTTTAGTGAAAATTAATGATCGTGATAAAGATGGCAGTTTTATTGCACAACCTCTTGAATGGGAAGAAACACCAAAACCCAATATTGAAATATACTCTTTTCGTCACATAAAAGGAGAAAGCATTGGTGTTGGAGATCATGTTCTTGTAAAAATTTTTCGAAATAAAAATTCTCAAAATCCCCCTTATACGGGGCGCATTATTCGTAAAATTGAACTATCCCCAAAGAGCACATTGGGCGTTATACGAAAATTAGAAAACAATCAATGGCGCCTTGATCCTATAGATCGCAAAACCAATGAACTCATGGTTGAAATATCTCCAGAAATGAAGATTGAAACAGGTGATCTTGTTGAAGTTGAAATCAAAAAAAATACTGGTTATGGACTGAAAAGTGCGCAAATAAAAAATGTTTTAGGGCATATTAAGAGTGAGAAAACACTTTCAATGATTTCCATTCTCTCAAAAGGAATTCCTTATATTTTTCCTGAAAGCGTTCTTGAGCAAGTTAAACATATCAAAGCTGCCAATATGGATAATCGCGAAGATTGGCGACAATTACCATTTATTACGATTGATCCACCAGATGCCAAAGATCATGATGATGCAGTCTACGCAAGCAAGGATAAGGACCCTACAAATAATGGTGGTTGGATTATTATTGTGGCCATTGCAGATGTTTCTTACTATATTAAAACAGGAAGTGCTTTAGATAAAGAAGCATTAAAACGCGGAAATTCTGTTTATTTTCCTGATACCGTTGTCCCAATGCTGCCTGAACGCCTCTCTCATGATTTATGTTCTCTGCATGAAGGAAAAGAAAGACCCGCTTTAGCCGTTCGTATGATTTTTGATGCAAACGGTAATAAACAAAAACATAGTTTTCATCGTATTATGATGCGTGTAAGAGCTAAACTCTCCTATCAAGAAGTACAATTGGCAAGAAAAGGACATATCCATAAAAAAAGAGCACCCCTGCTTGAGAATATCTTGCAACCCTTATGGGAAGCCTATGCATGCCTTAAAATCGCGCGGCATCGTCGACAGCCCCTAGAATTAGAAATAGCAGAAAAAAAGATTATTCTTGATCAAAATGGATGTATCCAAGATGTTGTGAGTGAAGAACATTTAGAAGCCCATCGTTTGATTGAAGAGTTTATGATACAAGCCAATATTGCAGCTTCTGAAACATTAAAAAAACATCATCAGCCCTTCATCTATCGTATTCATGACAAACCCTCTCTTGCCAAACAAGAAATATTACGGACTTTCCTTCAAAGTTTAGGAATATCCCTCTCAAAAAGTGCTGAATTAACATCAGCACGCCTTAATAGAATTTTAGAAAAGGTCGCTCATACGGAACAACAAGAACTGGTCAATCAAGTTATATTGCGTTCACAATCACAAGCAGAATACAATCCTAAAAATAGTGGCCATTTTGGTTTGAATTTGCAAAACTATACACATTTTACATCACCAATTCGCCGTTATGCTGATCTCATTATTCATCGAGCACTCATTAAAGCTCTTAAACTAGGAAATGATCAATTAACTGACACACAAGAACAAAACCTTGCAGAAATTGCTACGCAAATTTCTTTATACGAGCGTCGTGCAATGGTTGCTGAAAGAGAAACGATTGATCGGCTTGTTGCTCACTATTTAACCAATAAAATTGGTCGTGTTTTTACAGGGCGCATTTCTGGAGTCACAAAAGCAGGCCTTTTTATCTCACTTGATAAACTCAATACAGATGGTTTTGTCCATATTTCTACACTTAAAAATGATTATTATCATTTTGATGAAGCGCAACATGTTCTTGTAGGACAACATAGCCATAAAGGCTATCAGCTCAGTGATATTGTAGAAGTAAAACTTATAACTGTACAACCTTTTGCTGGTGCTTTAAGCTTTGAGCTCTTAACAGAGCCTCGTTCAATCAAATTTTCATCGACATCCTACCATAAAAACAAATTAAAAAAACAAAAGCGTACTTTTTATGGAAGAAGGAAATATTAATTAAAAATAAAAAAAATTTCTTAAGTTTTCATGATCATATTTTTTATTTTAAATTCTAAAAATTTTTATTAAAAATAACTTAAAATTTTTACTCCCTCTTTAATATTTAATAATAAATAATATAATAAAGATTTAAAATAAGAAATTGTCTATAATGTTTAGTATTTATATTATTTATGTATACAATATGATTTCTTTAGCATATAAGAGAATATGTTTTATTTTATATCTATAATCATCTTATAAAAATCGTGTAGTGTTTTTTATACTCAATGAAATGAGAAAATCTGAAAAAGCATAGTTTGATCTTTCTTTCACTTCAGCTCACCTTTTCGTTGTTTGAATAAACAAAAGTACTTTAAGCCATTCTCATGAAAAAAATTTTTGACTCTCAAAATAATTCTTTGCGTGCAATTATTGCCGCTATTACAACCATTGGCATCGTTGGAACAGCATTGGCAATGGGAACACAACTTGTTTCTCTTCTTATGGCAGAGAAAGGACTTTCCAACAGTACGATCGGCTATAGTGGAACAGTTGGTGGAATTGCCACAATTATTGCAGCTGTTTTTACGTCTCGAATTGCCTTATGCTTAGGGATTACTCAAACAATATTGCTTATGATGGCTATAGGGTCTTTAAGTTTTTTAGGATTTTATTTTTTTGAATCCATATGGGTTTGGTTTATTTTAAGATTTATATTACATTTTACCATGACAGTTATGTTTATCCTGTCAGAATTTTGGATCAACAGTTATGCTCCCCCCAAAAAGCGTGGTTTGGTTCTTTCTATTTACGCTATTGTTTTAGGATTAGGGTTTGCGTTAGGTCCAACCCTGCTGACAAAAGTGGGAATACAAGGATTTATTCCTTTTGGCGTTTGCTATAGCCTTATTATATTTGCTGCTATCCCAATTCTTTTTGCTTGGAAATTAAGCCCAGAATTTCAAAAAAGCCAATATACGCCATTTTTTCGTTATCTCCTTCATGTTCCAAGTGCGATGATGGCGGTCCTTGTTTACGGTGCTATTCAAATGGGCGCATTAACTCTTATAACACCCTTTAGTTTATCCATTGGTTATCATGAGAATGAAGCAGCACACTTTATGGCAACCCTTGCGCTCGGGAATGTTTTCCTCTTAATTCCTATTAGCATAATAAGTGACTATGCTAAAGATCGACGCTATCCGCTGATAGGTTGCGCTATTGTAGGTTTTGTGGGAACCTTTATAGTCCCATGGATTATCCAATATCCATGGATTCTGATGCTTGATCTGTTTCTTCTGGGTGGTGTATCTGCGAGCCTTTATACAATTGGTCTTGCACATCTAGGAGCACGTCTCAAGGGGCAAGAACTTGCTGCTGCTAATTCTGCTTTTATTTTTTGCTATGGAATCGGTATGCTCATCGGGCCAACCTTTATTGGAAAATCCATGGATATCTTTAATCCCTTTGGTTTTTCAATAGCCATAGCTGTTTTTTTTGGTTTATATGTCATGTTGGTGTTTGTCCAACTTATGAGAAAATTAATCAGCTCTTGACTTTTTTGAGAACATCCGTACTGTTGCTGGAAAATCTGATGATGTCGGATAAGTTTTGGCAGCGATAATATTTTTTTCAGTATAAATAGGGTTTTTACATTATGGCTAAAGCAGCAACCATTAAGATCAAGCTTTTATCAACTGCAGATACTGGTTTTTTCTATGTAACAAAGAAAAACAGCCGTACAATGACAGATAAAATGAGCAAACGTAAATATGATCCAGTTGTAAAAAAACACGTTGAATTTAAAGAAACAAAAATTAAATAAATAAGCCAATCATTCTTGATAGGTTTTATGCTCCAAAGGAAATGTGGCGTTATTCCTCTTCAAAGTTATTTTCTGGGGAGTGTTTTTTTGTATCTTAAAAAATTTGCTTTAAAATCTGTCTAACTTTAAATTTAGATGCTTTATACAGATTTGGCTGAGTTGATTTATTTTGTAAGTTGCTTACATATCAACACTATATGGGTATTGGATTGTTATGATATTTAACAAAATTTTGTCATTAAAACAGCGTTTTGTTTCGTTATGTGAATAAAATTTTTGAAAGAATTATAAGCAATACTCAATAGATTGCGCGTTATAATGATAGCAGAAGTTTCTTTTATTTCATGAAAAAAATTCTTTCTCATTTTCATCTAAGAAGCTTAAAAAAAATTATCAGTTTTAGTATTTTTATCGCTGCTAGCATTCTTATCATTATGGCAAGTTATTTTAAGCAGATTCAACCCTTTCCTCAAAAAGAAAAATTTTCTTCTCATAATTCTGTTGAAGGCAAGGCATTAATCGTTGATGGCGATTCCATCACGATTTCTTCCATTAAGATTCGATTGGTCGGAATTGATGCTCCTGAACTCCACCAATTTTGTGGAAAAAAAGATGCACAATACCCTTGTGGGCTTGAGGCAAAAAAATATTTAGAACAACTACTCGAAAATCAAACGGTCACATGTCACTGGCATAAAACAGATAAATATCGCCGTATCCTTGCAACATGTCAAACGAAACAAGTTAGAAATATCAACGCAACGCTTGTACAGAATGGTTGGGCTGTAAGCTATTATGAATACCCTAAAGAAGAGAAAGAAGCCAGAAGGAAAAAAAAGGGAATATGGGCATCAAGTTTTCAACGACCGAAAGAATGGCGCAAGGCAAATCCTCGCACAGAATAAGAAAAATATTTTTAAATTTTATTGATCAATGAAACAATGTAATCGTATTATCAACCTTGAAAAAACAATCTATTCCTGTCGCGTTTGTATCCAACAACCACATTATTTTCCTCCTCTTCCTCATGATCCAAATCCTGTCGTTTATTTATCTGATACGGCTTCGATTGCAATCGCAGGACAAGCACCAGGATTGCGTGTCCATGAAACATTGATCCCTTTTAATGATCGTTCAGGCGAAAGGCTACGTGATTGGCTTAATGTCACGAAAGAAGAATTTTATAATAGATCTCTCTTTGCATTTGTACCTATGGGATTTTGTTTTCCAGGCTATGACAAAAATAAAGCAGATTTGCCACCAAGACGTGAATGTCGAGAAGTTTGGCATGAAAAGATATTTCAAGCGATGCCACAAATAAAACTTGTTCTTGCTATTGGCAGTTATGCGCAAAAGTGGCATATTACAGAATTAAAACATAAAACTGTTTCAGCAACCGTTCGTGATTGGAGGAATATCCTTTCCATCCCCCAGCCTCGCGGCTATAATGTTATGCCTTTGCCTCATCCATCATGGCGGAATACTTCTTGGTTACAGAAAAATCCATGGTTTAACGATGAGCTTATTGTATATCTGCGTCGTTTAGTGCGTAAATTTTTATAAATTAAAATATTGAGAAAAAATATGGATCGTCTTGACCGAAAAATTTTACATCTTCTGCAAGAAAATGCGACATTGTCTGTCGCTGATATTGCTAAAAAAGTAGGACTTTCAACTACTCCTTGTTGGCGTAGAATTCAAAAACTTGAAGAAGATGGCGTTATTCAGCGTCGCGTTGCTGTTCTTTCTCCAGAAAAAGTAAATGCAAGTGTCACAGTTTTTGTTTCTATTCGCACAAATACACATAGTCATGAATGGTTTAAGCGTTTTTCAAAAATTGTGCAAGAATTCCGTGAAGTCATTGAATTTTATCGAATGAGTGGAGATATTGACTATTTATTACGTGTTGTTGTTCCCAATATTGAAGCGTATGATCTTTTTTATAAAAAATTAATTTCTAAAATTGATATCCGTGATGTTTCATCTTCTTTTGCAATGGAACAGATTAAATACACAACAGAACTTCCACTTAATTATATTAAATTACACGAAAAGGCGAATGAACAAACTTAAAAGTTTTTTTTTATATCCTTCTCATCATTCTTTTTAAGGATTCAAACTTTCTTGTTCCAAAACCGCCATTTGTGCATGTGTTAAAACAGCAGCTTTGACGATACCAGCAGCCATAGCGGCTCCTGCCCCTTCACCAAGGTGCATTCCCAAATCCAGAAGTGGCTCTTTGCCAATTTTTTTTAAAAGTTTACGATGAGCTTTCTCAGAAGAAACGTGTCCAACAAGGGTATGTTCAAGAGCTCTTGGATGCATTTTATAAAGGATAGCAGCAGCTGCTGTTGCCACAAAACCATCTAAAATAACAGGTATTTTTTCCATTCTTGCTGCTAAAATAGCGCCAACCATAGCCGCAATTTCACGTCCTCCCAAGCGACGCATTATCTCAAAAGGATCGTTAAAATGCTTCTTATGTAAAGCGACAGCTGTCTTAACTGCTGTTATTTTACGCTGATAAAAATCCCCTTCCGATCCCATACTATTTCCTGTCCATTCTTCAACTTCTCCTCCAAATAATGCAAAGCATAAAGCTGAAGCTATTGTTGTGTTTCCAATCCCCATTTCACCGATACATAAAAGATCTGTCCCACCAGCAATGGATTCCATGCCAAATGCCATTGTAGCAGCTGCACTCCGCTCGTCCATTGCAGCATCTTTCGTAATATTCATTGTTGGATATTCCAGTGCTAAATCAAATATTTTTAATCCAAGATCATAAGCGATACAAATTTGGTTGATAGCAGCTCCTCCAGATGCAAAATTTTGAACCATCTTTTGTGTCATAGATTGTGGAAATGGTGTAACATCCTCTTCTACGATACCATGATTTCCAGAAAAAATAGCAACCAAAGGTCGCGTTACGAGAGGTTTTTCTGTACCCCTCCATCCCGCATACCAAATAGCAATATCTGCCAGTTTTCCTAATGATCCTCGCGCTTTTGTTAAGTTTTCTTGCCTTTTTTTAGCCAAAATGATAGAAAACTCATCAGCAACAGGTAAATTTGTAAGCAAAGCACGAAAATCATCAAATGGACGAGCGATCATGAGAATACCTTTAAAAATCTACAATGTTTTATGAAAACTACGTCATATAGATAGGGTATGAATAATTTATTGCTTTTTTAAACAGTGTTTTTAAAATATTAAATATTGTAAACGCGATGATTTTTATATTCTATTTTTCATCCCAATAACAAACATACAAGATTCAAAATAGCATCCAGATTTTATGACGATCTCTACAGGGTATCTTTAACCTATTTTTCTGTCTAATAGATGTCATCAACATGCCGTTTAATATATAAATTCTAATATTCTTTCCATAATAAAAAATTATAAGTTTCCCAAAACTATAAAATTCAAAGGATCAAAATTATCGCGAAAAAATCAAAATACAAAGGATCTAAGCTTTACACATGTTAGTGTCTTGCTTTTATCCCATGAGAGCAGAAAAAGCTTCTTTCAAAATATAGATATCTGCATTTGGTTTTGTCGCCTCATTCGATAATATTTGCCGCCATCGACGTGCCCCTCCCCGCCCATGAAATAAACCAATCATGTGACGCGTCACATGAGAAAGACGCCCTCCCGATGCAATATGTCGAGCCGCATAATCACACATGAGTTCAATAAGATCACTCTCACTCAAATTATTCTTCGACTCACCATAGAGTTCAAAATCAATATGCTTTAACAAAGTTGGATCATGATAAACTTGGCGACCAACCATGGTAGCATCACAGAAAATCAAGTGCTCTTTTATCTCATTAATTGATTTAATCCCACCATTTATCCCAATGAATTTATGAGGATATTTACGTTTTAATTTATAAACTCTTTCATAATTAAGGGGCGGTATATTGCGATTTTCTTTTGGACTCAATCCTTTTAGCCAGGCTTTACGCGCATGAACCCAAAGGGCATCACATCCTGCATTCCAAACTTTCTCCGCTAAAAGATCTAAAGCGAATTCTTCATCCTGCTCGTCGACCCCAAGACGACATTTGACCGTTACAGGTATCGTAACCGCTTTTTTCATGGCTTCCACAGCATTTGCCACAGTATCAGGATCTAACATCAAACAAGCTCCAAATACACCTGCTTGAACACGATTTGATGGACAACCAACATTGAGGTTTATCTCATTATAACCAAAATCTTCAGCAATCCGTGCAGCCTCTGCTAACTTTTTCGGATCTTCTCCCCCTAATTGTAATGCCACGGGACATTCTTTATGGCTAAAAGCCAACAATTGTTCGCGCACACCATGAATGACGGCATCTGCTACCATCATTTCCGTATAAAGGAGTGCTTTTTTTGTTAAAAGACGATAAAAAAACCTGCAATGTCGGTCTGTCCAGTCCAACATTGGAGCTACTGCAAATTTTACAGGCGATGGAAGATTGTAAAATATCATAAGAGCACTGTTTTTATATCCCTATAGCTCTCTCTTTATACAGAGAAAAATACTTAACTTTAATTTACAGAAAGTTTTATTCTCTAAGACCATTATGAGCATAACAACAGCTCCTTTATTCAATTGATATAAAGGGGTATAATAATCAATCACACTAAACCACACTTTTCATAGAATTATGCTCAGATATATAAACATGAAAAAAGAAGATCATCATTTGTAATATAAAAAAACCATTTACAAGCTCTTATTACAGCCCATTAACCTTCTATCGTTACATGTTTTAGCACAGAGTCTAAAATAATAAACTAAAACATTAACAGCCTTTCGTGGTAGACTTAATTTTCTTGAGCCTTTTCACTTTATTGTGAAACAAAAGTGCTTTTATTTCTTTTCCAATAAAAAACAAAGATTTCTTATTCCATACGAATCCGATTATAAATTATTTTTTCTCAATGAGTTTTCCTTGGTGATATCTATTGGATTTTTCTGCATAGGATAGACAAATTCCATTCTAAATACTCCACCCAATTCTGCCATTTTATGGTTGTTACAAAAAACTAAATTGAGAATATAGACAATCATTGTTTTCTCAACCTGTATGCCTTGTATCGATATCTCCTGAAGAAAAATATTTTACAACATTGCAGATAGAATCTGTAAGGCTAAACGACTATAAACGTTGTTCGGTCTCTTTTTGGCTTTGCATATAGGAAGAAAGAGTATCAACCTCTTGCTCATTAAAGAAAAGGCCAAGTTTTGAACGACGCCATAACACATCGTCACATGTTTTAGCCCATTCCTTTTCCATCAACCATTTTACTTCTACTTCATAAAGTCCATGTCCAAAATTTTTTCCTCTATTCGCCTTACCATCTGCAAATATCACCAATGCTTCTGTACCATAGGAACGTGCAAGTCTGCGATGTGTAAAAGCATCTAAATCTGGCGTCAAAAGAGCAATCCTATTTTCGATTGTATCTAATTGGTTATAAGGAAAATCACCACCAGGAAGAACCGCATTAGCCGTCCATGATGATCCCTTTTTACCAAGCTCTTTTTCAACGAATTTCATCGCATCTTCAGCTAATTTACGATAAGTCGTAATCTTTCCACCATAAAGATTAAGAATCTTTGGCGTACTTCCTGTTCCCATTTCTTTTAAAACATAATCGCGCGTAATTTCTTGTGCCTTTGAAGATCCATCATCATAGAGTGGACGAACTCCAGAGTAAGACCAAACAATCGTTTTAGGCGATACCGGTTGCATGAAATATTCACTAGCTGCTGCGCAAATGTAATCAATCTCTGTGTCAGTAATATGAACATTGGCTGGATTTCCCTGATAATTATAATCTGTGGTCCCAAGCAAGGTAAAATCTTCTTGATAGGGAATAGCAAATATAATACGCCCATCACCATTTTGAAAAATATAAGCACGATCATGCGTATAAAGCTTGGGAACCAAAATATGAGAACCTTTTACAAGCCGTACTGGTGGATGTTCTTTACAGTTTAATATGCTTGTCAAAACATGATCAATCCACGGACCTGTCATATTCGCGACATAAGAGGCTGTGACATTGTATTTTTTGCCACTTAACTTATCTTGTAAAACAATACACCATTTTTTGTCTTCTTTTTTTAAAGAGAGAACTTCTGTCCATACTTTTATATCCGCTCCGCACTTTTCTGCATCACGTGCATTGGCAATGACTAAACGGGCATCATCGACTCTGGCATCAGAATATTCAAAACCTCTCTGATATTCTTTCTTTAGTATAGAGCAAAACTTTTTTGAAAAATTAATTGTTTTACTACGCCACAATTTTTGATTCCATTTCCCTAAATAATCATAAATAAAAAGTCCAACACGCAACATCCAAGCAGGGCGCAATTCTTTATGATAAGGAAGAAGAAAACGCAAAGGACGCACAATATGTGGAGCTATACGTAAAATGATCTCACGTTCTTTCAGTGCTTCACGAACAAGTTTGAACTCATAGTGTTCAAGATAACGAAGACCACCATGAATAAGCTTTGTTGATGCACTTGATGTTCCCGATGCAAGATCATTCATTTCAGCTAATCCTACTTTAAAACCGCGTCCAGCTGCATCTCTTGCCAATCCACACCCGTTTATGCCTCCCCCAATGATAAACAGCTCATAATGCGTTGTGGTTTTCATAATTTCATTTTTCATTATTTAATTTTGTTTCACATGACTCAATAAAGCAACAGTAAAAAATCAACACAAGTGCGCTTCATTGTATGCTCAACCCGCTTTTTTCCACAATAAATACCCATAAAATTTTTTTTGATACCCTTTTATCAAAACAACATTTGACAAATTAAAGAGATTTTTTTTATCCTTCAGAGAACATAATCTTTGCGAATGTGCATCATATAAAATTTTTTAGAGAAAAATTGATGTTTTTTCCCATTTGTGGATACACACTATAGCGAATGCTTTATTGCACGTAGAGAACGCTTTTCATATAGTTTACTCGATGACACAATAGAAAATACGAAGGGATACAGATGATTCATCAACCTCAAAACTCAAAAATAACGCTTGTTTCAAAAATTTTAGCCCCTGTTATGTTGAGTATTTTAATTTTTTCCCCTTCTTTATCAAACGCAACATCAGACCCAAAAACAGCAAATCATTTAAACTTAGAAAAGCTTAAAATACAACTTCTGGAAGATTCTAACTTTTTATCTAAGCTTAAAGAGAAAGTTACACCCCATATTGATTCTCATCATATTCAACAAATTGTGAGAGAGTATCTTCTTACTCATCCAGAAATTATGATTGAAATGCAGCTTATTCTTCAAGATAAGCTAGAAAAACAGAATGAATACGAAAGCCAAAGACAAGCCTCTATCATCCATTTATTAGAAAAGGAGATTTTTCACTCTCCTCATGACGCTGTTTTAGGCAATCCAAATGGTAAAAAAGTACTTGTTGATTTTTTTGATTACAACTGTCAACATTGTAAAAGTTCCTATTCAGAGATAGAAGACTTGATAAAAGAGGATCCAGATCTGCGGGTTATTATCAAGGATTTACCAATTTTAGGACCGGATTCTGTAGCGGTCCATACCGTTGCTTATGCATTTCGCAAACAATTCCCAGAAAAATATCCAGAGTTTCACAAAGCGCTTTTAATGCATCAAGGTCGTGTAAATGAAGCTAAAGCTATAAAAATAGCTGTTTCATTAGGAGCAGATGAAAAAAAACTCCATAATACAATAAAAGATCCTAACCTGCAAAACACCTTTAAAGAAAATATTCGAATTGCCTCTAGACTTCATATTACGGGAACACCTTCTTACATTATCGGTAATAAAATACTCATCGGAGCAGCCAGCCAAGATGTTCTAAAACAAGCGATAGACAATACACAGTGAATAGCTGTTCTATACCTGATCCGCTTTAGGAAGAATACTGTAAATGAAGTGATTTTATGCTTTCTCTTTTTTGACAACAGGCTTATAAGTGCAATTTTGTGTAAAGCAAATACGAGTTTAAAATTGCAAAGTATAATGACTTAAATAAATATCTTTAAAGCCCCTAAAGATATCATCCCTAATCTAGAGATGTTCGGTCATAAAATGAGATAATGACGATCTTCATTGATCAAGGAGTTAGAAATAAAATGTCAACAAAAAAAATAGATTCGGCAAAATATACCGCAATTGATACGAAAATTATTCGCGATCTTGCTGAAATTTTGAATGACACAAATTTAACGAATATTGAAGTTGAGCAAGGGGAACTTCGTATTTGTGTTTCACGCCAAAATACCTCTACTTCTTCCGAACAAACAATTTATTCACCTGTTGCTACTCCTAGCTTTTCTATAGCATCTTCTCCAGTCCCAACAATCGAACCTCCTATACAATCCCCCCAAGAAGATAAATCAAAAAATACCATAACCTCTCCAATGGTTGGAACAGCTTATCTTGCTCCTTCACCGGGTGCTCAGCCATTTGTAGAAGTAGGGCAAAATGTTTCGGAAGGAGAGACATTACTGATCATTGAAGCCATGAAAACAATGAATCAAATTTCATCACCACGCTCAGGCAAAGTAACCACTGTTCTTGTCAAAGATGGTCAACCTGTTGAGTTTGGTGAACCACTTATTATTGTTGAATAAAGCGAGGGGCAACCATGATTCGAAAAATCCTCATTGCTAATCGAGGAGAAATTGCTCTTCGCGTTTTACGTGCATGTAAAGAACTTGGCATAAAAACCGTAGCTGTTCACTCTACTGCTGATGCAGATGCGATGCATGTTCGTCTTGCTGACGAAAGTGTCTGTATTGGCCCTCCTCCCGCTCGCGATTCTTATTTGAGTATTCAGCAAATTATAGCTGCTTGTGAAATTACAGGAGCTGATGCAGTTCATCCAGGTTATGGCTTTCTTTCTGAAAATGCAAAATTTGCAGATGTTCTAGAAGCCCATGATATTACATTCATCGGACCAACAGCTGCTCATATTCGAATCATGGGCGATAAAATTGAGGCTAAAAAAACTGCTAAGAAACTTGGTATTCCTGTCGTTCCTGGTTCAGATGGAGCTGTCACAGAAGAATCAGATGCTTTACACACGGCTCGTGAAATTGGTTATCCCGTTATTATCAAAGCTTCTGCCGGTGGCGGTGGGCGTGGTATGAAAGTCGTTCATTCTGAGCAAGAGTTTTCGATAGCGCTTAAAACAACGCGTTCAGAAGCGAAAGCAGCTTTTGGTGATGATTCTGTTTATATAGAAAAATATTTAGAAAAACCCCGTCATATTGAAATTCAAATCATGGGTGATGGTGCGGGAAATGCTATTCATTTAGGAGAACGTGATTGTTCACTTCAACGACGGCATCAAAAAGTATGGGAAGAAGCGACATCACCTGCGCTTAATGAAACTGAACGAAAAAAAATTGGTAGTATTGTTGCAAATGCCTGTGCTCAACTTGGATACCGTGGAGCTGGTACTATCGAATTTCTTTATGAAAATGGTGAATTTTATTTCATTGAAATGAATACGCGTTTACAAGTCGAACATCCTGTAACTGAAGCAATTACAGGTATAGATTTAGTCCATGAACAAATTCATATTGCATCAGGCTACAAACTTTCAGTGACACAAGATGATGTTTGTTTCTTCGGTCACGCCATTGAATGCCGTATTAATGCAGAAGATCCTCTTACCTTTACACCATCACCAGGAACCATTACACATTTTCATACTCCTGGAGGTCTAGGAATTCGTGTTGATTCAGGTGCTTATTCAGGTTACCGGATTCCTCCTTATTATGATAGCATGATTGGAAAGCTGATTGTTCATGGGCGTACCCGTTTGGAATGCATGATGCGTTTACGGCGTGCTTTAGATGAATTTGTCGTTGATGGGATCAAAACCACATTGCCTCTCTTTCGTGATCTCATTAATAATCAAGATGTTGCAAACGGTAATTATAATATTCACTGGCTAGAGAAGTATCTTTCTCAGAAACCAACTTCTTTAGACCTTTAATTCAAGAACGAAAATATTAGCTTATCATCAGATTCTATAAGTAAGGATAATTTCAATGCTGCCATAAACATTATTAAAAAAGAAATAAGCTGATTATTTTTTATTTGTTATATAATTTTCTTTTAATATGTACAAAAATTGATAATTTTCTGTTTTCCTTTTTGCGAGTTTGTGCTAATTCCTACCTGGTCACGCCCTTATAGCTCAGTTGGTAGAGCACCTGATTTGTAATCAGGGGGTCGGGAGTTCGAGTCTCTCTGGGGGCACCATTTTTTTATTTAAGTTATTAAAATACATATATTTTTCCTTTAAACAGTAATTTTCAGACCACCTCTCGTGATTTATACAATTTTACTTAATTTGTTGTTATTTGTTCCGTATTTTTCTTTGGAGTAAAGGCTAAGATCTCTTTCTTTCTCCATCTTACAGCTCTCCCCAGTTTATAAGGTTGAGGAAATTCCCCTTGAAGCATCCAATTGCGAATCGTTGTGGTTGATACACTAAAAAGCTGTGCACATTCACGGGTTGTTACATATCTATCGCCATCATCAAATATCATCTCATTACCTTTCTATTTTTTATGTTATAGAGCTAAAGTTATTTTTTCCCAATGACTCATACACATATCAGTTTCAAAGCATGTAATTGAAACACGTCTTTAATGTCCAAAAAGCTTGTATAATTTTTCTATTGCATGAAGACTATTCTTAAGGGTGGTTGTCATCTTGCTAATCTTCAAAAAGATGTTCAAAATCTTTTTGTATTTTTAAATTTTGTTGTTTTTTAGAGACAATTCCAAGTTCAAGAATAACAGTTAATATGAATGCTGTTTACAACTCTTTTTAATTTCTTTTTGAAAATCAATGTTTTCTACTTATCTAATTTTTACAAACGTCACATAAAATTTTGATATTATTTTCCATGAGACAATCAAGATAATTCTTGAAGGATTTTCCTTCATATTCACTGGTAAAAAAGCAAAGTTTTTCATCTTTAGCAGGATGAAAACTAAGATGGGCTTGTTTTTTTGCTAAACGCTCTATTATAGGCCTTAATCGGGTATTCCTCATATTTGTAAGCATTCCCTTTTCTGTTTTACTAATCACGTTGTAAATGCTTGATGCAGTGAATTTGTCTAAATAGGCTTGAAAGCATTCTGTATTCTTTGTTCCATCTCACACCGCCGCTTGTTATTTGGTTAATATTGGATATGAACATATTTGGAATCTTGTATAGGTGCGTCTATTTGCTCTTGTCCATAAAGATGAAGATTATATTTTAGTGTGCAATCTCCTAATTTTGAAGATCTATTCTCTACTGCTGATAAAGAAGAAAATCTTATCATAAATGCAACCAAAGCCTACAATCTTAGTGTGAAGATATCGATACAGTACCTATTCCTTTAAAAATTTGAGGAAATAATAAAATAGAAAGTTGTCAAAAAAGATTTGTCATTAAGAGTTTTTTTAATACAAGTTCCTTTTATTTAGAATAATGCAGAAGGTATACGTATAAATATATCAATTGTGCAAAAACTCTTACGTATAATTGATAATTGTGTATAAGAAAGAATCTTGAAAAGATCTTTTTTTGGCAACAGCAATCTGTCATGAGCTTAATACTTAGTTGGGACACTGCTCACATTAGATTTTTTTCAAAAATGTATAATTGCATATGATCCATAAACTATTAATAAAAACCAAAAAGCAGCAGGTAAACAAAACGCTACAGTTTAAGAGAGATATAACTATCATTGATATCACATATACGGCATCTAATATTTCTGACCCTGTCATTTCTCTTCCCTCCTATAATAAGTTCTTAATTAATTTATAACATCTAAAATATTCTATATATTCTATTTAAAAATAAAAAAATACACAAGATATAGTTTTTTTTCTTAAAGGTCCCACGACAAAACCTTAAGTATTACAGGGTGCGCTACCTCTCTGAATGCATCTTATAGAACACCCAAAACCCAATCCGATCACCAGCAATCTCTTGATAAGATTCTTCAAGAGATAGCACAGAGCGACAACTATACAGCAAAAATTGTCTCAACTCTTGCAAAAATTATTGTGAAAATTCTATTGATCAAACAACAGAAAGCGATAATGCTTTTGCCACACACCTTATAGAATAATATGATGCTATAACAAAGTCTATTGGTGGCAAATTGCGGCTTGCCAACAAGGTGAAAGCAAAGCCATTACTGGTGGAAATACTCCCTATTGTTGTTATTCATGAAATAATACTTTACAGGGATTTTAAATACAGTGCGTGAGATGAATCAGGTATAGCCAACGGTTATAAACAGATGTAGGAGACAATCAAAAAAACGCCGCTGATGCAAGGAAACCAGAGAAATTGAGGAAGGTAAAGATGTTATTTATATGGATAAAAATGATGTCCCTAATTTACCTAAAACTTTAGTTTATCTTAAATTCTTGATTGGAGATTTTTTCTCTAATTCTTAATTTTTTTATTGAAGCATACAAACTATAAACAAAAATAAGACATCTTTATATACTTTGAATCTTGTTGCTAAAGCCTAAATTTTTCTTTTGAGTGCCATTATATCTTTAAAAATTAATTGTAAAATAAGTTAGATATTTTGATAGCTTTTTAATCCTTTGACTATTATATGATTAAATCTTTTGCTAATACGAAGGCATACTAGTTTTCTATTTATAAATGTTAATTTAATTACTGCGATTTTCTTTATTCATTCTTTCATAGCATATTTATCTTTTTAAAAAACAGCTTTTATTATTTTATCTCAGTCAACCGAAAACAGAGTTTTTTTGATAAACATGATTTCAGCAATTTTGTTGCTATTTCACATTTTCACAGACTTGACGTTTTCATTTTTATAAGTTTAGCTATTTTCAATAGACTTGGTCTGTGTTTCAGTTAAAAGAGCTAATTTTTTACACACTATTCATGAAGGATAGACAGTTTAGCATTATATTTTAAAAGTAAAATCGCTATAAAAGACTACCCTCCTGTATGTTCCTTAATTCTTTTATAGAGGAATTCATAAAAATTACTTGCGTAATACTGGAAATCTTCAGAGGAAAATCTGAGATAGAGTGGGCATTCGTCATCTTGAAATTGAGCATAATCAAAATAAAACATTTCACCAAAATCAGTTGTGCAAACAATAAGCTGATTTGGCTTTATAAACCCATCTCTTCTATCGAGTAAGTTTCGGTAAACAATATCACCAGAAGGAATACCCGCACAGATCTCATAAATGCTAACTATTTCTTCACCACCAATTTCTCCTGCTCCATAATTTTTCAAAAAACTCTTATAGGACGATGTGAATTGCAGACCAAGAATTTCCTCAGCTTTTTTAATCCTTATATCACCAGCTGTATTATCCGCAGTCCAAAATTGATAACATGACTATGCAACTCAAAGAATTGTGTAACGTCAGATAATGTGAAATTGTCCATAAATTATGCTCCATAAATTGTAGAAAGTCTTTGCTTATGAATGTTTCTATTGTCTATTGATATCCAATGGGTTTAGATTTTGATTAATAAAAATAAAAGAGCTCTTTTCTTGAAATAACTGGACACTCTTTATTATAACCCTCGCACTTGCAGCATATAATACAAAACAATAAGCTGTGCTATCAGCTCCAATAGAATCTTTTCCTGATGCCATATCTTTAATATTAGCATTAATCACTTTTTCTCTTCTTTCTTCCTAGAAAGAATTTTTTGAGAAATCTAAAAGAACACTTTTCGGATAAAATTTGTGTTTTGATGAATATAAGTAACAGAGTTCTTTTCTTGATAGAAAGAGTAGAGAACCTCCACTATAGGTCCATTTTGCTCTTGTGTTATAGGATACAATATTATAGGTCTGCAATCGACACCAATAGGGGCTCTTCCTGACACCATTCTCTCAACATTTGTATCAGATACTATTTGCCCTTTTTCTTTCCAAGAAGAAATCGTTTCAGGCTCAAAAAGCGTATCTTCCTGATAAACCTTTTTACCTTTAAATTGAAAAAGCTCAGTTGCCCCATGCTTTCTTTTCTTCATCCATTTCATAATCTATAATCCCCTCAGTTCAACCCCAATAATTATGGATTCTTTTTTGAATAGACTTAAATTTTTTGAGAGAACACCACAACTTTCCACTAAAATAGTCTAATTAATCCCTCCCCTTCCTCTTCTCAATAAAAGAAGAGTGGATTTATTTAGAGTTTGCCACTTCTTTGGCTAAAGTCAGTGCACTTTTAAAATAAATCTGCGGGATACTGTTGTTAAAGTCTAGATAACTCTCCGCTTCAAAGATTTTGTGACAAGATTCTAAGATCTTAATATCACCTAATAAAGCCAATCTACGAACACGAAGTAGAGCATAACTCTTATGCAAAATCAATCTTTTGACTGCTTATTCTAAAACATCATCAAATACCTATTTTAAACGATTCTCCCCCCACTTCTGATTCAAATATTTCTAAACCCTTTCCTCAAAATTAAGCTCTTCATCGGATAAATATCCAAAATGCGTAAGATAGATCATTTTATAAGAAGTAGAAAAATATTGATATTAATAAAAAGTAGTGATCACATTGCAGGAAATTTTTGGCAATTTCACCGTTATTCAACCCATTGATAGCACGCCATATGATCACCCCCATTGATTTTGTTAATCGGACTGGCTTAGACTTTTCAAAGGTGCTGTTATACTCTCCATAGTCAACATTATGATCTATTTTATCCGTTCTCTCCTGTCACATCAATAGGTTCTGTTTTAGGAATGAGAAATATCGTTGGAGGAAGAATGGAAAAAATTGGAGCGTTTTGGAAAAACCTGTTTGATAATACCAAGCGAAAGTAAAAGCATTTTCAATTGTGTATTTCACGATATCTTCCATAAAACTTAGGAAGTTTTTCTTAAAGCACTGCTTGTAAAATTTAAAGCTTTTCAATATCCAAATTAGAATGAGAGCAACAAGACAGTGCATTATAAAGTTAAATTTTCACTATCTGTATAAACAAAGAAGCATAATTATAGATGTTTTTATTTATATTTTCGCTATGAATCCACTCCAGAATATCTGCACAAATTTGTTTGCCTTCACCTACTTCAACAAGAGAAACTGTATAAATCTCTTCTGCCCCTTTGAACGCTATATAGTTGAAATAATCGAGGAAAAATATCACAACGAGCAGTGAAAAAAACAAATGTCGAGAGCGAAGATTTGAAAGTAATTATTGGCAATTTTTATTTTTTGTCAATGACTTACACTATAGTGATGAAACGGTGTTTACCTATGAAATAAGCATCGCGATTGTATTTTTTTCATGATAAGCCGCCTAGTCAATCATTTTGAATTTTTTAGAAACTGGGTTAAGAAGAGCCAAATGTTGTAAACTAACGCGTACCTCTGCGGACTCTCACTTCTTTAAGATCATCACATATTCTTTCGCATACAGCATAGTTAATATATTTTTTCTCTTTGGTATAGCACTTGAAATGCTCTATGAGCTGATATTGTACAAAACGAAAAGAAGAAAAAAATAACTGTAATTTAAATGCACTGTTTATGATTAAAGGAAAAATGTTTTTATCAATTTGCTTGTTTTAGAAAATATTTTTTTCACTTTAACATTCTTTTTCAAAAAGATGTGGGCTTTCAACAATAAGCTTTTCTCGTGCTTTTTGTAATTGTTTAATGACTTCATCAATTTTTGATGGAGAACAAAGAGCTTCTTCACTATTCAACAAATGCAGCTTTTCCTTCCCTTCGTATAAACATTGCATTTGAGATTGAAGTATTCTAATTTCTTGAAAGAAAAGACGCCCAGTTTCCTTAAAACCATTATTAAGTGAAAACAGTTGATCGGAAATAGAGAGTAAAATTTGTTTAAAAAAACGCTCATTTTCTTGGCGTTTACGATATTCTAAAATAAGAGCATGGCTTATTTCATCTAATTGTTTTTTTGTAGAATCAATTTGACGCAATAAATTCGGTTTTTCCCCCATATCACCTTTTCTCACCTTCACAAGCATAGCATGAATTTCTAACAACTTCATTGCGGAATGAGATAAATAATCAACAACTGTAGGCGTATTGACATAGCTTTTCCTTGCAATCATCACAAACTGACCTAATAACTGCTTTTTACATTCATCCCGCTATTTTTTTATTTTACAAAGTCATTCTAAAGAAAGTGCTAAAAAATATTTTTCCAATACATTATTCGATAGTCCCTGCTCCTCTTTTTTTACTATCGACCTGGAATCCGTGGAGAGAGAAAACGTAAAGGCGTATAAAGGATAAGATGTGTTGTTTTTTCTAACACACTACTACCATCTGCAAGAAGAGCTTGGCTAGGTGACAATTCCGTACCTTGCATAATTGTTGAAGCCAAAGAACCTTCTCGAGAAAGAGCCATTAATGTTGGTGAAGAGGCAAAGACATTGTGTGCTCCCCCATCCACATGAGAAAAATCAAGAACAGCTATTCCATTTTTACGCAACATCTCAATATCTGAACCATCACCCACACGATGATGTCCCCCCGTAAGACGTCCTGAAACAGCGAGAGCTTTATCTGCTCTGGATACTAAAATTGCTGTTGGCTGTGGAAGTTTTTTTATATCATTAAGTTGGCGCTCAAATACATCAATATCAATATCTGGTGCAGCCATTAATAAACTTGTAATACGACGAATAGGCTTATATTTTCCCTGTAGAGCTAAGGTTCTAAATGCCTCCATTATAACAAAATTGCCCATAGAATGTGCAATAACCGAAATCTGATCAGCATTGGTTTCACTAATAAGTGTCAAGAGTTCTATTAATCCATCACGGGCAAAATTAGCGCTGTCACGGTCATAAATGTAAAGAGGAATTGATCCAGCAGAAGGCCAAGAATAATGCACAGCGACAACATTTAAAGAATAATCGTATGTAAACTGTGCTGTACGAAATGTGCCATCTGCAAAATTATTATTATATCCATGGATAAAAAGAAAAATTTCTCTTTTTCCTTTTGGCTTTTTTGCTAAAGCAGCATTTAATTGCTGTTTAAACTGTTCTTTATTATCATATTTTTGCAATGAGACTGCTGCAAAATACTTATCATGCGTAGGTTTATAGGCATTTATTTCAACCAGTCCCTTTACATGCTGCTGAGGAATTCCTACGTCAATGCGATTATAATGTACTTTATTTGATCGCTCTGATCCATAAGGTTGAGCGTAATTATTTTGCATCATACGACTTGTTGCAACATACACTGGAACAATCGCTTTTGGAGAAATTGGTTTTCCCTCAACTTCTTTTTCTACTGCAGTCATAGAAGGCGTTGCATGCACCCCATGCCAAAGGACAGCGCGCGAATCACTACATGCTGATAATAAAGAAATACAAATAAGAAGCGTTAAATACTTTAGAACCACTCTACTTCTCACTGCAACTTCACCCCATCCGATAAAAAAATATAACATTTTAAATACACAGATAAAGGAATAAAAAATGAAACATTATAAGGAACACGCCCAAAAATAACATACAAAGAAAGATTTTTCTATAATGGGAAAGATCTTTTATAGCTCGCACAGCAGCTCCCCTCTCTCTGCAAAGCTTCTTCTCGTTACAGAGAAATTAATTGCCAATGGTGCGGTCGAGAAGACTCGAACTTCCACGGGTTGCCCCACAGCGACCTCAACGCTGCGCGTCTACCAATTCCGCCACGACCGCACGTGATTAAGCAAAAAATTTTGATTTTCAGCCTTTAACAAATCAGAAAGAAAGGTACAAGCCAATTTTTTCTTTCCCATAATTTATTTTATCCAGATGATTTATAACTTAATAAAAATTATGAGAAATACCGATGTTACGATGATCTTTGAACCATCATCATAAAATGGGCTTGTGCAGCTTGATCTTTTTCATAATAACCATGAAATTTTTTTGTAATTGTTGTAGATCCCTGCTTTTGGATTCCTCTCATAACCATACACATGTGCTCAGCTTCGATCAATACAGCTACACCACGAGGCTTCAGATGCATTTCTAAAGCATGAGCCATTTGCGCTGTCATCGCTTCTTGTGTTTGTAAACGACGAGAAAAAATATCTACAATACGCGCAATTTTTGAAAGGCCAACAATTTTTGCATCAGGAAGATAGCCTATGTGTGCTTTTCCAATAATCGGGATCATATGATGTTCACAGTGCGAATAAAAAGGAATATTTTTTACGATTACCGATTCATTATATCCTGAAACCTCTTCAAAAACCGTTCCTAATGTTTCTTCAACTGATTGATGATAACCATTAAAAAGCTCGCGATATGCCTTGGCTATACGTTTTGGAGTCTCTAAAAGCCCTTCCCTCCTTGGATTTTCCCCTACCCATAAGAGTAATGTGCGAATCGCTTCTTCCACCTCTTCAAGACTCGGACGCTTTTTTTCAGATAACAAAGAATCCTTTGCGCCTCTTTTAATACCATTACGCATTCAAAAACTCCAACCTTACTCTATACAAAACATTTGCTATAAACCTATTTCATTTTGTATAATCTCTATATAAGCGAATTAAAAGTTTAAACAATCACGTCTCTCAAAATTTCAGGCAATAGCGCATGAGTGACAATATCTATAGTGATAAAATACTTGAATATGCTGCGCATATAAGCAGAATTGGGCGTCTTAATAATCCTGATGCAACATCAAAAAAACAGGCACATCCTTGCGGCTCAACAATCACTGTGGATTTAAAAGTGGAAGATCATATCGTGATAGATTTTGCTCATGAAATACACGCATGTGTGTTAGGGCAAGCCTCAGCATCACTTTTAGCATATCATATCATCGGACAAACAACACAAGATCTTAAAATATTACGTAAAGTTATCTATCAAATGCTAACCCAAGATGGTCCTTCTCCTCAAGCTCCCTTTGAGAATTTTTCTTGCTTACAGCCCATTAAAGATTATAAAGTGCGCCATGCTGCAACACTACTACCCTTTGATGCAACGATAGACTGCATTCAACAAATTGAAGAAAATAAATGCTCAAATCACAGTTTCGACAAAAAAAAATGACTCGAAATTACACAGGTGCTTGGCAAAAAACACCTGGACGATTACTGGGCATTTTCTTAATACGTTTCTATCAAACAACACTTTCGAGTCTTATAGGCAACCAGTGTCGCCACGCCCCAACGTGTTCAGAATATATATATGAGGCGATCGCACGCCATGGGCTTTGGGCTGGTGCATGGATGGGCCTCTTTCGTATCATACGTTGTGGTCCCTTTGGAACGGATGGCTTTGATCCAGTACCTCCTTCACTGGGAAATTCTTGCTGTTTTTATAAACCTTGGCGTTACTGGAAAATTTCTGAAAAACACACCAAATAATCCTTTTCTTTTTTCATATGTATTGATAGAAGAGTTAATCTATAAGCTTTTTACTCAGTTTTCACGAAACCATCCGCAATCGTTGGCGGAATTGGATTAAAAGGGTGTTTTTATGTCTTGCTCTATTTCTCTTTCTTTTCCCGATGGTTCAAAACGTAATTACCCCGCCGAAATGACAGGCTTGGAATTAGCAGAATCCATTTCTAAATCACTCGCAAAAAAAGCCGTCGCCTATCGTCTTGATGGCATCATGCGAGATCTATCAGATCCATTGGCAGAGTCTGGTCAAATAGAGATTATTACCCGAGAAGATGCACAGGCTCTTGAACTCATAAGGCATGATTGCGCCCATGTCCTTGCTGAAGCAGTGCAAGAACTTTTTCCTGAAACGCAAGTAACAATAGGTCCTGTAATTGAGAATGGATTCTATTATGATTTTGCACGCCAACAACCTTTTACATTAGATGATCTCACCATCATTGAAAAGAAAATGCGTGAAATTATCCAACGCAATAAACCTTTTAGAAAAGAAATTTGGTCTCGTGAAAAAGCCAGAAGAGTTTTTTCTGAGAAAAAGGAATTTTATAAAGTTGAACTTATTGATAGCATCCCGGACAATCAAGATTTAAAAATCTATTATCAAGGAGAGTGGTTTGATCTTTGTCGCGGACCGCACATGCAATCTACAGGGCAAATTGGAAATGCTTTCAAATTAATGAAAGTTGCAGGAGCTTACTGGCGTGGCGATGCCAATAATCCAATGCTCACGAGAATTTATGGAACAGCATTTGCAAATGAAAATGACTTAAAAGCCTACCTCCATATGCTAGAAGAAGCTGAAAAACGTGATCATCGCCGCTTAGGACGCGAGATGGACTTATTTCATTTTCAAGAAGAAGGTCCAGGAATGATTTTTTGGCACCAAAAAGGCTGGAAAATGTTCCAAAATTTGATCAACTATATGCGTAGACGCCTTGATGATCACCAATATGCAGAAGTAAATGCACCACAAGTTCTCGATAGATCACTTTGGGAAATATCGGGGCATTGGGGCTGGTATAAGGAAAACATGTTCAAAGCAATTCCAGCCGCAGAAGATTCAGACCATGGGAATGTGTATGCCCTTAAACCAATGAATTGTCCTGGTCATGTGCAAATTTTTAAACATGGTTTAAAATCTTATCGTGATTTACCTATTAGACTTGCTGAGTTTGGTCTTGTTCATCGTTATGAGCCTTCAGGCTCTTTGCATGGTCTGATGCGTGTGCGTGGTTTTACACAAGACGATGCACATATTTTTTGTACCGATGAACAATTAGCCGATGAATGTCTCAGTATTAATGACCTTATTTTATCAACGTATGCGGATTTTGGTTTTAAAGAAATCAGCCTTAAGCTTTCAACACGTCCAGAAAAACGAGTTGGATCTGATGCATTATGGGATCATGCAGAAAGTATCATGGAATCTGTCCTTAAAACGATTGAAACAAAATTTGCGGGACAAATCAAAACCAGCATCCTTCCAGGTGAGGGAGCCTTTTATGGTCCAAAATTTGAATATACATTAAAGGATGCTATCGGTCGTGAATGGCAATGTGGAACAACACAACTAGACTTTAATCTTCCTGAACGTTTTGGTGCATTCTATATTGATAAAGATTCAGAAAAACGCCAGCCTGTTATGATCCATCGCGCCATTTTTGGATCAATGGAGCGTTTTCTTGGTATATTAATCGAAAATTTTGCTGGACATATGCCACTTTGGCTTTCTCCTGAGCAAATTGTTGTCGCAACAATTACATCCGAAGCAAATGAATATGCCCAAAAAATAACGGCAAGACTTAAAGCTTCTGGTCTTTCCGCAACAATAGATCTCCGCAATGAAAAAATTAACTATAAAATACGAGAACATTCTTTACAAAAAGTTCCCGTCATTTTGGTCTGTGGCAAACGTGAAGCTGAAACAAACAGCGTCAATATGCGTCGCTTAGGAAGCCCAAATCAAACCCTTTTATCTGTAGAAGATGCAATTAAGCAACTTTCAAATGAAGCCACGCCTCCAGATTTACAGCGTGTAATCAATGCATAACATCATACAAGATGGCAAGACATTAATTTTTCACTGTAAATCGTGAATTTTTGTACAAAATCAAACGGCTTGATAGTGTCGTGTTTTTCACGTTTATACATGATGACCAATCATCAGTAAAAATCACGTAATCACACTTTACGAGGCAGGTTGATGAAAAAATTGAATGTAAAAGCTATAAGTTATTTAAATACAAAAATTATAGATATAGGACGATAACGCCACGATCATGGATAGATCATTACGATAATTACATCAATATCAAGAAAAAAACTAAAAATGAGATTATCATAAATACGTAAATTAGTCGAATAATGATGTATTATCTTATTAAGAGATGACTTTATAAAATAAATATAATAATTTGATTTATAATGATGATCTATATTCATTTATATTAAAAAAAGAATCTCAAACATCATAGAATTTTCTCACTTTAAATCTGTTTTATGTTGCAGAAATTAAAATTATTCGTTTGCACATAACAAACAGGATAAGCTCGTGTGGATAAAAAAGTAAAAAATGTCTAAACCGTTTCAAGTGCCAAGGGCTTGTCTTACAACATTCGGTGGCTGACAAAGTGTGTAATGAAGCCTAGCTTGCTCCTTCACAAATGTAAAAATAGTGGAATTTAACATTATAGGGAGTCTGTCGTGAAATAGGCTTGAGAGCCTTAAGAAAAATCTCTTTAAATAAGGCACGTGAATTGATAACTCAATAGCGCTCTACAAAAGCACCTCACAATCTACACAACGAAGATATACTTTACTTTTCTTGAGAATTATAAAGCTAAATCAAAGGAGAATGACAAAATTTGCTGTTCATTCTTTCCTCTCTTCACATTTGAGCAAATTAAAAACTCTTCCTAAAAAAATAGTAAGCTATGCACACGGGTATATGAGTTGCTCGTTAACATAATAAATCTCGAGCCACATTTATAAAGCGTCTAAATATCTACACACAATACCTTGCGACGCTAAACGCTAGATATTGATTTATAAAAAACTTTTAAAACGTATGTTTTTCTAAAAAAGAAGCACAATATAAAATGCAAAACATTATTGTTATCGTGCTCTATCAAGAACACGCTTACATTCAATGAGTTCAAACAGGATTTCTTGCAACAATGCTTTATCGGTTTTATCTTTGTACAGATTCACAGAACCAACAGAGGTCTCTCCCTCATTTCTCATGAAACTCAAAAGTCCAAAAGAAGACTTTTTAGGTTTATTGCTCGTATTTTCAAAAGTTTGCCCGGCATGTTTTTTCTCTATGACGACATTCATAGCATCAAGATCGCCATTACCAAATGCAGTCACAAAAGCAACACCATTTTCTTTCAAAAGGCGCTGCACACCTTTTATCGTATAACCCTGATCGTACAATAACTGCTTAATACCATTGAGCAAATCAACGTCGACTGGACGATAGTAACGCCTTCCTCCCCCACGTTTCATTGGTTTAATCTGCCTAAAACGTGTTTCCCAGAATCTCAAAACATGCTGCGGAAGCTCCAATAATTCGGCTACTTCGCTAATTGTGCGAAAAGCATCAGAGCTTTTATCCATTTTGCAACACCTTATCTAAAACACGACAAATAATTTGATAATGATTCATTACGTCTCAATTTCTCAACAAGATTAGTCAAAAATAGGACCTCGACTACTTACTAAACAGCCTTTTTTCAAAAAACATAAGTCTTTATTTTATACATTTTTTAACAAATACCAAACATTATCACGGCATTTATTTATGAGAGATTATTTTTCTGTCTTGCACGATGCGAATCTAAAATTCTCTGTTTAAGGATATTTGCAGCCTTAAACGTCACAACACGTCGCGGCGGAATAGGTGCTTCAACACCTGTTTTGGGATTGCGTCCAATACGTTCATTCTTACTGCGAACCTGAAAAGTTGCAAAAGAAGATAATTTAACCGCTTCACCTCTTACAAGTGAGTTGCAAATCTCATCCAAAACCAATTCGACCAAAGCTGCTGATTCAGTATGTGACAAGCCCACTTTTTTACAAACTACGCTCGCTAAATCTGCACGCGTTACTGTCTTACTTGTCATTATAACCACCTATTAAAATATTAAAAATTACAAAATGACTTATACGTTTTATTCAAATATGGTCAAGTAACCATCATTTACCAACGAATAAGAATTGCTCCCCATGTAAACCCACCTCCCATGGCTTCTAACATGATAAGATCTCCTTTCTTTATCCTTCCATCGCAAAGAGCTGTTGTTAAAGCCAACGGAACGGATGCTGCAGACGTGTTACCGTGTTGATTAATGGTAATCACAACTTTATCTGGTGAAATTTTCAGCTTTTTAGCAGATGCTTCAATAATGCGCTTATTAGCCTGGTGAGGGACAAACCAATCGAGTTGTGAAGAATCTATACCTGCAGCTGCAAAACAATCATCAACCACATCCGTTATCATACCAACAGCATATTTAAAAACTTCTCGTCCTTCCATACGCAAATAACCTGTCGTTTGTGTTGTTGAAGGTCCACCATCAACATACAACTTATCGATATAAGCACCATCAGAACGCAATTTTGCAGACAATATACCACGCTCAAAAGCACCTTGCCTTTCAACTTCTTGCGCTTCCAAAACAGCAGCCCCCGCACCATCACCAAACAAAACACATGTTGTACGGTCTTCCCAATCTAAAATTCGAGAAAATGTATCGGACCCAATCACTAAAATTCTTTTAGCGGCTCCACAGCGTAAATAAGAATCTCCTGTTGTTAAAGCAAAAATAAAACCAGAGCAAACAGCTTGAATATCAAAAGCAAATCCATGGCTCATTCCCAAAGCATACTGAATTTCAACAGCAGAAGCAGGAAACGTACGATTTGGCGTTGAGGTTGCTAAAATAATACAATCAATATCCTTTATTGTAAGACCAGCATTTATAAGAGCTGCTTGCGCAGCTTCAACGCCTAAAGAAACCGTTGTTTCATTTTCATTGGCAATATAACGTTGATGTATTCCTGTACGTTGAACAATCCATGAATCTGATGTTTCAACAAACTTTGCAATCTCATCATTTGATAAACTTCTTTTCGGCAAAGCACTTCCTACACCCCGTATAATTGATCGAATCATTCAGCTCTTACCTTTTCTTCAGATTTTTCACTTCCATTATAAGAGCTCATCATAAGGATTCTCCACTCATCGCCGCTTCATCTTCCTGATCAAAAAGTGTTTCTTTATTTTCATGAAACCGCCGTAAATCAGCCGTTATTTTTTTTAAAAGTCCGTTATTAACCATTTCATAACCAACACGGATAGCAGAAGCAAAACCATTCGCATTAGCACTGCCGTGACTTTTTATGACGACACCGTTCAAACCTAAAAGTACGCCCCCATTCACCCTATCGGGATCCATTTTGTTTTTCAGCGTACGAAAAGCACGCCGCGATAAAAAATAACCAAGAGATGTTAAAAAAGAACTGCGCATTGCAGAATTTAAAATCTCTGCGATCTGCCGCGCGGTCCCTTCTGCAGTTTTTAAAGCAATATTACCAGAAAACCCTTCTGTTACAACAACATCGACCGTTCCTTTTCCAATGTCATTACCCTCAACAAATCCTTTATATTCCAATCCTTCTAATTGCACTTCACGCAATATCATTCCTGCTTTTTTTATTCCATAAAGTCCTTTAGCTTCTTCCACCCCCACATTTAAAAGCCCAACACTTGGTTTTTCAGTGTGATATAAAGCACGAAACATACCCGCTCCCATAACCGCCAAATCAACCAACTGACTAGCAGATGCACCAATTGTTGCTCCAATATCTAAAACGATACTCTCACTGCGAAGTGTTGGCCAAATACCTGCAATACCAGGTCGTTCAGCCTCTGCCAACATTTTTAAACAAAAATAAGACATAGCCATAAGTGCCCCCGTATTACCAGCAGAAACGCAAGCATCAGCTTCACCATTTTTTACCGCTTCAATGGCATACCACATTGATGATTTACCACGTCCATTGCGAAGGGCTTGGCTTGGCTTTTCATCCATGCGTGTATAGCTTTCTGTAGGAAAAAAGCGCGATATAGAATCCAAACAGGGATATTTTTTTAAAACTGGTTTAACGACCTCTTCTATCCCATAAAACAGAAAATAAACATTTGACAAATATTTTTGGACAATTGCTGCTCCTGCAATAGCTACTTCTGGATCGTAATCACCACCCATGACATCCACAGAAATTCTAATCACGCTTGCATATCCCACATCTTTTCATTTACATTTTTAAACGCACATTATGATTTTTGGTAACTCAAACTCATAAAACATATCTTGCGAAAATAGATCCGCAGAAAATACCGTTTTTATCGTAGTATACAATAGATAATTTTTTTATGTTTTTACAATCACTTCCAATTTTTCAAAACAGAAAATGGCGAGAGCTTTTGCTCTGCTCCTCCTAAATCTTTAACCACATGCATCGTTATCCCCTCTTTACGTGGATAACGATTAATAGACAACTCAAAAAACTCTTCCATGATTGCACCAATATCAATTTTATCATTATAAAATATTTCCGGCGTATCAAGTCCCTCCGCATCCAAAAATAATTCTCGTGTATCTTCTGATATTTTTGGCTTCATCAAATTTGAATCTTCTGGAACAAAAAAAACCTCAATATTTTCACGAAGAATATTTTCTAATGGTTCTAATGTAACAACACATAACTGTATTATATGCGCTTGCAACAAACCTTTTATACGCACACCGCGTTTTTTCCACGGAAGAATATGGAATTTTCCCTGACAAGATTTTACTTCAACTAAATCATGGTTTTGAGCTAAATGTGTACATTCTTTTTTATTTGCACAAAGATGAACTCTTATCCCTTTAGCAGGAAGAGAACGGACGGATATTGGATAGGCCAAAGCAAATGCCATTTGAGAAACATTTTGAACATTCATTGACAACTCCCAAACATGAAAATCTATAAAGCACAGTATTTTTATTTAGCTCAAGTATATTTCATTCATTTTTTTCTTTTCTAAAGAAATTCTATATGGCATAATTTGTCTTATAACAGGGAAACTCAATGTAAGCTACGGTAGATTAAACTAAAATTAGAAAAAACTTGAGGTTGCCTTCTTGTCATACATCTCAGTATAAAGGAGATATCATTGTTTCAAATGCCTCACATAATAGCCTTAATCAAACGCAAATTGTTGGTTGGTTTATCAATAGCAAGCATCGTAACAGTTGGAGGTTGCAGTCTTCTTGATTCTTCAGGGTCAAGCCAAATGTATAGAGAGGGCTATATTCTTGATAAAAATGCTCTCAGTTCTATTTCTATTGGCTCAAGTCAAGAGCAAGTTCTTTTAACTTTAGGAACACCTTCATTAAAAACAAAATATGATAATGAAGTCTTTTATTACATCTCACAAACACGTTATCGTGGGATGCAGTTTATGAAAACAAAGATTATTGACCGCAAAGTTTTAGCTATTTACTTCAATAAAAACAATCAGGTTGCAAAAGTTGCTCACTATGGTCTACAAGACGGTCAAGTATTTGATTTTATTACGCAAACAACACCAACATTAACAAAAGAACATCCCTTCTTAATTCAAATTATAAAAGGCCCTGCGAATCTACCACCCCCTAGGTAGAAGATATCGTCCACTTATCCTTCCAATATGATGACGTCTGATGTTATCAGGCCTCATCATATGAGATAATATCATCATTAAGAGCGGATTTTCTTTGCCATACTGTCAAGAACGGCATTAACAAGTTTTGGCTCATCCCCTTCAAAAAACGCTTTAGCTATATCAACATATTCATTCATGACGACCGCAACAGGAACATCTTTACGGTTGATCAGCTCCCACAAAGCGGCTCGTAAAATTGCTCGCAATATAGA
Source organism: Bartonella kosoyi (assembly GCF_003606325.2). Lineage (NCBI taxonomy): Bacteria > Pseudomonadati > Pseudomonadota > Alphaproteobacteria > Hyphomicrobiales > Bartonellaceae > Bartonella > Bartonella kosoyi. The sequence goes on from NZ_CP031843.2 coordinate 1,605,934, forward strand.
ATCAAGACGTGAAAGAGACCATTCTGCAGAAAGCTGTTGATGAAGCAGAGGATCAAGCTGCTTTTGGTCTTTGACAACACCCGTTATAATCGCCAAAAACCATTGAAAATCAGCTTCAAGATACTGGTTTCCATCAATATCTTTTCCCAAACGATAAGCCTCATATTCAGCAGCTGTTTCCATCACTCCCGAACCCACGATATCCATTTGATAGAGAGCCTGAACCGCAGCGAGTCTTGCTGCTCCACGTTTATTGGCTGAACGCGGAAAATGTCTGCTTTTTATATCAGCCATACTTAACGATTATCTCCAAATCTCTTTTTTAGAGCGATCATACATAAAGCAGCTTCAGCTGCAAAACCACCTTTATTTTTGCCATCTTGTTTTGCGCGTACCCATGCTTGCTCTTCATTTTCAACAGTTAAAATACCATTTCCAATAGCTAAGTGCTTATGAATAGTTAAATCCATCAAGGACCGACAAGAATCGTTGGCAACAATTTCAAAGTGATATGTCTCCCCCCGAATAACACAACCCAGTGCAACATAACCATCATAAGATATCTTATTTTGTTCAGCAAAAGCTATTGCAGCTGGTATTTCTAAGGCTCCTGGAACTGTTATAATATCATAGCTTGCTTCAGCTTTTTGCAAGGCATTCACAGCCCCTTTCAAAAGCGCATCAGAAATCTCTTCATAAAAACGTGCTTCAACAATCAATATGTGAGGCTTTTTACGTATCTCTTTCATCATAATGAAATTCCATAAAAACGAATCAAAAAACTCAAAGGTATAGAGCATAAAATTCTAAAAACGATCAATAGAATTGTCGCTTATTCATCGTCTCTTTTAAAAGCAAAAAGCTTAGCAGCATAACGAGCAAGTTGGTCAGTTTCCAAATTGACCCAATCTCCAATTTTAGCTTCTCCCCATGTTGTCACTTCAAGTGTATGGAGAATAATAAGAACATCAAAAACGCAATCCTCCACACTATTAACAGTCAAAGATGTCCCATTAAGAGCGACTGATCCCTTAGGTACAATGAAAGGCATAAATTGTCTTGAAACTTTTAAATAAAAACGAATTGCATCCCCTTCATTTTTTTGTTCAATGATTTCAGCCAAGCCATCAATATGACCAGAAACCAAATGCCCTCCCATTTCATCACCCAATCGAAGCGAACGCTCTAAATTAACAAAAGTTCCTTTTTTCCATTGGGCAAGATTTGTTAAACGTAATGTTTCTTCCCACGCCTCAACAACAAACCAATTGGAATCTTCTTGTTTAAAACCTCGTTCCACAACTGTCAGACAAATTCCTGAACACGCAATTGACGCACCAATTACTAAGCTTTCTACAGCATAGTGTGTAGAAATCTTTACACGCATCCCCTGCTTTAAAGATTGAATATCTTCAACACAACCGATATCCGTTATAATTCCTGTGAACATAATGTCTTACGTCTCCATTTATAAAAACGGTCATTTCCAAACATTTTTGTCTCAATCTCATGAAATTGCGAAAGATAATTTCCAAAATGAGGGGCAGTAATCCCTTTTTTTCCTAAGACAACGGGACTATAAAAACATATCAAATGATCAACACAACCAGCATTCAAAAACTTTTCTCCTGTCTTTACACCCCCTTCCAGTAAAACACTATTAATTCCCTGTTTATAAAGCATCTGTAAAAGAACAAAGGGGTCTACAAAACCATTATTCATCTCTACTGAATAAACAGACACACCATAGTGCTCCAATGCGTTTTTTTTGTTTTTCTTTGAAAGATCCCCATTACAAATAACCCACGTAGGAGTTTTTATGGCTGTTTGGACAACTTTCGCATCAAGAGGGATAGATAAATCTGCATCCAAAATAATACGAATTGGCGAGCGCATTTCCATTCCTGGCAAGCGGCAATTAAGCTGTGGATCATCGGCTAATATAGTCCCAATACCAACGAGAATAGCGTTGTTTTGAGCCCGTAGAATATGCGTATGGGTATGGGAAAGCGTTCCACTAATTTTTATTCCCCCCTCCTTTCTTTTTCCCACACTATTATCGGCAGAAATTGCCATTTTTAAAGTGACAGCACAACGTTGTAACTTTCTTATACACCAATGCGTCCATAAAGCTTCAAAAGCCTCTTCAGCTAAAATACCCTCAACGACTTCAACACCCACCGCACGCAAAAGAGCAAGACCACGACCATCCACACGCTTGTCACAATCGGTCAGAGCAACAACAACTCGGGAAATACCTGAATCAATAAGTGCCTTAACACACGGAGAAGTTTTTCCATAATGTGCGCAAGGTTCTAAAGTAACATAGGCAGTTGCTCCTTGAGCTAGAGAACCAGCCATGCGTAAAGCTTGCACTTCCGCATGAGGCCTCCCGTGAAAAGCTGTAACGCCATAGCCAACAATAAATGGCCCCGCACAGTCATCATTTTGTACAATTAATGCACCAACTGAAGGATTCTCACCAGTACGCCCCACATGGCGCTCTGCTAAACGGATAGCGGCAGCCATAAACCGTTCATCTTGCACTTTTTTATTCATCAAAACGAGATTCTGTATCCGCTATACCCTTTGACAACTCATCGATAATATCGTGAAAATCGCTTGCATTACGAAAATCTCGATACACAGAAGCAAAACGGATATAAGCAATATCATCAATTCTTTTTAATGCTTCCATCACAAGATGTCCAATTTTTTCTGAAGCAACCTCTGGTTCCCCCAACCCCTCAAGCTGGCGTACAATGCCAGAGATTGCTCGTTCAATACGATCAGGATCAATATTGCGCTTTCGTACAGCCACATCAACGGATCGCATTAATTTATCACGATCAAATGGCTCACATCGTCCACTTTTTTTAGTAACCAAAAGCTCACGCAATTGAACACGTTCAAAAGTTGTAAAACGACCACCGCAAACGGAACACACACGGCGGCGGCGAATCACCGCCCCCTCTTCTGCTGGACGTGAATCTTTAACCTGTGTATCCTCATATTGACAGTAAGGACAGCGCATCTCTTTTTTATCCTTAACGCGTGCTCAGATAAGAGTAAAGAGGAAATTGATTCGTTATATCTTCCACCTTTTTCTTAACAGCCACTTCAAGGTCATGATTATCTTCATCGCTTTTTGCGTTCCGAAGACCATCAAGAACTTCTGCAATCAGATGCGCAACTTGAACGAACTCTTTTTCTAAAAAACCACGCGTTGTAGCAGCAGGTGATCCCAAACGAATTCCCGATGTTATAGATGGCGTTTCAGGGTCAAAAGGAATGCCATTTTTATTGCAGGTAATATGAGCGCGTCCTAAAGCCGATTCAGCACGTTTCCCTGTTAGATTTTTCGAACGTAAATCAACCAATAATAAATGATTGTCTGTACCGCCAGAAACAATATTAAAACCATTACTCTGTAATGCTTTTGCTAAAGTTTTTGCATTCGCGACAACATTGACACTGTAACTCTTGAAAGAAGGATGCAAAGCCTCCCCAAATGCAACAGCTTTTGCCGCAATCACATGCATTAAAGGTCCCCCTTGAAGACCAGGAAAAATAGCGGAATTAATTTTTCTGGATAAAGCCTCATCATTTGTCAATATCAAACCACCACGAGGACCTCGAAGCGATTTATGTGTTGTTGTCGTTACAATATGCGCATGTGGAACAGGGGAAGGATGTACACCACCAGCAACAAGACCAGCAATATGAGACATATCAACGAGAAGATAAGCACCGATTTCATCTGCAATTTCACGGAATCGTTTCCAATCCCAGAATCGAGGATAAGATGAGCCCCCTGCAATAATAAGTTTTGGCTTACGTTCCTTTGCAAGCCGTTCAACCTCATCCATATCAATAATCTGATCCTCTTGACGAACACCATAGGAAACAACATCGAACCATTTTCCTGACATATTGACAGACGAACCATGTGTAAGGTGACCACCAGCATTTAAATCCAATCCCATAAATGTGTCACCAGGCTGGAGTAACGCCAGAAAGACAGCTTGATTCATTTGGCTACCAGAATTAGGCTGTACATTTGCAAAAGCAGCACCAAAAAGCTGTTTTGCTCTTTCAATGGCTAAATCTTCAACAACATCGACAAATTGACACCCACCATAGTAGCGCTTTCTTGGATAACCTTCTGCATATTTATTGGTTAAAACAGACCCCTGTGCTTCAAGAACCGCTCTTGAAACAATATTCTCTGAAGCAATCAGCTCAATCTCATGTTGTTGACGCTCAAATTCCCCCCTAATGGCATTAAAAATTGCACCATCAACTGTCTGTAAATTATCATTAAAAAAGCGCTTTTGTGCGTCATTTTCTTGCTGAGTCATAAAACACATTCCTAACATTAAAAAATAAAGTCACTAAACGATAACACAGCAAACCATGCAAACCAAACATTTTAAACCACTTACACTCAAAAATACTGATACAAATATCTATCTTATTCCTCGCATAGAAACAGTAAAAAACTTCGCTCATAAGAAGAGTGAAAATGAAGTTACGTTTCTTCTTTTACGCGCTTGTCGATAGCCTTTACAAAAAATATCTATAACCTAAAGAAATTCAATAAGTTAATGATTATGATTTAAGTTGGTAATGATTTAAAATAAATTATAATGAGAAAAACTGGATACGTAGGGCAAATTAATACAAGGCAAGTTAAGAATGGTAACCAAAGTTTTTATTGATGGTGAACACGGCACAACCGGGCTACAAATACAAAAGCGTTTAGAGAAACGTACAGATTTAAAACTGCTCTCTCTTGCTCATAAAGATCGCCATAATGTTCATCTGCGGCAAGACTATCTTACTCAAACGGATATTGCCATTTTATGTCTTCCAGATGACGCAGCACGTAAAACTATTCATTGGCTAAAAAAGAATAAAAACATTAGGGTTATTGATAGCTCAACAGCTCACCGTGTTGCACCAAACTGGGTCTACGGTTTTCCTGAAATGACAGCAGGTCAAAGAAATCGCATTCAAGCAGCCCATTACGTCTCTAATCCTGGATGTTATCCTACCGGTGCCATTAGCTTGATTCGCCCCCTTCGCGAAGCAGGATTGCTAGACGCAGACTATCCCATCTCGATTTATGCAATCTCCGGTTATACCGGTGGTGGAAAACAATTGATTACCCAAATGGAAAATCAATCTCAAGAAAATATTCAGGAAAATTATTTTATCTATGGCCTTAATCTTGAACACAAACATGTGCCAGAAATTAAACTCCATGGACAAATTAATCAAACGCCACTCTTTATACCCAGTGTAGGCCGTTTCCCTCAAGGAATGATTGTGAATCTTCCACTACACCGCCATTTATTCACAAAATCAGCAAACTGTTCTGATCTGCGTGAAATTCTTGCAAACCATTACGAAGGACAAAACGTCATTTCAGTGGCATCACAAGATGAAACGGCTTCTCTTCAAAGACTGAATCCAGAATGTTTTGCCAATAAAGATGGTATGAAACTGTTCGTATTTGGAAACGATCGCGAAGGAATTTTTAATCTCTGTGCCCTCTTCGATAATTTAGGAAAAGGCGCATCAGCTGCTGCTATCCAAAATCTCGATTTAATGCTTTCAGTTAATTAAACGCCGTCTTGATATAAACTTTTATTCAACAATGCGATATGCCCCTTTTGTTGCTCGCCAGTGTGCAACTGTAAAACACAACACGACTAGTGCCATACTTTGATGAATGAGTCCCAAACTTATTGGAACCTCATGTAACAGTGTCAAAATCCCTAAAAGTGCCTGGATAATGATCATAACACAGATAAGAAATGCACGACGAGAGTGCGTTGAATGTGGAACATTTTTTCGCACATAGAAAGCATGAAGAGCCGAGACAATAAATAAAAAATAAGCAAAAAACCGATGAATAAATTGAACCGTTAAAGGATTTTCGAATAAATTAAGCCAATAAGGGCGATGCTGCAACAATCCGTCAGGAATAATCTGACCATCCATAAGAGGCCATGTATTATAGACCTTTCCCGCATGAAGTCCCGCAACCAAAGCACCCAAATAAATTTCTATCAAAACGAGAATAACAAGCCAAGCTGCAAAATGTTGCACCTTTTGATTGGCTGGTTTTTCTGAATATTCTGCAAGTCCTCGAGATAAATAAGTAACAAAAATAATAACCAAACATGCCGTTATAAGATGAAATGCTAAACGATATTGGCTCACACTTGTTAAATTACTTTGTCCAATCCCTGAAGCCACCATCCACCAGCCAATAAAGCCTTGAAAGGCGATAAGGATCGGTACAATGATAAGCGGGAATAAAATATTTTTTTCAATACGCTTCGTTGCCCAAAACCCAATTAACCCCAATAAAGCGACAAGACCAACAAGGCGCCCAAGAACACGGTGTGCCCATTCCCACCAAAAAATAACTTTAAAAGCACTTAAAGTCATATCACGATTAAGCAGCTTATACTGTGTTATTTGTTGATATTTTAAAAACTCCTCTTGCCATTGATCAACACCAATCGGTGGGATAATACCGTGTATTGGCTTCCATTCTGTTATCGATAATCCTGATCCCGTCAAACGAGTTGCACCCCCCACTAAGACAATGGCCAAGCAAAGTAATAAAATAGAGTAAAGCCACACCTGAATTTGCTTTCGATTTCTCTTTTGTACAGTTGTTAAAAAGGTATCGTTTAATCTCTTTACTGCCATCTCTGATTGCCCCACGCTTCTCTCCAACTACAATGCATTTTAAAATTTAAACATAAAACTTTCCTACTTTAGTATGTACTCAAACTTTAGCAAAAAACAAGTGCAGCACTATAACACGTGATACATATTTCTTTTTCACGAAGTTTATAATGCAACAACGCGATAAACAGTCTTTGGAAAGCGGCTGACCATCCGCATCATCCAATCCTGTTCACTAAGAACAGTATGACAAATATAATAATCCGTTAGCTCTGCAAATTGCTCAAATCCATATTTGGGTTCGCTTGCCATCTCTAAAATGATAAAATCGTACTCTTTTTTAAATTCTTGTAATATATGAGAAATATTATTTGAAAAATCTTGTGCAGAAACAGCACTTGTTAATCCCTGAGGGAGAATATCAACCCCCGTATCATAATCACGGTAAATAACATCATGCAACTGAGCATGGCCCGTTAAAATATCACTCAACCCTCGATGTGGACCAATGACTTTCTCTATTTGTTGACCAGAGATATCAACCAACAAAATTGTTTTGTTTTCTTTTGTAAGATGAAGAGAAAGTTTTGCTGCTGTCCGTGCAGCCTCTTGTCCAATGATTGAAATAACGGTTGAGGCACGCCATTTCAACACATCAGATAATCCCTCTATTGTAATAAAAGCTTCAAGACTTTTCATTTCTTGAGAAACTAGAATACTCTCATTCTTCTTGAAAACATTTTCTTTTGAGCTCAAGTCCTCTTCTGAGGATTGATCTTTTTTGTCTTTAAAGCACGGATAAAATAACACTATTCCAAGCAAAAGAGTAAGGAAGCTCATCAATGCGCTCACAAGAATATTTTTTCCATAAAGAGCCATAAAAGAAATTGGCGTTAACGTTGTTGGCATAACCACGTGGATCTTTGTATTTTGCAAGAGAAGAGAATCATCATTCAATCCCCGATATGAACCAATAACTTTTTCTCTCCCTTGAGCAAATTTACTCATCGCTTTATTTTGTGCATCGATCTCTACTTTTATTTTATTTTCAAACTCGTTAAATATTTGATTCCAAGATTGTGATTGATCTTTTACAAAAAAGCTTACCCTTTTTTTGAGCTGTTTTTCCAACTCCGTTGCAATAATCTCATCTGAATGGACTTGATAAACGATCTGTAAAATTTTATTTTTTAATTGCTGAGAAACCGTCTCTAATTCCGCAGTCATGGCCTTAATTTGAGGATGATTCCACCCCAATTGTGCAGCCATATGTGCTCTTTGTGTTTCCAAGAGATCACGTTTAGATTCCAGAGCAACAATTGCTGAATTATCTGCAATAAACGATAAGGACAGTAAAGATTGCCCATTTTCACGCATCATGTTAATTGTTGAATTTAAACTTGTTAAGTGAATACGCTTTAAAGTTGCTTGCGTTAATTGCATCGAAAGATCATTCAGCTCTGTTTGTTTTACACCATGCTGAATAAAAGAATCAACAGAGGCACGAAATCCCTGCATGATATTAACGATTGCGGTATTATCATATTGTTTGTCTTCTAATTTCTCATTTAACAAAGACTGTTTCTGTCTTATGATTACTTGTGAAAATGCAGAAAACCAAGTTTCTACTCCTCGTTGAGCTGCTTCAAATGTTTCAGCTTCAACAGTCAGATTGATAAGATCACCATGACGCGATAAACGAATATTTTCTTGTTTTTTTTTCTTATAAGAATCACTTAAAGAAAAATTCGAATCATCTGAAAATATAGGCTGTGAAAGCAAAAATGCGATAACATTGTCTTGTTTTTCAATGGGTAATGGCTTTCCTACAGAATCAGATAATGAAAATACTAAAGTTGCTTGGTAACCACGGGGCTGAATAAAATAATAAAACCAAATCAAAGAGATACACAGCATTTGTAACAGCAAAACAATCAAAATGTTTCGCCATACTGTACGTACGAACAGTCTTTTATTACAGTTAAGACTCATCTTTATTTTAACCAGAAAAATACTTCTTCATATCGTTTTATTTAAGAGAAAGTAGTAACTATCCTCTTAACTTGCTTTCATATTATTTTGAGATAAGAAAAACATAAAATTTAAGCAAAAACGTTCAACAATAGCTTTAAAAAACTTAATTCATATTTTTTTTAATGTTCTCTAATTGTTTTTTTGCTTCAGAAGTAAGAACAGCTCTAATGGTAATAGCCCCATCATCATGCCCTTCCTGCTTTATTTCCGCAGAGTTTTCATAAAACCAATCAATAAGTGACATTTCATGAGGTTTTAAAAGATATTCAACGCTCTGGACCTCTCCAAAAAGTCGCTTTTCAATAGTTCTTAATAATTGATCGAGCCCATCCCCTTTAAGGGCTGATACTATGAGCGCAGGATTTGACCGTGTCATTGCGCTCGTTTGTAAAACATTCAAAGCTTGCTCATCTAACATATCAATCTTATTCCAAACTTCTATGATATGCTCTAGATCATCAATATCGATATCAAGACTTGAAAGAACTTCTAAGACATCTTGGGCATGGGCTCGATGATCAAGATCCGACATATCTCTTACATGAATAATGAGATCCGCTTCAATCACTTCTTCAAGGGTGGCTCTAAAAGCTGCAATCAAATTTGTTGGCAAATTAGAGATAAAGCCTACAGTATCAGACAAAAGAATAGTTTTTCCATGGGGAAGAACAACTTTGCGTAAAGTCGGATCAAGCGTTGCAAATAACATATTCTTTGCTAAAACATCAGCACCGCTTAAACGGTTAAAAAGTGTTGACTTTCCTGCATTCGTATATCCTACTAGTGCCACAACAGGATAAGATGTTTTTTTTCTTTTTGCTCTATGAAGTGCACGCGTTTTAATAACCGTTTCCAATTCGCGGCGAATACGAATAATTTTCTCTTGTAAAAGACGCCTGTCTGCTTCAATTTGCGTTTCACCAGGTCCACCTAAGAAGCCACGCCCCCCTCGTTGCCTTTCCAAGTGCGTCCAACTCCGCACAAGCCGCCCTTTTTGATAGGACAAATGCGCCAATTCTACTTGCAAAACCCCTTCTTTTGTTCGTGCACGATCACCAAAAATTTCAAGAATCAAAGCCGTCCTATCGATAACTTTACAATTCCATAATTTTTCTAAATTACGCTGCTGTATTGGCGTTAAAAAGTGATCTATAATCGCAAGCTCAATGGAATATTCATGGATATAATTGGCAAGCGCATCAGCTTTACCTTTTCCAAAGAGAGTCGCAGGACGAGGGGTTAAAATGTTAATTATTTCATAATGAACAACTTCTAACCTTATAGCATGCGCTAACCCCAATGCCTCTTGAAGGCGAGAAGATCTAGAGCATTCTCTCAAAGAATTTTCAGTTCTATTCTCTTGAAAAATCGGTATCAAAACAAGTGCGCGCACTTGTTTTATAATTTGCGAAAATACCTCTCCTAATCTCTCATTTTCATTTATCATAGCAATCTAAGGACTTTAAAAATGGGATAAGAGGTTTATCTTAAAATGATGTGTTTACTCAGGACTTTCTCCTTCAAACATCTGTACAGGCTGTCCGGGCATAATCGTAGAAATAGCATGCTTATAAACCAATTGCGCGTGTCCATCTCGACGCAAAAGGACACAAAAATTATCAAATGAAGTTACAATACCCGTGAGTTTAACGCCATTAACAAGAAAAATTGTAAGGGAAATTTTTTGCTTACGCACCGTATTTAAAAATACATCTTGCAGGTGTTGTGATCGCTCTGCCATTATTCTTACACCTTCATCTCGATTGCATAAAATATTCGTGCATGCATATCGACTGAAAAATATTCAATTGTCAATGTAGAAGCTTCAAATTTTAGCAACAAACAACTGAAATATTAGAAAAAACTGCTCTTTAAAGCAATAATAAAGTACAGCTTATGAAAATCTATCATTAAATTCAAATTTTTTCACGTTTACTTTTTTATGAACTTACAGTTTAAAGACAGATTTTTATACATTTTAAACTATTATAGATACTCTGTGAGATGGTAAATTTCTTCGTTTAGAATCAATAAAAGTAAGCGGACAACAACATTTATTATTGATCATCAATATTTAAAAAAATGCATTTACACTGCATTGTTTTTTTTACATTAATATATCACTAATATATCATTGCCATTAAATTGTCCTTATCTCAAAAAGAATAGGTTGGCCCAGCTTTTTATAAGCACAAGTTGTAAACAGTATTTTTATTTTTGTTAGAATCGAATAATGATTTGTTTTTATTATATTTTATAACCTTTTTAAACAAAGTATAAGATACCGCGTTAACTTTATTTTGATAAGTTTTTAAATTTTTTTCCTCAGCATATTCCTTTCTAAATGATTAACAGCTAGTATGCGGAAATTATGTGGAAGAGGACGTATCCCTTTTTCCCGTCTGTATAGAGTACGAGGCGAGTATGGCACGCAGAACCAAATTGCAAACATTTGAAGTTGAAGTTGAAGAAGCCCTCACAAAAGCGATGAACTTTGATTTTGATGACACAGAATTTGAGACAATATCATCGAATAATTCTGAAAATATCGTTAATGTCGATGATTTGATTCAAAAAATTGCAATGGCAGAAGAAGAATTTTTTGCTGAAAATGGTCCTTCAACTTTTGTCTCTAATATTCATGATGATGCTGTTATTGACAAATCCGTTGTTGGACAGCTTTTTGCTCCAAAAACTTCACCTGATATTTCAGGGGGAACGGTTTACAATACATTGTTATCGACAAAACTTCTTCCTGCAAATGATGATATAACAACCCCTGTAAATTTTGGACTCTTAAAGCACCGTTCTTCCTCTCGAATCTACTGGTATACAACAGCGCTTAGTGCTTTATGGGCAACTGGGGGAGCTTTTATTGCCCATAAACTCGCCCCAGCTGGACTAAGCTCTTTGTCTAATATCAGTACTTTTGTGACATCCCCAACAGGACTCGCTGTAGCGGCCGGAACAGCAATTCCTATCCTTATATCTTGGGGTGTTGCTCAATTAACAAAACGTTCGAACGAATTGCATAATATTGCTCTTCTAATGACAAATGCTGCGCAACGCCTTAGTGAACCACAACAGTTATCTGAAAAACAAGCTATTGCGATAGGGCAAACCATTCGTGAAGAAGTCGCGGCAATGAACGAAGGGATTGAAAGGACTCTTGGACGTGCTGTTGAACTTGAAGCAATCATACAAGGTGAAGTTCACAACCTAGAACAAGCTTATGCTGAAAATGAATCACGCATTCATACACTCATCAAAGAATTGAGTAATGAACGCATAGCCATTTTGAATCATGCCGATCGCGTACAATCAACAATTAAAGGAACACAAGAACAACTGAGTGATGAATTTGGCTTGGTTACTTCTAAAATTGTCACCAATGTTGAAAAGCTTGCACAAACTCTTTCTCAAACTTTACAAAAACAAGGTGAAGACCTTGTTGAAAAACTTTCCTATGCCGGTGATGGTGTAACAAATCAGCTTGTTGAAAAATTTAACGAAACAACAACACAAATTCAGCAGAAAAACACAAAGTTTTTTGATGAATTAGGAAAAAACTTTGATGGTTTTGCAAAACGATTTGATTATAATGAGAAACAAATAGAGAAAACCTTTAACGAAACAGCAGCAAAAGCAGAAGTGCATGCTGCTAAAATTGCAACGCATATACAAACAGTAACCGATCAAACTTTGCACGTTGTCGATGAAAAGTTTAAAGCCTTAGATAAAGCTCTTCTTGATCGCAATAATCAATCTCTACAGAACTTTGATGAGAAAATCTTAAAGCTTGATGATCAAGCACATAAACTCTCTTCTAAATTTGATAATATAACCTCACAAGCCATTGGAGCCTTTGAACAACGTTTAGCAACTGTTGATTTTTCTCTTAAAGAACACAGTAACTCCATTATTGATTCCTTTATAGAACGCAGCCAAGCTTTAGAGGATAATGCCGAAAAACTTGGTAACTTTTTGGAAGCACATGTTTTGAAAATAAATGAAAATCTCCAAGAAAAAACAGCAGACATTACCCATGCATTTACAAATGGACGTGAAGCTATTCTGTCTGCAATTGATAAAAGTAAAGAAAACTTGAGAGAAGAAATTCAACATATCGACAATGCCATTGTTGATATTATACAAGAACGTTCACAAGATTTTAAATTGCAACTTTCTGATCAACGAGCTCTCATGGCAGACATGCTTGATAGCGAGAAGAATAAAATCGCTGATGCATTAAGAAATCAGATTGATGTCTTGGTCCAAAATACGTCTCATATCGAAAAAGTTTTGACTGACAATGCTCAACTCGTTGATAAACAAGCTGGAAATCACATTGAAAATATCATTCAATGCACTGACAAACTACAAGAAGTCATTGTACAAAGTTGCAATACAACGCAAGATGCTTTAGAAGCACAAGCGAGAAATATTGATATCCGTGCCGATGCTCTGCGTGACTCTTTGGCAATTAATAGCTTTTCTCTTAATGAAGTTCTTGCTGATCAAGCGCGCACTCTCGAACAGCGCATGGAAACAATCCATAATCTCATCGCAAAAAGTGATATACGTGTCGATGTAGCATTGAAACAGCAAATAGACTTAGTTGAGAGTGCAATCGCCACCAATAATAAAAACATTACTGAAACAGTTCAAGATCATATAAAAAACCTTGAAAGCCACGCTGAAGTTTTAAAGAATACTCTCTCTCAATCGAGTGGTGTTTTCTTCGAAACCCTTGAAACGCGTATGGAATCATTCGATACAAATTTAGAAGATCGTGCACACAAAATTTTTGAACGGGCAACAACGCTAGAGGAAACATTATCTGAAAAATTTAGCCAGGTCTGTGAAGCCATTGATATGCAAACATCTGTTATTGAGGAACGTTCTGACACGTTAAAAACGTCTCTCATGCTGAGTAATGAGCAAAGTCAGATAATTCAACAAGCGCTGGAAAATAGTGTTGACAATATGCGTGTTAGCTTAGAAGATTCTGTTAATACAGTCACAGATAATCTGCATAATAAGATTATAAAAGCTTCTGATATGCTTTCTTCTACGGGTGAACAAATTCTCTCATCTGTTACAAATGCTACTGCACAAGCTGAAAATATTCTCTCAGAGTCAGGCAATCGCATCGTATCAAACGTTAAGAAAACAGTGTATGATACCAGTGAAAAAGTTCTGTCCGTTCTGTCTGAACAAACAGCGCATACCGTCGAAGCCTTCGCAACAGCCAGTCATAATGCACAAGCATTATTGAATGAAACAATTCACACATCAACAACAGCAATAGAGCAAGTCCTTAATGAACGTTGTGATGTTCTTCATCATTCTATGCAAAGTCTCAAAAGTAATTTAGGCTATCAGCTTTCTGATGTAACAAGCCGTCTGGAAGATGCGAAGAATCAGACAGCAATACAAATTTCAGAACATGTTGGAAAAATAACAGAGCTGACAAACCACTTAAATCAAGCAGCACAAAGTACAACAGAATCAATTGATTCTTTAACGCAGCATATTGGTGAGCAACTCTCTCTCTCCACACAAGATGCTGAGCAAAGAATTTATGCACATAATGAATCTTTAGTGAATAGCTTAAACAAAGCAAACTCTGAAACACTTCAAACAGTAACAGCGATGAAGGAAGAGCTTATGAATAATGTCTCGTCCATCTTACAGCAGTTGAATCAATCAATTTACAACTTCCAAGAAAATAGTAATGTTTTATTATCAGCTGTTCAAAATATCGATGGTCAGTTTAATGAAACAACGAACAATTTTTTCCGCAACACGAACCAAGTAGCAGAGCGTTTATCAGTCTCAAATCAAGCACTTAATAATAATGTTGAAATTCTGCAAGGACTCTCAAACAACACCTTTGAACAAATTAATCATATAACGAATAGTTTTGGTGAACATGCGAAAACACTTTCCCAAACTATTCATGTTCTTGAACAGTCTGAAAATTCACTAAGTTCAACGCTTGAAGAAAAACGTAATACACTTTCTGCATTAAGCGATGCACTTGTTTCAAAGTCTCATGAAATTAATCAAATGATTGAGCATTATGAAAAAATCTTCAACTTAGCCCTTGAACGCTCTGATAAGAATGCGCGTAACGCCACAGATTCATTCCAACAATCGCTTAATAGGCTTATTAGTGAAGCGTCAACACGTTTTTCGGGAGCAGCAGAAGATATACGTCGCTCCGCGGATGAAGTTCGTTTAGAGCTTTCAAAGATTAATAATGATATTCATGAAAATGCTAAAAAGCTTCCAGAAAAAACAAAAGAAACAACGCAAACAATTCGTACGGCTTTGAATGAGCAAATTGCAGCATTAAAAGATCTCATCAGTGTTATACAAAATGATCAAAAGAGTGCAAAAGAACAGTTAATATCGGCATTTCCTACATCATCAGTGCTTAATAAGAGAAGTGAGAATTCTCCTGAGTTCATTAAAAAGATCATTCCTCCTAAACCTGTTTTACAACAAGATCAAAGCATAAAAAGACCAAATAAATGGGTGTCGAATCTCTTAGAGAGAGCTTCACGTGAAGAAACATTTTATGATGAAACCCCAAATGATGCTGTTTTAACATCAGTGCAAACAAAATCACGTCCTACAAACAGTTCTCTTAACGCGTTAGCATCAGGTATAGTGCAAGCGATTAATCATAATGCCATTGTTGAGCTATGGGATCATTATCAACGTGGCCAAAAAAACATCGTAACAGAACGCCTTTATACCTTGAATGGGAAAACAATATTTGAAATGATTAAGAAAAAATATATGAGTGATTTTGAGTTTAAGCGTTCAGTGAATCAATATGTTTCGGACTTCGAAAAGCTCTTACGTGATATATCGCGCAGTTCTGGTTCTTCCAACTCAGTTCGCAAATACCTGATATCAGATACAGGAAAAGTTTATACCATGCTTGCTCATGCAAGTGGACGAATCCAATAGACAATAAAAAAAGTGGAAAAAATATTTTTCCACTTTTCTTTTTCCAGTTGTCTTAATTGCTCATCATAGAGTGCTTTACGGTCAGCTGGAGCTTTGTACTTCAAAGACTGATAATTGGACGCATTTTTCTTTGATAACCTAAGTGATAACCCTAAAGAAAGCTTACTCACTTATCAAACAGCCTATCATTCTCAAAAATGATAAAACATATTTTCTACTTCTCTATTCTTTCCTTAATCCTTTTATTTTTTATAAGAACAAAACCAGTAATATTATTTTATTTGCTAATTCTCAAAATTTTTCGTGCTTTTTATTAAAAACAGCTCATAAAAAAGCATCTCTATTCCTTTCTTAAAGGTTTTTTTACCCACATACCGCTCTCGCTTAAAATATGTGAGTAAATATTCTTTATTATATAGACGAATTTAAAATGGATGAATCTTAATGTATTCAAATTTCCCATCCAATATACGAGATATTTCATTCTAAATTATAAAGTAACGCATTATACGGAATATATGAATTCCTGTATAAAATGCGCAATGTCAGCTTTTGCAGTGAAATTTTTGTTTATTACAACACATGACTTACCAGTATATAAAAAATACAACTTTAAACGATTAACAATTAATTGAACAATAAAAAACACACCTTCCATTTTCAACGTTCCTATCTTCTTATAAAAAGAGCTGAACAAACGGTTTATAACTTTCAAATTTCTGTTTTAAAATTTCTTCTACTTCCGTATAGAAATTTAAATAAAATATATATTTTATAAAAAGCGAATGAAATGAATAAGTAAGCTCTTCTTTTCTTTCCTTATTTTGTAAGCATTGCAAAAAGAAGAATGGCTTGGTAATGTAATCATTATTAAATGTTTTTATTTGCTTGTAGACTAATCACTTTTACGCGTTTTATTAAGGAAAGAAAAACAAATGTGCCGCTGTCAATAAAATTATTCCTGCGCACAAATGAAAAGAAACATCAAACTGGTTTTATGATCCAGAAGAATTTTCTCATGCTCATGCATTTTGATATTCAGAGAAATGAGGATCTATTAGTGGACAAAACCTTATCGTAGATGGAACACCATATAAACATACACTAACTTGGATATCATAAAAATGTCTAGAGAACGAAAGAGTAATTTCAGTTCACCAATAGCTGAACTTGACAGTGCTGCACTTTTTTATCACCAACATCCCAAACCTGGAAAATTGGAAATACAAGCAACAAAACCTCTTGATAATCAACGTGATTTAGCTCTTGCTTATTCCCCAGGTGTTGCAGCACCATGTCTTGCAATTCATAAAGATCCCAATCTTGCTGCTCAATATACATCTCGTTCTAATTTAGTCGCTGTTATATCAAATGGAACGGCTGTTCTTGGTTTAGGAAACATTGGCCCACTCGCTTCAAAGCCCGTTATGGAAGGCAAAGCCGTTTTATTCAAAAAATTTGCCAATATTGATGTTTTTGATATTGAAATTGATGCATCCGATATAGAGCAAATGGTACAAACGGTATCGAGCCTAGAACCTACATTTGGTGGTATTAATCTTGAAGATATTAAGGCTCCTGAATGTTTTGAAATCGAAGAAAAGCTGCGCGCTAAAATGAATATTCCAGTTTTTCATGATGACCAACATGGAACGGCCATTATTGTTTCAGCGGCTGTATTAAATGCCTTAAATCTTTCAGGAAAAAAAATTGAAAATGCCAAAATAGTTACCTCAGGTGCAGGTGCTGCCGCTCTTGCTTGCCTTAATCTTTTGGTCCGTCTTGGAGCAAAAGTTGAAAATATTTGGCTTAGTGACTTAGAGGGCGTTGTTTATGAAGGTCGCAAACCCCTTATGGATCGTTGGAAAGTCAATTATGCACAAAAAACTAACGCACGAACTTTATCTGATATTATTAATGATGCAGATATTTTTTTAGGACTATCGGCGGGTGGTGTTTTAAAGCCTGAATATCTTAAAAAAATGGCTCAAAATCCACTCATTTTAGCACTGGCTAATCCAGTACCAGAAATTATGCCGGAAGAAGCACATTCTATACGACCCGATGCAATGATCTGCACAGGGCGCTCTGATTATCCCAATCAAGTTAATAATGTCCTTTGTTTTCCCTATATCTTTCGTGGTGCATTAGACGTAGGTGCGACTGCAATTAACGAAGAAATGAAAATGGCTGCTGTTCATGCGATTGCTGCCCTTGCTCGTGAAGAAACTTCAGATGTTGTAGCCCGTGCATACTCAAAAGAACCACCTAATTTTGGACCAGACTATCTAATCCCCTCTCCTTTTGATCCGCGTTTAATCCTACGTATTGCTCCTGCTGTTGCTAAAGCAGCAATGGCAACGGGTGTCGCCCTTCGTCCCATTGAAGATATGGAAGCCTACCATGATATCCTCAATCGATTTGTTTTTCTTTCTGGTTTAACAATGAAACCTGTATTTGCTGCCGCAAAAACAGCAAAACGTAAACGCGTCATCTACGCCAATGGTGAAGATGAACGCGTCCTTCGTGCAGCGCAAGTTGTCATTGAAGAACAAACAGCAACACCTCTCCTTATTGGCCGTCCACATGTTGTAGAAGCAAGATTAAAACGCTTTGGTTTGAAAATTCGCCCTAATATAGATTTTGAATTAACAAATCCTGAAGATGATCCACGTTTTCGTGATTATGTTAATTTATTTTTTCATTATACAGGAAGACGTGGCGTTACGCCTGAAATGGCAAAAACAATCGTGAGAACATCAACAACGGCTATTGCGGCCCTCGCCGTCATGCGTGAAGAAGCAGATGCGATGATTTGTGGCTTAGAAGGACGTTTTGAACGTCAACTCGAATTGATTGAACAAATTATCGGACTTGACCCTCATGTTCACCGCTTTTCTGCTATGAGTTTGCTTATCTCTCAACAACGGACTCTTTTTCTCACGGATACTTACGTCAATGAAAATCCTTCTGCAGAAGAAATCGCTGAAATGACTGTATTGGCCGCTCAAGAAGTTGAAGCATTTGGAATAACACCCAAAGCAGCCTTATTATCACACTCAAACTTTGGTTCTAAAAACACAGAAAGTGCACGTAAAATGCGCCGTGCAACAGAAATTCTTGCCAAATTACACCCTCATTTAGAAGCAGATGGTGAAATGCATGGTGATGCTGCCCTTTCCAAAGTTTTTCGTGATCGTGTTTTTCCTGATTCTCGTCTCAAAAGTGAAGCGAATTTGCTTGTCTTTCCAACACTTGATTCAGCCAACATCACGCTCAACACTGTTAAAAGCCTCACAAATGCACTCCATGTTGGTCCTATTTTAATCGGGGCAGCACGTCCCGCCCATATACTAACGCCTTCAGTAACCTCACGCGGCGTTGTTAATATAACAGCTCTTGCCGTCCTTGCTGCAAATAGGAAAAATAGTCTCATAAAATAAATGTACAATAAAACTTCAAAGTTTTTTAAATATTGAGATATAGTATTTCACGTACTGTAAAGTTATTTTTATCTATAAATAAAGACAGTTATATTCTGGATTAAAACTTTTTTTTAAAGAGAAAAAAGGCTAGAAGAATGATATTAAATGTATTTTGAATTTACTAACTCTATAATAAGGAATCCATACATTGCCTTCCACGTTTGATAAAGTTGCTGATATTATTGCAGAAATTAGTGAAATTGATCGTAGTACAATCACACCTGAAAGTCATACAATTGATGATTTGGGAATCGATAGTCTTGATTTTCTTGATATTGTTTTCGCTATTGATAAAGCCTTCGGAATAAAAGTGCCCCTAGAACAATGGACGCAAGAAGTCAATGAAGGTACAGTGGCTACGGAAGAATATTTTGTTCTTAAAAACCTCTGTGCAAAAATTGATGATCTCGTTGCCTTAAAACAGGCGGAGTGATTTTTTTACTATGCATGATCAATCCGTATTTATCACTGGTATAGGTCTCATAAGCTCTCTTGGAGAAGGAACTGATCAACATTGGAATCTCTTAAATGATCCAATTTGTACACCAAACCTAGATTGTACAACTTTTTCGCCCTACACAGTTCATAAATTGCCTGAAATTGATTGGAGTTTACAAATCCCTAAAAAAAGCGATCAACGGCAAATGGGAACATGGCAACGCCTTGGTACCTATGCGGCTGGTCTTGCTCTTGATGATGCCGGCATGAAAAATAATGAACAATTCACGTCAACAATGGACATGATCGTAGCAGCAAGTGGAGGAGAGCGTGATATTACTGTTGATACACAGATTCTTTCTAAAGCGCGCGCAGTCACCGATCACGCTTCTATATTAAATGTTGCGCTTTCAACTGAACTTCGTCCAACATTATTTTTGGCACAACTTTCAAATCTTTTGGCGGGAAATATTTCAATCGTTCATAAAGTCACTGGATCATCTCGCACATTTATGGGAGAAGAAGGCAGTGGGCTTTCTGCTCTTCAAATTGCTGTAGCCCGTATTAAATCAGGACAAAGTACCCATGCTCTTGTAGGAAGTTCCTATAATGCACAAAGTTATGATATGTTGTTGGCCCATGAGCTTGGTGGTCTTTTAACCCATAATGGATGGAGCCCAGTGTGGGATCGTAAAATTCACTTTGGTGGTGGTATTATCACCGGTTCTGGTGGTGTCTTTCTTGTTCTTGAAAGTAGAGAACATGCAAAAAAACGTAACGCACGTGCTTACGCTGAAATTAGCCAAATTATTACAGACCAAACAGATAGAACCAAAATGCCGCTTAAGGAATCAATTGCAACAATGTTAAAAATGGTAGGCGCTAAAGATTCCTTAGCCATTTCAGCAGCCTCAGGGGCTCACGAAGCAACAAAAGCAGAAAAAAATGCTCTTGATGATGCTAATCTATCTTACCGGGGTATTACAACATTATTCGGTTATATGCGGGAAGCACAATTTCCTTTAGCACTTGCCCTTGCAGCACTTTCAATTGAAAAAAAACACTGTTTTCCGGCGTTAAGTCCTCATGAAGAATCTTTTTCTAAAGAAGTACATGAAATATTTGTTACAACGATTGGTATCAAAAGATCTGAAGGTATTGTACGTCTTACGGCTGTTTGAAGGGGAATTTCTATCGTGAAATATCATGATCATTTTGGGCGTCCACTTGTAGCAATAACTGGGGCAGGCGTTGTCACATCACTGGGACAAGGGAAATATGAAAATTGGCAAAAATTAACAAGCGGTGTAAGCGGCATCCACAAAATAACGCGTTTTCCCGTTGAGGGCTTAAATACATATATTGCCGGAACAATTGATTTTCTCGAAGAAAGTACGCTTGGTGCTTCAGCTCTTTCTGAAAAGCTTGCACATCTTTCTGCTGAAGAAGCTTTAGAACAAGCTGCTCTTGATAAAACAAATTTTAATGGACCACTCTTTCTCGCTGCTCCCCCTGTTGAACTTGAATGGCAAGCACGTTTTAGTCTTGATCAAGAAGAAGGATTCAATCATGAGCCTTCTTATGCCCATCTTCTTAAAGTCTGTAAGCATAAATCCCACGAGGCACTTTTTGAAACCACACAATTTGGTGCAATTGCAGAAAAACTGCAAAAAACGTTTGGCACAAAAGGACTTCCCGTCACACTTTCCACAGCTTGTGCATCTGGTGCAACAGCAATTCAATTAGGCGTTGAATCTATTCGACGAAGAGAAACAAATCGCGCTCTTACCATTGCGACAGATGGATCAGTTTCAGCAGAATCTCTCATTCGCTTTTCATTATTATCTGCTCTTTCCACTCAAAATGAACCTGCAGAAAAAGCAGCAAAACCCTTCAGCCGTGATCGAGATGGATTTGTTATGGCAGAAGGTTCAGGCGCTCTTGTTCTTGAATCTCTTCAAAGCGCATTAGACCGTAATGCTACAATTTTAGGAATTTTAGCGGGCTGTGGCGAAACAGCTGATGATTTTCACCGTACACGTTCAAAACCTGATGCATCACCAGCCATTGGATCCGTTCGCAAAGCCTTAAATGATGCACAAATAACCATTCATGAAATTGACTATATTAATGCCCATGGAACCTCAACACCTGAAAATGAGAAAATGGAATATCTTGCATTATCGACAGTCTTCGGTGATGTTCTAGAACATATTCCAGTTTCTTCTAATAAATCAATGATTGGGCATACCTTAACGGCTGCTGGTGCTATAGAAGCTGTTTTTTCGCTTTTGACCATTCAATCGGGAATACTTCCACCTACCATAAATTACGATAATCCTGACCCTGCTATCCCTTTAGACGTTGTTCCTCATCATAGCCGTAAAGCGAATGTCAATGCGGTTTTATCAAACTCATTTGGGTTTGGTGGTCAAAATACAAGTCTTGTTATCACTGCCTATAAAGGATAATTTTTCCATACTGACCAAAATTAATCGTACTGAAGCAATAGCAATTATCAATTGAAGGGGAATAATAATGCGTGCGCTACAATTGCTAAATGAACGCCAGCTTGAAATTACTAATATTGCACCACCTCCTTCACCCCGACCAGATGAGGTAACAGTGCGTATAAAAGCTGTTGCACTCAATCATATTGATGTATGGGGCTGGCGTGGGATGGCTTTTGCGAAAAGAAAAATGCCCCTCATCATTGGTGCCGAAGCTTCCGGTGAAATTACGCAACTGGGAAGCCATGTTAAAAATTTACACCTTGGACAAATCGTCTCAATTTATGGTGCACAAACCTGCGGAGTATGCCAAGCTTGTCATGAAGGACGGGATAATCTTTGCTCTGATGTAAAGGGAGTTTACGGTTTTCATCTTGATGGATTTGCTTGTGAGCTTGTTAATTTACCAGCACGTTTATTGATTCCAGCCCCTTCCCAATGTGATGAATTACAAGCCGCTGTTGCCCCCATTACTTTTGGTACCGTAGAACATATGCTTTTCGATAACGCAAAACTACAAGCAGGAGAAACAGTTCTGATACAAGCAGGTGGTTCTGGTATTGGCTCTGCAGCCATTCAACTTGCAAAACACAGGGGCTGCACCGTTATTACCACGGTAGGTTCAGATGAAAAAATTGCAAAAGCACACTCTCTTGGAGCAGATCATGTGATTAATTATCGTAAAGATCGTTTTGAAGGTGTGGTGCGTAAATTAACTCAAAAAAAAGGTGTTGACGTTGTTTTTGAGCACGTTGGTGTCGATACATGGAACGGTTCTCTGTTGTGTATGAAAAAAGGAGCACGCTTAGTGACTTGCGGTTCTACCTCTGGCGTTTCAGCACCCATAAATCTTATGCAATTATTCCAGCAACAACTTAAGATATTTGGTTCTTTTGGCTGCCGTATGGAAAATATGAAAAATGCCATGCAAAAAATGGCACAAAAAGCCGTACATCCTGTCATTGATACGATTGTTGGACTCGATGAAATGGATACAGCTTTAAAACGAATGGAGAGCCGTGATGTTTTTGGTAAAATTATTCTTAAAATCAATTAAATCATGATGAAGCGTTCTCTTAAAAATCTCATCTATCGTATTAAAATTATAGCTAAAAAAATATCCTACTTGTTGTGGGCATATCTTCTCTTTAGTTCTTTATTTATTTTAAAATGCTTTCCAGCCAAAATGGGAATTTCTTTTTTTTCTTGGTTGGCAAAAAAAATTGGTCCCCTTATCCATCGTCATCAAATAACACTTGCAAACCTTAGGAGCGCATATCCAGAAAAAACAGAGCAAGAACGCTATGCGATTGCCATAGAAATGTGGGAAAATATAGGACGCTTGCTCGCCGAATATATTTATCTTGATAAAATTTTTGATTTTGATCCTTATGCGGACGAGCCAGGTTTTATTGAGGTTAAGGGAATTGAAATCTTTGAACGATTAAAAAATGAAAAAAAGCCACATATTTTTTTCACAGCGCATACTGGAAATTTTGAACTTCTGCCTATTTGCGCACAAAGTTTTGATCTAAATGTTACGGTCTTATTTAGACCACCCAATAACCCTTATGTTGCCAAACGAGTTCTTAAAGCACGACAAACTTCTATGGGACATCTTGTTCCCTCCAAAGCCGGTGCAGCATGGGCATTAGCAGGAAAATTAGCAGAAGGTGAAAATATTGGTATGTTGGTTGATCAAAAATTTCGCCGCGGTATCATGGGAACATTTTTTAACAGACCCCTTAAAACAAATCCCTTAATTATAAAGCTTGCGCGACAATATGACTGTGATATTTACCCAGCGCGTTGTATTCGTCTGCCTGAAGGACGTCATCGTTTAGAATTATATGAACATGTCGAACTTCCACGAGATGAAAAAAATGATATCGATATTGCTGCTTCCACGCAAAAATTAAATGATATTGTTGAAACTTGGGTTCGTGAATATCCCGGACAATGGATGTGGTTACATAGACGTTGGGACATCTAACATAAGCTCCATTGCTTAAAGAGGAAGTACAAATGTTAGCCTCAAAAAATATCAAAGATCTCACCGCAATTATCACTGCCTTACGAAATCCTGATAATGGTTGTCTCTGGCATAAAAAACAAACCTCTGAATCCCTCATACCCTATCTGCTCGAAGAAGTTTACGAAGTCATCGACGCCATTGAACGAAAAAACCAAAAAGATCTCTGTGAAGAACTTGGTGATCTCCTTTTACAGGTTATTTATCATGCGACCATTGCACAAGAAGAAGGCAGCTTTACTTTTGAAGATGTTGTTTATGCAATCACAGCAAAAATGGTTCGCCGCCATCCTCATGTTTTTGGAAATACCGAGCAAAAAAAACGAGGTTTTATAAAAGAAGAGTGGGAATATATAAAAAAAGAAGAACAGACTAAACAAAAAAAAATGCACAAAGAAAACAACAATTCAAGTATTCTTGCAAAAATAAAACCAATCCAGCCAGCAAATCAAGAGGCTATTGCTTTACAAGAAGCTGCGGCTAAAGTGGGCTTTGATTGGCAAGAAAGTGATAAAGTTTTTGCAAAAATAGAAGAAGAACTCGAAGAGCTCAAAGAAGCCATCAAAAACAAAAAAAATTCAGAGATAGAAGCAGAGTTTGGAGATCTCTACTTTATTCTTCTTAATCTCGCGCGCCACTTAGCCATTAATTCACAAAAAGCACTCAAAAAAACAAATATAAAATTCCGAAGTCGTTTTGCCTATATTGAAGAAAAGCTCTCCACTCAATCTAAAACACTCACTGACGCATCCTTAAGTGAAATGGAAGAACTTTGGAAGAAAGCTAAAAAAGAACAATAAAAAATATCAGATTTTTCGTACCTAAAAGAATAAATCTCCCAGAATCTACTTAATGATAATTTCTCTAAACTTGGATAATTTTACGAAGCTTGATTTGTTTTATATTGATCTTGAGGAGCAGGACGAAGTTCTACCGACTCACCACACCCACATGCTGAGACTTGATTAGGATTTTTAAAAACAAAACCAGAACGAAGTGTCGTCACTTCATAATCCATCTGTGTTCCTAATAAAAATAATACCGCATCATGCGCAATAAAAACACGAGCACCATTCACTTCAACAACATCCGCATCTATCCCCTCTTCTTTGACAAGAGTAATTGTATATTCCATCCCTGCACAACCGCCTTTTTTGATTCCAACAAGAATACCTCGTGCATCTTTAGCATCCATAATCGCTTTAACGCGATTTACAGCGGCTTGTGTTAAACTTATTACCGAAAAACGACTCATCGTTTACTCTTTTCTTAGCTCAATAGACACTTTAAACGTTTTTTCTCTACCATATTTCCTATCTGGTATTTTAGAAGAAAAACAACAAGACATAAATTAAAACATCCTAACCTTTTTATTGGGATAAAAATGTATCCTGATAGAATAAGATTTTTGATTGTATAATCTAGAATTTACAATTTTTTCCTCATAAGAAGTAAAATACCTCTGCTATAAACACTCTAAACGAAAGAAAACGTTTCAATCATATAAAGAAAATAAACCTCCCGTACTTATGGGCTCTCCTCTCCTTCCCCAATACCCTTAAAGTTACAAATCTTCCCCCTTCACAATCTGAAAAAGGAGTTAAATGTATAAAGCTCTATTAACTATAGATCTCAAAATGTAACGATAACAAAAAAACTTTACAGATTCGTTGTTTATATCGAATGAATAATAAGATATTAATGGACAAAATTTTTCACTTTCAAAAGTTGTCAGTGTAAGAGCATTTTAGATTTTGTTCTGTTTATTTTTTCTCTTGCCTTTAAAGAAACAGTCATTTAATCGTTTCACACGGGAATCGGAGCGTAGCGCAGCTTGGTAGCGCACTTGACTGGGGGTCAAGGGGTCGTGGGTTCAAATCCCGCCGCTCCGACCATTTTCTAAATGCTTTAAAATAAGCTTATCTTAGAATTTTTTATTTCACTCGCACATCCATGATTTTTTTTCAGCATAGAATAGTGCAATAAACTTTTATCATCAATTTGAGAGAGAGAGCGTTTTTATGAGAATCATCTTCGTTCTCAAGAAAGGAAATATAAAACGCGAGACCTTTGCCTCGCGTTATTTTATTCTGTAAAAAATTTATGATTATTTGCTTCTCATATTTTCTAAATTTTCTTTATGCGACAATGCTGTTGTTATCATTTTTTGTAATGGATGGAGACATCTGCACGCTTATCTTTTTTGGTTTTAATTCAGCTGGCATTTCCCTTTTAAGCTGAATATGAAGAAGCCCATCTCCAAGCTCTGCTCCGATAACTTTCACATGATCAGCCAAATGAAAACGCCGTTCAAAAGCGCGCGAAGCAATACCTCGATAAAGAAATTCTCGTTCTTCATCATCCTTTTCAGGTTTTCTCTCTCCTTTAACGATCAGCTGATTACAATGGGTTTCAATATCAATTTCATCTTGAGAAAAACCAGCAACAGCCATAGAAATTCTATAAGAATCTTCACTTAAACGTTCAATATTATAAGGGGGATAAGAAGAAACTTCCTCTGGTTGTGTTCTTGAATCAAACCAGTTGAAAAGATGATCAAAACCTACTGTGGAACGATAAAATGGTGAAAAATCTACTTGGCGCATAATACTGCCCTCCTTTAGAGCGACTATAATTTAAAATTGACTCACAAAGCTCCCAAATGGCAAACTTACTTGTGAATCCGCGGCCCCATCATGGCAACCACACTGTATTATCTGGTAATCATTTTCCCTTATTTCAACTCTTTTATCCCTGATAATTGACAAAAACGATCTAAAAAACAACCTACCCCTTTCTTAATCCTTCTTCTTCATTACATAAATATCAACGCCACTCATTATCTCATGGTGCGCTCAGTTGCAAAAATACAATTGTAAAGGATGTCCATTGGAAACACCTCTTTATCCCATAAACCGTGAATCTATAGCTCCTAATATTCATTATAACAGCCTGAAAATAGCGATAGATCGCGAAATTCATTTTGCGATAACATATCCTGAAGCGAAAAAATCTAAGGGAACAATTGTTATTCTTGAAAGTGACGCAAATGCTTTAGAAACATATTTTTTAACCATAAATGAAATTTCTCAACGCGGTTTTCATACAGCAATATTTGACTGGTTTGATCCCCCCAAAATATCCTTCAAGACAAGAAAAAAAAGCCGACAATATTACTTTAATATAAATAATGATATTAATGATTTATATGAATTTCTTAAAAATGTTGTTTATCCTATTTGTCCACCACCTTACTCTATGCTCGCCTATGGTACGGGTGGATTAGTAGCACTGAGCGGATTAGATGTCATTAATCATCAATTTAATAGATTGATCTGCGTTTCTCCCCTTTTTGCTCCATTCGGCAATAAAACGAATGGTTTTCAACATAAGCTAACACAATTTCTTTCTGATATAGGCCTTGGTTTTATACCAACAAAAGATAGAAAAAAATTAAAAAAAACAAAACAAAAAAACATACAATTAGGGCATATGCATCAAGGACCATTCCCTTCCATTAAGCCCCCAACATCCCGATGGATGGCATCGGTATTTAATGCGATTGATTCTGTGAAGAAAAATATACGCCATGGTCATTTACAAATACCAACACTCTTTATTCTCGCCAATCAAGACAATTTCGCCAACAACATTGAAGTACGGGAATTATGCCAACACACACGTCTGACAGAAAGTATTACCATTACAGGCGCTGAACTTGATACAATTATTTATAATGAAGGTTATAAAAAACAATTTTGGGCGGCATTTGATGCATTTATTCTCGATAATGCCTCTACAAAATAATACAAAATCTCAACTTCCATTTTGCTCTGTCAAAACGAAGATTTCTATCAGCGACATCGTTCTATAAATATCTTCTATATAATGGATTCCATCTTCTAACCATTCATATGATTCGTTTTATAGACTCTACAGACAAACCATGAAACCAATATTCATCACAAGGCATAATAAAAATAACGAATATATAATCACAACGATGATATTTTAATAAAATAACTATAAAAAATTTATCTTAATAAATCATAATAAATTCTTATAAATAAAACATCAAAATACTATTTTTGATATATTATTAAGGGATGATTTTATATTATAAAAAATAATATCTTTTATTTAATTAAAGAAAAATTTGAAAATAAACATTGTTTATAATATTCATTTTTAAATCTCTATAAAAAGCAAATAACTATAAAAATTCTATAGGATAATTTTTTAAAAACAACAAATTAACATAATATGCTTCTAATTACCCGATATCATCACTTCTTCAGTAATGATTTTCATAATTTTTTTAATGGAATTCTGATAAGAAACAGATAATTTAAAAGAAAAAATAGTAATGAATCGTTTTAAAAGTTTTGGATCGTCCCAGCTTTTTCCAAATCACATATATTTCGAATTTAACCAACTCACAACGAATATGCTGTATTTTGAATAAGAATATAAGAATTAACCATTTTGCCATTCATTTCGATTATGAGTATTTTTCGATCTTTTTTATAAATACTCTATATTGTATAATTGATATGGCAAAAACTCTTACAAATGGAGCCATTGGAACACAATCATGAAACGAATCCTGCTCGCAGAAGATGATAACGATATGCGTCGCTTTCTCGTAAAGGCCCTAGAACGTGCAGGCTATGAAGTCGCCGATTTCGATAATGGTATTAGCGCATATGAACGTTTACAAGAAGAACCATTTTCTCTTCTCCTGACTGACATTGTGATGCCGGAAATGGACGGAATTGAACTGGCACGACGTGCTACTGAAATTGACCCTGATTTACGAGTCATGTTCATTACAGGTTTTGCAGCGGTTGCACTCAATTCAAATAGTGATGCTCCTCCTGATGCAAAGGTTCTCTCTAAGCCATTTCACTTACGAGAACTCGTCAATGAGGTTGAAAAGATCCTTATTGCTGCTTAAAGGGATATTTTTCTCAGTTATTTGCATCTGTTATAAAAGAAAATGAAATTAAGCATTGACGTTTGTCGTTCTATATGGTGTATGCAACATCGGTGAATGGGCGTGTAGCTCAGCGGGAGAGCACTACGTTGACATCGTAGGGGTCACAGGTTCAATCCCTGTCACGCCCACCATATGCTTTTATTGATCTTATAACTTACTGATTTCACGTATATTTTAAGAGGTAAGGGATACCCGAGTAAAGTTAAGGGAATAGGATTTTGTGACGTGCCTCTATAGGACGCCTGCTTTTTTATCAAATTTCTCTAAAAATTTTTTAAATCTTGTTAAGTCCTGTTGTGAAAGATTCTCTAAGTTTTTAACGAACGTACCAATAGTTTCATGTTGCAATGAATTAGAAGATTTCATTGTGAAATTCTTGCGACAAACATCAGCTTCCTTTCTTAACAAAGAAGCTGTCTCTTGATCTAAACCGTACAGCTCTATAATCTTGTCTTCCATACCAATGGGTACGGATTTTTTGCCAATCTCAACTGAAGATAAAAATGCTACAGATATACCTAATTTATCAGCCATATCTAAGAGTCGTTCAAAATGATCGACGCGAATTTTGCGTAAAATTTTACCAAAAGATGTAAGCATCTAGAAAGTCCTGTTAGAAGAAGAAATATTTCCTCTGATTCTAACAAATCTTTTTCAAACTTTCCTCAATTATTGCTAATGCGAATCAGAATTTTTTTGAGAATTCACTATCAATTTCTTACTTAAATAAATCTGAATGCGTACCTGTCCTATCAAAATGGACTCGCTCTTCATCAACTATATAAATTAATAACCAATCTGCCTCTATATGAAGATCTCGACGAGGCTTCCAATTGCCTTGTAATGCGTGATCATTTAAAATAGCAGGCAATTGCTGCTTATGAATTAGAAGTTGCATAACTTCTGTAAGCTTTCGCATATCTTTCCCACGTTTTTTTGCCCGTTTTACATCTCTTTTAAACTTTCCTGAATAACTCACTGAACGCATAATTAGATGTCCAGTTGCTTCATCAAATCAGCAATATTTTTAGCATAAAAAACATCTTCATTTCTGTCGGTTTTATGAAAAGTTTCAAGCGTTTCCTTATTAGGTATTTTATTATTTTCAACGTAAATACGAATAAGATCACGTAAAATTTGAGATGCTGGACGGTGTTTTCTTTCAGCTATAGCCATAAATGCGTTTTTTAGATTTATATCTACTTTAGCTGCTATAAGTTCACTTTTTATACTCATAATATTTCCTCTTTAAAATTTTAATGATTATACATTGTATAACATAGTTAAACATAGTTTAACTTACAATTAATATCAATCTGTTTTTTACAGAAGAAATATCTAACTTTTCGTTATCCATTTTTTAAAGTGTGAGAAGTGATTCTCTAGCGCGTCTATAAAACGAAAGAAATCGATAACAAACATAAAGACAAAGAAGGCAATCCACTTCATGATGCGTGACATCATCTTTAAGCCTTGGTAGGTTTCTATCATCTCATGAAGAAGCCGTTGTTCTGTCTCTGAGAGTTCTTGTTTCTTCTTATTTCCCTTGCTACTCATTTTGCCAACCACATAAGCGTGCTCCCTGTTGATTATGTTTCAATATATCTCTTGCTAGGTTGGAACTGATGGTATTGACATCTTGCTTGTCTAAATAAATGGGCAACCAACCAACACAAGAAACTGTCCTATTTGCCCCGCATCCAACGAGACAAAGCAGAGCGCACACCAGCATCAGTTTTTTGATTAACTTCATTTTCCACCTCAAAACGGGTTGTTGCTGTCTTTAAAGCGCGCTCTGTTTGCTTTTGCTGCTCGCTTTTCTTGCCAAGATGAAAGGCTTTGGCTAATGCCATTAAAAAAACGGCTAAAGCCGCTAACAGAAGAGACAGATTTCTTTTGAACCCAAAAATCATAAGCGCTGTTCCCGAAAACGCTTGGCGACAATCACCAGTCCTGTACAAGCGGCTAAAACCATAATCCCTGCTAACGCCCACTGAATCGGTCCATTGCCTACTAAAAATCCCCCAAATCCTGAACAAGACCCTATAATCGGGGCTAGCGCTTCTACCTTGAAAAGTCCTCTTGCCTCTTTCGTTTCCACTCTTTGATAGTTTGAAGAAACATAAGACCCTTTCGCCCACAAACCGGCTTCCGCTGCTCGACGGTTGGCTAATCCCGCAAGAAGCTTTCCACCGACCTTATTCCATTTCTGTAATTCAACGGGAACAGCTTCATAATCCCCTTGATTAAGTTTTTTCAAAAGACTCGACTTGCAAAAGGCTGTTGTTCCTACGTTATAACAAAACGACACCAATGCTGCGAACTGGCAATCTGTTAACGAAACCGTAACCGCCTCCTCGACGGCTTTCTCAAATTGCTTTAAGTCTTCACAAAGAATTGCTTCTGCTCGCTCTTTCGTAATACGCATACCTTTTTTGACAAGCGGGTTACCAGCATTGCTGGTGTGACCATAACCAATGGTCCAGATACATGCCGTATCTCTATACGCTTCTAAACGTAATCCTTCCCATTGTTTGATTAGCTCCAAACCTTCTTTGGATATCT
Organism: Bartonella kosoyi; assembly: GCF_003606325.2. Taxonomy (NCBI): domain Bacteria; kingdom Pseudomonadati; phylum Pseudomonadota; class Alphaproteobacteria; order Hyphomicrobiales; family Bartonellaceae; genus Bartonella; species Bartonella kosoyi. The sequence continues at coordinate 1,637,689 of NZ_CP031843.2, forward strand.
TTCTCATCCCATCCTCCATAAAAAAAGCCCCACTGATTTGGGGCTGGATTAAAATCTTCTTTGATGATCTTCTATTGGCTGTGCTCTTTGATCAATTGTTCCACTTCGTCAACGCGAAAGCCAAGTTGAAAGAGCGGTGCATATTCACTTTCCTGTAATTCATACTGACAACGCTTTGCTATAGAAGTACCGTCTAAATCAACCGGCGTTTCTGTTGTTAGACAAACCTTATGCGTGTCATCTTCTATCCCCTCTTCTCCTTCACTGAGTTCTTTAACAAAGACCCAATAAAAACGCGTTGATAAAAGCGTCTCTAGTCTTCTTACTGTTTCAACTTTGTCAAAGGAAAGCATGTTTAAATAATCTTGCTTCGTATTTAAGTGCTCTGGATAATCTATCATCTTCTCCTCCTCAAAAATGACGCGGACGGCTACAACCACGCGCACATAATTGTTCATTACCTCTAGCAGAAGATATGGTGGAGCGTGCAAAACATCCGCTATCTACACCATGGCTCCACCCTCCTCCTCCTGATAACCATCTCATTTCTAGCCTAGCCTGCCCCCTATTCGTTATTTGCATAGGAAACGTGCCCGATAAAAACTGCCAAACATAACCACAACCTTCCTCACAACCGATATGCGAGATCATACGACGATTGGCTGTATCAACGTGACCTCCTGAAGTCTTAGGAGAGGGTGCCTTCTTGCCCGTAATACTTGTTTTGTCATTACTTCCAGACATCGCAGATGCAAATTCCACATCACTTAGTAACGTTTTCTTGACACGCAACATATCTGCTACATGGTCTGTATAGATACGACCCGTTGTGATCGGAACATTATACGCAGAGCGGGTATTTTCACCCGTCCCTGACTGGAGATAAATATCAACCCAAAGATCTGTAGAGGGGTCGTAGACCATTCCCTCTGGTGAACTATAAGGGCGGTGATTTAAACACCAAACTGAATTGGGTAAAATATCCCCTGCCCTATAACCAGACAAGGGGTGACCAGAAATCGTACCAACATCCGCACAAAGCGTATGAAACCCTCCTATCTTGCGCGAATTATTAACGCTGTAACCGTTTGGATACGTAGAGTTTTCTGATACAACAATTTTATGAGAATCTCCCTCCGGTACCAAATAAAGATAATAATCCTTGCCCGCAGAAAGAGACGGCATGCTTATTCTGGCATCTACCGTATAACTTACAACCAAAATATCATGAGTTCGTGGCAAAGTTAAATAGGTTCCTTTTTTCACGGTTAATTGCGTTTTGCCTGTCGCAACAAGAAAAGGGGTGGAAATTGATAAAACCGTTAAATGAGACTGTTTTAGAAAAGTGTTTATCTTTTCTGCGAGATTTTTTGCTTGTGTGGCTACTGTATGAGCTGTTGTCGCTGTTTCCAGAGAACTCTTGATACCACTAAGCTCTTTCTTCATTGTATCGGCGGTTGTTTTGGCTTCTTCGGCTGTTCTTTTCGCTCTATCGGCGGTTTCCTTGGCTTTATCAGCTTCGCTCTTGGCTTGATAAGCTTTTGAATCTGCTGCTTCGGCTTTTTTCTTGGCTTCGTCTGCATATGTCCGCGCTAAACTTACGGGGGCTTTAAAATTCTCAACCACTTGATTGATATCGATAACCCTACTCACCGCAGACGAGGCTATTTTCTCTGCATTTTCTGCTATTGACCGCGCCTGTCCTGCTTCATGTTTTGCATAACCTGCTGTATCTTTTATAGCCTTTACCGCATCATTCGCCTCATCTGCCTTTGACCATGCTGTATTGGCTGTTTTCTTAGCTTCTTCAGCCGCTCTCTCCGCAGATTGGGCTATGGACTTCGCACTCTCCGCTAATTCCTGGGCTTTCCCTACTTCACCTTTAGCTTCATACGCGCGGTTATCGGCTTTCTCCGCTATCTTCTTGGCTTCTTCACCTGCCATTTCCGCTAAGCTTGCTGTAGTCCTAGCATTATCTGCCACTTCCTTCGCGTTGTAAGCTGTACTACTAGCATTATAAGCTATATTTTTTGCTGATTCTGCCTCACTACGGGCTTGTCGCGCATCATGTTCAGCGTAGCCTGCTTTTTCCTTGGCTTCATTAGCTATTTTTTGTGCTTCTCGCGCTTCTGTTTCTAAAGAATCTGCTTTTTTACCCGCTGTTTCTGCGGCTTTCTGTGCTTGTTCGGCTATATATTTTGCATTACCAGCTATTTCCTTGGCTTTGTCTACTTCACCCTTGGCTTGATAGGATTGTGAATCTGCTACTTCCGCTTTTTTCTTGGCTTCGTCTGCATATGTCCGCGCTAAACTTGCTATAGCCTTAGCGTTATCGGCTACTTCCTTCGCGTTGTTAGCTGTACTCCACCCTTGATGAGCTGTGTTGCCTGAATTTTCCGCTATCTTCTTGGCTTCGTCTGCATATGTCCGTGCTAAACTTGCTATAGTCTTAGCGTCACTTGCTACTTCCTGCGCTTTATTGGCATTACTCCATCCCTCATGAGCTGTACTTTTTGCCTTTTCTACCTCACTGCGCGCTTGTGCCGCCTCATGGTTAGCATAACCAGCTGTCTGTTTGGCTTCTTTTGCTATCTTTTCAGCTTCACCCGCTACTGTCTCTACCTGTGATGCCTTCTTTTGTGCACCATCGGCTACCTTCTTTGCCTCTTCGGCTGTCGACTTCGCACTACCTGCTACTTGTTTGACACCATCCAAAGCACCTTTCGTTTCTTCTGCTACCTTCTCTGCTGCTTCCGCTTTACTCTTTGCTACTATAGCTATACCCTTCAACGCCTCTGCATCAACCTGCCCAGACCTCTCTCCTAAACGCGCTGCTGCCTCTGCCGCTGCTTTGGCTTCAGAAGCTATTCGCGTTGCTTCGGTTGCACTCTGGTGCGCTTGCTCTGATTTTGTCTGCGCACTATCCGCAGAATTTTTCGCTTCCTCTGCTAAGTTCTTGGCTTCACCAGACTTCATTAATGCTTCTGAGCTTTGTTGGCTTATCTCCTCCCCCTTCTGCTTGGCTTCATTGGCGGTTGATAATGCCGTTTCCGCTAATCCTTTAACTGCTTCAAGGGTTTTATTCGATTCATCAAAAGCATTCTTATTGTCCTGAACAAGTTTCTTTGCCTCTTCTGATAATGTTTTAGCTTTCTCAGCACTCCCCTTCGCATCCATAGCTGTGTTAGACGCACTATCCGCCGTTGATTTCACTGCTCTAGCTTCACTGAGAGCTTGCTCTGATGTCTTTTGTGCCTCTCTAGATACCGTCGTCGCTTGTTCCGATAACCCTTTAGCGGTTTCAGAAATACCCTTTGCTTCTGAAGCTGTTTGCAATGCTTGTTCGCCTGCGCCTTTTGCCTCCTCTGATTTCTCCTTGGCTTCTCTTATCTCTGTTAAAGCTGTCTCTACTGACTTTTCTACTTGAGATACTGTTTTTGTAAGTTCTGTAACTGAATCCGTCGCCCGTTCCGATAACCCTTTTGCCTTTTCCGCCATATCCTTGGCATCATCAGCTGTCTGTTTGGCGCCAGCCGCCTTAAGACTGGCTTGCATGGCTACAGTCTTAACTTCATGACACGTTGCTACCGCCGTCGCGGATACTTGCGTCGTCTCTGTTGCCGTTTGTGAAGCTTCTCTTGCTGTTTGTTCTGCACGGGTTGCAATGGTCTTCGATTCATCAGCTAACCTCTTGGCTTCAGTCGATAAATGAACAGCATTCTCACTTGCCTGCTTGACCTCTTCAAAACTTTGCAATGCTGTAGCCAATGAACCTTTCGTACCATTGATTTCTCCTGAAGCTCTCTCAAAGCTTGCCTTTGCTTCTTCTGCCATGTGCTTGGCAGCTTCAGAGGCACTCTTGGCTCCTTCGGCTAATCCTTTAACTGTATCCACTGTATCTTTCGCAAGATTAGCCGTTGTCGTTGCTGCTGTAACCGCTTCACCCGTTTTTGTAACTTCGCTAAGCGCTTGCTCCGACACCCTCTTCGCTTCTTCGGCAACCTGTTGCGCTCCATTTGCACGTGCCATGGCTTTTTCAGACTCTTGACGTGCATTTACAACCTGTTCTAACGGCGCAAAGGTTTCATACGAATACAAAGATGCCGTTCCTAAAAGCTTCGGAACAACAACACTATCTTGCGATATCCCTTCTCTGATTTCCTCTTGTGTTGCTACCGGTATCAAATATTCATGACTATGATCGGGTATCTTCATCTGCTTTCCTCCTTACATCTTTCAGAGGGCTTCATCCAATGAACACTCTTTCAAGTCTTCAAACTCTTCTTTTAAAGACTCTAAGCGCTGCTCTAAATCTTTCAGCGAACCATCAAGCTCGCTTTTCAAAGCTGTTTTCAGTAAATCAAAAACACCATGAAGAGGGGCGTGCACCAAGCCTCCTCCCGAATACAAAACAACCCGTACTTGAGACGGGTCGCTAAGCTCTGATATGGCAAACGGTTTTAAGGTCATTTCAACTCCTCATGTCTTGATCCCATAAACGATACTCACATTAACGGGGCGCGTCTCAACGCCGCCAACACTCTCTGCCATAAGGTGATGTTCATGATGCGCTGTCATGACGCCCTCTTTGATCGGCGTCGAATAATATAAAAAGTTTGCAAAGGGGCTCCGGATAAACCAAGGCAAGCGGGGCGGCTTATCTTTTTCTGTGAACCAAAAGGGAGCCTCTACCTGTGGACTTCCGGCTATTTGGTCAAATTCTTGATTACAGCTTGCCAAGGCATCCCCGTCCAAGCCTAAACACTCTTCGTCTATAGCTCTCTTGCGCCTTCTCAAGGGCGCTTGAGAAGAAGAAACATCCCGTCTTTTTCGAGAAGAATGATCACCTGAAGATTCTGGACCAATAAAATGTTCATGCGCTTTCAAAGAGCAGCCTTGTTGACTTGCAAAAGAACGCCAAGGGTCTAAATGGCGTTCATAGTCCATACCCCTTAAAAACATCCCTCGAAAATCAGGAACATTAAACGTCGTAGCACCATCCCCTTGACCCCACGTCGTGCCTATCGCATCAAACAAGGCTCTATACGTTCTTCGCGAATAAGCACGCCCATCACAAGGTAACCAACCATCCGGCAAGCGTTCCATGGCAAAAGGACCAATTAAACCAGACGGTAAACGTTTTAAAGAAGAAACTTTTCCCCTTGTGGGATTGAGAATTTGCCAACCGGTTATATCTTCATCGTAAATAACGGTATAAAGACTGCCATCTTGGATTTCTCCTCCCGTTAAAGCTAATAAACCAGTGTCTGTTGCCTTATAAACGGGCTTGGCGGCTAAATTATTCAAAGCAATCGTGGTCGCCCCTACATTCTTCCCCTTCGCTCTAAAACAAATCGAGATGCCATTCTTATACTCTAAAAAATCAGAAGGGCTTTGAAGACGTATCGCACTCGTCTTTTGCGTATCATCAACGGTAACAAGCCCTTCAATCATACCCCCCGTATCATATAAATACTCACGCACCCTTTGCATCATCACACGGGCGCTGTTATTGACCGTATTCGGGTGCTGCCCCTCTGACCAATTCATAAGATTATCGGCTCCACCATTTTCGGATGCCGTTAAAGACCAATGATAAATCGTTGACATCGTAACCTCACGCCTTGATCGCAAACAGAACACTCACATTGACTGGACGTGTCTCGCCTTCCCCAGTGCTCTCCAAGACAACTTCTCCGCTATCATCAAGATTATAAGGACTTGCAATATAGCCCCCTAAATTCTCACGTTCTATACCCATAAAATTCGCAAGAGAGCCCCCTCCAAACAAGCCTAAACGATAACCCAAAACATCCGTCGTATTCCCATCCCAAAAGTTTTCGTTGCTAGTAAAATGGGGCATCGAAAGCGACTGCCCTTGATGTTGATGAGACTCGATTAAATCTGTTTGCACACTGGCAAAATCACGACCAGCATCAATATTACGCCCTCCATCAACTCCCCGTAAAAACATCCCTCTCAAATCCGGAACATTAAACGTTGTAACACCATCCCCTTCTCCCCAAACCGTTCCTATCGTTTCAAATAAATCACGATAATCATCACGCAAATAAGCCTTCCCATCGCAGATTAACCAATCTTTTGGGAGATCACGCATGCCAAACGTGCCTATGAAACCGGTAGGATAAAGACTGCTTTCTTCTTCTATGGGATGAGAGGTAGGATTAACAAGATGCCAACCCTCGCCACGAGACACCAATGTATAAATACACCCTTGTTGGATTTCCCCTCCCAACAAAGGACTAACCCCAAATTCCGTTGCTTTATAAACCCGCTTGCCATCTAAAGCATTAAGAAACATCGTGGTTGCTCCAACATTCCTACCCGTTGCCATAAAACGCAAAACAGTCCCATTCTTATACTCTAAAAATTGCGATTGGCTTTGAAGACGTATCGTGCTCGTTTGTTGAACATGATCATTGGTAACAATGCCTTCAAGCGCTCCACCCGTATCGGATAAATATTCCTTTACACGTTGCATCATCACACGGGCGCTCTTGTTTACACTGCTAGGATGCTGCCCCTCTGACCAATCAATTAAAGCATCACAACGCGTATTATCCGCCGCTCTAAGCGACCAATCATAAATCGTTGACATCTCTCATAAATCCTAATTCCGATAAAACGGTCCGTAAAATGCCCGCATGAATTGCGTCATTAAAGGGTTATCATCGGCATCATTCTCTTCTTCTAAAGTTTCTTCTTGTGATGCTAATAATGCCCTCAAAACCTCTAACATGTTGTCCCTATTGCCAAAGCTCCCCTGTGCTGTAGGGCTTGCTCTATAAGGCTGACCTCCATACATTTGTAACACACGGTTAACAAAATCACCTGCACGCATACCGCTGTTGCCACCATTCAAACCAACCGCATTGCTACCAACAATTTGCGCCGCATTGGCATGGGGATTTTGTAAAAGGCGCGCGGCGCCTCCTGCCCCTTGTTGATGGGCTAAATACAATTCCGCATCCGTAGGCGTTCTTCCCAAAACACGGCTTAAATGATTGCGATTGTCACGCGTAAATCTTCCCATGGCATCAGCTGCTTGCATGGGGTCAAAACGGTCTTGCAAACCATACTGCTTGGCTGTGCTGTCTATAAATTGATACAAACCACCCGCAGAAGAACGGGGATTCCTTGCATTCGGATTGCCGCCACTTTCCACTTGCGCAACACGGTACAAATAGCTTTCTGGTAAGCCATAACGTGCTGCTGCTTGACGTATCGCTTGATCAACTGAAGGACTATAACGGGTCATTAAACCTTACTCCTTATAAACCTTCCCGCTTCTCCCATCAGTGCCGAAAAAATGATATGTGCTGCCTTTTCAGTAAAAATTCCCCTTTTATGCCAATCTATGAACCTCTGTATCATTTGAGCAACTTCCTGCTGTTTCATACCTTTAACGCCAAAAGTTGCTAATTTCGCTATATCACGTTCAAGTATTTCTCTCTCTTTCTGAGGTAATTTTCTAATCGTATCAGATAAAATATTTTGAGTAATTTTTGCACCTGCACGTGCTGCACTAACTCCCCCGTACGGTAAATTGACACCTGTTAAATAATTAGGTTCAGGCGTTCCTTGAAACGGTTTTACTGCTCTTTGCGCCGCATCTTCATAGAACCTTTCACCCTCTACAGCTTTTCTAAACGCGTGAATATTTTTAGGATTTAAAGATCTGCTAAGATTATCAGACATGCTACCCGTTTGTAAAATATTTGAAAGGTTATTAATAGGGCGCGAACCTTTTAATAGATCATCAATATAGTCTCTCATCCCCACGCGATAAGTGTTCAGACCACTAGGCGTTGCGCCTTTACGAAGACCTTCTGCAATTCCCTCTCCAGAAACATCTCTCTGTGCAATGTTTTTGCCTTGGTTTATCGCTTCTTCAAAACCTTCATATTTTGCTACACTCCCACGTGCCGCTTTATAAGTAGGAGAAATCTGGTCCGCTATCTCTACTAAGTCTTTCTTAAGCGATTTATATACAAAAGCCATTTGGTTATCGCCCAAATTATAATACTTCTTGCTAAGGTAATCGAGAGACTTCTTAGTCTGATCTAATAACGCCATCGTAGGCTTATAATTAATGTGCCTGAATTCTCTCGAATAAAACATCTCTGGTTTTGCATTACGACGGTCTTTTTTTAAAACTTTAACCGCTCGCGCAACTGCTTCTTGGAATGCTTCATCTGCAAAAAGGTCATTAAGAGCTGCATAATGCTCTTTTCCTACTGGAGTACGATACACTTGTGCATAAATAGGTTGATATTCTTTTTCCCCTTGCTCTTGAAGGACCCTTTTTAAAACTTTCGTGTCTTGGAGAGGCGTAATGTTTTCATCTGCAGACTGACCAAGACGTTGAACTGCACCCTGCATTCGTCCCTCATGTGCTCCTTTCAAAAGTTTAGAAACGCGCGCATTTGTTCCCCCCATATTTGCAAGGGATACTTCTAAATTCGGACTAATATCTGTCAAAAATGCATGGCGTGGCGCAGAAGCAAGATGCTCCGTAACGTTCTCAACACCATCATCATATAATGTTTTTGCAACTTCCCTAACCGCTTTGGTCTGAACTTCCTTATGAGCAGGATTAAAACGTCCTCCTTTTATAAAGGGAACATGCTGCAATCCCCTGCCTATTTTTTTTGTTCCCCAAGAAGCAGCTGTACCAGCAAGAGAACCAACAGGACCAGCTACCGCCCCAATACCACCACCAGTTCCTGCCGATATAAGACGACCATAAAGCCCCTCTCCTGCTCCAGAGCCATGTAAAGCCCCAGAACCTGCTCCTAAAACTGCCGCCTTACCAAGATTTCCAAATGTTGATGCCGCAGAACCTATTCTTAAAAGTCCAAGCCCAGGGACAAATGAGAGTCCTGTTGGTACAAGAGAACCAGCAATATAACCAATAGAAGACCATATTGGATGTTTTTCTTCCAAGGCTTTTAGATAAGCACGTTCCTTAGCTACCCGTCTATTATAAATCTCCTCTGCTCGTTTATCGCCACTCCAATAATCCTTAAAACCCGCTTCATTCGCCGCTTGTATCTCATCACTATAACCTGCTGTCAAACCAGATGCACCATGACTCCTTAGTGCATCCCACCACGTAAGATCTTTATCATCAAATGAAAAATCATTTGCTGTAGTTGATTGATCTGATGTATTTTGCAATCCTTCAACAAAATTATTAGATAATTTCGCAATCTCATCAGGGTCTTCAACTACGCGGAAACGTGTTCCATTCTTAGCGTATACATATCGAGGAGAAGATGAAGAAGAACTGTTAGCATGTGATCTTATAATCTTTTCAATCTCAGTAGAATCTTCAACTATGCGAAAACGTGTCCCATTCTTAGCGTATACATATTGAGAATGAATCTTTCCAGAAGTCTTATAAGGGGCCATTCATATTACTCCTTAACCAGAAATTCACCACTGGAACTATCCCTAAAATAAGGTACGTTATCCTTAATAGACGCCTCTTCTAAACTCATCTTAGGTATATTTGCACTGCCTCCTTGTGACACCAACCCATTAGTAAAAGATTGAGAAAGACCTTTTTCACGTTTTTTTACTTCCAATCCATGTGATAACCTATAAATTTCTTCCTCATTCAATTCTTGGAAATGTCCAAGCATCTTCTTAATATTTGAAAGTGTTTTATATAATACTTCAGGCTTATCACTAATATCTAAAGTACCATAAGATGATACCAGCCACTTGCTTTCTGCCTCAGATAATGGACCAACACCTACACTTCCATTCTTACTTTGCTTTTTGATTGATGCAATCACTCGCTTAAAGACATCGCCTTGAATCTGAGTAAATAGATTTTTTAATGTTTTGGCATCAGACCCTGGGAAAATCTGAGCAATAGTACCACCCTTACCAGCAACCCAATCTGGATTATTCTCTATAAGTTTAATGGCATGATTAACTGCGCCCATAGCATTATCAATTTCTAATGCAACTTCCCCCGCATGCTGTCTCTTATTTATTTCCCACTCTTCTATTTCTTTTTTCTTCTGATTATACTCCAGTTCCTGTAGAGACCCTTTCAACGGTCTCGCTTCACGTTCACCTGTCTCCGGATTGGTATGCCATTGATACCCCAGAGGTAACTTAGAGTTATCACCACCTGTTAGCAATTCACTAAGCATTTGGGGGTTACTTGCCATAACCCGCGCTTCTTCTTCACTATATCCTTTAGACTTCAGATACTCGACGGTCTGGTTAACCTGTCCTCTTTGCTTATCACCTTCATTAAGACGCTTCACACCACTTGCAAGCGCATCCCATCCTGAATTTACTGTTGGGGGATCAGCCATCGAAGGTCTGATGATGCCAGACCACCAGATGGTGCTGCCGACATACCTGCAAAAAGATCTTGAAGTTTTTTATAAAAATCCGACTCGACAAACTTTTCAAAACCAGTTCGAGTATCTACTGGAGAAGTTTGTGACTGCGGTATTGGAGTTGCCTCTCCTATAGGCGTAAGTTGTTTAATCTCCTGTGCATTAGGGAGTGGTGGGTGATTACCTACACCAAGTGGTATTTGCGCTTCAGCTTCAGGAACCATATAGGGCTCTTTCTTCTCATGATAAATTCCATCTGGAATAATAGAGCCTACGTTAAGAGAAGAAAGTGAACCTGTGCTAAACGGTTGATTAATTGAAATCGCACTAGGAACAACGGGAACTTGATGTTGCTGTATTACTCTGTGCAACATATTCATTTGTTCAAATGGTCTCTCACCAATCTTTGGAATAACCATTCCTAACAACTTTCGACCATAGATCTCTTTATGCTTTTCACGCTCTCTTGCTTCTATCATTTCACGCTTTTGGCGTTCTCTTTCTTCTTGAACTGTAGACCATGTTCTTCTAGCACGTTGTACTGTAGGTGGGAGATGTGCACTATTTTGTATTAAACCATCTGCTCCTATTCTAGACATCCTAACTAAAGGATGCTCACCTTGATCAGGAGGAATAAAAAAACGCGAAAGGTTATTGAACCAAGAACTTTTTTCCATTTCTTTCTTTCCTATACACCAAATTTTTTGCCTAACAATGCGCCAAAAGGTTTAGAAATATCAGGAATCCCCATAAAACTTGTCGCTAGATTTGCTACTGCCGCAAAATTCTTCCAAGGGTTATTGCCTTCTGTCATCGAAGCTGTATTATTATTCGTTGTCGTACCGTAATTCCTTGCAAAGCCATGACCGGCGTTCATAAGCATATTCAACCTATTCCACCCGCTATTGTCTTGCTCTAGCCAACGTTCGCGATTGGCATCAACAAGGCGTTGATTGTGAGTATCAAGCACTCCTCCCCCCTGTATGGCATTGGAATAGGCATTCCCATAACCTTGTAAGAAGTTATTGGAGGCTCCCAATTGATTTTGATTGGCTTGGTCTATCATGGCATTGGCTTGCATCATATTCTGAACATCTTGATTATATTGGTTCGCTGTCGCACTTGTCGACAAAGCACCAAGTTCATTTGCCAATACCCCTGTATGTGCACCGGAGCCATAACGACCTGCACCGGCAAAAGAGCTGTTAATCGTATCTCTTACACGGTCTAAGCTATTTTGTAAGGCGGCATTAAAAGCGGGATTCTGTCCAACCATAGCACCCGAAGCCATGCTTCCAAGATTATTGGCTGCCGACGTTGGATTGTAGACCGTATTCATCAAAGAACGGTTTTGATAATGCTGAGGTATGCTGCCAAGACCACCAATTCCATAGCGCGTTTGATCACTTAATGGGGCTACACGAGGTCCCCCATAAACATTACCACCCGCCCCTATATTATATAGATTATACGCATCCCTGCCACCACGCTTAAATACATCTGCCATCCAAGAAGGAGGTGCACTTGTCTGCACCTGCTTCTGTTCTGTCGTTGCTGGTGTTTTGCTCCCCATGTTATAATTCCTTCCTATAATAAAGCATCGTTATGCCATAACCTTGTTTGTTTAATGCGCGCTTCCAACCTAAGCGTCCTAAAATCTCTATCTCGAAAGCGCCATTCTCACGCGCCCAATCCTCTACAAATGTCAAATTGTCAACTTGATCAAGAACACCCTTCCCACTACATTCACAAATCAGTGCGCGCTTCTTTCCTAAAACTGTCTGCTGTATCTGTGTTGTAACCGCCGCTAAAAAGCGCGCGTCATCGTCCAAAACAAGCCATAACTGTTTCTTGCCACTGCAAATCGCTTCAATAAGATCTTGCAACGTGATTTCATGTTTAAAACGTTCCACATATGCTCTAAAGGATGCAATGATGTCTTCCAGATAAGGCGCTATACGCTCCATATCCCAAGACGTGGTCAAATAGACTTTTGCCATTACCCTCTGCCTAAAGGACGTAAATCAACATCAAACCCCGTAATTGCCGTCCAAGGTTCATTTTTAGGAATGCGTAATTTAAAGCGGTGATAACGATTGCGCGAACGTCCGTGATAAGCACCCGTAGCATAGGAACATTCTCTCTCCTTGTGCCATGTGATCGGCGTCTGATGATTGCGAAGACGACGTTCTCCGATACTTAAAAGACCTTGCGTCGTATCAACTTCGGCAAACATTTTTGTGATAAAGTTAAAACTTCCATCCGGTGCCCCCATCTCTTGCGAAACAACCGTTGCCTCCATCGGTGCGCCCGTAAACATAACAAGACAATTGTTTTCATCAAAAGCACCAAGCATGGGTGCGCCACTTTGCCAACGGGGGCTGTCTAAAGAAGCAGGCAAGGACTCAAGATTGATCGAGATCTCATCTAACTGTTCTAAAGTATAACCTGTCGTAAATACGGGAAACAATGTGAAAGGCTTTCCCTGTATCGTCGACCATTTCTGCAAGCCCCAATCATAAACAAAGGTCGTTTGCTCGTTATTACCTCTCTTTAAAGACCAGTAAATCCGATTATCAACGGGGTCTATCACTCCTTGCATATTATCAAGAGCAAATTTATCAAAGGTTTTAAAAACCGTTCTATCAACTTTCTCAAAGCCTATTGGCAAAAGTTGACCATCAGCACTCATCTGATAAAAGCCACCATCACCAGCAAAAAAAGCATCACTGCCTCGACAAGCTATAGAAGCTGCACTGCGCGCTCCGCGCTTATCTTGGATCTTTTGAAAAGCAAATACAATTTTAGAACCCGGAACAAAAGTTCCTGCATAAATCGCAGAACGCATAAAAATGAGTGGATTGCTCGATTCCGTTGCCCCTTGAACGTATTCTCCATCTGGAAAATCTTGAAAATCACAATCTTTCTGCTTAACTGTCCAATGGGTTGCATCTTCCAAACCAGACCAATGAATGCGATTGGGATGATCTGTCAATTGCATCAAACAAACAAAAGGTCCCCAAACCTTCACCAATCCGGCTTTCGGTGGATTGCCTCCTAATTCTTCAAATCGTTCGGAACTATGGGTATGAAAGACTTGCGGTTTATCATTTTTATTGACCGCAATAACTCTCTGACCAAACAAGGCAAATGACCATTGATTATCCTCATTTGCCTGATAGGTCACACCGCTTTGGCTTATGTCTTTCCAACCCTGCGTTTGACTATCATAACTATAAAGCTTTTTGGCTCCTCCTACGATAATCTTAACCCCATTACCACTTCGAAACGCTATACACCCCAAAGGCTTTTCTCCCAAAGGAGCCGATACTACCATTGCGCTAGGCATAGGAATATAGCCTCCATCTGCCGGTAAAACATTCACAAGTGTATCCGTAAAGCTGCCATTGACGACCGAAACATCGGGGCGATAATCAGCGATTGGAAAATAAACCATTTTAGAAATCCGTTGGAATTATGCGTGTGACGTTATGACGTTTGGACGTCTCTGCACGCAATTCATGCAACTGCTCGGTAAAGTCATTATAAGCTGCCGTTGCACAATCGGGTTCTTTAAGGATATTCTTGTACAACTCATATTTTGCACGCGCCTTAATCAGATCAAACGCGTGCACAAACCATAGATGCTCTTCATCAACACGCTCTATCTCTGATAAACGCTGTGGAGAGAGTATGAGTTGAATCTGATAGGCTCTGTCCGGTGTGGGATAAAGATGCAGTTTCCTATCAAAATAACTGTAACAAACCGGTGTTCCTCGCTGCTCTGATGATAACGAAGACTCTAGAGAAAAAGGACTCCTGTGCTCTAATTCAATCTTATGATGTGGATCAGAACAAAGATAAACGCTCCTTATTTTGACAGCTGTTTCAATATGGCGGGTGTCCGTTGCATCATAAGCGCCTTGACCCGCCCGTGTTTCAAACACCACATCACGGCTTTCGTTAAAGTAAAAAGTTTCCCTCTCACAAAAACGAATAGCAGCAAAAATACTTTCTTGGATTTGTGCTACATACTCGTCCGTAATGTCATCAATCTCATCTTGGATAACAGACACCATGTGTGAAAGCGTTTTTCTATGGTGATAAACATTTTGACTAGCCGGTATTGGTCCGCCTGTCCTAACCCGAATATAATGACGCGTCATCAAAATACCTTTCTGTAAGGAATATTATTATTGACATTACACATCATGTGCATTACAGTGCACTAATGATATTCATTCATAAAACGATAGAATTTGATAATTGGCTTAAGAAACTCAAAGATAAAAAGGCTAAAGCGATTATTCTTCAACGTGTTGTACGCTTAAAACAAGGACTTTTGGGTGATGTTAAGTTCTTCAATAGCATAGGTGAAGTACGCATCCACTATGGTGCTGGTTACAGAATTTATTTTACCCAAAAAGGCTCTGATTTTATCCTTTTGTTATGTGGTGGAGATAAATCAACGCAGCAAAGGGATATCGAACAAGCGTTAAAGTTAAAAGAGGAGTACAGTGATGAAAACAACCCCATTTAAACCAGAAGAATATCTTGAAGACATTGAAGTACAACAAGCATTTCTCAATGAAGCCTTCAAAACTGGTGATGCCGCTCATATAGCGGATGCCATTGGTATCGTTGCTCGCTCTCAAAATATGCGTGCTTTAGCAAAAGAAACCAATCGCGAACGCAGTGGATTATATCGCTCCTTAAGTAAAACGGGTGACCCCAAGCTTTCTACTTTAGTCGCTGTCTTATCTGCCCTTAACCTGCAACTCTTTGTACAGTCTTCTACTTCATAAACTGAAGGAGAGTTAATAGATCTCTCCTCTCAATTTCAGTGATTGGTTACGAATTCAACGACTATACTTGCTTGACCAGCTTGGACTGTTTTATCGGCTTTGGCATAAAGCGTGACCTCTTTATCAAAGGGAACAAACTCCTTCTGATTAGAAATCGTCGCTGCTTTAATACCCGCTTGTTTGATCTCTAACTCACCAAATTCAGTCCCGCCAGCAGTGCTGCCTATTTTGACCTTTGTGTCCGAAAACGCTGTCTTAATAAACGCCTTGATTGATGTTATTAAAGCACCACGAGGGAGAGTGCCTATCTTCATTACGTTTTCTTTATCTTGGTAACTAAAATTAAGACGCAAGAAGCTTACCTGCTGCGTATGAAGGTTTCTCCCCTGTAAGGGTTCTGGTAAATAATCTGCCATATCTTGTCCCCTTAATGATTTGCCACAAATTGCACGACCACAACACACTCACCAGCATCTGTGGTTTTATCTCTTGTTGCATAAAGGGTCATTTCTTTATCCTCTGGAGCAAAAACCTTTTGGTCTGTTGGTGTAAAATCTTGTGTGGTTTGGGCTTTGATATCTTTTTCGCCAAACTCATTGCCCCCATAGCTGCTGCCAATCTTCAATTTTGCTTCGGAAAATGCCGTCTTCACAAACGTTTTAATTGAAGTAATCAAAGCGCCACGAGGCAAAATTCCGATTTTCTCTGTAAGATGCTTCTCTTTATGTGAGATATTCAAACGCAAAAAGCTTACCTGTTGGGTATGAAGATTTCTGCCCTGTAATGGAGGGGGTAATTGATCTGCCATGTCTTGTTTTCCTCCTTAATGTTTACGCTGCGGCTTCACCGCTGTAGGTAGGAATAACAATCGTTCCAAAATCTTGGGCTGTCTGTCCACTATTTGGCATTTGGAAACGAGTTTTCTTCATTCCTATCAAAGTTTTTGCTGCAACACCAAATTCACGTTCATAATCAAAATACTCTTCTTTAAGGGTGTAATTTGTTGCACTATGATTTTTCCCAAAACCTATAATTGCACTCTGCGCTCCTAAGAACACCGCACGACGCACGCTTTTGACCGCTGTATGATCTGTCGATTTTACACCATGGGTAACATGAATAGCTTCGCGTAAAACAACACCATTATACATACCAAGAGAGCCATCAAAGATTGGGTTCTTCGCACGAGAGGTTGCATAAACCGATTTTTGAATATCTAACCATTCTCCAGCAGCGGTATTGGTTCGCAATTGCATTACTTGGGTTGGGTGCAAATAGAGAACATAAACATCATCACCATTGACATGGACGGGAGAAATTTGTGGATTAGCAAGCTTTGCTTGTTTAACCGCTTCATCAATCAGCTTCAAACTAAAGCTATGTTTGGCTTTATCGGTAAGATCTTCATCCTTGGTTTTTGCATCGGGACGAATAATCCGTTCACTGCTTGGTGCCATGATTTCATTAAAGCCATAATGAACCGGTTTAATGTACACTTCTCGACCATCAACACTGATTGTACGCGCTGTATAACCACAAACCTGCAAAAAGAACATGATGCTTAAACGATTAGCATACCAGCGAACCAAACCCTCTTTGGCTTTTTTGCGTAAATTCGGGAGGATTCTCTGTTGATCAATCGAGTCATCATTGGCAACACGCGCCGCATGTAAAAGCTCATTAATCACCAACCGATCATTCATAAATTGAAGCGCTTCTTCATTGCCCTCTAAGGTTTCACCTTGCGTGACACCATCTCCAAACAGATTGACCAACAAACTAAATGTAACACTATCCCCTGCACTCTTATGGGTTTCGTTATAAAGCTGGATAATACTGTTCGAACTTTTGCCAATCAGAGGGGCTATTTTCGTCGCTTTCAAAACTTCATTGCTTAACTTCTGTGACCACAATTTCACCGATTGCGGATCATGAGTCCCTATATGTGTTGTTGCCATTTTTTGTTTCACCTTTCTTTGCTATAAAAAAACCGGCTTTAAAGCCGGTGGAAAACCCGCATCAGAGGCGGATTATGCTGTAAAATCTATTGCCTAATCGGGGTCTGCACCCATAATTTCATAAAAACGCGCTTCATTCTTCGGATTGGATATCCACACATCAAATTCCTTCTCTGACATATCGGATAGAGTTTGTTTAGTCATTGGTCCAGTACTCCCTCCTCCACCAGATGCCGTTAAGGTTCGCGCAGAATTCTGACGGCTTTGAAGCGCAGCAACTTGATCATTGGCTTGGACCGCTTGGTTTTGATAACCAAGATTTTGCGCTATCCTATAAAGCTCTTCTGCTGGATTAACCCCTTTTTGTGCACAAGTCGCTACAATTGTACGTAGTTCATCCCCTATAATCGCATCTATCGTACTTTTTTGTGCATAATTCGGATAAACAGAAGACCATGCATTCAACTGCTTTGCACGCGTCTCATAAAGAAAATTTGCTGCCGCATCAAAGTCACTGTATTTATCTTTGATAGAGGTCACAGAACTTTCTAAAAATTGATTCAAATGTCCATTAAATTCTTGGGTTTCAATGGCTTGTCTTTGCACATCTTGCTGTGCACGAATATACGCATCTTGCTCTTGAAGCTTTTTTCCCATCCAACTCATATAACCAATAATGTCTTGTGTAGGATCTGGAGGTCTGCTTTCCCCTTCAGCCATTGGCGCTTGAGATTGAGGTTCATAAAACTTAGTAAGTGCTTCACGGGCTTGGTTGGCTTGCTGTTCTGCACGCTGCTGCTCTATACTAGGAACGATTTCTGAAGGCTTTTCAACGGGCTCTGCAATCGGCTCTGGAGGTGTTGCATCATGACTCTCAACCGCCTCCACCTCATGATCAACATCAAAAGAGCTCTCATCATCATCAAAAACCGGTGCTCCAACCCTATAATCTTCATTCATACCTTCATTCATCACTTCGTTCATTTCTGCATTCATTCTCTAACCTCTCTTAAATGCTTCTTCCCCTGTACGTTGCGGCTCTCTCCCGCATAATCTGATTTTGCGCTCGTTCATTAAGAATACGCTCCCGTTCAAGCTCATGGCGTTGTTGCATCAATTCCGCTTCCAATTCCGCTCTCTTTTGACGCATGACCAATTCAATCTGCTTGCCTTGCAAATCCATCTGTTGCATCTGGCTTTTGGTCGCAATATCCTGCTGCTTTTCTTGCAACTTCATTTCTTGTTCTGGATTCATTTGCTGTTGTTGGGCTTGTTGTGCCATTTGCTGCTGTTGCATCTTCTCGCTTACACGATTGAGTAATGACGCAGGCAATGGCGAATAACGAAGTAAATCAAGCATGATATCCGGTGTAACGGCATTTTGAAGCAACGGTAACAGCTGCGTGATAATACCAAAGGTACGCTCTTTTTCGTTCGGGCTGGTGGGTGCATCATCCACCACAATATCATAATCAACACTCATCACCGCTTCACGGGTCAACGGAATATATTGCGCATTCTCCTCTCCCGATATCCGGACTAAACGACCATCAGACAAATAATTCTGTATAAGGTGCAAAATGATCTTGCCCTGCCTTTTGCGATACAAACGCAAACCATCAAACAAACAAGCAAGCAGGTTAAGACTGGATTGACGCCGTTGTGCCTCTAAAATCCCTGCTTGTGAAACTTCTCTCGTTCCAATAAACTCTGGTGAGAGACCTGTAACTTGATTAATTGCTTCTTTCGCTTCATTAAACAGTTGGAAAAAGCCGGTTGGAAATTGCGCTACGGGTTTGGGTTGTATCTTACCCCCTGCCAAAGCACCATTTTTCAAAACCGTAATACTATCTACCCTGCTCCAACTTTTTACCGCTTCTCTCTCATCTTCAAACGCTCCCCTCTCAGCCATAATCCCACCTTTGGATTGGCTATTGAGAATATGCATAACTTGACTAAAATATTTATTCGCCCAGCGTTGAGGGTCTTTTGTCGGTCTTACAACCCCATAAAATTGCCGTTCTATCTTATCAAAATACCCCGTGATACACTCCCAACCCAACTGACCCGCTGGAACCAAAGGTTGATCAGGGCATTCAAGCAGTTTTCTCCCTAAAAAGGCGCGTTTTACAACCTTTTTATTGAAAGCCGCCCCTTGGATATCGGGCATCATGCATTGGAGCTGCTTAAACTCCTCTTCGCTGTAATCACGCAATTCTCCCGTTTCCAAATCGGGTGCCTTGTAATATCGTTCGCTTTCAAACCAACGACATTCCACAAGCGTAACCATCCGTCGACCGTTTTCAACATCAATGCCCTTCTCATCATCGTAAGCTTCAAGATCATTATGATGAACGCCTTCATAAGCAGCCCCATCACGCGCCCAATCAGCACTCAGTTCACTCCAATGGACTTTTGGAAACATTTGCTTGGCTACGTCTAATGGCTTGCGGTCGACATACCACATGCGTTGTGCATCCGTTAAATTCGGTTGCACTGCCGCACTATCCCAAACCATTTTCAAAGGGTCTAAACGCGTAATGACCGGTTCACCATCAAGACTATTTTCGTAATCAAGCCGCGTATCTGTCCACCCCATACCGCAGATGACAGCATCTTGGAAAGCATCACTATCTGCATATTCAGCATGTGCCATATCGCGAAACCATTCTGCCGCTCCTGTAAGCAATTCACTTGGCAATGCCTTGCCTATTTGACGGGGAATAAATTGCACTTCGCGCTTATTATTGCGTTCTGAACCCACAACAGCATTCACAAGTGGGGCAATGCGATTAAACGTCATAACGGGGCGGCGTTGCTCTTTTAAAGCCGCTAAATCTTGATCATTCCACTGATCACCATTGTAAAATTGAAAATCCTCCCTTGCGTGTTCACGCCATTTGTTCACATGCTCCACATCTTCTTTGTACCAACTGACTAACTTGCGAAACAAACCTTCTGTTGACAGATCTGAGATGTTGCTCTCTTGCTCTAAATGCTCTTCATCATCCATCATTCTGCCATCCATGACGTGCTTTCATAGGCTTCTCTACCGCTATAAGCTGGTCTCTTCTGTCTCTGCATTGGCTGTTCATACCCCACACACATTAATCCAAAAGCATCTGCACCATGACTGGACCAATCATGTTCTGCTCCCAAGCCAATATTACGCTTCTCATCCCATTTCTCATGATACCAATTCAGTGCCTTACGCCCCGCTACTGTCGTCTCCTCATTGAACCAAACAGAGGGTAGAATACGTCGTACTGCCTCGATACGCATTTTGACAGCACCAGCCCCTTGATTTGGTATCACTTGCGTTTCAAAACCCGCATCATTTAAAGCACTCTCAAAACTCACATTGTGCACACGGTCTCTGGTCGCACCATCATGGGGGAGAACCATCAGTGCCTTCTCATAGCCATTGTGACGCAACCAACCGATATGCTCCGATAACGGCTGTCCTTGCGCTTCGTAATAATCAAGCACTCTGATCTCTCTCCCTACAAATTGCGCTATCCATATTGCTGTGGCATCTGCCTTAGCTCCCGTGCCCCCAATATCCCAAAAAGCCCGTATCTGCATTAAAGGATCACGCGCAACACGCCCTATCCGCCCCTCTTGCTCCGCTGCCAACATTTCTTTTTGATAGTAAGCGCCCTGAACCGCTGTAAGATAAGCCCCTTCCCATATATGCTTATAGGTTTCTGGACGATTTCTAAGGTCATCAAGCCGCGCTTCATTCAAGATCTTGGGAAACTTCGGATTGTCTGACCAATTAATCTCCACACGCTTAATGGATTCATTGTCTGAAAAGCGAAACCGCCTTTCAACCGGTGCATTGTCTCGCAACGGGTTCCATGTGACCCATAACTCTGCACGCCATCCCTCTCCCTCTTCACGCAACGTTGGAATGAGTGTCTGCCAAGCTGTTTCTGTTACCGGCTCTGCCTCATCAACCCAACAAAGCAAAATACGCCCCATGGATTTGATACTGGCTATATTACGGTCCAGTCCAGAAAACTGAAAAGCTATACGACCATCATTTGACTTAATCGAAGCCTCTCCAACCTTGTAATATTCGCTTAAAAAGTCATGGGCTTCAATGGCGCGCTTAATCTCCTCCAATGAACTTTCTGCTAGCGAATTTTGAAACTGACGTGCACAAAGAATAGTCCCTGATATTCCCTGCATACCAAATTGATAGCCTTTTAAAGCAGCCATCAAGGCAAATGATCTTGTTTTACCAGACCCTCGTCCACCCCAAGCCGCACGTACCAAAGCATCCCCTGCAAAAATAGGGATAAGTTTTGGTACAATCTTAATCTGTCTTGTCGTCATTCATTGTTAAAGGAGCAATTTCTACACGCCCTATGATCTTAATCGCCCCCCCATCTTCACCCGTCACTTGCAAAGGCAAGATCTTACCAAGCAACGCTAAATAAGCCGCGGGGCATCTTATTGCCTGCTTTTCGAGATAAGAGATTAACCCCTCTTTCCCATACTTATTGCCTGCCAATTCAGCGGCTTTAAGAATTGCTTCTTTCAAAAGACGTGTATTCTTATTGGGTACACCTTTGACACGCCCCATTCCTGCCTTAGGGGGTTTATATTTTTTCTTTGTTTGAGAAACCTGTTCTGTATTTTGTGATGTCATAAAATACACCCTCCAGATAATAAAAAACCCCGCAAATGCGGGGATTTTTGACTGTACATTTCCCTCTCTAGACACAATACGCCTAAGTACAGCAACGTCATTAAATACGATTTGCTACACTTTGTCAACATAAAAATAACACATATTGATAATTTCAAAGGAGATCAGTTATAAAAAGCTCGCAAAAAATAACTTTTGCTTTAGCCTTTATATATATTTTTTCTATGTCCAACAGCTAAAACTAACACAACAAGTTCCTTATCATAAAGATCGCAAAGTATTCTGTAATCTCCTACACGATATCTCCATAAACCCGATAATTGCCCTTTTAAGGGCTTACCTATTGCACGTACATCTTCAAGAGGGGCAACGTGTTGATCTAAAAAATCAACAATCCTCCGTGCTTCTTTTTTATCGCATTTTTTTAAAAAACTAAGAGCTTTTCTTTCATATCTAATCGTCCAAGCCAAGCTCTTTCCTCACCTCTTCAGAGCTATAAAAAGTAGCTTCTCCTCTTCGAACACGCTCTCTTACTTGTGAAGCTAAATAATAATCCTCAGCTTCCTCGATTCCACGTTCAATAATCTCACGTAAATAAAAAGACTTTGTACGACCTGTCTTAGTTGCTAAATTATTCAAACGTGTTTCAAGTTCGCTAGGCAATCGAATAGATATCGTCATAACGCAATCCTCATCTTTGTATTCACTGTAATACAAAGATAACGTCTTGTCCAGAAAAAGGTTTCACGTCATTCTGCAAAAGCACATAAAACAATTACCATTTACTTTTTTGATCAAAATAGTTCTGAAGCGCATTAAGAGCAATGCGCAATGAATTCACAAGATATGGTAGCATTTGATCTTCTATAACGAGATGATTTATCGCGGCATAAAGATTATACTGTCTATAGCGCTGTTGCGCTTCTTTTAGTGCCTCTTGCATGTTGATAAACTGCTCTGTTGCGAATGCTACCCACTTATCTCTTGCCTTATCATCAGATGATGACGGCATTTCGTCATAAATCGCATTAGGCAAGCCTTTTGCACATAGATAATCGTTTCTTATCTGTAAGTACTGTTGCGCGGCGTCATATTGCTCTTGTGTAAGCACACCTTGCAAACAAAGCCGCCCTATGTAAGACCCAGAAAGTGGATTTTTTGCCTCGTATAGGGTTAAACCGAAGCGTTTTGCACGCATTTCTATTGCCAATTGATCAACGGCTTCACGGGGTGCTTTTGCACGTGATCAACACACTGATTTATAATGATAATTCACTGTTTTGTATGTTGAATGAGAGTCTCGAATAACGTAGGATTCTCTCATTTCAAATCTGTGTATGTTGTATCAATCAAAACCACTCATTTGCACATAACAAGTGGGATGAGTGTGTGGATCAAATTTGTATAAGAAAGGAGTAAAAATGGTCCTTATGAACCGTCTTAATGCAAGATCTGTAGCAACATTGGGGGCTGGCAAATATAATGATGGTGCCGGCTTGCTTCTTCATAAGCGTAAAGATGGAGGTGCTCAATGGATTTATCGTTATACCCTTCACGGGCGTCGTCGCGAAATGGGATTGGGAGCGTTGCGAGATGTTTCTTTAAAAAAAGCCCGTGAATGTGCAAATCAATGGCGTTCTGTTTTACGTGAGGGGCGTGACCCCATTAAAGAACGCGATAAACAAAAGCGTGAGACAATAAGCAATCTCCATTATTTAAAAGATATTGCCGTGGATGCTTTTGAAAGCCATAAAGCTGAATTAAAAGGGGATGGGAAAGATGGAATTTGGTTTTTACCTTTACGCCTTCATATTCTCCCTAAATTAGGCTGTTTACCCGTTTCAGAAATTACGCAAACAGAGATACGCGATACCCTTGCCCCTATTTGGCATACAAAAGCTGGAGCTGCTCGGACAGCATTGATGCGTCTCAAACTTTGTCTCAAACATGCAGCTGCTTTGGGTTTGGATGTTGATTTACAAGCAACAGAAAAAGCACGCGCTCTTTTAGGAAAACAACGTCATAAGATCACTAATAGACCAGCAATGGATTGGAGAGATATACCCGCTTTTTATAAAACACTTTGCCAAATAACAGCTATAACACAACTGGCTTTGCGTTTGCTCATCTTGACAGGCGTTCGTACACATTCCTTACGTTATATTCATAAGGATCAGATTGATGGGGATATATGGACTATTCCTGCTGAGAATATGAAAGGAAGGCGTGATACAACAAAAGAATTTCGCGTACCCCTATCTTTAGAAGCTCTAAAAGTGATTGAACAAGCCAGTTGTATCTCTAAAAGTGATTTCATTCTGTCTTTTTCCGGTCGAGGTCCCCTTGCTGAGAATGTTATGTCAAAATATATGAAAAAAAATAAACTTGATGCCTGCCCGCATGGCTTTCGTTCTAGTTTACGCGATTGGCTTGCTGAAACAACCGATGCCCCCTATGAGGTTGCTGAAACCATTCTAAGTCATACGGTAGGCGGTAAAGTAGAGCGTGCCTATCGTCGTACTGACTATCTAGAACAGCGCCGTGTCTATATGGATAAATGGGCGGCTTATGTCACTGAGCAATCTTAGGATATGGGGTAAT
Organism: Bartonella kosoyi; assembly: GCF_003606325.2. Lineage (NCBI taxonomy): Bacteria > Pseudomonadati > Pseudomonadota > Alphaproteobacteria > Hyphomicrobiales > Bartonellaceae > Bartonella > Bartonella kosoyi. The sequence goes on from NZ_CP031843.2 coordinate 1,662,095, forward strand.
TTACCCCATCATCTGTGGATAACTTTCTCTCTCTGTTTTCTCATTCTCTCTCAATAAGACTCATAAATTATCACATCAGAAATTATATGATAATATACTGTTTTCTATAAATAAAATACCTTCAAAAATAAACCAAAATGTGCTTAATAAATAGGCATGATTTGTTTCTATTTTTTGAAAATAAAAGGATTTTAGAATGACTGAAAATGATATTCTTTTAACTGACCGTGAAAGTGCACAATTGCTTCATATGAGTGTCTCAACTTTCCGCCGTCATGTTACCAATGGCTCTCTCCCAAAACCTTTAAAATTTGGTTTTTTATCGCGTTGGTTACAATCGGATCTTCTCAATGTAATCGAACAAGCAAAACAGCAACGTCAAAGTGACGCAGCATAAAAAAAACCTTGTCACGTAAGGACGGACAAGGCTTTCTCAAATTCACAATCCTAGAGAGTGCACAACCCATCCTATGACGCAACGTTATAGGATTACTAAGTGTATTCCCTACGTTATACTGCTTCACATACAGTGTTGAGATTGTTGGTTGAGGAGACAATCCCGCACAAGCATGGGAACACATGAATGTGGGGATTGTAGTTTCCACAAATAACAATATTTAAGGATAGCATTCATATTGCTCTGGATGCTTTTTACAAAAAGGGCTGTTTAAGCGCTTTTTGACACTTCTCTGTGGAACAACAGCACCTGGTCGACAAATCGGAAGATTTTCGGCTTTATGGTTTCCACACCACCCCCCCCCACATCATATTTATAGCGGAAACCTGCTTGAAGCATGCAAGCATCAATGGTTGCCATTTGATTGAAACTACGATTTTGATTTTCTGGATCGGCATCATAAGGTGTTGGCATGCCACATTCTAATAAGGCTTTTCCTATCTCAGTAAAATCTGCTCCTGGCTTCTCCCATGCACCTATAGAAGATACGGGAGGTTTATTAAATTGGCATCCTGTTATGATAAACAAAACTACCACACCTAATAGCTTTAGAATTTGTTTCATTTTTTACTCCTTGATTTACTTAAAGGAAATTGTTCTAGATGAGATGTGCCATAAAGTATGTTGCACATAGCATTCGCATGTCCAAGACAAGTATGAACGCTATTGGGATTTGTGAACATTCTCCGCCATTCTTTCCACATGTTACTACCAGCAGGTATTGTCTCATAGGTATAGTCATTGCCGCCAATAATTCTGCTGACAAAATCGTATCTATGACCATCAAAGCCAATCGTGGTCTGCTTGCCACCACTTACATACCTTAACAGACCGGATGCAGCCAAAACATTAGCCGCTGGTCCATAGAAATTGATCGTTGTATTGCCAGCTACATCATTGATACCTTCTTGTTTGAAAGAATTCAGCGCATTAAAGCTTGTCATACTGCCACGACTATGGGCATCAAAATGCAATCCTGTATTACCATAGCGAAACATCAGATCTTTTGCTTCTTGTGTAGAATTCGTCAAACCCCAAAAGTTATTTTCCAGAAACTTCTGGTATCCTGCGACCAGAAGTTCTGAAATAGCAGAATCGGCTTGGGGGAACACAACAAAATAAAGTGGTTCATTTTTATTCTCCGCATGTTGCTCTGCATAAACAGCAGCCTCATAGGGTGGAGTAAAGATGCCATTGAGGGACACATGAACCTTGCCATCAGAGCCTTCTTGCAAATGCTGCTTTTCTTCATCCGTTAAATAATGAAACTTAGGAATTTTTTGTCCTCGAGCGTCTTTGATATACTGTCCATTTGCATCTATTTCATAGATTATATTGCCCTTTTCATCACGGTCGACCACAGCGATGGGGTGTTCTTTGATAAACATGGTTCTATAGGAGTCATCGCTGTATTTAAACCCTTCTTCCAGCAATTGTATTGCCATTTCACGGTTTTCATGGACGATTTGTTCCAGCTTGGCAACATCAAGCTGTTGTACACCCTTATGGGCGTTGGCAGTATCACGGTTAAGGGAGGCGATGGCTTGTTCCACATCTTGCCCCGTCAACGCCTTTTGCCCTGCTTCATTTGTCAGCACAATGGTGCTATCACTAATGGCGGATTTGGTATAGCCTTCCTCTGAATCTTTGGCTTTTGCATGATCTAAAACATTCTTGGCAATGTTTTTCCCGACACCGTATTTGCCTTGATACATGGGACCTCCCGCAGAAATACTGATCCCATCGCTGTTAGCTTGAGCATGCGCACTGTTGGTAATATCACTCGTTTTAATGGTTCCTGTAGTCAGTTTATTTTTGTTCGCCGGTGCGGTGCTATCAATAATTCCTCCGGTCATGGTTGTTGCACCCGCCACTGTAATATCAAAACCGCCATTACCGGTTTTAATGCCGGATTGCTCCACAACACTGTGATAATCACTAGAGGATTTGTCCTTTTGGAAAGAGGCGCTCATTGAACCTCCACCACCCGTTGCTCCAGCACCAAAGCCAACATTCTCATTAAAACGCTTTGCGAATGGTGTTGTGTTGTTAGGGTTGGCATTCATCTGCATTTTTGTACCTTTTACAAAAAGGGCTGTTTAAGCGCTTTTTGACACTCCGTTTTGGGATGACAGCACCAGGTTGGCAAATGGGAAGGTTTTCTTCTCTAAATGTATAACACCATCCTCCTATCCTCGAAAGTTCCTCATTTTTATAGCGAAATCCTGATTGAATCATGCAAGCATAAATTGTCGCTTTTGCATTAATGCTTACCTTTCTGTTTTCTGAATCCTCATCATAAGGGGTTGGCATGCCACATTCTAACAAGGCTTTTCCTACCTCTGTAAAATCTGCCCCTGGCTTTTCCCACATACTGAGATACCCTGGAGAAGGCTTAAAAAAATTACATCCAGCTATCATAAATAAAACAAGCACACTCAATAATTTTAAGATGTATTTCATTTCTTGCCCCCTGATTGAATTGAATTAATTTGTATACGATGAGATGAGCCATAGAACGATGTACACACATCGCTTGCATGACCATAACAAGCATGGACAGTAGGATAAGTCGTAAATATTCTCCATGCCTCGTTCCCAGGACTACTCCCTGAAGGGATCTTATCAAAAGTAGCAGGATTTCCACCAAACTTTATACCAACAAAGTCATATGCGTGGTTTTCTAAACCGACAGAGGTTTGCTTGCCATCACTTAAATAATCGAGTGTATTAGCCATCGATTGAGCGTTGTAAGCTGGACCAAAAAGATTGATACTCGTGTTGCCTGCTATACCGTGAATACCACGCTTTTCAAAATCATGCATTCCGTTACCTACCGTCATACTACCACGGCTGTGCCCATCAATACGTAATCCGTCATTGCCATAAAGATACATTGTATTCTGGAACTTCTTGGTCGAATTGGTCAATCCAAAGAAAAATGTACCTTCAAAAAACTTCTGAAAAACCGCTATACCAACCTCTACTAGCATGTCTTTATCTTGCGGGAAATATGTAAAATACAGATGACCATGATCGTTGTCAGCAAATTGGACGGCATAACGCGCGGCATCATCGGGGGAGGTAAAAATACCATTATAAAACATATGAACCTCGCCATCAGAGCCTTTTTGTAAATGATTTTCTTCCTCTGGTTTTAAAAAATGATACAGAGTAATATATTTTCCATCATTGCCTTTTATAGGTTTTCCATTTTCATCGGTTAAATAGAGGACATTGCCATTTTCATCATGCGCAACTTCTCCTTCAGGATGTTTTGTGGCATAAGCGATTTTGTAAATTTTATAAAAATATCCCAATCCCTCATCGGATAAATCATTGATCATGTCTAAGCGATTATGCACTGCTCCCTCAAGGGATGTGGCGTCTATTGGTGCAACAGCCTGATGGGCTGTTGCAGTATTGCGGTTGAGAGAACCAATGATTTCTCCAGCATCTTGCCCCATGGACCTTTGGCCAGTTGTATTGGTTAGGATGATGGTTCCATCACTGATAGCGGATTTGGTTTCTCCTTCTGCGCCATCCTTGGCTTTGCCATGGTTTAAAACATTCTTGGTAATATTTTTTATCGTGTCATTTCCAGAAAGGCTAAAACCATGGCTGCTGGCTGTCGCATGGGCACTGTTGGTGATATCACTCGTCGTAATGCTTCCGGTGGTCAGACTATTTTTATCCGCTGAGGCACTGCTCGCAATAATGCCTCCGGTCAAGTTTGTTGTCCCCGTAACTGTAATATCAAAACCGCCCGCCTCTGCTTTGATGCCTGATTGCTCTACAACACTGTGATAATCACTAGAGGATTTATCCTTGTTCAAAGAGGCGCTCATTGAACCTCCGCCACCCGTTGCTCCAGCACCAAAACCAACATTCTCATTAAAACGCTTTGCGAATGGTTTTGCGCTGTTAAGGTTGGCATTTACGGCTATTTTTATACTTTTTACAAAAAGGACTGTTTAAGCGCTTTTTGACACTTCTCTGTGGAACAACAGCCCCTGGTCGACAAATCGGAAGGTTTTCTTCTCTAAAAGTATAACACCACCCACCCTCATGTTCATTTTCATAATGAAAACCTGATTGAACCATACACGCATGAATTTTTGCCCATGCATTGATACTAAGTTTTCTGCTTTCTGGATCGGTATAATAAGGAGTTGGCATTCCACATTCTAACAAGGCTTTTCCTACTTCTGTAGAATCTGCTCCTGGTTTCTTCCACGCTGCCACCTCTCCTAGAGGAGGTTTGTTAAATTGACATCCTGTTATGATCAACAAAACTACCGCACCTAATAGCTTTAGAGTTTGTTTCATTTTTTGCTCCATGATTTACTTAAAGGAAATTGTTTTAGATGAGATAGACCATAATCATATCTACATTTTGGACTCGCATGTCCAAGACAAGTATGAACGCTATTGGGATTTGTGAACATTCTCCGCCATTCTTTCCACATGCTACTACCAGTAGGTATTGTCTCGTAGGTATAGCCATTGCCGCCGATAATTCTGCTGACAAAGTCATATCTATGACCATCAAAACCAATTGTGGTTTGTTTGCCACCACTCACATACTTTAACAGATCTGATGCCGCCAAAACATTAGCCGCTGGTCCATAGAAACTGATCGTTGTATTGCCAGCTACATCATTGATACCTTCTTGCTTGAAAGAATTCATCATATTCAAGTTTGTCAAACTACCACGACTATGGGCATCAAAATGCAATCCTGTGTTCCCATAGCGAGACATCAGATCTTTTGCTTCTTGGGTTGAATTGGTCAAACCCCAAAAGTTATTTTCCATAAACTTCTGGTATCCCGCGACCAGAAGTTCTGAAATAGCAGAATCGGCTTCTGGAAACACAACAAAATAAAGCGGTGCATTTTGATCCTTCGCATGTTGCTCCGCATAAACAGCAGCTTCCTCTGGTGGAGTAAAGATACCATTGAGGGACACATGAACCTTGCCATCAGAGCCGGCTTGCAAATGCTGCTTTTCCTCATCCGTTAAATAATGAAACTTAGGGATTTTTTGTCCACGAGCGTCTTCTATAGGTTCTCCATTTTCATCTGTTTTATAGATTGTATTGCCCTGTTCATCACGGTCGACCACAGCGATGGGGTGCTCTTTGATAAACATGGTTTTATAGGAGTCATCGCTGTATTTAAACCCTTCTTCCAGCAGTTGTGTTGCCATTTCACGGTTTTCATGGACGATTCGTTCCAGCTTGGCAACATCAAGCTGTTGTACACCCTTATGGGCGTTGGCAGTATCACGGTTAAGGGAGGCGATGGCTTGTTCCACATCTTGCCCCGTCAACGCCTTTTGCCCTGCTTCATTTGTCAGCACAATGGTGCTATCACTAATGGCGGATTTGGTATAGCCTTCCTCTGAATCTTTGGCTTTTGCATGATCTAAAACATTCTTGGCAATGTTTTTCCCGACACCATATTTGCCTTGATACATGGGACCTCCCGCAGAAATGCTGATCCCATCGCTGTTAGCTTGAGCATGCGCACTGTTGGTGATATCACTGGTGCTGATGCTTCCGGTGGTCAGACTATTTTTATCCGCTGGTGCGGTGCTGCCGATAATCCCTCCGGTCATGGTTGTTGCACCCGCCACTGTAATATCAAAGCCGCCATCACCGGTTTGAATGCCGGATTGTTCCACAACGCTGTGATAATTACTAGAGGATTTGTCCTTGTTAAAGGCAATATTGGTTGACGCCACATCATCCTTTTTTCCACCATTAAACCCAGCAGAAACAGAGTTTTGCTTGCTGGAACTTTATCCCGTATCACTGAGGCTGGTAATGGTGAAATCACCACCAACACCCATCTCTACACGGTTTGCAGAAACCACAGCGCCTGCAAATGTAGTATTTCCCCCACTATTGGTATGAACAATGCTGGTGCCTATAATATGGCTATTCTTGTGTTGTACTTGTTCACTGGAGCCCTTTCCTTTTCCAAAAGAAGCATTGCCCATCCATCCTGGACCGCCACTCCCATAGCTGTAACCAACATTGAGCGCAGTATTTTGCGAATAGTGTTGTGTTGTTAAGGTTTGCATTCAGGTTGTACTGGACTTCTTTTACAAAAAGGGCTGTTTAAGCGCTTCTCAACACTTCGCTTCGGAATAACAGCACCAGGACGACAAATCGGAAGATTTTCTTCTCTGTAAGTGTAACACCACCCTCCCATATGTTCATTTTTATAGCGGAATCCCGCTTGAATCATACAAGCATAAGTTGTTGCTCTTGCATTGTTGCTTCTCTCTCGATTTTCTGTATCAAGATCGATAAGGCTTGGCATTCCACATTCTAAAAGAGCTTTTCCTACCTCAGTAGAATCTGCACCAGGTTTTTCCCACATACTCACGTATGCTGGAGAAGGTTTGTCAATATTTGATATGTCACACCCAGTGACACCTAACAGGACTATCCCACTTAATAATTTAAACAGTGTATTCATTTTTTTCTCCATAAATAACCTAAACCTAAATTATCTAAAATCGCATGAGGTGCATAAATTATTGCATTATGATGTGTTCCATAATCATGTTTACATGCATCACTTGCATCACCATAACACTTATGGGTGGTACTAGGATTATGGCCGCGTATCGCTCCCACTTGCTCTATCATTGGAGTTGCTGGTGGAAATAATACATAGGGGAACTTCAAGGGTACCTTATAAGCCGTAGGTGGATTGAGACCAACCACCGTGCCAATGGGATCAAATAGATGATTTTGTAAGTAAACATGATCTTTTTTACCATCGCTTACATAATAGTGTGCATTCGCTATCGATAGAGAGTTACCAGCTGGTCCATAAAGATAAATATCTGTTTTTTCTCCTATACCATGGATACCACGCTCTTCAAGGTCACGTAATCCATTACCCCCTGTCAAGGTACCGCGGCTATGCATACTAACAATAGCCCCCTCATTGCCATAACGAGTGATAAAATCTTGGAATTTCTTCGTCGAATTACTCAACCCCCCAATATTCCCTTCCAGAAACTTCTGATAAAACGCTATCCCTAACTCTACCAGCGGATCTTCAGCTTGGGGGAAATATGTAAAATACAGATGACCATTGTTATAAACAGCCATTTGGACGGCATTACCCGCTGCATCATCAGGGGAATTAAAAATGCCATTGTAGAACATATAAACATTGCCATCAGAGCCTTTTTGTAAATGATTTTCTTCCTCTGGTTTTAAAAAGTTATACAGAGTAATATATTTTCCATCGCTGCCTTTTATATACTCTCCATTTTCATCGGTTAAATAGAGGACATTGCCATTTTCATCATGCGCAACCTCACCCACTGGGTGGTCAACACGCAATACAATTTTACGCACTTTATCCCAATAACCAAATCCTTCATCTGATAAATCATTGATCATATCTAGGCGATTATGCACTGCTCCCTCAAGTGATGTGGCGTCTATCGGTGCGACAGCTTGGTGGGCTGCTGCGGTGTTGCGGTTGAGAGAACCAATGATTTCTCCAGCATCTTGCCCCATGGACCTTTGGCCAGTTGTATTGGTTAGGATGATGGTTCCATCACTGATAGCGGATTTGGTTTCTCCTTCTGCGCCATCCTTGGCTTTGCCATGGTTTAAAACATTCTTGGTAATATTTTTTATCGTGTCATTTCCAGAAAGGCTAAAACCATGGCTGCTGGCTGTCGCATGGGCACTGTTGGTGATATCACTCGTCGTAATGCTTCCGGTGGTCAGACTATTTTTATCCGCTGAGGCACTGCTCGCAATAATGCCTCCGGTCAAGTTTGTTGTCCCCGTAACTGTAATATCAAAACCGCCCGCCTCTGCTTTGATGCCTGATTGCTCTACAACACTGTGATAATCACTAGAGGATTTATCCTTGTTCAAAGAGGCGCTCATTGAACCTCCGCCACCCGTTGCTCCAGCACCAAAACCAACAGAAACAGAATTTTGCTTGCTGGAAGTTTTTCCGGTATCGCTCTGGCTAGTAATGCTGAAATCACCTCCAACACTCATCTCTACACGGTTTGCAGAAACCACGGCGCCATTCAGTGTGGTGTTTTGCCCACTGTTGGTATGAACCGTGCCGGTGCCTATAATATGGCTGTTCTTGTGGTGCACTTCATCACTGGAACCTTCCCCTTGACTAAAAGCAGCACTGCCTGTTGCCCCTGCCCCCCCCGTGCCATAACCATAGCCCACACTCATGGAAGTACTTTCATTGTTGTTTTGTGTGCTTTGTGTGTTTTTTGCACTTTCAAAGGTGATATTTTGCCCCGCTGTCATATTAATATTCCCGCTCTGTGCATCATTGTCCAGAACATAAATCGGGTTTGTGCCGGCGATAATGTCGGCTCCAACACCATGGATATTGCCGTTGTGAGCATTTATGTTAACAGAACGCCTCCCTTCTATTGTCGTCGTCGTCGCTGTGGAGACTTGAGAAGAGGCTTCTGCTTTCTCGCTCTTAAAGCCCACGCTCACACTGCCAGATGCACCAGCCATATTGGCAAGAACATCTTTGGTAGAACCTCCAAATCCACCTAATGAACTGCTCAATCCTTTGGTTATATTTCCCCTTTCCCCTGTATTACCACTCAACCAATCAACAAACTCCCTGCCTTTGGTAAAGAGGTGATTGATTTTCATGCCGGTCAGGATGCCATTCATAACTGTGTTATTTCCATCCTTATTATTCATGCGGTCTGCTGAATCTTTTAGCCCTTGTACCGTGCCAAGAACACCAATATCCGCAGAGGCTGTCACACCGGCAAAGGTTTTTTCATGTGTTTCTTGTACATTAGAGGTATCATAGCTTTCCGATAGGGTGATATTATTGCCAGCATTAACGTTGACATCACGGTCTGCCGAAACATTTGCCGCTTTAAAATTCACATCATTGCCAGCATTAAAATTCGCATCATTGCCCGCATGGAAATTGGACGGCGTATTCGTATTTTCCCATTGATCGCCTTTATCCTTGGCGCCCGCAACCCCCACACCCACAGAAGCACCACTTTTGCTCTTTTCAAACTGAAAACCAAAACCTGTACGTTCTTCCTTTGAGCTTGTGCTATGGCTATTGTGACCAGGCAAAACATTGATATCATGGGCTGCCGAAACATTAATATTTTCTCGTGCATTAAAATCAGAACCTACCACGTTCACATCTTCTTTTTCGGCGGTGATAGTGATATTTTTACCATTGAGCGAAGAGCCTTGATGTTCAAAACTTTCTTCATTTTGCACCTTTCCCTCACTCCCGTAGATCGAAACAAAGCCCTTGCCTGATCCCACACCAAAACCCGTTTCATGAGTTTCTGAATGGCTCTCATGATGGTCTGTCATGCCATCAATCGTCACGCTTTGTCCTGCCACATTGATATCTTCATTGGCAATCATATGAGAAGCCGTGATTGTGGTCTCTTTGTCTGATTGCGTAATAATGTTGCCCGTCGCCCCAAGAATGGAGGAAACCGTTGTTGTATGGGATTGAGATGTATCGGAAGATTTGCTACTCAAAAATCCACTTTCTGACGATTGTGCTTGCTGATCATACTTTTCTTGCGCCCCTTTGATGAGAATATTACCACCAGAGTGAATGGTAATATCGGCTTTTGCTTGGTCTTCTGGCGTTTTTTCTCCTGAAGTCTCCCCTATCTTGCCGGCTGTGAGTATCGAGGCAACAACTTTCGTGTTGTTTCCTGAATCAATGGCAACGCCTTTGCCCCCCGATATGAGTGAACCGGAAACTTGGGTCGCATCAATCTTGTTATGCTGGGATTTGCTGCTACTAAATGCTCCCCCCTCTTTATGGTAGGACATCTCATACTGTAAACTATTTTCCGCATTGTTGATGAGAATATCGTGGCTGGCTTTCAACCCCACCTTGCCATCAGCCGTAACAGAACTGCCCGTGATGGTGAGATCATGTGGTTTGCCATCTTGCCCTGCAATAGCGGTGATATCACCCCCAGCATTGATCGAAGAGCCAACGGCTCGCGAGGCTTGCATATCCACTTTAAGGTTTTTATTCTGAAGATGATACTCCATCTCATCGGATTTGGTATCTATTGTGATATCCCCTTGAGCACCAAGAGCAACATTGCCCTTCGCATCGATATCGGACGCAGAAACATGGATATCTTTTCCAGAGAGAACAGTGGTATCTTTTCCAGAACTTAAATGAGAGCCATTGTGCACAGCAACATGGGAGGTTTGTTCCCCCCGATGGCTATTGGCACTGTTGCGCGTGGCATCAATCGAAACGTTTTCTTTTGCTTGTAAGAAAAGGTTATCCGTTGCTTGAACCTCAGAGCCTAAAACATGCAAATCTTTTCCAGAGACAAGCGTCGTTGAGCCGCCAGAATTAACTTCTGATTGTTGATGCATAGAGGCATCACTATGCTCGCTGTGGTGATGGGTTTCTGCTGCGCCTATCGTTAAGTTACCTTCTTCTGTAACCATAGCAAGATCACCCCCTGTGGTGACCTTCACCCCTGAGGCTGTGATATCTTGCTTAGCGAAAACTGTCGCATTGCCCCCAGTAGAAAGCGCATTGGTGTTTAAAACAGTTTCCACACCATCAACCATTGTGCGCCCTGCATCCAAACGAATATTGTTTTCTGCAAGCAAAACAGCATCACCACCAGCAGCAAAATGCCCCCCTTGACTGAGGATATCCCCGCCATGCACATGCAATTGGTGGTTTGCCGCAATCCGCCCTGAATTGATAATCGTTGAAGTGCTTGTATTTTGGCTGGTGATATTGACATCATCCCCCATGATCAAAGCTCCAGCAGAAACAAAGGAGGCTCTGTCTTTTTCTGGAATGTAAAGCACCGGTGCATAAACATCCATGCCCTTGACCTGTTGACGAACATAAATCACCATCGGTGCTTCTAAACTTGCCAATTGTTCTTCACTTAAAGGTTCACCAAAGACAAGATTGTGGGCTTTGGCATATTCTGCCCCGACATCCAGCAGGCTTTTGACTTGTTCAATGGCATCACTGCCTGGAATAAAGGCGCCTTTACCCAAACCTTGACCCACAAGATCACGCATTTGTTTTTCAATCAGTTGCTTTTCAAAATAAGCATCCCCTAAGAAGAAAATCTCCCGATCTGGCTTATAACCAATTCTGTTCAAAAAATAGGCTGAACCATAAAACTTACCGACATCAAGGAAATCTGCTCTCGTTTCATAAATGAAATTCTGGTTGGGCAGCGTGCCCCCAACACCCCCCGATTGGGGCTTTGGCAAAGGAAGCCCCTCAGAAAGATCCCCTGAATTATTGAGATCCACTTTGGGTGTAAACAAAGCACCAGCCCCGGTTAAACCGTTCAGCGCCTCCAGTGGATTACCTCCAACCGCTTTGGCTTCAAAATGCGCATCCCCTGTAATGGACCCTTCGGCTGCCTTGTTGTTGAGTTGATCGACCACCAAATTCAACGTGCCACCCGCTTGAACAAGACCAGAAACGGTATCTGTCACTTCTGAACTTATATGACGAATACTCCCATTGTCTATATCGAGACTACCATTACGACTGCCATCAGCGTTATAGGCATAACAATAAGCATCCGTATTGGCCTGACAGCCAAGATAGACATTTTTATAAGTTGTCGCCCCCAAATTAGTCAGCGTCTTGGCTTGGATATCCGCATTTCCACCCGCTTCTATGATGCTGTAGTGATTCTCAATATCATCAGCGTTAATAATAAGATTGCCGTGAGATTGTATCATCCCCTGAGCTGCCGGTTTATGCGAAAACGTCTGCGTGACAGTCTCCTCTGTCATATGGGACCAGTTTTTGTTTGGTAAAAACCATCCTCCCCAGCTATCACCATTCCATTTATAGTGGTGTACAGAAAATTCCTTCTTTATAGACTTATGTTCCCAAGTAAAAGCCTTATAGACTGTTCCATTTTTCAATGTTGCCGTGCCATAGGTTTCTTCTTTGCTATTCCAAAGTGGAATATCTAAGTAAAGTTCTACGTGCCCTTTCCCTATTAGTTTATCGTCTTGATGTTCGTGCCCCTTTCCCCAAAGATTGGGGTCCTCCTGATATAACATCCCATCACTGAGCTGATCAGAACCTTCTGGTTTTTGGAAAGAAATATCCCTATATTCCTTTTTTTCCGTGATGACCGGCGTACTATCGGCTTCATTTTGCAAGGTTTTGGTTTGGATCAATAAGTTTCCACCGGCTTGAATCAAGCCTGCTTTATTGACAAGGGAAAGGCTTTTTCCAGTACCCGCCACATTGGTAAAAGATAAATCACCCTCTGCCATAACGACACCAGCATCATTCAACAAAGCCCCATCAACTTTGAGAGCACCATGGCCCTTCACATAGATTAATCCCGTTTTGCTGTTGGTCAAATCCCCCGTCACGCTAAAGGCTAAATTCTGACCCGCTGCCAATTGACCACTATTGTGAAGCTCCCCTGTTTTGATGGCAAAATCTCGTGCCGCTAAAACTGATGTTGCCTCATCAACCAGAACACCTGGTGCTACAAAAAGAATATCTCCCGTCCCACCCTCATCTGTCACGGCTTGCAACCGTGCATGGTGAATATCAAGGGCATTGGTGCTGTTAAAATCTAAACCACCATACGTTAATTCGCTTCCCGAAACATCAATATGATCTGCAATTAAATACAGCGTTTGAGGCGTGTAAATATGAGAACGATTATTGCTTAAATCCAGTCTCGGTGCTGTCAACCTCACATCCCCCAGAACAGACAGCACATTCTCAACACTAATCCCTCCTGATACCGATGTCAGTGTTGCTGTGCCGTAGCCTATGATCTGATCATAATAAATATCGTTGCCAGCAAAAAGGTCAATATTTTCACCACTGATAATATGTCCAACCTTTATCCCTTTTTCTGCTGTGATCGAAAGAGAACCTTTATCATAAAAAACAAGATCACCGGAAGGATTCGAAGGACTTGCCTGAGAGGCAACAAAATCTAACCCTGTCATCAATGTGCCAGCATCAAGGCTGCCACTCTTCAAAACAGCATCTCCACCCGCCATCAGCGAAGAAAAATCAACCGCTCCACCATCAATGTCTGCCTTTCCATAAGCAATCAGTTGTCCAAAATGAACTCCAGCATCAGGTTGTGTATGAATGACAACATTATCATGAGAGAGGATTGTTTGAGAAACAGATAGCCCGTTATGAGAAACCAGTGTGATATCTCCCGCTCCATAAATGCTTTCAGCAACAATCGCACCTTGACTACTCTGGAGATCAACACCCCCATGGCTTCCCAAAACAAGATTTCCAGCAGCCCCCGTTGCTGCCATATCAACCCCACCGGCTAAAAGATACGCCCTGATATCACCACCGGCATGTGCTTTTAAATTGCCCCCAGACAAAACAGTGCCAGCAATGGTCAGATCACCGCCCGTTTCAAACGCCATATCAGCCCCTGCCCCTAGCCCTGAGACTTTGATGGCTTCGCGTGAGGACAGCTTCATATTGCCCCCAGAGGTTGCTTGCCCTGCAATGGTTAAAAAACCTTCTTGTGCCTCTGCTGTAAAATGACCATCCGCCCCAACAGTTTCTAATGTCACATCTTTTTTTGCTGCAATATCAATATGCTTTTTAGAGGTGATGTGTTTTGCCAAGATGCTCTGGCTTTTCGACTTAAGGGAAACACCCCCATGACCAAAGGCATTCTGTAGGGAGATTTTTCCATCCGCAGAAAGATGTAACTGCCCCGCATTGGCCGCCATATCATGGCGCATGCGAACCCCAACACCTTTTTCGGTTGCCACAAGTTTAATCTGATCCGCCTGGAGAGCCCCCAAAGCAGAACCATCTATCGCATATTCTGGCTTACCAGTAATATCGGTGAGCTCCTTCATCTCACGAGAAGCATAGTCATAACGGCCCGTTCCAGCAACAACCCCAATATCCTTCCCCGCAACAGGACCTTCAAAATGCACTGTGCGCGATACAATATCAACGATATCAACCGCCCCTTTTCCTGAGAAAAAATTCGCGCCCTTTGTTCCAAAAGTGATATCACCACCTCTCACCACAAAACCTTTTAGAAAACCAGATGCATCAATTTCCGCAACACCGGTGGTTAAGGTCGCATGGGGCGTATTGATAAACCCACAACCATCACAACTGATCCCATTGGGATTGGCTATAATCACATCGGCTGGGCGCCCAAAAACCTCTCCTGGACCATGAAGCGCACTGCGTTTACTGCTGGTCACTTCATTTAAAATAACCTTCGCTGAACCCGTAACACGCAAATGCGGATTGCCCGGCATAATGCCCCCCAATTGCGATTGCCCTACTTCTTGCGCATGATTGTTCCAAATCACACCTCCATTGCCAATATTAAAATCATTATATTTATTGTGCGATAAACCGCTGCTGTTGGGGGTAACAATATCAATGGAAGGAACCCCATTGGGCGCTGCCACAATATCTGGACGATGGGCGGCATTCGCGTTCGCATCAACGGCAATTTGCGCCTGTAACCCTGAAGGGACTAACAAACAAGAAAAACCAAGCCCCCCAAATAAAACCTTCTTGAGCATCGTACTAGAAATTAAAACGCTTAATAACTTTGCTCTTTCTTCTCTCTTCTCATGTCCCATGCTTTAACTCCCCAATAAATATGCTTAAAGTTCCATTGCTAATGTCATTAAAAATGTGCCTGACTTCTTGTGCTTAACTGTGCTCCAGAAAATACTGGAATAACTGGCATCAAGAGAAACCATCCCCCCTGCAAGCTTGATGCCTGCTGTCCAACCGGCAAGTTGTTCATTCGTAAATCCATACAAAGCTTGCGAAAAAACACGACCATAGTCCAAACCAACATAAGGGCGAAGTTCACCCAAAGTCTTTTTGAACGTCGCATTATTGCTCCATGGAATGGTTCGCAGAAACAGGTCATTACGGATAAAAAAACCGTTATTGCCAAAAATCAAACTCTCGCGCGTGCCACGAACATTGGAAGCGCTCCCCAACGAAATCTGCTCTGCAGCCAATAAATTATGTGGTGAATATTGACCACTCAAAAGATTGCTCAACAGAAAATTCCACTCTCCAACCTTAAAGGGTGTCATAACGCTGAGTGTGCCGGTAAATTTTGCAAATTGAGGCTCCCCATCCCCCGCTCCTGGAGCATGTTTCTTTACAGAATGAAAAAGTGGAACTCCTTGCAAATAACTCACATCAAAGGTCCAGGTTCCCCCTAACATCTGACGCGAATGCGAAATGCCAAAATTGGCGACACTATATTGACGACTGCCGACCTCTATCTTATTGCCAAGAAGATAATTGTTGGTTCTTTTATAAGAAAGACCTAAATTGAGTGTTGTGAGTGAAACACTATCACGGTGAAGAACCCTGCTTGCACTGGCATGTAATTCACTGGAATCCCCCGTCGTCTCAATATCGGTAAAATTGCCATGGATAATGCTTTGATAATTATAAACAGTGCCATTTAAACCAAAAGTCCAATAACCATAGGGAATGCTCACACTTGCAGAAATATTATTGCTATGTCCTTCTTGTTCACTCCCACCCCAATAATCTGTCTCACTGCGTTGATAGTTAAAATCCCATGCATCATTGAGACCTAAAATATTTTCGAGCTTTAAGCCCGCACTATAACGCGCATAACCCGTGGAGGGTTGTCCCATATTGTCATGAGAAACACGAACCTTGAAAACTTTACTAGGCTGATTATTAATATTCACAATGGTGCTCCCCTCTTCACGACCTGGGAGAAGTTCGCTTTGAGCATGTGCTGAAAAAAGTCTGTTGATTTGATCTAAACCCTGTTCAATATCGCGCATGTTGAGAATATGATCTTCCAAACCCGGAAAAGCACTCCACACAACATAATTATGAGAAGAAGCTGGTAAACCGTTGTAATAAATATCTGAAAGCTTCCCCTCAACAACAACAAACTTTAACGTCTTACTGCTTTTTATATCTTGGTCTGGGATATAAAAACGCGCCGTTACATAGCCTTGATCCAAATAAACCTTGGTTAACTGCTTGATTAAGAGCTGGATATCGACAAGACCGATACATCTTCCAACATAGGGATTTGTTACAGCGGCTACAGAGCTCTTCTTGATATGATAAACCCCATCAACAACTATATCATGAATTGGAAAGCAGTACCCACTCCCCAAAAGTGCTCCTTGCTTTCCTTCAGAAGGTCTTGTCATACCGTGAGGCGTTAAAGCCCGTAAATTCTCAATTCTTTCTAATTGCCGCTTTTCTGAATATCCGCGAGAAAAATTATCTGTTGGAGAATGAAAAACAGCTGAGGAGCGCGCATAAACGGTTACGCCACTCAACATGCCAAACAATACTGAGGCAAGAAAAAACCTAAAAAAACTCTTCCAACGTAAAAAGATAAATAACAATACAGATTGCCCCGCTTTGCAGCATTCATGAAGCGTTCTATCGCTTCATCAACCCTGGTTGATAATAGAAATTAAAACAGCCACTACCCTATGACGCTTTTAATAAAAGCATATACCTCTGTCACCAAAGACCAAGTGACAAAACACCTTGATTGTAATCGTGTGAAGATATTCCCCCCATACTTATACTCTCAGACCTATAACCAAAATTGTCCAGAAAGTCAATGTGTAAGCCTCAATATCCCCATCAATATAAAGGATAAATTTGCTAAACCATGTCCCCTTATTCATAGAATGGAACCTTCAAAGCACTCCCCATCATTAGTTTTGAAGTTTTTTTTGGGGTGTTAGAAACCTTCAAAATCTATCTATAAAATGCATCAAAATACTTATTCTGATATTTTAAAGTACATAGTGCATTTATCTTGATTAACCCGTCAAACGAACAGCAAATTTCACTATTTTGCTGATATACTCCATGTCATAGGCTGTTGATAAACAACCTGTAAAAACTCCTTTTGAAAAAATGTCTGCTTTTTTTATCAGTTTTTTCCCATTTTTATCGTTATTTGCTTTAAGTCAACTTGATTGAGTTCGTTTTGATTCTTTTGATGATTATTGATCATCTCTTAAGGCAAGGGATTTTTATTACAATATGCTGCAATCTGTTAACTCTGATAATGAACACGTCACTTTACGCTCTCTGTTGAAATATTATCGTCAAAAAGCTAAATCACCCCGTGAATTAGGAACCATGTTTGAAAACCTTGTCATGGTTTATTTGAGTGAAGCCCCTCTTCAAAAGCAAGAATACGAAAAGGTTCAAACTTATTTGGAATGGGCAAAAGAGCATGATGAAGATGGAACGGATATTGGGATTGATCTGGTGGCTACAATCCGTGATGAAGGGGGGTATGCTGCCATTCAATGTAAATGCTACAACGCCTCTCACATAATTAAAAAAGAAGATATTGATAGTTTTATTGCTGCCTCGGGCAAAAAGATCTTCACCCGTCGTATACTGGTTGATAGCACCGAAACAGATTGGAGTAATAATGTTGAACTGACTTGTGAGGGGCAAGAAGTTCGTATTCAACGCATAAACCTTTTTGATTTGGAAAGCAGTCAAATCGATTGGAGCGCTTATAAAGAACAAGGACAAGCCGTCCTTAAAGAAAAGCTGAAAAAAAAGCTTTTAGATCATCAGAAAGAAGCCCTTGAGAAAGTCTGTGAAGGGTTAAAAGAAGCAGACCGTGGCAAGCTGATTATGGCATGTGGTACAGGCAAGACTTTCACGAGTTTGAAGATAGCAGAAACCATAGCAGGAAAAGGCAAGCGTGTGTTGTTTCTGGTCCCTTCTCTGGCTTTAGTCTCGCAAACAATCCGTGAATGGACAGAAGATACAGAAGTGCCTTTGCGTTCCTTTGCTGTGTGTTCCGATACACAAGTGGGTAAACGTCGTAAGAATAATAAAAATGATACTCTTGAATTTGATAGCTCTGATCTTGCCTTGCCTGCAACAACTGATGCAAAAGAACTGGCTAGCAAAGCAGGTAAGGTTTCCCATGATCTAATGACCGTGGTGTTTTCCACTTATCATTCAATCCAAGTGATTTCCGATGCACAAAAAAAGTATGATTTACCCGAATTTGATCTGATCATCTGTGATGAAGCACACCGTACCACTGGGGCTTCATTGGGAACAGAGGACAATGAATCTGATTTTATCAAGGTTCATGATAACAGCATTATTCAAGGCAAAAAACGTCTGTACATGACAGCAACGCCTAAGATCTTTACCGATGATGCCAAAAGACGTGCCGATGAGATCAATGCTGTTCTCGCCTCTATGGATGATGAAGAGCTCTATGGAAAAGAGCTTTATACCTATACCTTCTCAAAAGCCGTTCAGAATGAACTTTTAGCACCTTATAAGATTATTGTTTTGGGTGTTAATGAAGAGGAAGTGAGTCAATCCATTCAACATCTGATGACCGATGAGAATTATGAACTTATCCTTGATGATAAAACCAAAATCATAGGCTGTTATCAAGCCCTTGCTAAAATAGATCTAAAGATTGATTTGAGTGATGACCCCAATCCCATGCGGCGGGCTTTGGCTTTTTGTAAAGATATCAAAACCTCTGAACGTATCCGTGATACCTTCAATTCTCAAGAAATACAGAAAGAACTGTATGATCTTCATAAGGTCTATAAAGAGACCCCGCCTCTTGACTGTACCTTTGATCATATTGACGGAACACAAAGTGCCAAAACGCGTCATAAAGCCCTTGATTGGCTTAAGGAAGATGCGGGGGAAAATACGTGTCGTGTACTTACCAATGTAAGATGTCTGTCTGAAGGGGTGGATGTCCCTGCTCTTGATGCCATTATGTTTTTACACCCGCGTAAAAGTCATGTGGATGTGATACAGGCGGTGGGGCGTATCATGCGTCGTGCTCGGGGCAAAAAAAGAGGCTATATCATTTTACCCGTTGGGATTCCTGCTGGGGTTTCTGCTGAACAGGCTTTAAAA
Organism: Bartonella kosoyi; assembly: GCF_003606325.2. NCBI lineage: Bacteria > Pseudomonadati > Pseudomonadota > Alphaproteobacteria > Hyphomicrobiales > Bartonellaceae > Bartonella > Bartonella kosoyi. The sequence continues at coordinate 1,681,540 of NZ_CP031843.2, forward strand.
TACAACAAAAGATACAGTGTTGTCTGGCAAGTGATCAATGCTTTGCTTGCTCATGATGAGAATTTTGAAATCACCCTTAACCAGATGATTTTAGGGCAAGACGTTAGTGATGTTTTGGAGATTGCTGCCTTAAAGAGCATGACCGCGGTTGAGGATAAACTCCATATCCATGAGAAATCAGAACATATGGGTCTTGAGATTGGAAAAGCCGCTCCTGAACCGCAGCATAGTTATAAAGGGCAAATGAGATTACCCTTTTATAAAGAGTTTCCCAATGCCCTTAAAACCCTTCTTGCGAAGAAATTTGCCATTGCGGATTATTGGGAAAATTGGGCGGGTAATGTTGCTGAGATTGCTCAAAACCATATCACCCATCTTCAAAACCTGCTTGCTGATGAAAACAGTGAAGCCTTTCATGCTTTTGATGCGTTTCATAAAGAATTAAAGAACAACTTAAACAGTGAAATAAAGAAAGAGGAAGCGATTGAGATGTTAGCCCAACATCTTGTCACGCGTCCCGTGTTTGAAGCCTTGTTTGAGGGCAATGAATTTGTGCAAAACAATGCCATTTCGCAAGCCATGGAAAGGATCTTAACAGAACTTGATAAAACCAATATCGAGGAAGAATCCAAGGAATTACAAGAGTTTTATAACAGTGTAAGGCTTCGTGCTTCTGGGATTACCTCGCCTTTGGAAAGATATTATCATAAAAAACACAATAAAGTCAATATGTTGAGTGCAATTATTTTATATGAATCCACTTAGGAATCCACATTTTTATACGTGATTCATTTGATCATTTTTTATATAAGATTGGCATGTATGAATAGACCATAAAAAGCAAATCATGGTGCAAATATTATAACGCATGTAAACATTCAAATAAAATGAAAAGCCGATATCATTCATAACAGTTTATAAATTTTATGATACGTTTTTATCACAGCACAAATCACATTGTTTAAAATTTAGTCGTTTGGAATTATCGATAACATAAATCGCATACGTTTAAAGATCACATCTTGTTTTAAAGATTGGATTGTTTAATCGTATAAAACCAAAATTATTGCTTCCCAAAATTGGGGAGCAAAAATCTATATCTCTTATAGCAATATTTTATTACCTATTAGAGGGGGGGCGTTTGAAACTATCGTAAGCTTATAGGTTTAATTTATAAAGATTGCATAAAAGGATTAAGGACAAGATCGCTTTTAAACGCTTTCTAAAAGTTTAGAAAACGATAAAGAGGTATTTTATATCTTATGAAATGAAAAGCCTTTTAATGAATAGATTGCAGACTAGTTTTTAGAACAGAACTATATTCGCTTCCATAAAAAAATGGAGGCGTATAATGCCATAGAAGTAGAATACTATATACCTTAGACATGGTATAAAAAAGGTTTTAAAAGTTACCATTTAAAAGCACAGAGCACAAATATAGAACGATTAATTTGCAAAGAAGCTTTGTTTAAAATACGCTTATTATGAAAGCCTTTCTAAATGAATGTTTAAACGTTTGAAACTGATGTTTATAATAATTTTTAAAACCTTCCATTTGATAAAAGCAGCTGTTTATTGTCTTATGAGAGATTGTTTTGAAAACCAACGCTCGTAAATATAAAAAGAACGTTTTTACAAGACATTCATTTTAAGATGCATTTTCTTTTGATTGGATTGATAAAGCTACCAAACGTTTTGATATGTTTTGATTTTAGAAAATGCGTTATTTGAATTCACTCAGCTCGATTTTGAGCCTAGTGTTTTGAAACGTTTTAAAGAAGCATCTTGATCATGGGCTTTGTTTTAAATGCATCTCTTTAAGATAAAGACATTATGATTGATATGTTTAATAGAGCGCTTGTAATATAATACGTTTTGTATATATGTGTCATTACCTTGCTTAGGGTTGATTCATAAGGATAGACATTTGAAAAGCCGCGTCATATCACTTGACACGGCTTTTTTGCATTCTCTCTTTTATGATATGTATATTAAGTAATTATCTTATAATGCGTTTATAGCCATAAGAAGGCACCCCCCCCCATGCCTATTTTTATTCTGTTTTATCAATAATCTTAACAACGTTATCGTTTTCATAAACCTCATAATTTTGAGCAACTGATTTTACATTGCTTTGTTTATCTATTTTTGCTTTTCCATAGGCACGCCCCCACACCTTGACAGAACCAGAGATTTTCGCATTACCATAAACAGAGCCATAAACCTCAGCACGCCCACTTACAGTGGCATTTCCATAAACAGAGCCATAAATTTTTGCATTATTGTAAATACAAGCAGAGCCAGCAACTTTTGAATGACCATAGATCCTCGCATGATCATAAACAAAAACATCATGAGAGACGCGGGCATGATTATAAATATGGGCATTGCTATAAACGCGGGCGTAATCACAAACATGCGCCTTGCCATAGACATGACCCGCCACATGGGCGCTGCCATAGACACAAGCATGGTCATAAATTCTTGCATAGCGAGAGATAAAAGCCTTTTCGTAGACTTCAGCATTGCCATAGACCCGCCCGCGCACGCGGGAAAAATGGCGTATTTTTGCATTGTCAGAAACATGAGCATAGTTATAGACACAAGCCTCATCATACACCCAGCAATTACCATAGTGAGATAAGTTGCTTTCATCTTCAATATAGCCCCCAAGATCGCCAGCCTTAACATCATCAAAATCTCTTAAAGCCCGAATGCGATAAAGGTTTGCCATTTGCTTAGTTAGTCTATCTTTAATTTGTTTTGTTTGATTGGTTAATTCATATTTTTTGCACATAGGGATAGCCTCACAATCTCATGTGATAAACAGTTGATAACATTTGAAATGGAAAAATTTGCTTGGAAAGCAGGCGCCCCCGCCGCGCCCCGCGCCATTATTTACGCAGCGTCTTTTATGGTTTGATCACAAATTTTAATATGACCATTTAATTTTTTTGTATCTATATATGAATTGCCAAAAACACTCACTTGATCACAAATGTATGTATAGCCTGTAATTTTTGCATTCTCATAAATACAAGCATCATCACCAACTATAGCAAAAAACCAAACTTGAGCATTGCCAAAAATTTTTGCATTGCCATAAGCTTGAGCATAGCCAGTTAATAAAGCATTATCATAGATTTTAGCATGACCTTTTATAACAGCTCTGTCCGATACCTCAGCATGGTTCAAAACGCAGGCATAATCGTAAACATAAATTTTTCCAAAAACCAAGGCATGATCAGCAACCCTAGCATTATTATAAATTTTTGCACAATCAAAAACCTTAGCATTTCCTTCAATTTTTGCATTATCGAAAACATAAGCATTATTATAAACACACGCATCATCATAAACCCAGCAATTGCCATCATGAGAGAGGTTGTTTTCATTTTCAATAAAACCGCCCAAGGCACCAGCCTTGACATTATCAAAATCTTTTAATGCTCTAATTCTATATAAAGTACGACCTTCAATAATATGAGTTTCATTAGTTAATTCATATTTTTTAGTTACAAGCATAGTAGCCATAGGTAACTCCCTAAGTTCATATTTGAGTAAATTTTAATGAAATGTTTAAAGGAGGGGGGGCGCCCCCGCCGCGCCCGCGCGTTTATTTACGCAGCATCGCTTTCATATTCGCTGTCATCGTCATAATACCCTTCAAAATCAGCATAATATTCATGACGGTAATAATCATCTTCACTACCAAATTCGGGATATGCATCATCACAAATATCTTCATTAGCAGTTAAAATTGCCATAGACGTCAACAAAAAAGCTTTTGATTTTCGCATTTCCGAAAACCCGTGCATTTTGAAAGACGCGCGCTTTATTATAAACCCAGCAATTGCCATCATGAGAGAGATTCTCTTCACTTTCAATATAGCCACCTAAGTCCCCTTTTTTGACGTCTCCAAAATCTCTTAAAGCGCGAATTCTATGAAGAGTTTTAAAGCCCACCTCTATCGTTTCACCTGTAAATTCGTATTTTTTTGCAGGCTCTTGTTGATTAACAAGCGCGGTTTCATTTGAAATGTTAGAGAGAACGGGGGTGTTTTTTGAGATATTTGTCATAATTAAAACCTTGTCGTAATTAAATTTTCTATTAACAGCCTATAGAGGCATCGGGTGCTAGAAAACACGGCGACAAGTCCGCTGCTTACACTTTTCTCATAAAGAGTATTGTATGGTGTAAACACACCCGACAAAATCCTCATATACTAACAAAAGTATAAAAGATAGCCAATTTTTAAAAGCGTTTGAAAGATTGTTTCGTAATCTATCCGCTTGTCGTTTCAAAGTGTTTTCTAATCACTTGATTATTTATATAACAAAATACATATTTATTGTCAATTAATATTTTATCTTTTTTGATATTTTTTTGTATTTATTAAATTGCATTATGTATTGATAATATCATGTGCTTATGAATTGCTTCTTTTATATTTATGTGATTTTAAAGCTATATTATGGGCTTTATAAAACGATTGCGTTGTTTTTTGAATTATACATTTATAATATTTAGAAACGCTCTCATAATGCGTATTTTTATCTTTATAACCTATCAGTTTTTTTCACTAAATGAATTTAAATTTTTTTGTGAATTTTGTTTATAACGCATTTATCATTTGAACTATCTTAATAGGCACCGCGCTCTTATAACCAATGCATTCATTTGCATTTTTGCTTTATTCAAACAAAGCTACTATTTTTACGCATTCTCTATAGCTGTTATGTTCTTTATAGCCATGGTGTTATTTTTCATTTTCATAAGAGAAACGATAAATAGGATATAGGATAATTGCGATTTATAGACTGTTATGAAAACATCTAAAGAGAGATTGATAATTATAGAGATTAGAAAAATCCCTTTTAATAGGCTTTTGTTATTTTGATTAGTTCTTTTTAAAAGATAAAATTATATTTTTATTGAGTGATTAACACGTGTCTTATGAAAAGCGTATGATCCTTAAAGCCTTTCAAAAGATAGCTTGTAACTCATATGAAATGTATCAAGATCATTATAGTTATGAGTTTTGGGGGTGCTTTTTATAGGTATTATTTTATTTTTTTAATTAGAAATAAAAGTTATTATATTTCAATATGTTAACGTTTTAAAGAAACAACCTATATTAAATACAATCTATAAATACAATCTATAATATATATAAAAAGGGGTTTTGTAGGGGTTTTGGGGGTTTTAAGAACCTACAAAACCTATAAGTAATATAAGAAAAATGAATATACATAACTCTCTTTAAACAAAGCTTTTGAAAACAATAAAGCACTCATTTTAGATTACGGTATAATCTTTTAAAGGCAATGTAAAAAATCTAATTCACTTTAAGAGTGGGCTTCTTAAAAGTCTTAAAGCAATCCAAAGTAGAGTATCTAAAAGTGCAAATGATTTCTTTTTAGAATAACGCATGATAAATTATCCTTTTAAAGATTGTATGTAAGCAATGTATAAAGGGGGTATAGACTGTTATAAGACCCTATACCCCTTATGCGTTTATAATACCCATTACGTGAGCATGCTTTATAAGTTATTCAGTTTCTCTTAATACCAAATTTGGTAAGTTTTTTACGATTTTCATTGTTTCTAAACTTACAGTAATAACCCTTTGAAACAACTCTAGAGGGTAGGCAGGGTTGCCAACGGTTTCAACAGCATAGCGATTGGCATCATTGACAATGCCGCTCTTTTTATCAGTCTTAACACATTGACGCCCCATAACCCATTCAAGAGCAGGCTTGCCATTGACGATATACTCATAAGCTTCAAGAGGGATATCTGTTATTGTGATATTGCTGTTATAAAAAACAGTTGATTTATCCTTTTCCTTACTATTCCCAGCGAATTTCATTTCAGTCACATAATAGAATTTTTCGGGATTAGAGATCTCTGTAAATTTTGGATTACCCTTTTTAAAAGTTACTGGATACGGCTCTACAGTTTCATAATTCACGTGCAAATGACCCAATTCACGCCCTGCTGTTACAAATTTCCAAAAATCTTCAGTGCTCTTTACACAAGGGATACGAGGCAATTCTTTAGAGAGGTTATCAGCATAACGGGTGCGGTAATCTTCTGAATGCAAAATCCCGTAAACATAATAAAATAGATCATCTTTAGTGATTTTTTCATTAGGATAAGCCGCTTTAAAATGTGCTAATCCCTCATCAGTAATGGCATCACGGCGTTGTAAACCAGCTGTTTTACTTTCTTCTGTAAATAAATGGGATTGTTTCTTGTTTTTATCTTTTAAAGATTCAGTATCTTCGTAAATATAGCGTGGAAAGCATTTTCCTTTTTCAATTGTATCTAAATTAGGCAAAGCTTTAGTCATCAATACAGAAAATTCTTTCTTTGCTCCTATACCTGTAATTTGTATTACCTTATTTTCAACCGCTTGATTTGTCGGGAATATACGCGGCATTTGATAAATTACTTCATTAAAGGTACGATTATAATAAAGCCACTGCTTGGAAAAAGGACGATAAAGGCTTTGAATAAGGCATAAATCTTCAAACTTAAAAAACTTTCCTTTTACTAAATCCTGTTTAATACTATAGCTCCAACTGATTTTATTTTCATCGGAATTGACGAAATTATTTACAGCATTTTTATGTATCCTACGGTCAGCATGTGCATAAGTATCATTAAAACGCTTCACTTCACTATTATAAAAGTTAATCATATTGCGCATATTTTTAGCTAAAGCTTCACGGCTTGAGTTATACGCCCAAGCATCACGATTGGTTACAACCCCAAAAGAAAATATTTCAAACAGCTTTTTATTATGTCCTTTCTTTTCACCTAAAGCTAAGAATGCTTTGAAACTTTCATCACGTTGACCAAGCCAATCACCATGTTTATCTGGTGTAATTATTTGCCATTTTTGTTTACGCGTAATGCCATCAATACTACCAAAGGACTTGATTATCTTAAGTTTTTTTTCTCTATTGAGATAGTCTCCAATATCGTGAAAATATATCTTACCATGCTGTTGTGCATTTGGATTTTTAACCAAAATAGAAATCGCTATAGGGGCTCGAGAGCCAGAACCAAAAATCTTGCCGCCTTCTTTTCGCGAAAGTTCTCCAGACGTTCGTTGATTGCCCCGTAAATGGAAAATATAAAGGCTCGAAAACTCCTCAACAAGGCATTTGCGTAAACCTGTCATAGAATTTGCATCTACAAAACTTGCATTTGTGACAAACCCAATAACACCACAGTCTTTTATACGGTCACTAGCCCAGCGAATAGCACGGATATAACTATCATAAAGAGCTTGCACACCAGTTGTTTTGGATTGAGCAGCATAAGTTTCACGAATGCGGTCATCTAATATCGGATAAGGTGTATTCTTTGCATTATCGTTTTCATTCTTTTGTCCTACTGAATAAGGGGGGTTACCAAAGATAACTTTAATATTTAGATTTTTCTGAAGTTCCAAATATTCACTGTTTTCTTTGAATAATTCCTGTAGCAGGTTCTTTTCTTCAAGCATCCGAAACGTATCGGTTAAACCAATATGCTTAAAGGGAATATAATTCCCTTTCATAAGACTATGATAAGTTGATTCAATGTTAATCGCTGCTATGTAATAGGCAAGTAAGACAATCTCATTGGCATGGATATCATGACGGAATTTATATTCCATATCCTCTGGTTTGATGAGATTGGATTGTAAAATCCTTGTGATAAAGGTTCCAGTTCCCGTGAAAGGGTCAAGAATAGAGACACCACGTGACCCCAAGCTTTTTCCAAATTCATTGCGTAAAATATCATCAACAGAATGAATGATAAAATCCACTACCTCAATGGGCGTATAAACAATCCCAAGTCTATCCGTGGTTTTCTTAAATGCCTTGGCAAAAAAACTTTCATAAAGTTTGATAATAAGATTCTGTTTTGCATGAGTTTCGGTAATACCTGCTGTACAGAACGTGACACTTTTGTAGAATTTATCAAGATCTTTCGTTTTCTCTTCGATATTGGTTTTATCCAGTTCCGTTAAGATCTTGTCCATTGCTTGCGAAATGGCATTGTTGTGGACAAATTCATTGCCCTCAAACAAAGCTTCAAACACGGGACGCGTGACAAGATGTTGGGCTAACATCTCAATCGCTTCTTCTTTTTTTATTTCACTGTTGACGTTGTTCTTTAATTCCTTATGGAATGCATCAAAGGCATGAAAGGCTTCACTCTTTTCATCGGAAATTATATCTTTAAGATGATTGATATGGTTTTGAGCAATCTCAGCAACATTGTTCGCCCATATGCCCCAATAATCCGTGATTTTAAAACTATCCAGAAAAATGGCTTTGACAAAATCAAAAAATTCAGAACGGCGGAATAAGTCTCCTTGTCCTCCAGATACCGATTGAGATGTGCTTTCTGCTGTTCCAATGGTATGTCCAGAACTTTCTGTTTTTGATGCTATCGAGATCTCATCAACTGTTGTGGTGAGCTCTTTTAATTCATCGTCACGCTTAATCTCTATAATCTCAATCGTATGACTGCTATCTTGTCCTAAAGACATTTGATTAATTGTCCGAGCAAGTCTCTCATCATGAGAATGTAAAGCATGCAAAACTTGCCAAACAACACGATACCTCTTATTGTTTTTTAAAGCCTTTTTGGCTTCTAAGTGTGAAGGAATGATAATGGGTAAAATGATATAGCCCGTTTTCTTATTTGGAGCACGACGCATCACACGTCCTACCGCCTGTATCACATCGACTTGGCTATTACGCGGGTGTAAAAACATGATGGCATCAAGAGCAGGAACATCAATCCCTTCAGACAGACACCGAACATTGCTTAAGATCCGACAAACATTTTGACCCGCATCTTCTTTAAGCCAATCCAATTCCTCATTGCGTTTTTTGACGCTTTGCGTTCCGTCAATATGTCTTACTTCACAGTTCAAAAAAGGAACGGTTTGAAGGAAATCATCAATATGAGATTTGATAATTTTATTGAAGAGCTTTGTGATATATTGAGATGTATTGATATCTTTGCAAAAAGCTAAAGCACATTGCATGGGCTCTGTATCATTATCATCAACAGCGGCTTGCTTATCTATTTTGGTCAGTGCTCTATAACAGCCAATAATTTTTGCCGCATCATCTAAATCAATTTCATGGTTTTCATTGGCAATAATCTCTTGTATGGCTGGTGTGATATAGGTTTCATTAATACCCAAGACCACAATCTTGTAAGGAGTTAAAAGTTCATTATCGACAGCTTCCGCGAAGGTATAATGATGGAGTTGTTTGCCATAAAGGGTTTCATCATCCATAGATGCTAGAACAGCATTAATCTCATCAGCACGCCTTTTGGCAGTGTCACTAAAGATACGAGGCGTTGCTGTCATATACAGACGTTTTTTGCCCCGAATGATGCTGTTATCGTGAACCTTGATAAATTCGGATTCATTGTCCTCTGTTCCCAATGAAGCCCCAGTGGTTCTATGCGCTTCATCGCAAATGATCAGATCAAATTCGGGTAAAGCATGATCCTTTTGCGCATCCGAAATCACTTGAATGGAATGATAGGTTGAAAAGATGACCGTCATTGCATCTGTGAGGTTTTCACAAGCTTCTTTGGCAAGGGCTTTTGCATCCGTGGTAGCAGGGAGCACAAGATCTGATGTTTCCATACCAACAATATCATCTTGATTTTTACGACGCTTGCCTACTTTTGTATCCGAACACACAGCAAAGGAACGCAACGAGATTTGTGCATCGGCTGTCCATTCACGGATTGTTTGTGAGACTAAAGAAAGAGAAGGTACCAGAAACAACACACGCTTGCCTTTTCCTGCTATGGTTTCTGCTATCTTCAAACTGGTGAAAGTTTTCCCCGTACCACATGCCATAATCAGCTTGCCACGGTCTGCTTCTTGTAAACCTTCACAGACTTTCTTGATGGCTTCTTCTTGATGGGGGCGAGGTTCTTTTGTTGACTTAAGAAGAACTTCTTTTTTGGTTGCCAATAGTTGCCAATCTATCCGACTGTTTTCCATATGACGAAGGTCAATGCGATAAACGGGTATCGCTTGTCCTTTAATCATGGCATTCACATTGTCACTTAATTCCACTTCCGTACTGTCAACAAGAAGACGATATTTAAAGATGTCTTTTCCAGATGCCGCGATAAAGCTATCAATATCCTTTTTACTGATCTGATGATCTGCTTGATAAAACTTACATTGAATAGCGACATAGCCCTCTTGATGACGAAGCTTGGCAACCAGATCAATGCCGATATCATTTTTATTCCAATCTTCACGTTCTTTCGCCCATTCATAATAGCTCTCAACTTTTTCATATCGCCCATAGTGGAGAGGGTCATGCATAAGATATTTTGTCACAAAATCTTCAAACACTTTCCCTCGTAGAGCATTTGATGTTGCTTGATCACGATAGGATTGTAAAAGAGAGCGTAAAGTGACGTGTTCATTATCAGAGTTAACAGATTGCAGCATATTGTAATAAAAATCCCTTGCCTTATGAGATGATCAATAATCATCAAAAGAATCAAAACGAATTCAATTAAATTGACTTAAAGCAAATAACGATAAAAATGGAAAAAAACTGATAAAAAAAGCGGATATTTTTCAAAAGGGGTTTAAAAGGCTGCTTATCAACAGCCTATGACATGGGATAAGATCAGCAAAATAGTGAAATTTGCTATTCGTTTTATGATAAAAAAGACAAATTCACTATGGGCTTTTAAGATATCAAAGTAAGTATTTTGATGAGTTTTATTACGAATTTTGCTTATAGGTTTTGAAGGTGTAAAAACCGTCAAAACCCCCTCAAAACGTATATTATTGGTTGAATTTAGAGGTTGTGTTATCAATATGGGTTGTTTTTTTAAGGTCTATAAAATCTTAACACATTGAAATATAATGTTTTTACTTTTTATCGTTTTTTTACATAATAGCAGCAACCCTCAAAACTCAAAACCCCTTCAAAACCTATAGAGGTTGTGTGTTGGATATCTTTAGACACAAGATTTAAAAGAACCTCTGTATGTCTCTTCTTTAAAAAATTATAAAACAAAAACCCTCAAAGATACTTCGTAAACCCTTTGTTGGTACGATAAGATCTTTGAAGGTTTTAAGGATAACAAAAGATTACAATGACTTCATTGTTTTATGCAGTTGTTTTTAACGAAAGGATGCCATTCATAACGTATGGTAGGGCGACCGCTTTGAGAGCTATTTTCACTTGCTATTTGACGAATATGATTGGAACGACATAAGAGCTCTAAAGCTTGCTTAACGGTTCTATTATCTGTTAAACCGGTCCAATTTCTTTGATGAATATCACGTAAAGTAAAGACATCGGGTAAATGATTACAACGCTCGACAATCAATTTTGCCCCCTCTGTTGCTAAGCTATCCGCCGCCGCATAAAGTCTTTTGACATGACTTAACAAATATTTTTCCCATCGCAAGGCTGTTTGAAGGGCATCTTTATTGATTTCAAAACGCCCCCCTTCAGTTAATTCAAAAATCAATGCAAGACTTACTATGGTCTTAGGCATTTTCAAAAGATGCGCTTGTAAGCTTTCAGAAAGGTTGTTCTCTTTGGCTTCTTTAAAAATCTTTTGCATCCATTCACGAAAGATCTCTTGAGCTTCAGCAGAAAAACGCATCACAAGCGGATATTCTGGTGAACCAAGGGGTTTATCATAAAGAGAGCGAAATGCCCCTTCATACGTTTCCCATGCCTCTTGATTGGGAGGTCTATCAACCCATTTCCAATCTTTTGTCTCATCGGGAAAGACCAGCATTTGAAAGCGTTGTAAGAAACCATCATTGCCTTTGCCATATAAAACATTGCGTATAAAGGGGAGAATGCGAGAGGGTTGAATGCCCCCTATAATAGAAACGGTTGCATTAGGAATAAAAATGGTTCCACGCCCAATCCGGTCATAAGTAAATTGACCATCTCCATTAAAAGCTTCCAAATAAAAGGCACGGTCTGTTTGATATTCCTTGCGTTCCATATCTGTTAAGAAACCGGATAACTCATCACGCACCATTAAGAGACCACGGGGGTTTTCTTTTAAGAGTTCCCCAAGCTTTTCAACGGTCACATCATTGACAATAAAACGAGAGACATCATCATCATGCACATTGTCTTTAGAGAGGGTTTCAGACAAAAGAGCACGGGCTGTTTCAAGATCTCCTTTTTTTATTGCTTTATTGGCTTGTCTTTCCTTTTCTCGTTTGTCTAAAGTTTCAAACCTCTCTTCAATTTGTTGTTTTTCTTTCTGTTTTAACCAGTCTTTATACCATTTCTTTTGAAGGCAAGTGATAGGAGTTAAAGCGGCTTTCATGGCTGGTGTTTTGAATGTTGATGATTGACCAATAAGAGCCCCCCAGAGATTAGGCACCACAATCCAATCATCATATTGTTTTGGGGCAACCCGCACGCCATTGCCAATGACAGCAGCCAAGGCACAGAGAGCAGAGACAGCAATAAAATCCATAGGGGCTTGTTGACGCTCTGAAACGTCATAAACATAATCCATAAATGGCATTGGGAGTTGTAATGGGTCAAAAGGCTCGACGGGTAAGAGAGCCGTCTTGATCGGTTGCAATTCCCCCCAACCATTTTGTTGCAATGCTTGCTTATAAGGAATGGCTTCTAAACAAGTCTTATCATTTAAAGAGCCATTATCGTTATCATTTAAAAGAGTATTATTCTCTAAAATATTTTTATTATCTTGTATCATGTTATTTGCCCTAGAAGATAAAGAAGATCGTTAAAATATGCATTATGCGGGGCTTGCCTCATAAGGACCTCAAAGGCTTGGCTATAAGCACGCGTAGCAAAGGTAAAATTAGCTAAAGTCTTTTTGATTGGTTGGCTTCCATAACGCCCATGCCAAACCCTCGGCACAGCACGTGTGATGCCCCGCGCATTCTTAAAAGAACACATCATTTTAAATCCTATAACGTTGCGTCACAGGACGGATTGTGCTATCTCTAAGGTGATGAGTTTGAGAAAGCCTTGTCCGTCCTTACGTGACAAGGTTTTTTTATGCCGCGTCACTTTGACGTTGCTGTTTCGCTTGCTCGATTACATTCAAGAGATCCGATTGTAACCAACGGGATAAAAAACCAAATTTTAAAGGTTTTGGGAGAGATCCATTGGTAACATGACGGCGGAAAGTTGAGACACTCATATGAAGCAATTTTGCACTTTCACGGTCAGTTAAAAGAATATCATTTTCTGTCATTTTTAAATCCTTTCATAATAAAAAATAGAACCAAATCATGCCTATTTATTAAGCACATTTTGGTTCATTTTTGAAGGTATTTTATTTATAGAAAACAATATTTTATCATACAATTTCTGATGTGATAAATTATGAGTCTTATTGAGAGCGAATGAGAGAGAAGAGAGCTAAAGTTATCCACAGATCATGGGGTTATGCACCCCATATCTTAAGATTGACCGGTGACATAAGCCGCCCATTTATTCATATAGACACGGCGCTGTTCTAGATAGTCAGTCCGACGATAGGCACGCTCTACTTTACCGCCGACCGTATGACTTAAAATGGTTTCAGCGACCTCATAGGGGGCATCGGTTGTTTCAGCGAGCCAATCACGTAAACTAGAGCGAAAACCATGGGGGCAGGCTTTAAGACCAGTTTGTTGCATGTATTGAGCCATACAATTTACACCAAGGGGACCGCGACCTTTAGCAGAAAAAAAGAAATCATTGCGAGAGAGCAAACGCGCTTGTTTTAGAATATCTAATGCCTCTGTTGATAAGGGCACGCGAAATTCTTTTGTTGTATCACGCTTTCCTTTCATATTTTCAGCAGGGATAGTCCATATATCCCCATCAATCTGATTTTCACGAATATGACGTAAGGGATTAGTACGAACCCCTGTCAGAATAAGCAACCGCAAAGCCAAATGTGTCATAGTTATTTTTTGGCAAAGCGTTTGATAAAAAGCCGGCACATCTCTCCAATCCATGGCTGGTCTATTAATAACATTATGACGTTGTTTGCCTAAGAGCGCGCGTGCTTTTTCTACAGCTTGTAAATCAACATCCAATCCTAAGGCAGCCGCATGTTTGAGACAAAGATTAAGACGATTCAGTGCTTTACGCGCGGTATCAGCTTTTGTATGCCAGATAGGAGCAAGGGTATTGCGTATTTCTGTTTGCGTAATCTCAGAAACGGGCAGACAGCCTAATTTAGGGAGAATGTAAAGCCGCAAGGGAGAAAACCAGTTCCCATTTTTACCATCTCCTTTTAATTCAGCTTTCCGACTTTCAAAAGTCTCTAAAGCAATGTCTTTTAAATAATGAAGATTGCTTATTGCCTCACGCTTTTGTTTTTCACGTTCTTTAATGGGGTCACGACCCTCACGTAAAACCGAACGCCACCCAGTTGCCAATTCACGGGCTTGTTTTAAAGAGACATCTCGCAACGCTCCCAATCCCATTTCACGACGGCGTCCGTGAAGGGTATACCGTAAAATCCATTGAACACCTCCATCTTTACGCTTATGAAGTAACAAGCCGGCGCCATCATTATATTTGCCAACTCCCAATGTTGCGACAGATCTTGCATTAAGACGGTTCATAAGTGTCATTTTTACTCCTTTCTTATACAGTTTTTACCCACACACCAGCCCCGCTTTTGACGTGCAAGCAAGTGATATGAATTGATTCAATCTGAGAGGGTTTAGAATAAGAAAATCTTACTATATTCGGGGCTTTAATTCAATATGCAAAACAGTAAATTATATATAAAAATCAATGTGTTGCTAGCGCCCGACGCCCTTATAAGGGCATCAATTTCAAAACTTTAAATAACTAGGATTAATAAAATGAATTCTATCTCAAAAAACACCCCCGTTCTCTCTAACATTTCAAATGAAACCACGCTTGTTAATCAACAAGAGCCTGCAAAAAAATACGAATTTACAGGTGAAACAATAGAGGTTGGCTTTAAAACACTTCATAGAATTCGCGCTTTAAGAGATTTTGGAGACGTCAAAAAAGGTGAGTTAGGCGGGTTTATACAAGGTGAAAGTAATTTATCCCATGATGGCAATTGTTGGGTTGGCGGTAAAGCTAAGGTTTATAGCAATGCAAGGGTTTACGATAATGCCGTTGTAAGTGGTTATGCCCATGTGAATAATATTGCTTGTATTTATGAAAATGCAAGGGTTTATGGCAAGGCGGTTGTGGCTGGCAATATTTATGGCAATGCTCATGTTTATGGCTTTGCACGTATTTATCCGGATGCTCATATTTTTGGTAATGCTCATGTTCATTATTACGCTTGTGTTTTTAATGATACAAAGATTTATGATAATGCGAAAATTTCCGGATATGCTTGTATTTTTCCAAATGTAAAGATTTTTCGCAATGCGGTCATTAAAGGTGACACTTGGGTTCGTAATAATATTGAAGTCTGTAATAAAGAAATTGTCTATAATGACCAGTCTATAAAAGACGCTGCGTAAATAAGACACGAGCGCGGCGGGGGCGCCCCTCTTTAAAACATTTCATTCTAAAATTTAAATCTCTATATATAAAGGAATAGTGTTATGCAAAAAAAATTTGCACTCACAAATGAGACACGTGTAATTAGTAATCATACTCTTTATCGCATTAAAGCTTTAAAAGACTTTTCTGATGTTAAAGCAGGGGATCTAGGGGGCTTTATCGAAAAGGAAAGTAACTTATCACATAATGGTAATTGCTGGGTAGCTAATGAGGCTTGTGTTTATAATAATGCTCTTGTTTCTGATAATGCTACTGTTTTTAATTATGCTCGTGTTTTCGATAACGCAACGGTTTGTGATAATGCAAAGGTATTTGATTTTGCTAGTGTTTATGACAATGCAAAAATACATGATAATGCCTTGGTTTTTGGATATGCTTTTGTTTACAAACATGCTCGTGTTTTTAATAACGCCGCTGTATGTGATAAGGCTGTTATAAGAGACAATGCAAAAGTCTATGGGAATGCTTTTATTAATTGGTATACACGTATTGAAGACAATGAAACGATTAATCTTGCATCTCAAATTTCTGATGACGCTTGTGTCTCTTTACCTATAACAAAAAAATACGAATTTACGAATCAAACGCGTTGTGTGGCTGGTCATACTTTACACCGCATTAAAGCCATTAGAGATTTTGCTGATGTAAAGACTGGTGATTTAGGTGGTTTTATCGAAAAGGAAAGCAATCTCTCTCATGATGGCAATTGCTGGGTCTATGATAACGCTACCGTTTTTTGGGAAGCTGTCGTTTCTGACAATGCAAAAATACATGATAATGCTTGTATTAATAGAAATGCTAAAGTTTATGGCAATGCCGTTGTTAATGATGATGCATGGGTTTTCAGTGCAAATGCTCATGTTTATGGCAATGCAAAAATTAATGACAATGCTATCGTTCGTGGTCAAGTTTATGACAATGCCTTTGTTTGTAATAAAGCTAATATCGTTTTTGATGCAAAAATCTCTGATAATGCGAAAATTGCTGATAATGCTTATGTAAAGGGCTTTGTTTATGGCAATGCAAAAATATTAGGCTCTGCTCGTATTGATTGGGCTGCTCATGTTTACGATAATGCCGTCGTTTCTGACAATGTATATGTTTGTTACTTAGTAAAAATCTTTGGCAATGCTATAGTTGATGGCAATCAAAAAATTTATGATGATATTGGGAATAATAACAAAACCATAAATGAAGCTGCTTAAATAAAGCATGGGCGTTGTGGGGGCGCCTGCTTTCAATCCAATTTTCCATTTCAAATTTTATCAAACGTTTATCACATTAGATTGTGAGGGTACTCTTATGTACAAAAAATACGAATTAACCAGCGAAATCAAAAAAATCAAACATGCTCTTACTCGAAATATTATAAACCTTTATCGCATTCGGGCTTTAAGGGATTTTGATGATGTCAAGGCGGGTGCTTTAGGTGGTTTTATTGAAAAGGAAGTCAACCTATCCCATGATGGCAATTGCTGGGTCTATGATGATGCTTGTGTCTATGGTCATGCCCGTGTTTATGATGATGCAAAAATACGCCATTATTCGCAAGTCTGTGGTCTGGTTTATGGCAATGCTGAAGTCTATAGTAAGGCTTTTATCTCTCAATATGCAAAGATTTACGATCAGGCTTTTGTCTATGGCAATGCTCATGTGTATGGCAATGTTTATGGCAATGCTCATGTGAGTGGTGCTGCTCGCGTTCTTGCTGATGCTCATATTTATGACCATGCCCATGTTTCTTATGATGCTACGGTTTTTAGTTATGCACGCGTCTATGGTCATGCTAGGGTTTGTGGCTCTGCTTGTATTTATAGCCATGCGAAAATTTATAATTATGCTGTGATTAATGGTCGTGCAAAGATTTATGGCAAGGTCTATGGCAATGCGCGCGTGGGGGGCTCTTGTGAGGTTTATGGCTCTGTCTATGGCAATGCAAAAATCTTACATTGTGCAACGATCTGGGGGCGTGCTTATGGCAATGCAACAATCAATACAAAAAGCAAAGCAAAGTTAGTTCCCAAAAATTGTGAGGTTTATCAAAGCGATAATGTCGTTAAGATTATTGATAAAACAGAATAAAAACAAGCATGGGAGCGCCTTCTTGATAGCTATAAACGTATCATAAAAGAGAGAATTCATAAAAAAAAGCCGTGCCAAGTGATATGACGCGGCTTTCAAAGAATGATTCTTATGATAAAAATAACCACCTACAATGGAGTAATGAATGCATATATACAAAATGTATCATATTTCAAGTGCTCTATTAAAAATATGAAAACTTATCAAAAGGAATGTATGATGCGTATGATCTTTAATCACTCATTTGAATGAGAGAGCCTATAAACGCTTTTTGTTAATCTCAAACGTATCAATCATAACGCCCTCATTTGTGAGGTGGTCTTTTGAAATAAAGCCCATGATCAAAATGCTTCTTTTAAAACGTTTCAATATACTGACTTTAAAATTGAGTTGAGTAAATTGAAATAACTTACATTCTAAAAATCAAAACGCTTTTTAGATTCATCTCAATACAATCAAAAGCAAATGCCTCTTAAACAAATGTCTTTTTTAAAACATTCTTTTTACATCTGTAAACGTTGGTTTTCAAAACAATCTCTCATAAGACAAATAAACAACCGCTTTTATCAAAGGTAAGGCTTTAAAAACTGTTATAAACATCCGTTTCAAACGTTCACTTAGAGAGGTTCTCATAAGCGTATTTTTAACAAAGCTTCTTTGCAAATTAATCGCTCTATATTTGGCTAGCAAAACTAAGTAAAATCTCATGCCTTATGATGTTACAATAGTTTTGAATTTTACTTGCTTATCTTTGTCTAAATAGGTGCCCTCAAATTTGAGGAGACCTCTTTGGGTTTCGTATTTTTAAACTATAACTTTTAAAACGTTTTTTAGTACCAAGTCTAAAGTAGATAGTAATTCTACTGCCATGGCATGATTTGCCTCCATTTTTTTGTGGAAGCGAATATAGTTCTGTTCTAAAAACTAGTCTGCAATCTATTCATTAAAAGGCTTTTCATTTCATAAGATATAAAATACCTCTTTATCGTTTTCTAAACTTTTAGAAAGCGTTTAAAAGCGATCTTGTCCTTAATCCTTTTATGCAATCTTTATAAATTAAACCTATAAGCTTATGACAGTTTCAAACAGTTAATTTCTTTAATGCCATTTTAAATGGTTTTTCCCAATTTGGGGAAAAATTATATGATCTCTATTTTCTATAAATGCGTATCTTTTGATACAATTTACCTTATAACAGTTTCAAACGATTACCCTCTTATAGAATGATCTAATATTGCTATAACACTCTTTAGTTTTTGCGCTTCTCAATTTTGAAAACTATAATTTTATGTTTTTATCATGTGATTAACAAACCAATCTTTAAAACAAGATATAATCTTTAAACGTATGTTATCGATAATTACAAACGACTAAATTTTTAAACAATGTGATTTGTGCTGTGATAAAAACGTATCATAAAATTTATAAACTGTTATGAATGATATCTGCTTTTCATTTCATTGAATGCACCCATGCGTTATAATATTAGCATCATGATTTGCTTTTTATGGTCTATTCATACATGCCAATCTTATATAAAAAATGATCAAATGAATCACGTATAAAAGTGTGGATTCTTAAGTGGATTCATATAAAATAATTGCAATCAACATATTGACTTTATTGTGTTTTTTATGATAATATCTTTCCAAAGGCGAAATGGTTATGCTGGAACGGATGGAATTACTGGCAAGATAAGTGGTAATGGCGGGGATGCTGGGGGTGATACATCAAGGGGTGGCTCTGGAGGAACTGGACAAGGTTCCTATAGTTCAGGAAAAGCAGGGCGTGGCTTTGGAGGTGGGGGTGCTGGTTCTCATGGGGATGATTCTCCAAGCGGTGCTGGAGCTGGGCGCTGTTCTTATAAGGTTATGGAAAGATTAAATGATTATGAACAATTGCAAAATAAAGACGAGTAAGTTTAAGTTATAATAGCACCTTTAAAAAAGCATCCCAATACGATAGAATGGTACTAACAAGAACTCGTGAAAAGAGGATGTATTTTAGGTTGCTTATGTTTTAGAGCTTGCGCTAAATCATAATTTGCCTGCATAGCGAGCCAAGCGCGTGCAGTACTCACACCAGCCATTTCAAGCCGAATAGCGAGATTTGGACTAAGTGCGGCTTTCCCATTTAAAACCCTAGAAAAAGCAACACGAGACATACCAAGCCGTTCGGCTGTTTCGCTAACAGATAAACCAAGCTCTGCGATTACATCTTCACGCAATAATTCACCGGGATGTGGAGGATTTTTCATCATTTTTTAGTTCTCCTTATTTAATGATAATCTAGATAATCAACCAATTCGACATCTATACCAACAAAACGGAATATTACGCGCCAATTTCCATTTACAGTAATTGACCAGTAGCCCTTAAGATCACCTTTTAGAGGTTGTAATCGAAAGGACGGATAATTCAAATCATTTGGTGATATAGCTACATCAAGAGTACCTAAAATACGCCTTAACTTTTGAGTATGGGCTGATTGAATTCCTTTTGTCACACCAGTATTGTAAAAGGCTTCAAGCCCTTTATGTTTAAATCCCAAAATCATAATACACTATATCGTGTATCGTTACTAAATACAAGAAAAAATCTATAAATCCTAAAAAATGCCTTGTCATTGATTTACATGACCAATCGCAGGAACAAGATCTTTAGCGGTCAAGTTCATTTGTTTCATTCTAAATTTAATAGCCTCAATTGGATGAGGTGGAGAAACAGGATAGTGCTCTGCTTCATACGCTTCAATCAACAATACAAGAACCTCCATTTGATCAAATTCAGGAGTCCCCTCTTGAGGTTGATTATCGAACATTGCAGACACAATTTCTAAGGATTCTTGATAATCTTGTTCAGTGCGAATAGGCTTGATGTTCATTTTTTAAATTTCTTTAAATGATATAATATCGATGGCATACTGTTTAAATTGTAACGGTTTTAAAATTAATTGCAAAGAAGACTATCCATGACTACACGCAATCCTAATCGCTGCCCTACTCATCCAGGAGAAGTTTTAGCTGAATCCTTAGAACATTTAAATGCAAGCAAAACGGAAATTGCTAGGATTCTTCAAATATCACGCCAGCACTTGCACGGCATTCTTAAAGGAGAACGTCCAGTCACAGCCGTAACAGCGGCTCGCATTGGTAAATTGTTAGGAAATGGACCAGCCCTTTGGCTACAGCTTCAAGCCAATTATGATGCTTGGCATGCTGAACGTGAAACAGATGTTAGCAAAGTTCCGACACTCCATACTGTTTAATTGTATAACTCAGTCTCTAGAAACTTTTCCAAGTGGCTTTATTGCTTTAACTTCTTTAATTTTAAGTGCAATTTTACGCATAAAAGCAAGACTAAAACGCCCTTGTGGTTTTAAATCTTCAAAGTCAAACAAAGATTCGCAAGAAACAACATTAAATTCATCAACACGTACCCAAGATTGCTTTTGCAACCCCACACGTTTGCATTCTATCTCAGGTACTTTTAAGCTAAATTGCAAATTAACTGGCTCTTGAGAAGTGATAGGAAACAAAAAAAGATGCTTTTCAGTTTTAACCATGACACAAGAAGGACGCGCTTTACGCCCTGAATGTTCACCTTTTTGCGCTTGTTCGTGCCATAAATAATAATACCGAACAACATCCCCTGCTTTAAACATGTTCATCACTGTTTAAAATGTCATCTAAACCACGATTTAAATCGTCTAATATATTTTGCGGTGCATCTGCATAGGAAAAAGATTGTACGCTAGAACGCGCTTTTATTAATTCATGATATAAATCAACAGGAAGCATAATGATTTTTTCACGCCCTCGCTTCGTTAAAGCAACAGGCGTTGACATCGCTTCGTCTAAAATATCACCTGCCCCGCGATTTACATCTGTAAAACTATATTTTTTCATCAGTACAGCCTTTTAATAGATAATACGTATTGTACGTATAATATGTATTATGTAAAGATATTTTACAACACACTGGAGAAAAAGCACCCTTTATGTGATTGGAATAAGCTTCTTTAAGGGAATCTACTAAACTCTTCCCCACTTAGAAGCAGGGAAGAGAGGTTATGTTTTACCTTAAGCAACCTTTTTAATGGGGCTCTCGAGATTTGGTTCATAAGCGCGCAATAAAGAATCCATGCTATGCGGTAGCTCTGAAGAACCAAAATCTGTGAGAACTGCTAAAATCTTAACAATATTTGGCACATCATCTTGGAGCTTTAAAATCAAAACCTTTTCTACAAGACTCATGATATCAACCAAAGCTGTACAATCTTTATCGTTGATATTTTCATCATTAGAAAACTGAAACAATGCTATCCATAAATCGCACAAGAAATTGGTATCTATCTTCATTGTACACCTCCATGGATTTGCTCTCTCAAACATGCCAATCCTCTGGATGTGATTTTTGTTGAAGGGAGTACCTTTTCTGTACCATCCGGTCTTTGAATGGTGATAGCAGGGCAATCCATAAAGCCTTTCTTGATTTTATCCTGATAAGGTAATAGAGGCGCCCCCGGAGCACGACGATAGACCCAATCATGTTTACGCAAGTAATCGGTTAAGTCCTTTGGTCGCACCTCCAACATCTTCGCTGCTTCGATAAGACCAAACAAACCATCAGAACGTTTTAAACCTTCCAAAGCCTCTGCTTTTGGAGTCAATTCAGCAATAACATGATCTTTCTGCTCAATTTGATTTTGTAAGTGATTCAAAACACCAAGTAATGCCTCGGGTTTGGAATAATCAACTTGTGGTGTGGTTACTTGTTTCAAAAGCCGTTCACATTTGATAAAATATTGACGCGCTTCATGTCCTTTATCATTACGCTCTATCATCGAAAGGTGTTTAGCCATGTCTAAGGTAATGTGGTATTCTTTTACCTTTCCACCGCTTACTAAATTTTTAGTAAGCGTTATAAAGTTTATATTTTCCTGAAATTTACATTCTTTAATGCGGTTTTTAATCCAATCATTAAAGCGGGCTTTTATCTCTAAAAATGTGTGTAATTCACGGGCATTGACGGTTTGAACAGTCTCTTGATCAATAACCTGTTCTGATATTTCTATAAGTGTGTTCATAACGAACTCCTTGGTAATAGAGGTTTTTCATTGACACTCTAAAGAGTGTCGGGCGCTGAAAAACACGGTACCAAGTCCGTCGTTACGCTTTCCCCGAAAGGGTATTGTATAGCATAACCACACCCGACAGAATTATTATACGCACGTAGCATATAACGAGTCAAAGTATTTAATGTGCGGAAGATAAACTATGTCGGTAGTTTGTCCGTTTGGTATTTAAGGTGTTTTTCAGGCACCTGATTCGAAAATACACATTGCATAAATAATGTCAAGCACCTTTCTATATTTTTGTTAATTTCATCTATAAATGCTGGACGCTTAAAACACAGCAATCATCCCCTTCGTTTTCCCATTCATTTCATTAACCAATATTTTAAAGGAGTATAAAATGGTAACAGGTTTTTTACACGGTGTTGAAGTCGTCGAGGTTGACGACGGCACCCGCCCCCTTCGTGCAGTTCAGTCTGGCGTTATCGGAATTATCGGCACAGCACCTGATGCTGATGAACAAGCCTTTCCTCTTAACACACCGGTTTTGGTAGCGGGCTCTCTTTCACAAGCCGCAAAACTCGATAAAACGGGTAAGCGTCAAGGTACATTACCCAATGCCCTTGATCTCATTTTCAAGCAAGTAGGCGCAATTGTCGTTGTCATCCGTGTGCAAGAAGGTGACAACGAAAATGCAACACTCACCAATATTCTAGGTGGTGTAAACGCAAATGGCGCTTATGAAGGCGTTCATGCTTTCATTGGAGCACAATCCATTGTAGGACAAACACCACGTATTCTGATTGCTCCAGGCTTTACACATCAGCGCCCTTCCAGCGTTGGTATTGAAGGGAATGAAACTAGTGCAACTGCCAACCCTGTAGCAGCAGAACTGATTGGCATTGCAGAGCGCCTGCGCGCTATTGTGGTGCTTGATGCTAGCAACACATTGATTTTTATATATAATTTACTGTTTTGCATATTGAATTAAAGCCCCGAATATAGTAAGATTTTCTTATTCTAAACCCTCTCAGATTGAATCAATTCATATCACTTGCTTGCACGTCAAAAGCGGGGCTGGTGTGTGGGTAAAATTTATACAAGAAAGGACTAAAATGGCTCTTATGAACCGTCTTAATGCAAGATCTGTCGCAACATTGGGGGCTGGCAAATATAATGATGGCGCCGGCTTGTTACTTCATAAGCGTAAAGATGGAGGTGTTCAATGGATTTTACGGTATACCCTTCACGGACGCCGTCGTGAAATGGGATTGGGAGCGTTGCGAGATGTCTCTTTAAAAAAAGCACGTGAATTGGCAAACCAATGGCGGGCTGTTTTACGTGAGGGGCGTGACCCTATTAAAGAACGCAACAAACAAAAGCGTGAGGCAATGCGCAATCTCCATTACTTAAAAGATATTGCTCTAGATGCTTTTGAAAGCCGTAAAGCTGAATTAAAGAATGATGGTGAGGCTTGTAATTGGTTTTTACATTTACGCCTCCATATTCTCCCTAAATTAGGCTGTCTACCCGTTTCAGAGATTACACAAACAGAGATACGCGATACCCTTGCCCCTATTTGGCATACAAAAGCTGGAACTGCTCGAACAGCACTGATGCGTCTTAATCTTTGTCTCAAACATGCGGCTGCATTAGGGTTAGATGTTGATTTACAAGCAACAACAAAAGCACGCGCTCTTTTAGGCAAACAACGTCATAAAAAACAAAGCTTACCAGCCATGGATTGGAGAGATGTGCCGGCTTTTTACCAATTTCTCTGTAAAACAACAACTATAAAACATTTAGCTTTGCGTCTGCTTATTCTGACAGGTGTCCGTACTAATCCTTTACGTCATATTCATAAAGATCAAGTTGATGGCGATATATGGACTATTCCTGCTGAAAATATGAAAGGAAAGCGTGATGCTACAACAGAGTTTCGCGTGCCCCTATCATCTGAAGCAATAAAAATAATTGAACAAGCCCGCTGTATCTCTAAAAGTGATTTCATCTTTTCACTTACCGGTCGTGGTCCTCTTTCACATACGATGATGGCAGCGTATATGAGAAAAAATAAAATTGAAGCCTGCCCCCATGGTTTTCGCTCTAGTTTACGCGATTGGCTTGCTGAAACAACCGATGCCCCCTATGAGGTCGCTGAAACCATTTTAGCTCATACGGTAGGCGGACAAGTAGAGCGTGCCTATCGTCGGACTGACTATTTAGAACAGCGTCGTGTCTATATGGATAAATGGGCGGCTTATGTCACTGGTCAATCTTAAGATATGGGGTGCATAACCCCATGATCTGTGGATAACTTTAGCTCTCTCCTCTCTCATTCGCTCTCAATAAGACTCATAAATTATCACATGAGAAATTATATGATAAAATATTGTTTTCTATAAATAAAATACCTTCAAAAATAAACCAAAATGTGCTTAATAAATAGGCATGATTTGGTTCTATTTTTTATTATGAAAGGATTTTAAAATGACCGAAAATGATATTCTTTTAACAGACCGTGAAAGTGCAAAATTGCTTCATATGAGTGTCTCAACATTCCGCCGTCATGTCACCAATGGCTCTCTCCCAAAACCTTTAAAATTTGGTTTTTTATCCCGTTGGTTACAATCGGATCTCTTGAATGTAATCGAGCAAGCGAAACAGCAACGTCAAAGTGACGCGGCATAAAAAAAACCTTGTCACGTAAGGACGGACAAGGCTTTCTCAAACTCATCACCTCAGAGATAGCACAATCCGTCCTGTGACGCAACGTTATAGGATTTAAAATGATGTGTTCTTTTAAGAATGCGCGGGGTATTACACGCGCTGTGCCGAGGGTTTGGCATGGGCGTTATGGAAGCCAACCAATCAAAAAGACTTTAGCTAATTTTACCTTTGCTACGCGTGCTTATAGCCAAGCCTTTGAGGTCCTTATGAGGCAAGCCCCGCATAACGCATATTTTAACGATCTCCTCTATTTTCTAAGGTAAATAACATGAGACAAGATAACAAAAATATTTTAGAGAATAATACGCCTTTAAATGATAATACTTGTTTAGAAGCCATTCCTTATAAACAAGCATTGCAACAAAACGGTTGGGGGGAAATAAAGCCTATCACGGCGGCTCTCTTACCCGTCGAGCCTTTTGACCCATTACAACTCCCAATGCCATTTATGGATTATGTTTATGACGTTTCAGAGCGTCAACAAGCCCCTATGGATTTTATTGCTGTCTCTGCTCTCTGTGCCTTGGCTGCTGTCATTGGCAATGGCGTGCGGGTTGCCCCAAAACAATATGATGATTGGATTGTGGTGCCTAATCTCTGGGGGGCTCTTATTGGTCAATCATCAACATTCAAAACACCAGCCATGAAAGCCGCTTTAACTCCTATCACTTGCCTTCAAAAGAAATGGTATAAAGACTGGTTAAAACAGAAAGAAAAACAACAAATTGAAGAGAGGTTTGAAACTTTAGACAAACGAGAAAAGGAAAGACAAGCCAATAAAGCAATAAAAAAAGGAGATCTTGAAACAGCCCGTGCTCTTTTGTCTGAAACCCTCTCTAAAGACAATGTGCATGATGATGATGTCTCTCGTTTTATTGTCAATGATGTGACCGTTGAAAAGCTTGGGGAACTCTTAAAAGAAAACCCCCGTGGTCTCTTGATGGTGCGTGATGAACTGGCTGGTTTTTTAGCTAATCTAGAAAGAAAGGAATATCAAACAGACCGTTCCTTTTATTTAACAGCTTTTAATGGAGATGATCAATTTACCTATGACCGTATAGAGCGTGGAACCATTTTTATCCCTTATGTCACTTTATCCATAATTGGAGGCATTCAACCTTCACGCCTTATTCCCCTCATTCAAGCCATACAGCGTGGAATAAACGATGATGGTCTTATGCAACGCTTTCAAATGATTGTCTGGCCCGATGACAATAAAGAATGGCAAGTGATTGATAGACCGCCCAATCAAGAGGGCTGGCAAAAGTATGAAGGGGTATTTCGTTCTTTTCGTGATAAACGCTTAGGGTCTCCAGAAAAGCCGCTGATCATGCGTTTTTCTCCTAAAGCACAAGTGCAATTTTATGAATGGTTGGAACATCTTCATAAAGAGGCAAAAGGAGGTAGTCACTCAGAAAGTTTACAATCGCATCTTTTAAAAATGCCTAAGACCATAGCAAGCCTTGCGTTGATTTTTGAACTTCTTGATGGTGGTCGTTTTGAAATTGGACCCTATGCCATCACAACAGCCTTGCGTTGGACAAGTTATCTATTAAGTCATGCCAAACGTCTTTATGCGGCGGGGGATAATTTAGCAACAGAGGGGGCAAAATTGATTGTCGAGCGTTGTGATCATTTACCCGATGTTTTTACAGCAAGAGATATCTATAGACGCTGTTGGCATTCTTTAAAAGACAAAGAAGTCGTTAAACAAGCTATAGAGCTTTTATGCCGTTGTAACTATATTCGTGAATTTCCTATAGAGGGCAATGAATTAGGTCGGCGTCCAGATAGACGTTATGAATGGCACCCTTTCGTCAAAAACAACAGCATCAAACAATAAAGAAATCTTCTTTAAAAACTTTCTACTCAAAGAGACAAAACTCTTTTTAATGGCATTCTTATCAAGGAATTTTTCTCCAAAGATAATGATCTAAGTAACTTTATAGGAAGAGTTTTGTCATTTTTGTCAGTTCTGTCAGTCCTTTTTAGACCCTATAATTATTTTTTCAAATGAGTGAAAATTAAAAACATTATTTTTCAATATGTTAGTATTTTTAAGATACAACTTATATCAATGATACAACCTTAAATACAATCAATAATATATATTTGTCAGTTATCTGTCAGTAAATTGAACTGACAAAAGTGATTATTTTATGCCTTATAAAACCTATCAAAATACTCATTCCGATATCTTAAAGCACATAGTGCATTTGTCTTGATTAATCCGTGAAACGAATAGCAAATTTTACTACTTTGCTGATCTTACGCTGTGTCATAGGCTGTGGATAAATAGCCTTTAAAAATCCCTTTTGAAAAAAATTATCCGTTTTTTCGCATTTTTCTGCATTTTTTCTCAATTCGTTCAAAATAGATTTAATAAGCTTCATTTTGATTCTTTTGAAAAGAATTAACCCTCTCATACCAAAACGGAGCTCTGTTATAATATGCTGCAATCTCTTAAGTCTGATCATGAACATGTCACGCTACGCTCTCTGTTGGAATATTATCGTCAACAAGCAAAATCACCCCGTGAATTGGGAACGCTGTTTGAAAACCTTGTAAAGGTTTATTTAGCTGAAGACCCGTTGCAAAAGCAAGAATACGAAAAGGTTCAAACTTATTTGGAATGGGCTAAGGAACATGATGAAGATGGGCGTGATATTGGTATTGATTTGGTCGCTACAATCCGTGATCAAGGAGGATATGCGGCTATTCAATGTAAATGCTATGATGCTTCTCACATCATTAAAAAAGAAGATATTGATAGCTTTATCGCTGCCTCAGGCAAAAAGATTTTTACGCGTCGTATTCTCGTTGATAGCACCGAAAGCAATTGGAGTGATAATGCTAACAACACTTGTGATGGTCAAGAAGTTCGTATTCAACAGATTAATCTGTTTGATTTAGAAAACAGTCAAATCGATTGGGGCGCTTATAAAGAACGAGGACAAGCCGTCCTTAAAGAGCAACCGAAAAAAAAGCTTTTAGATCATCAGATAGAAGCGCTTGAAAGAGTTTGTGAAGGTTTAAAAGAAGCAGACCGTGGCAAGCTTATTATGGCATGTGGTACGGGTAAAACATTCACCAGTCTTAAGATAGCAGAAACCATAGCAGGAAAAGGCAAGCGTGTGTTGTTTTTAGTGCCCTCCCTTGCTTTGATGTCACAAACAATCCGTGAATGGACCCTTGATACAGAAATCCCCTTGCGTTCCTTTGCGGTGTGTTCGGATACACAAGTAGGCAAACGTCGTAAAAGTAAACAGGATGATGAATCGGGTCTTGATGCATCAGATCTTGTCTTGCCGGCGACCACGGATTCACAAGAGCTTGCGCGTAAAGCCAATAAGACCTCTCTTGATGTGATGACTGTGGTCTTTTCAACTTATCATTCCATTCAAGTGATTTCGGATGCACAAAAGGAATATGATTTACCCGAATTTGATCTGATCATTTGTGATGAAGCACACCGTACGACTGGGGTTGTATTGGGAACAGACAAGCATGAATCTGAATTTATCAAGGTTCATGATAACAGCATCATACGGGGTAAAAAACGTCTGTATATGACTGCAACGCCTAAGATCTTTGCTGATAGTGCCAAAAAACAAGCCCATGAGATGAATGGTATTCTGGCGTCTATGGATGATGAAGCGCTTTATGGAAAAGAGCTTTACACTTACACATTCTCAAAAGCCGTTAAGAATGAACTCTTAGTTCCTTATAAAATTATTATCTTAGGCGTTAATGAAGAGGAAGTCTGTGAATCCATTCAACATCTGATGACCGATGAGAATTATGAACTTATCCTTGATGATAAAACCAAGATCATAGGCTGTTATCAAGCCCTTGCTAAAATAGATCTGAAGGTTGATTTGAGTGATGACCCTAACCCTATGCGTCGGGCTTTGGCTTTTTGTAAAGATATCAAGACTTCTGAACGTATCCGTGACACATTCAATTCTCAAGAAATACAGAAAGAATTATATAATCTTCATAAGCTCTATAAAGAGACGCCGCCTCTTCAGTGTACCTTTGCTCATATTGATGGAACGCAAAGTGCCAAGAAGCGCAATGAAGCCCTTGATTGGTTAAAGGAAGATGCGGGGGAAAATACTTGTCGTGTGCTGACCAATGTAAGATGTCTTTCTGAGGGTGTTGATGTTCCTGCTCTTGATGCGATCATGTTTTTACACCCGCGCAAAAGCCAAGTGGATGTGATACAGGCGGTGGGGCGTATCATGCGCCGTGCCAAAGGCAAGAAAAGAGGCTATATCATTTTACCCGTTGGGGTGCCGGCTGGGATTTCTGCTGAAGAAGCTTTAAAATACAACAAGAGATACAGTGTTGTCTGGCAAGTGATCAATGCTTTGCTTGCTCATGATGAGAATTTCGAAATCACCCTTAACCAGATGATTTTAGGGCAAGACGTTAGTGATGTTTTGGAGATTAGCGCCTTAAAGAGCATGACAGCGGTTGAGGATAAAATCTATGTTTATGAGAAACCAGAAAGCGCGGGGCTTGAGATTGGAAAAGCAGCCTATGAACCACAAAAATACATTCATAGTGTTACAGGAAGATTACCCTTTTATAAAGAGTTTCCCAATGCCCTTAAAACCCTTTTGGCTAAGAAATTTACCCTTGCCGATTACTGGGGCATATGGGCTGGCAATGTTGCTGAAATTGCACAAAACCATATCACCCATCTTCAAAACCTGCTTGCTGATGAAAACAGTGAAGCCTTTCACGCCTTTGATGCATTTCATAAAGAACTAAAAAACAACTTAAACAGTGAAATAAAACAAGAGGAAGCGCTTGAGATGTTAGGACAACATCTTGTCACGCGTCCCGTGTTTGAAGCCTTGTTTGAGGGCAATGAATTTGTGCAAAACAATGCCATTTCGCAAGCCATGGAAAAGATTTTAGCTGAGTTGGATAAAACCAATATCAAGCAAGTATCAAAAGAGTTACAAGAGTTTTATGACAGTGTGAAATTCCGTGCCTCTGGGATTACCTCCCCCCAAGCAAGACAAAACCTTATTATCAAGCTTTATGAAGATTTTTTTACCAAGGCATTTAAGAAAACCACCGATAGGCTTGGGATTGTTTATACCCCCGTTGAGGTTGTTGATTTTATCATTCATTCTGTTGATGATGTGTTGCGTAAAGAGTTTGGCAAAAGCTTGGGGTCACGGGGTGTCTCCATTCTCGACCCTTTCACGGGAACGGGTACCTTTATCACAAGGCTTTTACAATCAGATCTCATCAAACCAGAGGATATGGAATATAAATTCCGTCATGATATCCATGCCAATGAGATTGTCTTACTTGCCTATTACATAGCAGCGATTAACATTGAATCGACGTATCATAGTCTGATGAAAGGAGATTATATTCCCTTTAAGCATATTGGTTTGGCTGATACATTCCGGATGCTTGAAGAAAAGAACCTGCTACAGGAATTATTCAAAGAAAACAGTGAATATTTAGAGCATCAAAAGAAACTGGATATCCAAGTTATCTTTGGTAACCCTCCTTATTCGGTAGGTCAAAAAAGCGCTAATGACAATGCAAAAAACACTCCCTATCCCATATTAGATGACCGTATCCGTGAAACTTATGCTACTTATTCAACAACAAGTTTATTACAAGCACTTTATGATAGTTATATTCGTGCCATTCGTTGGGCTAGTGACCGTATTAATAATGCTGGCGTAATTGGCTTTGTTACAAACGCGGGTTTTATTGATGGAAGTTCTATGGATGGTTTACGCAAGTGCCTCGTTGAGGAATTTAGCAGCCTTTATATTTTCCATTTACGGGGCAATCAACGAACGTCTGGAGAACTTTCGCGAAAAGAAGGCGGCAAGATTTTTGGTTCTGGCTCTCGTGCCCCTATAGCGATTTCTATTTTGGTTAAAAATCCAAATGCACAACCACGTGGTAAGATATATTTTCGGGATATTGGAGATTATCTCAATAGAAAAGAAAAGCTTACGATAATTGAAAAATTTAGGAGTATTGATGGCATTACACGAAGTAAAAAAGGTTGGCAAATAATTACACCAGATAAACATGGAGATTGGATAAAACAAAGAGAAGCCGATTTTAATCGGTTTATACCCATGGGTATTAAAAATAACTCGATAGATGCTGCGCTATTTAGGGAAGTGTCACGTGGTGTGAATTCTGCTCGAGATGCTTGGGTTTATAACTTTTCAAGTAATGCATTAAATTTATCTATTCAAAAAACAATTGAATTTTTTAATATACAAAAACGTCTTATTGCTGAGAATCCATCTGTACCTATAAGGAAGATTATTGATTATGATGCTACCAAAATTAGTTGGGCAAATGCTCTTATCTCTAAATTAAAGCAAGGAAGCAACGCAACTTTTGACGTTCATTTAAAGGTTCCAGTTCTTTATCGCCCGTTTATGATAACATGGCATTATGCATCACCATTACTAAATGAAGCGCTAGGGAAAACTCATCAATTTTTTAATCAGGATATCCCCCATAACCTTGGAATTTGCATTTCGGGAGAAGGAAGTCAAAAAGCTTTTTCTTGTCTCATGACAAATAAGCCTATTAGTTTTGACACATTAGAAAAATCAAGATGCTATCCGTTTATGCTCTATTGTGAAGAAAAAAAACATCATGACCATAGCTTATTTATGACAAATGAAAAAAAGAAAATTCGTGATGGCATTACAGATGCGGGATTAGCACGTTTTAAAGTTGCTTATCCTAATGAAACTATAACAAAAGAAGATATCTTTTATTATGTTTACGGTCTACTTCATTCAGAAGATTATCGCGCCCGTTATGCACATAATTTATGCAAAGAATTGCCTCGTATTCCTTGTGTTAAAAGTGCTAGTGATTTTTGGAAATTTGTAACAGCAGGACGTGAATTGGGTCATTTGCATGTGAATTATGAAGATGTAGAACCTTATCCAGTAACCTTTAAAAAGGGTAATCCAAAACAGACAGAGATCTCTAATCCCGAAAAATTCTATTATGTGACCGAAATGAAATTCGCAAAAGCAGGTAAAGAGAAAGATAAAACCACTGTTATTTATAATAGCAATATCACAATAACAGATATCCCTCTTGAAGCTTATAAGTATATCGTCAATGGTAAACCCGCTCTTGAATGGGTTATGGGACGTCAATGTGTAAAGACGGATCAAAAGAGTGGCATTGTGAATGATGCCAATCGCTATGCTGTTGAAACCGTTGGCAACCCCGCCTACCCTCTAGAGTTATTTCAAAGGGTTATTACCGTAAGTTTAGAAACAATGAAAATCGTAAAAAACTTACCAAAATTAGAAATAAGAGAAACTGAATAACTTATAAAGCATGCTCACATAATGGGTATTATAAACGCATAAGGGGTATAGGGTCTTATAACAGTCTATACCCCCTTTATACATTGCTTACATACAATCTTTAAAAGGATAATTTATCATGCGTTATTCTAAAAAGAAATCATTTGCACTTTTAGATACTCTACTTTGGATTGCTTTAAGACTTTTAAGAAATCCACTCTTAAAGTGAATTAGATTTTTTTACATTGCCTTTAAGAGGTTATACCGTAATCTAAAATGAGTGCTTTATTGTTTTCAAAAGCTTTGTTTAAAGAGAGTTATATATATTCATTTTCTTATATTACTTATAGGTTTTGTAGGTTCTTACCCCCCCCCCAAAACCCCTACAAAACCCCTTTTTATATATATCATAGATTGTATTCACAGATTGTATTTAATATAGGTTGTTTCTTTAAAACATTAACATATTGAAATATAATGATTTTTATTTCTAATTAAAAAATAAAATAATACGTACAAAAGCACCCCCAAAACTCATAACCTAATGATCTTGATAGCATTTCTTATGAGTTACAAGCTATCTTTTGAAGGTTTTAAAAGGTCATACGCTTTTCATAAGACACGTTTTAATGACTTACTAAAATAATCCAATTTGTCGGTTCAATTTACTGACAGATAACTGACAAGTTTTAATCAATTCACATCATGGGTTATCTTTAAAGATTGTATTTTTGATATGGGTTGTGTTTTAAAGACATTAACATATTGAAATATAATGTTTTTAATTTTTACTCATTTAAAAAAAATAATAGAGGGTCTAAAAAGAACTGACACAACTGACAACACTGACACGGTCTATTAAAAAGTATTTTTCTGATCTCTATAATTATCAGTTTCTCTTTAAATGTTTTCATAACAGTCTATAAATCGTAATTATCCTATTTATCGTTTCTCTTATGAAAATGAAAAATGATGCGGTGGCTATAAAGAACATAACAGTTATAAAGAATGCGTAAAAACAGCAAGGTTTTATAATCATAATGCAAATGAAAGGGTTGGTTATAAGAGCGCGGTGCCTATTAAGATAGTGCAAATGATAAATGCGTTATAAACAAAATTCACAAAAAAATTAAAATTCATTTAGTAAAAAAATTTATAGGTTATAAAGATAAAAATACGCATTATGAGAGCGTTTCTAAATATTATAAATGTATAGATTCAAAAAACAACGCAATCGTTTGATAAAGCCTATAATATAGCTTTAAATGCATATAAATATAAAAGAAGCACTTCATAAGCATAGGATATTATCAATACACAACGTATCTAAAAAAATACAAAAAAATATCAAAAAAGATATAATATTAATTGACAATAAATACGTATTTTGTTATATAAATACTCAAGTGATTAAAAACCACGAAGCAAACAGCGGATAGGTTACGAAACAGCCTCTCCCATTCTTTAAAATACTGACTTTCTTTTATGCTATCATTGGCATATAACGATTTTGTCGGGTGTGCTTATACCATACAATACCCTTTCGAGGGAAAAGTATAAGCAACGGACTGTTTGCCGTGTTTTTAGCACCCGATGCCTTTATGGGCTGTCAATTAAAAACATTATTCAAACAGGATTTAAATATGACAAATATTTCAAAAATTACCCCCGTTAATAAGAAAAAAACATCTAAAAAATACGAATTTACAGATGAAACGCGTGTATTTGGTAATCATACTCTTTATCGCATTAAAGCATTAAAAGACTTTGCTGATGTTAAAGCGGGGGATCTAGGCGGCTTTATTAAAGATGAGAGTGATCTGTCTCATGATGGCAATTGCTGGGTTTATGATGATGCTATGGTTATCCAAGCAAGCGTTTCCGAAAATGCCAAAATACGCAATAATGCCTGTGTTTTGAATTATGCTAGGGTTTATGGTAATGCCGTGATTAGTGATAAGGCATGGGTTTTGAGTGATAAAGCACGTGTTTATGACAATGCAATCATTAATGGCAATGCAAAAATTGGGGGCTATGTTTTTGGCAATGCCGTTGTGAGTGATAATGCCGTTATTACAGAGGGGGCTCTTATTTACGATAACGCCCGTGTTTATGAAAATGCTCATGTGAGTGGGCTTGTGTTTAATGATGCCCATGTCTACGGTAAATCACGCCTTGCTACGTGGTCAAAAGCTTATGGGAATGCTCATGTTTTTGATAAGGCTATAGTTTATGGCGGTAGCAATATTTATGATAATGCCAAGGTTTCTGGCTCGGCGCGTGTTGGTCCCTTTGCAAACATTCATGATAATGCGCATGTTTATGGCAAGGCACAAATTTGCCAATTTACAACGATTTATGGCAATGCGGTGCTTAATGAAAATAAGAAATTTTCTGAAGATGTCTGTAGTGCTGATCAGGCTATAAATAACGCTGCGTAAATAATGGCGCGGGCGCGGCGGGGGCGCCCCTCTTTAACCATCTCATTTTAAAATTTAAATCTTTTTATAAAGGAATTGTGCTATGCAAAAGAAGTTTGCACTCACAAATGAGACACGTGTATTTAATCATAAAACTCTTTATCGCATTAAAGCATTAAAAGACTTTTCTGATGTTAAAGCTGGTCAATTGGGCGGCTTTATTGAAAGTGAAAACAATCTCTCTCATGATGGCAACTGCTGGGTATATGATAATGCTCTTGTTTTAAATCCAGCCCATATTTATGAAAATGCCAAGGTTTTTAATAACGCTATTATAATGGGTACTGTTTATGGCAATGCTCATATCTGTGATCGCGCCCGCGTTTATGCAAATGCTCATGTTTATGACAATGCGCATCTTTCTAATAATGCTTGGGTCTGTGGGCGGGTTTATGGCAATGCAAAATTATCAGGAAATGCGCGTATTTATGGCAATGCCGTGGTTTATGATCATGCTGTTATCAGTGGTGCTGCTAAAATTTATGGCAAGGTTTATGGCAAGGCTAGCGTGGGTGGGTATACTCAAGTCTACGGTTCTGTTTATGGCAATGCGAAAGTGACTGGTTATCACACCATTAGAGGTTTGGTGCATGGCAATGCAAGGTTAAAAAGAGATGGTTATTCATATGTCAAACAAAACTTTTACTATGCATATGGGATTCCTGAAGATTGTGAAATTTATGAAAATGATACCGTTGTAAAGATTAGTGAAAGTAACGCTGCTTAAATAACGTGCGAGCGCGGCGGGGGCGCCCCCTTTAAAAATCTCATTTTAAAATTTAATCTTCTTATAAAGGAATTGTGTTATGCAAAAAAAGTTCGCACTCACAAATGAAACGCGTGTATTGGGTAATCATACCCTTTATCGTATCCAAGCATTAAAAGACTTTTCTGATGTTAAAGCTGGTGCCTTGGGGGGCTTTATTGAAAGTGAAAGCAACCTCTCTCATGATGGAAATTGCTGGGTCTATGATGATGCCATTGTATTTAAAAATGGTCATGTTTATGAAAATGCAAGGGTTTATAACAATGCTATCGTGGCTGGTTATATCTATGGGAATGCCCATGTGTATGGCAAGGCTGCTGTTTCTAATAATTCCCATGTCTATGGTAATGCTCATGTCTATGGCAATGCTATTATTTATGATAATGCCTATATTTATGACAATGCTAGGGTTTATGAATACGCTCGTAT
This sequence comes from Bartonella kosoyi, assembly GCF_003606325.2. Classification (NCBI taxonomy): domain Bacteria; kingdom Pseudomonadati; phylum Pseudomonadota; class Alphaproteobacteria; order Hyphomicrobiales; family Bartonellaceae; genus Bartonella; species Bartonella kosoyi. The sequence goes on from NZ_CP031843.2 coordinate 1,718,013, forward strand.
AGCAAATGACGTGCATATTTTTGAAAATGCTCATATCCATGGCATTGCTGTTATTCGTGAAAATGTCGGCGGGTCTACTAAAATAAAAACCTATACTGAACGTCTCTCTCCTTATGGCGAGTTAGAAATTGTCTGGGTTTAATCAATAAAGCAGCGGCGGGCGTTGTGGGGGCGCTTGCTTTCAAACCAAATTTTTCCATTCCAAATTTTAGAAAACGTTTAACACATTAGATTGTGAGGGTACCCCTATGTGTAAAAAATACGAATTAACCAATCAAATTAAACAAATTAAAGAGAGACTTACTAAGCAAATTATAAACCTTTATCGCATTCGGGCTTTAAGGGATTTTGATGATGTCAAGGCGGGTGCTTTAGGTGGTTTTATTGAAAAGGAAGTCAACCTATCCCATGATGGCAATTGCTGGGTCTATGATGATGCTTGTGTCTATGGTCATGCCCGTGTTTATGATGATGCAAAAATACGCCATTATTCGCAAGTCTGTGGTCTGGTTTATGGCAATGCTGAAGTCTATAGTAAGGCTTTTATCTCTCAATATGCAAAGATTTATGATCAGGCTTGTGTTTATGGGAGTGCTCATGTGTATGGCAATGTTTATGGCAATGCTCATGTGAGTGGTGCTGCCCGCGTTCTTGCTGATGCTCATATTTATGACCATGCGCATGTTTCTTATGATGCTACGGTTTTTAGTTATGCCCGCGTCTATGGTCATGCTAGGGTTTGTGGCTCTGCTTGCATTTATAGCCATGCGAAAATTTATAATTATGCTGTGATTAATGGTCGTGCAAAGATTTATGGCAAGGTCTATGGCAATGCGCGCGTGGGGGGCTCTTGTGAGATTTATGGCTCTGTTTATGGTAATGCAAAAATCTCACATTGTGCAACGATCTGGGGGCGTGCTTATGGCAATGCAACAATCAACACAAAAAGCAAAGCAAAGTTAGTTCCTAAAAATTATGAGGTTTATCAAAGCGATAATGTCGTTAAGATTATTGATAAAACAGAATAAAAATAGGTATGGGGGTGCCTTCTTTATGGCTATAAACCCATCATAAAAGAGAGAATTCATAAAAGAAAGCCGTGCCAACTGATATGACGCGGCTTTCTAATGTCTATCCTTATGAATCAACCCTAATCAAGGTAATGACACATATATACAAAACATATCTATTACAAGCGCTCTATTAGAGATATGAAAACTTATCAAAAGGAACGTAAATGATGTATATGATCTTTAATCACTCACTTGAATGAGAGAGCCTATAAGCGCTTTTTGTTACTCTCAAACGTATTAATCATAACACCCTCCTTTGTGAGGGGGGTTTTTAAAACAAAGCCCATGATCACAATGCTTCTTTTAAAACGTTTCAATAGACTGACCTTAAAATTGAGTTGAGTGAATTGAGTAAAATTGAAACAACTTACATTCTAAAAATCAAAACGCTTTTTAGATTCATCTCAATACAATCAAAAGAAAATGCATCTTAAATGAATGTCTTATAAAAACGTTCTTTTTACATTTGCAAACGCTGGTTTTTAAAACAAGCTCTCATAAGATAAATAAACAACCGCTTTTATCAAATGGAAGGTTTTAAAAACTATTATAAACATTAGTTTCAAACGTTTAAACGTTCATTTAGAAAGGCTCTCATAAGCGTATTTTCACTTTTCATTAAATGTAACTTTTTACAAATAAGCTGGCTCAATTTTGAGTTGGCAAAATCAACCAGCTCAAATTCGAACTCGTTATCTTTAGAATAGAGTATTCTTTAATATTATAGCTCTTATCTAAAAATTTAGAAAAATCTCATGCCTTATGATGTTACAACGGTTTTGAATTTTACTTGCTTATCTTTGTCTAAAATAGATGCCCTCAAATTTGAGGAGACCTCTTTTGGTTTCATATTTTAAAACGATAACTTTTAAAACGTTTTTTATACCTGTCTAAGGTATATAGTATTCTACTTCTATGGCATTATGCGCCTCCATTTTTTTAGGGAAGCGAATATAGTTCTGTTCTTCAAAACTAGCCTGCAATCTATTCATTAAAAGGCTTTTCATTTCATAAGATATAAAAGACCTCTTTATCGTTTTCTAAACTTTTAGAAAGCGTTTAAAAGCGATCTTATCCTTAATCCTTTTATGCAATCTTTATAAATTAAACCTATAAGCTTATGACAGTTTCAAACAGTTAATTTCTTTAATGCCATTTTAAAGGTTTTTCCCAATTGGGGAAAAATTATATGATCTGTATTTTCTATAAATGCGTATCTTTTGATACAATTTACCTTATAACAGTTTCAAACGATTACCCTCTTATAGAATGATCTAATATTGCTATAACACTCTTTAGATTTTGCGCTCGCCAATTTTGGCGAACGTTAATATGCGATTAACAATCCAATCTTTAAAACAAGCTGTGATCTTTAAACGTATGTTATCGATAATTCCAAACGACTAAATTTTTAAACAATGCGATTTGTGCTGTGATAAAAACGTATCATAAAATTTATGAACTGTTATGAATGATATCTGCTTTTCATTTCATTTGAACGTTTACATGCGTTATAATATTTGCACCATGATTTGCTTTTTATGATCTATTCATACATGGCAATCTTCTATAAAAAATGGTCAAATGAATCACGTATAAAAGTGTGGATTCCTAAGTGGATTCATATAAAATAATTTTACATAATATATTGATTTTTCTATATTTTATATAATATGTGGCGCCGGGTGCTCCAAACACAACAGATGAAGCAGCCCTTAGCACAGCAAAGGATTTTGATTCAAAACGCGCTATTCTCATTGACCCGTTTGTAAAGATAAATCGTGATGGCAAAATCATAGAACAGCCCGCGAGTGCAGTGGTTGCTGGTGTCATTGCCAAAAATGATTTTACTCATGGCTTTTGGCATTCCCCTTCTAATAAAGTGATCAATGGAATTGTGGGAACTGCGCGCCCCATTGATTTTTCCATTGGTGACAGATCAAGCCGTGCCAACCTTCTCAATGAACAAAACATCACAACCATTATTCGCGAAAATGGCTATCGTCTCTGGGGCAATCGCACACTCTCAAGCGATACAAAATTTGCTTTTTTATCCGTGGTGCGCACCGCAGATATGATCAATGATGCTATTTTGCGCGGACACCTATGGGCTGTCGACCGCAATATCAAAAAAACGTACATGCATGATGTGAGTGAAAGCGTCAATGCTTATTTGCGTGATTTGAAAGCACAAGGCGCTATTCTTGGTGGGCGCTGTACGCCTGATCTAGAGCTTAATACAGCAAGCGCCATTGAAAGCGGCAGAGTCTATTTCAATGTGGAATTTACCCCGACAACACCCGCAGAACACATCACGTTCCGTTCACAAATCATCAATGATTACCTAGAGGAGATCTTTTAATGACAGTCCCCGTATTACCAAGAGTTTTGAAATATTTTAACATTTTTGTCGACGGCATTCCCTATCAAGCAAAATGTGAAAGTGTCACCCTACCGAATTTGAGTTTGGTCGTTGAGAGTTATCGCGGCGGTGGCATGGATAGCTCCATTGAGGTTGATCTTGGTCTTGAAACCCTCACGCTTAGCATGACCATTTCTGATTGCTCTCCAGAATTAATGGCACTGTTGGGACGCACAGATGTCGACATCTCATTGCGCAGTTCAATGCAAGCACAAGGCACACCCGCAGAAGGTGTTGTCATGACCATGAGAGGACTTTGCAAAGGCTTTGAAATGGCAGAATGGCAACCGGGAGGCAAAGCAACTTCTACAGCAACATTCACATTGCAATATTTCAAATATGTCCAGAAAGACGTTGAAATCGTTGAGATAGACGTTCTCAACCTCATCAGAAAATTCAATGGCGTCAATCAACTCGCAGGCCACAGAGAAAACATAGGATTATAAAATGACTATACAACAAAGTGTTACCCATCAATTGCTTATCCCTATTACCTTTGAAGGAAAAGAGCACACCACAATTACCTTACAGCGCCCCAAAACAAAAGATTTGCAAGCCATTGATAAAAAAGAAGGTGTAGAGCAAACAATCGCTATGATCGCACGCCTTTCTGGATGGCCGCATGAAGCTATCAGTGAACTTGATATCAATGATTTGTCAAGCATTGGAGAGATCTTGGAGTCTTTTATCAAACGGCGGGATACCTTGACTGGGAAACCGCCGCAAAACTCATAGCCGATATCGCCATTGTGTTCCATTGGTCCCTTTCAGAGATGATGGAAATGGAACCACAAGAACTCATATTCTGGCGAAAACAAGCAGCAGAAAGGTATAAGACAAAATGAGTGAAAAAGTTGCCGACGCAAAGGTGAGATTGTCTCTTGAAGACGAACTCACCGCGCCTCTTAAACGTGTACAAAAGCAATTCGATACGTTGTCAAAAAAATTATCCCATAGTTTGGGTATTCCGCGCTTTTCTGCTGCTGTAAAAAACATGACAAAAAGTCTTCATGGTGTTCAAAGTGCTCTTGGTACAGCGGCAAGCCGTGCTTCGGTCTTTACCGGTGTCTTAGGGCTTGCTGGTGGGGGGCTTGTGGCAAGTGTAACCGCCCTCACCATGAAAACCATGCATCTGGGGGATAGTCTTTACCATGCCTCACACCATTTAGGTATGAGTGTTGCATCACTTCAATTATGGGGGGATGCAGCCGATAATTCAGGCACTTCTGCCGAGCTTTTTCAACAATCCTTAGCGGTTTTAAATAGGCGTTCGGCACAAGCATATGCCGGACAAAAAAGAGGCATGATGGGCTTTGAAGCGCTTGGTATTTCTGTCAAAAATGCTTCTGGCAAACTCAAATCAAATTCTCTCTTACTAGAAGAAATTACCGACAAGATGAGTAAGATGAAAAATCAAGCACAAAGACAGCACATTGCTGCCTTACTGTTTGGTGGAGATGGTAAAGAGATGGCATCCATGCTCTCACAAGGCATGGCACCCATTAAAGAGCTGTTTGCAAAGGCGAGAAAAGGAAAATGGCTGATAGGTGCCGATGTTGCACGCTATGCCGCAGATTTAAGTGATAAGCTTGGTGCCTTTAAGAAAAAAATAGGTGGTATCGCGAGCTTTATTGGCGCACGCTTTATGCCCGTGATCAATGATATGGTTGACGGTTTTTCAAAGTTGATTGATGAAAACCGTGACCTCATTCAAACAACCGTTGCGAGCTGGGCTAAAACCTTAAGAAAAGTCTTCCAAGATTTGCTTAATCCTACCTCAGATTTAAGAAAGGGCATCAGTGATCTTACAGAGAGGATTAAAGGCTGGTTCCAATGGCTAGAACCTCTGATTGGTGAAATAACTCTTTTCAAGGTGGGACTTGTCGCTCTTGGTTCCTTCATTTTTGGTCCACTCATTACCGCATTAGCAGCCGTGGGAGCCGCATTTGTTAGCCTTGGCTATGCTATGATGACCACCCCTATCGGTTGGCTCATTGGCGGTATTGCAACACTTGCTGTACTCTATAAATATTGGGATAAACTCAATGGCTGGATAGCAGCATCTTTAGCTGTAGTTGGAACAATTCTTATCGGATCATTCATTGCAGCAATGGTCCCGGCTGCTTCCGCAGTTGCGGGTCTTGCGGTATCTCTTGTAACTTCACTTATTCCAGCAATAACCGCCGTTGGTTCTGCTTTTATATCGCTTGGTGTTGCTATCATGACCACACCTATTGGCTGGATAATGGCTGGCATTGCAGCCCTTATTGGAATTGGATATCTGCTTTATAAAAATTGGGACACAGTCATAAGCTTTATAAGCAAGTTATGGGATTCTTTTGCGAGCTTATGTAGTAATGTTTTTAATAACCTCTTGGCGCTCTTTAAAAACTTTTCACCACTCTCTTGGATTTCGAAAAAAATCAATGAACTCATTGAATGGCTGTTCGGTGTCGATTTAATGGAAGCAGGCTCCAATCTGATTGGGGGATTATGGGATGGCATAAAAAGCAAATGGAATGCTCTGTCTGACTGGTTTAGCAACCAGACCCAAAAATTAACCAGTTGGATACCTGGCTTTGGAGGAAAAAAATCAGAATTTAAGGCTACAATCGACAAAACTTCAACGAAGACCATTAAAACCTTTACCAATCAAACCAAAGCCCCTGTCAAAAGAATGCTTGATACAGCCGTGGTTACAAATACCCCCCCTGAAAAACGCAAGAGTGGTTTTAATACAGGGGGCGTTGAAACAAGGCATATGGAAGCTCCAAATGCAAAAGTGGGTTCCCTCAAAGCTCCCAAGCCCATTACCGTTCATAAGCCGATAGAAATCGATGCCCGCGTGATGATTTCAAATTTAAATATTTCCGTCCCCAATGGTCTTAAAGATGAAATCCGCGCCGCCGTTAACCAAGCCCTTGAACGCTATGCCAAACAGCAACGCTTGGCTATAGCCTCTAGCCTTTCGGATTAAACATCATGATGTTAGCTTTGGGTAGTTTTATCTTTTCCATTGAAACGGCCGCTTATCAAACCCTTGACATGTCTTATGGTGTTCCATGGGTCGAGCAAGGGCGTTTGGGGCGCAAAGCAGCACTTCAATTGCCTGCCGTTGCAAATGCGGAATTTTCTTTAACCGGTGTGATCTATCCAGATTTTAAAGGCGGTTATAGACAACTGGAATATTTGCGACAAATGGCACATAATGGTCCTCATATTCTTGTGACGGGTCAGGGAAAAATTTTAGGAAAGTTTGTCATTCTTTCTGTAGAAGAAAAGCAAAGCATTTTTCACCAAAATGGGACCCCAAAAAAACAAGAATTTACAATAAAATTGAGAGAATATGGTGAAGAGCTATGAGTGATCTTTACGTGACAAAAGAAGGCGATATGGTTGATGCCATTTGCTGGAGATATTATGCCAAGGGTCAACAAGCTCTTGCTGTTGAACACGTTTATGCAGCAAATTTTGGTCTTGCAGACTATGGACCGATTTTAAAAGCAGGCATCACAATCGTTTTGCCAATCCTCCCCTATCCCAAAGCCACACCGGTGATTAGAATTTGGGGCAGCCAATCATGAAACCTTTTTGCACAGTAATGGCAAATGGAGAAGATATTACACGCATACTTATGGACTATGTTTTGTCGATTGAAATTACGGATGAAGCAGAAGATAAAAGCGACCGCATCACCATAGAACTTGATGACCGCGCGCGTGAGAGCGACAATGGCTTTCTTGATATTCCTCTCATCGGAACAATCATTTCTGTCACACTTGGCTATGAAGGCGGTAAAAATCGGGATATGGGAGCCTATCTGATTGATGAAATCTCTGTAAGCAGCCCCCCACAAAGCTTAAGCGTGACAGGACGCGCCGCCTCCATGAACACGTCTTATAGAACACCCAAAAGCCAATCCTATCACCAGCAAACCCTTGGCAATATCATTCAAGAGATAGCACAGCGCAATGGCTATACCCCCAAAGTTGATCCTGCTCTTGCAAAAATTGTTGTGCGTCACATTGATCAAACTTCTGAGAGCGATATGGCTTTTGCCACACGCCTTGCAGAAGACTATGATGCGGTAGCAAAACCCGTTGATGGCAAGCTTGTTTTGGCTAAACGGGGTGAAGGCAAAGCCATCACTGGTGAAACACTGCCCGTCGTTGTCATCCATGAAAAACAATGTACCTCTTGGGATTTTAAATACAGTGCACGCGATGAAGCAGGTGCCGCCAATGGCTTAGCAACAGATGCAGGAGATGACCAAAAAGCCGCCGCTGATGCACGAGAACCAGAAGAAGTTGATGACAGCGAAGATGTGATCCATATGGATAAAAGTGACGCCCCCAATTTGCCTAAAGCAGAGACGGAAGCCAAAACACCTGAAAATCAAGAGCAAGAAGAAGAGAAAAAGGGCGGTGTACTTGCCACCTATCATGATATCCGCACTGGTGAAAAAAAGGAAGTCAAGGTTGGTCAAGCACCGTTTCATGAACTCAAATACACCTACCACAATCAATCAGAAGCTGTTGCGGCTATTGCTGCTTATCGCAACAAATCATCACGTGGGAAATCTTCTTTCTCATGTGATATTGGTGGTGATCCCTTTGTGCAAGCAGAAGCAAAGCTTGTTCATGAGCCCCCTTTCCGCCCCTATATTCCAGCAGAATGGCGCATCAAAAGCGTCAAACACAAGCTTGATAAAACAGGTGGTTACACCACAAAAATAGATTGTGAACTTTTTGATGAAACCCAAGAAGACGCTGCAAAAAACGTAGCCAATACCACACCAGATAAAGATGATACCCTTGATCCAAACGCCCCACCTAACGCATGTGATGAAGGCGAAGGCGTTATCCATATGGACGAGGAAGATAGATAAGCCAAATTAGCAAAAATGTAAAAAATCTCGAAAGCCGCTTGACAATATGGCGAAAATATGAATAATCGAATCAGGTGCCTAAGAAACACTTTAAATACACAGCGGATAGATTGCCGATACAATCTTTTCTCCGCCGATTAAAAACTTTGACTCGTTATATGTTACACGCATATAATGGTTTTGTCGGGTGTGGCTGTGCCATAAAATACCCTTTTGGGAAAAGCATAGCGACGGACTGTGTACCGTGTTTCTTAGCACCCGGCACTCTCTTTAGAGTGTCAATAAGAAACTTCTAACTACACAGGGGTTCATCATGAACACACTTATAGAAATTAGAGAAAGCACTGCTAATAGTGTTAGCACTCAGACTATGTCTAGTCGTGAGATTGCTGAATTGTGCGGTAAACAACACACGCATATTATGCGTGATATTCGAAAAATGTTAGGAGAATTATACTCTGAAAGTACTGAATCCAAATTTGGATTGAGTGAATTTACAGGGTTATACAAAGATTCAACAGGTCGCACTCTCCCTTGTTATAACCTTCCTAAGCGTGAATGTTTAATTCTTGTTTCTGGTTACAGCACCGCCTTACGAGCAAAGATAATTGACCGATGGCAAGAGTTGGAAAGGCAGGTAGCAACACCACAAGTTGACTACTCCAAACCCGAAGCATTGCTTGGTGTTTTGAATCATCTACAAAGCCAAATCGAGCAAAAAGACCATGTTATTGCAGAACTAACTCCAAAAGCAGAAGCTTTAGAAGGTTTAAAACGTTCTGATGGGTTGTTTGGTTTAATCGAAGCAGCAAAAATGTTAGAGGTGCGACCAAAGGATTTAACGGATTATTTGCGTAAACATGATTGGGTCTATCGACGTGCTCCAGGGGCGCCTCTATTACCTTATCAGGATAAAATCAAGAAAGGATTCATGGATTGCCCTGCTATCACCATTCAAAGACCGGATGGTACAGAAAAGGTACTCCCTTCAACGAAAATCACATCGAGAGGATTGGCATGTTTAAGAGAACAAATCCATGGAGGTGTACAATGAAGATAGATACCAACTTCTTATGTGATTTGTGGATGGCGTTATCTCAATTTTCTAGACATGAGAATATGAATGACAAAGATTGTACAGCTCTGGTTGATACTATGAGTGTCATAGAAAAAGCTTTGATTTCAAAACTCCAAGATGAGATGCCAAGTATACTTAGAATCTTAACAGTTCTCACAGATTTTGGAGCTTCAGAGTTACCGCATAGCATGGATTCTTTATTGCGCGCTTATGAACCAAATTTAGAGAACCCTATTAAAAAGGTTGCTTAAGTAAAATATATACTCCCTCCTCGTTCTCAAAAATGGGGAGGTGGTTAATACAGATTAAACGTGTGGAACCGGTCGTTCAAGAGGTTGTACAGCCAAACGCAACCCCATGGTATGCAGTAACGCATTTAGGCTACGGAACTCTGGATTGCCTTTTTCTGAAAGTGTACGATAAAGTTGCGTAGGATTCAATTTGGCTGCTTTGGCTACAGCTTGAACACCACCATAGGCTTTTGCCATTTGACGAAGTGTTACAAGCAGTTCCCCCTGGTCACCATCTGCTAGGATTGCATCAAGGGTCGCTGCTGCTACTTCAGGGTCATTATGGAATATTTCTGCCATTGCATCATCATGGCTACGATCTTTCATCTTTGCACTCCTTAATCTTCACGGTTTTGCCAATCGTACCAACAAGCACATGCACGAGTGATATCGGTGTTTTGTGTTTTTTTGGTACCACCGCATAATAACAATAATACAGTCTTTCCAGACTGAGCATAATAAATTCGGTAACCAGGACCAATATTCATACGCAGTTCATAGACACCATCACGAAGCGGCTTGAAATCGCCAAAATTTCCTTGCTCTAAACGATTAAGACGGCGAATAATTGCAGTTTTAGCCTGCACATCACGGAGCTTTCGCAGCCAATCAGCTATCAAGTCTTTGCCATCAGAGGTAAGGTAGTGACGTATTTCAAACATAATGCATATTCGTTTATAAACGAATATTTGTCAAGAGCGAAAGAAATTTATTTTTAGATTTTCAATCTGCCCCGCCTTGTGTGGGGCTTTTTTATGGAGAAGCATATGCGAAAAATATCACCAGAAGGGCTAGCACTGATTAAACAATGGGAAGGCTTGCGTTTGAATGCCTATAAAGATGCCATTGGGGTATGGACCATTGGTTATGGACATACAAACAATGCTGGAAAACCTTTTGTTCATAAAGGCATGGCAATCACTGAAAAACAAGCTGAAGAACTTCTTTGCCAAGATTTAAGACAATTTGAGAATGCTGTTGAACGCGCTGTTACGGTTTCATTAACAGATGAACAATTCGCAGCTTTGGTTTCCTTTTGCTATAATGTAGGAACAACAGCTTTTTGCAATTCGACCCTATTAAAAAAACTCAATAACGGTGAATATGAAGCAATTCCAACCGAATTACAGAAATGGACTAAAGGCGGTGGTAAACGCTTGCAAGGTCTTGTACACCGACGTGCAGCTGAAGCAGGCTTATGGGCGAAAGGTGCTTTTGTTTCCTCGAATTACCAAACCGTAGAAACGCAAGCGCAAACCGGGATTTTCAAAGCCGAAGCTCTTGCTCCAATCATTGGTTCTTTTTCTGGGCTTGGAGGCTTATTAGCAGGCAATGGTCCAGTGCAATGGGCGCTCGCCACTATCATGGTTTTAGCCGCAGGTGTTGGTCTTTTCTTTGTTGCTAAACGTTTTCAGGAACACCGTTTATGATCTTATGGATGAAAAGAAATCTACTATTAACAGGCGCGGCTCTAGCCGCTTTTTTTATAGCTTTGGCAAAAGCTTTCACCCTTGGGAAAAAGGCAGAACAGCAAAAGCAAACAGAAAAAACCTTAAAGGCAGCAACAACACGGCTGGAGGTGGAAAATGAAGTTAATCAGAAAAGTGATGCTGATGTGCGTGCTGCTCTCTCTCGCTGGTTGCGTAACAAATAAGTATGTCTCTTGTGTTGGTTGGTTACCAATTTATTTAGAGAGAAAAGATGTCAACGTCATCAGTTCGAGCTTAGCAAGAGAGATCTTAAAGCATAACAAGCAGGGCGAACGTGTATGTGGGTGGAAACATGGCTAGGAAAAGAACACAAGACGATATAGAGCTTACAGAAGGAGAAAAAGAAATCCTTCAAGAAATCATCATGACCTACAAAAGTATAAAAGTGATGTCACGTTATACGAAATGGATTGTACTCATTATACTCTTATTAGCACTTGATTTTTCACGTCTTATAGATGCTGTAGAAAATATTTTTACACAAAAACCAAATATCCGACTCTAAATACACTCTGAAACATGCAAAACTGTTTAGCAAATAAATTATCAATTTAGCACGTCTCAAAGATGCGAGAGATAATGTCGTTTTACACATCTCAAACAGTGGTTTTCAAAACATTAACAATTTGATCCCCTTAGGTCGCTCCTGTTATAAATGCAGCCCACTGTTCCATAAGGGTATGTCGTTGTTCTAAAAAATCTGTCCGCATATAAGCTTTTGTCACTGAACTCCCAACGGAATGCGCAAGAACAGTTTCTGCAATCTCAAATGGTGTTGACGTTGTTTCTGCTATCCAGTCACGAAGACTAGATCTGAAACCATGGGGTCTATAATCAAAACCTTTGTCTTTCATGAATTTAGAAAGTGTTACATCAGATATAGGCTTTCCAGAACTCCCAGCAAACAAAAAACCATTTTTTTCAAAGGGGAGAGATTTTTCAATCACTTTTAAAGCTTCATCACTCAATGGCACGCGAAAATCTGAAACCTTTCCTACAATGCCCTTCATATTTTCTTTGGGTATCGTCCATGTATTTTTATCAATTTGTTCGAGACGCAAATAGCGCAATGGATACGACCGTACTCCAGTCAAAATAAGCAACTTCAGTGCTAAATTTGAAAGAATCTTATCATCCAAGCTTTGATAAAAAGCCGGAACTTCCTGCCATGGCATAGCAGGAATATTTTGAACATTTTGAATAAATTTTCCCAATAAAGCTTTTGCTTTTGGTACCAATTGCATGTCCACATCTATACCACGTGCTGCGGCATGTTTTATAGCAATATTCAAACGTGATAAAGCCTTGCTCGCTGTTTCATTTTTTGTTTTCCAAATAGGCAACAAACACTCTTTTATATCAAATTGCGTTAATTCAGTAATTGCTATATCCCCAAGTTTAGGAAAAACATGCAATGTAAGAGGTGCTAACCACCTTGCTGCTTTACCTTCATTTTTCAATTCGCTTTTTTTAGCTTCAAAAGCACTTAAAACTATTTTTTGTAAAGAAATACTATCAACTGCCTGCCGTAATTTTTCATTTTTCCTTTTACGAATCGGGTCAATACCTTGGTGCAAAAGGTCACGGCAAGCTGTAGCTTTAAGCCTCGCTTCTTTCAAAGATACAACGCTACAAGAGCCTAATCCCATTTCACGACGTTTTTTATTGAAATCAAATCGAAAAATCCAACGCCCTTGATTTTGGGCTGTTTTGATAAGCCATAGCCCAGCTCCATCAGCATATTTTCCTTTAGATAGATTTTTTACAGATAAGACAGACAGTCTATCACGTGTTCTCGTTCTGCTAACCACCTTCTAAACCACCTTTTAAAAACCACCTTCTGAACCACCTTTTGAATCGCACTTGGAGCGATTTCATTTGATAGCAAGATTATATACAAAAGGCAATTTTATAAATAAAATAAAATAAAAACAGTTAGTTATAAATATAGAAAAAAGTAAAACGCGCAATCAGGTGATAGCGTAGAGAATTCTAAATAAAGAAAAAATAGGTGCACGCCGTCCGCACCATTTTATGCCTTTTTTGTTTTCTCATCATTTGGGTAGAAAACGCTTTTTAAGCAACGCTATAACGATTATCAAATGAAACTGTCATAATGCGAAGAGCGAAGCGTCCCTTCTTTGCACACAAATATTTTAGCTATACCTTATGAATCAAAGCAACTTCATTCTTAATAATTAAGAATCTGAGTAATGCTTCCTTACCTCCTCATCGTCACTCAAAATCAAAGATCTCTTTCTTTTCCATGAAAGAGATTTACCATGCATAAAATTTCAAAAAATAAAGGCCCTATCAAAGACAGGACCTCTTAGACTTGAGCTTCTTTATTTCCAAAAAACTAGAATTTATAAGCTATTCCTGCACGGAAATCATTCGTCTTATATTTAATTTCAATTTCGTCTTTAAATTTCTTTTTACCAAAATCTGAATAACGATATTCCGCACGTACAACAAGATTATCTGTCATCGCAAAATCAACACCACCACCAAGAGTATAACCAACCATCGTTTTTGTCACATCCGATGTCTTATTAAAGGATTCATCTCCTGTAATGACTGTCGACAAAACATCTTGAAATTGTCCATAGGCGATACCACCTGCAATATAAGGCATCACACGATGAGCAGATAACCCTAAACGCACCCGTGTCGCACCCGTCCATTTTTGTTTGAATGTATGATTAAAAGTTAAACTATTTTTTTCTTCTTTATTCTCTGGATCAGATCGAGAAAAGCCTCGCCCCTGTAGTTTTGCCCTTTTCAAACTTTTCTCTTCTGTACCTTCAGTTCCTTCAGTGCTCGATCCACCAGCCTCAGTTCCTTCAGTGCCAGACCCACTAGTAGATTCTTCAGTATGGATGAAAGTTTTTGTATCCTTTTTTTCCGTTAAAAGGATATCCGTATCAAGCCCAACAATCAAATTATTACCAAGATCAAAATTAACACCCGCATACAAACCACCTACAAACCCAGAAAGCTCAGGCTTATATTGTTTCTCAAGGGGCACCCATGGCTTATTTTTACTCTCCTCATCAGGATAGAGAGGAGTATCAACATCACGCGTTGTTCCAGAAATTTTACTTGAAAAGCCACCAATTTGACCTCCAAAATAAAAACCCGCCCAAGAAAAGGGTGAAGAAGCAACAACTTCTGAAACAACATGTACTGGATGTACTGGCTCTTCTGGCGCCACCACATCAGCAGCCTGTACGATAGAAGGTGAAATAAAAGAAAAAATAGATGCTGTTAGAAATTTCGTATTCATAAAATTATACCCCATTGCTAAATTTAAATATAATCAAAAATCACATTTAGAAAAACAAAGTTTTATAAAATATTATACCAAAAAATCGCATTTACTCCTTTATAGTTACATTTAAAATAATCACTATATAAATACATCATTACATCAAAATTGAAGTTTAGCAAATAAATTTTAATAAATTTAAAAATATTAGAATTTAAATACTTAAAATTATAAATATTTAATAAAAGTATCTATTATATATTTTAAAATGAAAAATATAAAACATTTTGGATTAAAATTATCTCACTAAAAAATACAAAAAAAGAATATTTTATGTCTCTTTTAATGAGATAAACTATTAAAATTGCTAAAAAATGATGAAACTATTTTTATAAAATAAATATTTATTAAAAGTATTATAAATATAACTCAATGTTTTATATCAACAATATATAATGTAGATTGTCTCTATATAGGGTAAAAACTATCTTACACGAAACTCATCCCTTTTTTCCTATCATTTTTCAAAAGGTAATATGAAAAAGGTGCAAGTTTATTTCCTTCTAAAAATTGTTTCCAAACAAAAGTTTTCAATCATTTTATTTAAAAATTGCCCTTCCCCTACTAATTTCTATAGTATCATCTGCCTTTATTACAAAACGGTCTTTATTAGGAAAAGTGATAAAGCATCCCTTCATACAAATTGTTATTGTTTGATGCGTATTTAAAGAAAATTTTGAAGGTATACTTCCTTCGACAACGATGAGAGACTGTATCTTTAAATCAATATTCTTCACTGTTGCTGCAAAAGCCGTTATGGTAAAAATATTCAACAAAATACCTGTCATTAAAGTATAAATATATTTCAGCATTCTAAGATTCCTTCCTCAGCAAAACGCTTATATAAGATAAATCGAAGAGTATTAATTACATGAGAAGGTGCGGTAATATTAGGTACATAAATAGCTAAATTAAAAGAAAAGCTCTTATTATCAAATGCCGTAAAACTCACCTGTGGGAGAGGATTTTTTAAAACACCTTCTGTCGAAGAAGCAATCTCTAATAAAATTTCAACAATATGCTCTGGAGCAACCTTAGATGACACAGTCACCGGAATATCAATTCTTCCTATTTTATTGCGTCGTGTCCAATTACTAACGTTATTATTAATAAGGCTTGAATTGGGAATAATAATTGTTTTACGCTGAAGAGTCTCAAGTTCTGTTGCGCGTACACTAATACGCTTAACAACCCCCCCTACTGATCCGGACTCTATATAATCTCCTATTTTAAATGGTCTTCCAACTAAAATAATAAGTCCAGAGACAAAGTTTTGAACAATATTCTGTAAACCAAAACCTATACCAAGTGAAAGGCCTCCAGCAATAAGAGCAAAATTTCTAAGATCCAAACCTGCCATTGATAATCCTGTCAAAGCAGACAGAACAACGCCTCCATAACTTATCACTGTTTTAATAGAATTACGGACACCAGAATCGAATTCTCCATGGTCCAACACTACATGATCTAACCAATCAATAAATCGGCGAATAAGGAACCAACAAACACCAAAAGAAATAATTCCTGTGACAAGAGAAATCAAAGAAAGAGTCATATTTCCGATCTGAAAACCGCTCACCGATTGCCACAAAACTGCTTTAAAATCGGAATAGGAAAATCCAAACTGTGCAGCGATTGGCATTGCACAAAATACAACAACAAAAAAATTGAGAAAAACGCTTAAAACAATTCCCAATTGATTCATTGTTTTTTCTTCTAAATGAAACCTCTGCATCAAAAAATGACCAACAGTTGTCTTCATAAATTGTCCTTTAGTTCCAATTGCTTGAGCGCTTTTTATTCCTAAATACATGAGAACTAAAAATGCTCCACCAATCATAATTTGCTGCATAATAAAACGCGCGAGACCAACATAGCCTAAAAAATTCAACACAAAGAGCAATAATCCCAAGCCAATAAAAGGAATGCGTATATAAAATGGCCAAAAATACGCTTCTCTTTTCTCTCCTAGAAAAGACTGACGTCTAAAGCGCAAAGGGATAAATGCTATTATAAACAGCAATATCGCAACAAGAAAAACAGCAATAAAACTTTTAGCAATCGTCAGAGATAGAGGCGCTGAAATAATTTGATAAATACTATCAAAAACAGCATCAAATGCCAAAACACCCCCTAAAGAAGTGAGTAAAATTACCAATTGATAAGCCGATGATGGTGCAACATTGAAAAGACGTATATGGGGCATATTTGATGATAAAAGAACAACTGCTAAGCGATTGATTAAAAAGACTAAAATGATTTGACAACCGATCGTATTAAAAACAGTTGTAAGCTTACCTGGATCTAAATTAAAATTACGAAACAAAAACAAAACAAGATAAACGCAAAGAACACAGATAAGCGAAGGGAGGAGAACTGAAATAAAGGCGATCAATAAGCGTTGTAAATAGGATATTTCCTCATTAGACTTGGTAAAATGGCAATATACATGGACAAGAATCTTACGCGAAAAATATGAAAGTCCCAAAGTGATGAAAAGTGGAATCAAAAAGCAAAGAAAAAGCTGTAACGGCTTGAAATAAAAGATAAAACCACACCAAGAACTCAACAGCAAAAGAAAATCTGATGAAGCTTCTTTTGTTTTCTGGATAAGATGTTTAATCATCGGTATCGAAAATTCAAGCCTATCGGTCAGTGTGCGTTTAAAAAGCTCACGAGATTGAGAAATAGAAAGTTCAGCTATTCTATTTGTCGCCAAAAAAATTGCTTCAAAGCGAAGCATAATACGATTAATTTTAGCTTTTTGCTCTATCAAGTAAGCGTATTCCTTCACTGAACTTTTAAGTTTTTTTACATCATGATTAAGCTCGGTTAATTGATCAAGAAGTGCATTAATCTCATTAAGAGGAGAACGCAAAACAAATGCTGCCTCGAGCGCACGTTCACTGATATCTTGTGCACGTAAGCGCAATTCTTCCAGAGCATGCTCATCTTCTAATTTTCTGTCAAAATCTCTTTTTAAAGTTTCAGTATTTTCTTCAAGATTCTCAATAATCAACTGTTGTTTTTGAATAATTTCATCAACTGAATAAGAAGCTATTGTCTGTTCGACAATTGTATCGCGCGCGCCCTCATTTCCCCATGCACCAGAATTAAAAACAACGATAATCCCCAAAAGAAGGAAAAGTATATGGGTATTTTTTCTACAAAATGAATACATATCTACCTTAGGTATACAAAAAGGATTTTATCAGCTCTTTTTAAATATAGTATAAGACAGATATTTTCAACTTTTGTAGAATAATCTTATAAAAGCTTTCCCTTATCCTATAATACTGATAATAAGAGAGAATAATTGTAAGCTGAACTTAATAAGATTAGAGAAGACACTCTCGCATGATTTTTTTGTACCTCTATTGCAAAAAAGAAAATTTGCTCCCATTGATGACTTGGATTTTTCTATCCAGTTTGGGTGTATTTTTGACAAGCAATCTAGGAACGCGTGCTTCTTTAATCAAACAATCAGACACCAGTAATATCATTAGGAATATTATTAAAACGAATAGATTTGATTTACCCAACAAGTGTGTTCAATTGAAGGTACTAACAACTAAAACCCTAAAAATTGTAACATTCCATGCAGAATCTATTTTTATGAGGCCCTTTCAAAAAGTTCTAACGTTCGCTTTCTTGTTAATAAAAATTTCAGCTATTTATAAACGACTTCATAACGTCAAAACGCAATATTTTTCAAATAAACGAGCTCCTCCCCATGAACACACCTAATCCTTTTCCTTGAATTTAAAACGATCATCTTACTTTACTCGTGCTTTTAACTTTGAATCACTGTTAGATTGCCTATTAGCGGAATATATCATGCGTACACCTCGTTGGTTAACTACCCTTTATTGCTTTATCCTTTTAAGCAGCATTTATATTGCCTTACCCAATTTATTTTCACACGAACAAGTTAAAAATTCAAAATTCTTACCCGACACCCGTGTAGCCCTTGGTCTTGATCTTCAAGGAGGCTCTTCTCTCCTACTCGAGGTTGATAGCAAAACATTAAAACGCGATCAATTACACACCGTTTTAAGCAATGTGCGCAATACGTTGCGTGAAAAACAAATCCGTACCTCAAGTGTTCGTATCGTCGAAGATAGTGTTGTTGCCCTTATTTCTGATGCATCACAAACTGAAAAAGCTCTCGCAGCCTTAAAAACATTAATAACACCCATACACAGCAGTTTTGGGACGACAGAACATAACATCACAATTAGTGCTCAAAATGAAATACTCCGTGTCACGTTAACGGAAGCGGGGATAAAAGATCGTGTAAGCAACGCCATTGAACAAAGCTTAGAAATCATCCGTCGCCGTATCGATCAAGTTGGTGTTTCAGAACCAGCGATCCAAAAGGTTGGAAATGATCGTATTATGGTCCAATTGCCTGGCTTACAAGATCCAAAACAACTGCGAGATCTTTTAGGCACAACCGCTAAGATGAGTTTTCATCTTGTTCCCTCTAATGTGGACCTCAATAATCCCCCTATAGGTGTTTCCATTCTTCCTGGATATACTGATGAAACACAACATTATGCAATTTATGATCAAATTGCCTTAGATGGAAATGTCCTTAAAGACGCCCGCGCTGGTTTCGACCCGCAAATACCAGGACGTTCTATTATTTCATTTACGCTAGATTCTGCTGGTGCAAAAATATTTGCCGATATAACACGACAAAATATTAACCGTCCTTTTGCTATTGTTTTGGATCATAAGGTTTTAACCGCTCCTACCATCAATAGTGTTATTCCCAATGGGCAAGGTCAAATTACAGGAAACTTTGATCCCAAAGAAGCCTCAACTTTGGCTGCTCTGCTCCGCGCTGGTTCCCTCCCCGCTCCACTCACAGTCATTGAAGAGAGAACGGTAGGTCCAAATCTTGGTGCTGATGCTATCCAAATGGGACTTTACACCGGCATAATCGGTTTTATACTTGTTGCAATTTTTATTTTTCTTCTCTACCGAATTTGGGGGCTTATTGCCAATATAGCCCTAGCGCTCCATACGATTTTAACATTTGCAGCCCTTAGCCTCCTCGGTGCGACGCTGACCCTACCTGGTATTGCCGGTATTATCTTAGGCATCGGTATTGCCGTTGATGCGAATATTCTCATCAATGAACGTATCCGTGAAGAAAGTCGAAAAGGTGTGAGTGCTTTTGCAGCCCTAGATCGTGGTTTTAAACAGGCTTTTGCAACCATTGTTGATGCAAATGTTACGGCAATTATAGCAACTGTTTTACTCTTTTGGTTTGGTACCGGTCCCGTTCGTGGTTTTGCTGTAACTATGTTGCTTGGAATTATCATCTCCATGTTCACAAATATTACCATTGTACGCATCATCATGATTTGGATTGTTCGTAAATGGAAAATTAAAAAATTGCATATTCACTCTGCCTTCAACATTCTCCCCCAAAATACAACTTTCCACTTTATGAAAGCGCGATTCATTGGAATTGGTGTCTCAATTATTTTATCAATAGCTTCAGTTTTTCTCTTTTTTAAACCTGGTTTGAATTTTGGAATTGATTTTATTGGCGGCAGCCAAATGAGTATTACCACGAAAGCACCAGCAGACCTAGCAACCCTGCGTTCCAAGCTTTCTACCCTTAATATTGGGGAAATTAGCCTGCAAAATATCGATAATGAAAACACCGTACTCATTCGCATGCAGAAACAAAGTGGGAGCGAAGCGCAACAAACCATCGCCATTGATAAAGTCAAAACAGCTGTACAAAATATCTATCCTGATACCACATTTGATCAAATAGAAGTTGTTGGCCCCAAAATTTCAGGTGAACTTGCCACAGCTGCATTTACAGCTGTCATTCTTGCAGCTATTGCCATGACTCTCTATATATGGTTACGCTTCGAATGGTTCTTTGCTATTGGAGCCATTGTCACACTCATTCTAGATACCACAAAAATGATCGGCTTTTTTGCTTTATTTCAATTTGATTTTAATTTAACAGCCATCGCTGCACTCTTAACAATTGTTGGATACTCTATAAATGATAAAGTTGTTGTCTATGATAGGATGCGCGAGAATATGCGTCTTTATAAAAAAATGCCATTGCGCGAACTGATTGATCTGTCGATTAATCAAGTTCTTGTCCGTTGTTTTTTTACATCCGCCACAACAATTCTTGCTATGCTTCCTATGGCGATCTGGGGTGGAAGTGCTGTTCATAATTTTGCATTGCCCATGGTCTTTGGAATTATTGTTGCAACATCATCTTCTATCTTTATTGCTGCTCCTATTTTACTGCTGCTAGGAAATTGGTGGCGTGAACGAAATAATCGTGTAAATACGAAAGCGAAATGAAAATGTTCTTTGATACATATGATACATCATTCCTCTCTTCTCGAAGAAATAAGAGGCATTTTCATTCATTCACTTTTTGATCAAGAATAGTAAATAATCCATGCTCCACGACACACCACTTATCACAACCATTGTTGCCGGTTTATGTTTAGCATTTCTTTTGGGAATGATTGCTAGCCGTTTGCGGATTTCACCCCTTGTGGGCTATTTGTTAGCTGGTGTTATTGTGGGCCCCAATACAGGCGGATTTAAAATAGATTCCGTTATTATCAATCAACTTGCTGAAATTGGTATTATTTTGCTCATGTTTGGTGTTGGGCTCCATTTTTCCTTAAAAGACCTTTTATCTGTCAAAGCGATTGCTGTCCCGGCTGCTATTGCGCAAATGGCATTTTCTACTCTTCTAGGCTTATGCCTTGGTCTTATTATGGGATGGAGCCTTAGCGGAAGTTTGATCTTCGGACTTGCTTTATCCATAGCAAGTACTGTTATCCTGTTACGTGCTTTGCAAGAACGTCATCTTATTGAAACGGAAAAAGGCCGCATTGCTGTTGGATGGCTGATTATTGAAGATTTAGCAATGGTCCTTATACTTGTCCTCATCCCATCCTTGGCAAGCACCCTTAACAGTACAAACAAAGAAACATTGGACCCTCTCGTGCAATGGTTGGATTTAAGTATTTGGGGTGTTTTTGGTCTCACCATCTTGAAAGTAATTATATTTATCGCACTAATGCTGGTCATTGGGCGACGCGTTATCCCATGGCTCTTAAAAATGAGCGCACACTCGGGATCACGTGAATTATTCCGTCTTAGTGTCTTTGCTATCGCCTTAGGCGTAGCTTTCGGAGCCGCTCATTTATTTGGTGTTTCTCTTTCTCTTGGTGCTTTTTTTGCCGGTATGGTCATGAGCGAATCTGAATTAAGTCATCGTGCCGCTGAAGAATCCTTACCCCTGCGTGATGCTTTTTCTGTTCTCTTTTTTGTTTCTGTAGGCATGTTATTTGACCCAGAAAAACTCTTGACTCATTTTTTTCCTCTCTTAGCAACCTTATTCATTATCGTCATTGGAAAATCTGCTGTTGCTTTTTTCATCGTTAAAGCTTTTCGCTATTCGAATGCAACGGCTTTGACGATTGCTGCAAGTCTTGCCCAAATCGGAGAATTTTCCTTTATCCTTGCGGGTTTAAGTCTAAGCTTAGGACTTTTAAACAATGACGCCCATGATTTAATTCTTGGAGGAGCAATTTTTTCTATTTTGCTCAATCCTCTTGTTTTCATTGCCTGTAATAAAATTAAAAAGCGTCTAGAAAAAATTTCTGCCTCTTCACAAAATACCCAAACAATTATTGATATTGATACACAAGATCCTGACCAAGACTTTTTGCCAATGACCTTAAAAAACAACCATATCGTCATTATTGGCTATAGTCGAATTGGTCAATGTATTGCATTATCTTTAATAAATAGAGATCACCCCATAGTAATTGTGGAAGAATCAAAACGCCTCGCTGATAAAGCAATTGCCGATGGCTTTGAGGTTATTTGTGGCAATATTATTCAACAAGAAATCATGAACGCTGCCAATATAAATCATGCACATAAAGTTGTTATTACAATGCGAAGTACCATTGAAGTTGGAGAATGTATCGTGAATATACGTGATATGCAGAAGGATATCCAGATAATCACACATGCATTATCTGACACAGAAACAGCTTATCTCATTGATTTAGGGGCTGATGTTGTAGTAACGGATGATGAAGAAATTGCCAATGGCATTATAGAGCATATAACAGGACAAAGGTCTGTAAAGAATATGCATAATCATGAAAATTTATAGAAAACATAACATGGATAAAGAAGCGTGAAAATAAAGCAATTTATATGGCCCTTAATTGGTATCTTAGCAATGCTGATATCTATTCGGATTCTTTATATAAAGCTCTCTGCCATTTCGTTCGGAGATGTATTGGAACGTTTGAGCAATTTAAATACACAGCACTGGTTATTAGCCTGTTTATGTTCTCTGCTTGCTTATGCTGCTCTTGCTGGTTATGATCGCATCGCCTTACAACATCTAGGCCATAAAATTTCTTGGATTTTTATTGCGATCTGTTCATTCACAACTTACGCTCTTTCACATAATATCGGTGCTTCAGTTTTTTCTGGTGCCGTCGTGCGTTATCGCGCTTATAAAATGAAAGGATTAAATGGAACAGAAATCGCCATATTAGTAGGTTTTTGTTCTTTTACTTTTGTCATTGGTACAATCTTACTGTTAGGGATCGTTTTGGTTTTGCAACCCGAAATTATTACCCTCATTCATGAAGAGCTTCCCGAATGGCTAGGAACGACAGTTGGAGCAATTTTACTCAGTTGCATAGCACTTTATACGTTTGGGAGTTGGCTGCAATTGAAGCCCTTACGCTTGGGCAAGAAAATTCAGCTTTCCTATCCACGACTAAAAATTGTTATTCAACAGCTCCTCATTAGCCCTCTAGAGCTTTTAGGAGCAGCAGGAATTATATATGCTGTTCTCCCCTACAATGCAGATATTCATTTTATTTCTGTTCTTGGTGTTTTCCTTGCATCTTTTACGATAACGCTTCTCTCCAATGCACCAGCAGGAGGTGTAGGCGTTCTTGAAGCGCTCTTCATAACAGGTATGCCGAGTATAAATCCAACCGATGTTATCGCGGCACTTATTGTCTTTAGAATACTCTATTTGATCATACCACTCATCATTTCGTTATTTGTGGTTGCCATTTTTGAAGCACAACAATATTGGAAAAGAGCCCCCAAAACACCTCCTAAATAAGTAAAAGGCTATCAATGGCTTCTTTTGTGTGTGCTTATAAATGATAGGATCATATTGAAGTTCAAGTTGCATCTGTAAATTAATACAATCATTATTTTTATTTATCTTTTTACCTTCGAACTTGAAAGGCTCCCTTTATAAGAAACTTATTCTGAATAAAAACAGAGAAATATTTATCTATTTTCCTTCAAATAAATTCCATAAACTTGAAAATATCTACCCGTGTAGAAAACACTCGTTTCGATAACATACAACATATTGATTTATGAAGATAATTTATCGTTATTCACCTTGAATAAAAACCTTGAATACCGTAAGATTCTCTCATTTCCAATCTCTCCCACGTTGAATCAATCAAAACCATGTTTTTTGCACGTTATAAGCAGGAAGAAGCGCGTGAAGTTAAACTGTACAAGAAAGGATTAAAATACCTCTTTTAAATCGTTTCAAGGACAAGAGTTGCTGGTATAATATTGGGACGAACAAAGTGTGTAGTGTCGGCTTTTTCCTCCCCCAATTTCATTAAACCTCTTATATCTTAAAAAATTTCACGCAATCAATAAATTATTTATAATATAAAATAAATGGTGGGTGATGAGGGGATCGAACCCACGACCCGCTGATTAAGAGTCAGCTGCTCTACCGACTGAGCTAATCACCCATAAGCTTCGCCAAAAATGAGAATGGACGTTTCTATAACGCTCCTAAGGGTAGATGTCTAGATATTTTGTTGTTTTTTATAGAGAGTCACTGTCTGTAAGGTTAAAAATATGATATTCACCACTTGATCTTATATAAAAATAAACCCATTATAAGAAGCTCTATAAATAAATTTTCTGTTTGTTATACAGGACCCATAGTTGGAGGATTATCGAGCATAATGCCCGAGCAAAATTTAGAGGAACCTTCTTGTGATTGTAAGCGGGATGGGACGTCGTTTTGTTTTATCAATAATCATATGCATTTAAGCAATGCTTTGCTGTTTTTTTCTTTGAATGTAAATTTTTTACATTCAATGTTTATGATCCAATATACGAATAAAAGCTCATGAATTTTTTTTGTCTATTGCGCGCTTTTAAGCTTTTAAAAGGTAAGAAATGATGGAATGGATCACTGATCCCCATGCGTGGTTTGGTTTGGTCACGTTGGTTTTTCTCGAAATTGTTTTAGGAATAGATAACCTTATCTTTATTGCAATTTTAGCTGAAAAATTGCCATTGCATTTGCGTGACCGAGCACGCTTGATAGGTCTTACTTTAGCATTAATCATGCGGCTTTTCCTTCTTACAGTTATTGGATGGGTTATGAGACTCGATACGATCATTCTTTCACTTTCATCCTTTGTCTTTAGTTGGCATAGCTTTATTTTAATTGGGGGTGGAGCCTTTTTGCTGGCAAAAGGAACATTAGAATTACATGAAAGGTTAGAAGGAGTATCACATGAAAGGAAAACAGGCGTTGCTTATGCTGTTTTTTGGCAAGTAATTATTCAAGTCGTGGTGCTAGATGCTGTTTTTTCACTCGATAGTATTATTACCGCAACAGGTATGATCGCAAAAGAGCAAGCAACAGTTATGTATATCGCAGTCATTGCCGCTATGGGAGTCATGATGTACGGCTCTGGCCCTCTTATGCGTTTTATTAATCGTCATCCCACTATTGTCATTCTTTGTCTTGGATTTTTGATGATGATTGGTTTCACGCTCGTCGTTGAAGGATTTGGTTTTCATATTCCCAAAGGGTATTTATATGCTGCTATTGGTTTTTCTGTTCTCATCGAAGCTTTTAATCAAATTGGACGTCGTAACCGTGAAAAGATGATTACAACGAATGATCTACGCAGTAGAACAGCTGATGCTGTTTTAAGGCTCTTAGGAGGGGGAAGTAAAGATAGTCATCTTGCTGAAACTGTAGATGTCATTGCGGAACAAGCCGCAGCTTCTGAGTTATTTAGACCAGAAGAAAAAGAGATGATTCGTGGTGTTCTCGATTTAGCAGATCGTCCTGTTCGCTCTATCATGTCGCCGCGCAATGAGATTGAGTGGTTAGATTTAAATGCTAATGAAAATGAAATGCGTGAAGAATTACAAAAGGTTAAGCATAGCCGCTTAATTCTTGCGCGTGAAAAAGTGGATGAATTTGTTGGCGTTGCGTTGACAAAAGATCTTCTTTTGAATTTGGCTGAGGGTAAAAAGATTAATTGGAAAAAAGCGATGCGAGAACCGCTTGTTGTTCATGAAAACACAAGTGTTTTACGATTGATGGAACAATTACGTCATTCTTCGATTCAGCTTGCAATTATTGTTGATGAGCATGGCTCTTTTGAAGGAATTGCAACACCAACTGATATTCTTGAAGCTATTGCAGGAGATTTTCCTGATGACGATGAAGAGCTCATGATCGCAGAACAACTTGAAAATGGCAGCCTTCTTGTAGAGGGATACGCTGATATCCGCCGTTTAAGTAGTTATCTTGGACGAAATCTTGTTGATGAAGCAGACCGTTATACGACTCTGGCAGGCTTTATGCTTTGGCAATTTGGTCATTTGCCGAATGAAGGAGAAAGTTTTGAAACGGACGGTTTACGCTTTAAAGTGATTGAAATGGAACGCCGAAACATATCTAAAATCCTTATTTCTCCACTTGCGTTACCAGAAAAAAGCTAATTCTTTTGATCCATAAGATAAGTAAAAAGATTTTTCTTCATGATGAAAAAGTGAAAAGAATAGGAAACTGATAACTTAATTATATCGTCCTTATTTTATTTTTTTAAGCGTGAAAGAATGAATATACAAAAATTAAGTTATCAACGAATTTTTTGTACAAAAAATTCTCATCGACTGTGATTGCTTAGAGAAGTATCTAAGCAGAAATCCTGAGTTTCCCCACGCATTCCTTAATGTTCTTTCTGTAAAACCACCCTATAGCCTACCCTCTCATTAAAAGCTTGGAGAGACAATACTGACTGTTTATCATCAATAATTGATCATTAATCCACATAATGCATATTTTTTTTACAAAGCTCACATATCGATATGAGAAAAAACATTGTTTCCCTAGTGATACCTTTTCTATATAAAAGGAAAAGAAAAACTTGGAGGTTTCCTATGATTAATAATATTTACTGTGTGGGACTCAATTATGTTGAACATGTTCGTGAACTAGGCAATGTTGTTGAAGATGAACCTGTTATATTTAGCAAACCGAATAGTTCACTCATCTTAGGAAATCAAATTGATCTTCCTAATTTTTCCAAAGAAATACATTTTGAAACTAAAATTGTGCTTAAAATCTCAAAGGATACCTTTATGGTCAATGAAAGGGAAGCTAAAGAATGTTATGATGCCGTAGCAATAGGTCTTGATCTAACAGCGAGAGATTTGCAAACGAAATTAAAAGAAAAAAAACTTCCTTGGCTTTTGTCTAAAGGTTTTAAAGGAGCCGCATATGTCTCTGACTTCATAAACAAGGAAAAAATCAAGGACCCAATAACTTTCGAAATGAAGTTGAATGGTGCAACAAGACAACTTGGCAATACGAGAGATATGATTTTCAGCTTTGGAAAAATAATATCATTTTTAAGTCACTACATTCAGCTAAGGCGTGATGATATCATATACACAGGCACTCCACAAGGCGTAGGAAAACTCTCTAAATTTGACAAAATAGAACTCTATCTTGAAGATCAATTAATCTCAGAGCTAAAAGTAAAATAAGTCATCAAATACTGACCTTTTTCATTGTTTCATTTTTTTAGTCATCTCACCGGAACCGAACATGGCCCTTATCATCGATAATGCAACAAGATTGGGGAAAAAGAACGCATTTACGAACGTTTTAGGACTGTGTACAGCAACATATGCGCATGGGGCATTTTCCATATTAGGTATATCAGCACGCATTCTCAACAACAAAACGCTCTTTCTTTTAGTAAAACTCATAGGAAGCTGCTATTATTATATAGGGGCATTAAATCGATTAAATCTGGAATTAACACCTTAAACTCAAAAGAAATAATACAAAAAAATGAAAAAAAATACTGAAAGTAAAGTGAAGTTTTTAACCAGCTACGTGAATGGTTTTATGACACAAATACTCAATCCTAAAGTATCTATGTTCTATATAGCGGACTTTCCTAAATTTTTGGCGTCTGGCGGCGATCATCAAAAAGGTTTTGAACTTGTTAACGATACATTCCTTCAATATCTTTGCATGGTTTACTTTAATGACCATTTTTATATCATTTGCTCGCACCACTTTAAAAAAGAAAAAAATAAAAGGACGCATTAGTCGTGCGACAGGAACAGTTTTGTCTTTATTTTCTTTTTTCATTTTCTTTGGATAATTTTATCTTCCAATAATAAAAGACTAACAAAACAATCTTTTCGTGCTTCTATCTATCGCTACGAATATTCCAACCTCTAACAGAGCTTATCAACCACTAGTTGCTTCTCATGTTCTCTGTATACCTGAATGACACCGCATTTCTTTATCATCGTCTAAAGAATTTTTGTATAAACAAGTAAAAGTCTTACGCAAAATTTTATAAAATATTATCAATAGGTAAGGGAAATTATTATTCACAACTTTAAAAGAGAAAAGTATGGCATTCCTCTTTTTCTTTGTGAAAAGGATAACTCCTTCTCACTTATGATAGCATTATAAAAATAAAAAAAGTGATTTTAGAAATCATGTATTTTCTATCACTAAAGACTTTTCCCTATACTTAAGATGCCAACTCTCTAATGCTCCTTGAGAAAAAGTTAAAACGCTCTCTTATGAATAACAACATACTGATGATAAATGATAATTTATTATAAAGTCATAAAAAAGTCTAACAATTCCCAGAAATAATTTTAAAGGGGGACTCTATCGAATCCTTTTTATGAGCCATTTATTTGTTCTTAAAACAATAAAAAGCCCCCTCTTCAAATATCTGTTATGTTAATTTAAGAGAAAAACATTCTTTTTTTCAGAACTATATTCTTTTCTTTATCCACATAAAATCATAAAAAATGTTTTTTTCCTTTACTCCTCATTTATATCATGCTTCGATACGAAATATACCTTTTTAGTGTCATTTAATCTCAAAATAACTCAAAGGGAACCCCCAAAAAATGAACTGTAAACAAAATTTAAAAGATGATCCTCAGAAGAAACTACAACGTGGTCTAGATAACCGTCACGTACAACTTATAGCCCTGGGTGGAGCTATTGGAACAGGACTCTTCATGGGATCAGGAAAAACAATTAGTGTAGCAGGCCCTTCTATCATACTCGTTTATGCTATTATTGGATGTGCCCTATACTTTGTCATGCGTGCAATGGGAGAATTATTGCTTTCTAATTCACAATATCGATCTCTTATTGATTTTTCAACCGATATGCTAGGGCCGGGAATCGCTTTTTTTGTTGGCTGGAACTATTGGTTAAGCTGGGTTGTGACTGGAGCAGCAGATATTATTGCTATTATTAATTATATGCATTTCTGGTGGCCAACACTTAATCCATGGATTGTTGTTTTTGCTTGTATTGGTTTCTTTTTAATCCTTAACCTCCTTGCCGTAAAGTTTTTTGGTGAACTTGAATTCTGGTTTGGTCTTATCAAAGTTGTAGCAATTTTAGCATTAGTTATTGTTGGATTTTATATGATCGCGACAGGCTTTACTTCTCCAAATGGTACGGTTGCTTCTCTCAGTCACGTATGGAATGGTGGAGACATATTCCCCCGAGGGATTACCGGTTTTTTTGCGGGATTTCAAATTGCTATTTTTTCTTTTGTTGGTATAGAAATTGCTGGAACAACGGCAGCTGAAGTCAAAGAACCTAAAAAAGTTCTCCCTAAAGCAATTAATGCAATACCGGTGCGTATTGTCCTTTTTTACATCCTTTCTCTTGCTGTGATTATGTCCGTTACACCTTGGAATCAAATTGTTCCAGAAAAAAGCCCCTTTGTCTCCATGTTTTGGCTCGCTGGCATTCCAATAGCTGCGGGTTTGGTCAATTTTGTTGTTCTCACCTCAGCAGCTTCTTCAGCAAACAGTGGTATTTTTTCGACTAGCCGTATGATATATGGACTTGCAACACAAAAAGGGGCTCCTCCAATTTTAGGGAAGCTTTCCAAATACCGTGTTCCAGCCAATGCTTTGTTCTTTTCCTGCCTATGTATTTTAGTAGGATACACAATTGCATCATCATCTCCAAGCATCATAAGTGCTTTTACAATTGTAACCTGCATTTCAGCGATTGCATTTTTATTCGTATGGTCCGTTATTTTAATTAGCTATATTGTGTATCGTCGCAATCACCCTCATTTACATGCTGAATCCATCTACAAAATGCCGGGAGGTCCCATTATGTGCGGGGTTGTGTTAGTTTTTTTTGCTTTTATGCTCTATTTGTTGACATTAGAACATGATACCCTAACAGCTTTAAAATACAGTATCTTTTGGTTTATTTTCTTAGGCATCATGTACTTTATGTTTATAAGAAAAAAAATTGCTCCAAAAAATAAATAAGATCATACAAAACATTTCAAAAAAGGGTAACTAAAGTTACCCTTTTTCTACTTAATCTGTCTCCCAACACCTCAAAAGAAGAGGATTTCTCTCAGCACCGGTTTGTAAACAATCCGGCCCGTTAAGGCAAATACTGCTGACCACTTATATGGTTTTACCCTACATAAGGCTCTTTATAGGCAACCTCCGCCCTAAATACTAACCACACATTCTAAAAATATCTAATATGCAAAATTTTTTATATCTTATCACTACTCTAAACAACGATGTTGTAGGCATAATAAGATAAAACACGAGCTATTCTGTAAAGAATTTTCTATAAAATTCACCTCCATTGTTTACTAAGAAATATTTAGATTTCATCTAAAATAACCGCAAAATTTTTTTCTATAAAAATACTTTTTAAATAAACTATAAATTATTATTTATTCAAAAATATTTTAAATATATTATTATATAATAATTATAGTTATTATTAATGTTAAATTAAAATACAACAATTATAAATAATAATAAGTAAAATTTAATTACTTATATAATATATTTTAAATATAAATATGTATAAATAATAAAAAATTAAAATTTTATACTAAAATTTATATGATATTAATTTTTTATAAAATAATTATAACATTAATTAATAAAATTTTTTCTTTATTTATATAAAATCATAGAAAAAAATTCCTTTACTCCTTAACCATATCATGTTCCGATAGAAAGGATTACCTTTTTTAGGGTAATTTTCATCTTAAAATAACTAAAGGGAACTTCCCAAAAATGAACAAACAAAATTTAGAAAAAAAAACTAAGAAGAAATTGCAACGTGGACTACATAACCGCCACATACAACTTATAGCCCTTGGTGGAGCGATTGGAACAGGTCTCTTTATGGGATCAGGAAAAACAATCAGTGTAGCAGGTCCCTCAATCCTCCTCGTTTATGCGATTATTGGTTGTGCTCTATACTTTGTCATGCGTGCTATGGGAGAATTATTGCTTTCTAATACACAATATCGATCTTTTATTGACTTCTCGACTGATCTTCTAGGACCATGTGCCGGTTTCTTTATCGGCTGGACATATTGGTTATGTTGGATTGTCACTGGAACTGCTGAAATTATTGCTATTGTCACTTATGCACACTTTTGGTGGACTGAACTCAATCCATGGATTCCTGTTATCATTGGTCTTATGTCCTTTTTAATCCTCAACCTCGTCGCCGTAAAACTCTTTGGCGAACTTGAGTTCTGGTTTGGTTTTATCAAAATCGTAGCAATTTTAGTTTTAATTGTTGTGGGATTTTATATGATCTTCACCGGCTTTGTCTCTCCAAACGGGTCAGTTGCTTCCCTTAGCAATATATGGAATGGTGGAAATCTTTTTCCACGAGGGATTACAGGCTTTTTTGCTGGATTTCAAATTGTTATTTTTGCTTTTGTTGGCATTGAACTCGCTGGAACAGCAGCAGCAGAAGTAAAAGAACCTCAAAAAGCTTTACCACAGGCTATTAATTCAATACCAATCCGCATTGTATTCTTTTATATTTTCTCTCTTCTTGTGATTATGTCTGTGACGCCTTGGGATCAAATAAGTCCAGAAAAAAGCCCATTTGTAACCATGTATGCCCTTATTGGTATTCCAACTGCCGCCGGTTTGATGAACTTTGTTGTCCTCACAGCTGCCGCTTCTTCAGCAAATAGTGGAATTTTTTCTACCAGCCGTATGGTATATGGGCTAGCAACACAAAAAGGGGCTCCTAAATTTTTAGGAAAGCTTTCTCGTAATCACGTTCCAGCCAACGCATTATTCTTTTCATGCTTATGCATCCTACTAGGTTATGCGGTTGTAACGTTATCTCAAACCCTCATAGCTGCTTTTACAATTGTTACAACCATTGCCGCAACGTTGTTTATATTTGTGTGGTCTATCATTTTGATCAGCTATATCGTCTATCGTCGCAATCGTCCTCTCCAGCATACTGTCTCTCCCTATAAAATGCCAGGAGGTGTTGTTATGTGTTGGATCCTTCTCGTTTTCTTTGCATTCATTATTTATTTATTATCATTAGAAGCAGATACTGCCATAGCTTTAAAATATACTCCAGCATGGTTTATATTTTTAGGCATTGTATATTTTCTTTTTGGAAGAAAGAATTATGCAAAAAATTAAAAAATAAAGCCCTTTAAAAAATAAAGATTGTGTTGCAAGAAAACATATAAAAAAGGGTAACTTAAGTTACCCTTTTTTAATATTTATTGATAAAATTATGCACGTGACAAAATATCTCTGAAAAGACTTCAATTACGTTCTTTATCAACCAAAGCGTTAGATTTTATCCAAGGCATCATAGAACGAAGTTTTTTACCAACTTCTTCAATAGGATGATTATCATTTAAACGCCGCATACTTTTAAAATGAGCCGCACCTGCCTTATATTCTTGAATCCAATTCGATGTAAATTTACCTGTTTGAATATCTTTCAATATACGCTTCATTTCTGCTCTGGTTTCATCCGTAATCACACGTGGACCAGACATATATTCACCCCATTCAGCTGTATTAGAAATCGAATAATTCATGTTTGCAATACCCCCTTCATACATGAGATCAACAATCAGTTTAACCTCATGTAAACACTCAAAATAGGCCATTTCTGGTGCATAACCTGCTTGTGTTAGTGTTTCATACCCTGCTCGTATCAATTCAACAAGACCACCACATAGAACCGCTTGTTCACCAAAAAGATCCGTTTCACACTCTTCTTTAAATGTTGTTTCAATCACCCCTGCACGTCCACCACCAAGTCCACATGCATAAGATAATGCCACACTATGAGCATGCCCTGAAGCATCTTGTGCCACCGCTATTAAGCAAGGAACACCACAGCCCTGTTGGTATTCATGACGAACTGTATGCCCTGGACCTTTAGGAGCAATCATCACAATATCAACGTTTTTTTTAGGTTCAATCAAGCCAAAATGAATGCTTAAACCATGGGCAAAAGCAATAACTGCCCCATCACGTAAATGGTCATGAATATGCTCTTTATAAATATCAGCTTGCAACTCATCTGGTGTTGCCATCATGATGAGATCTGCCCATTTTGCTGCTTCAGCAACACTCAGCACTTCAAAACCATCAGCCTTAGCCTTTTTAACTGTTTCCGACCCTAAACGCAAAGCTATTTGCACATTTTGGACACCGGAATCTTTCAAATTCAAAGCGTGTGCACGCCCTTGAGAACCATAACCAATAATGGCCACTTTTTTTCCTTTAATGAGATTAACATCCGCATCACGATCATAATAAACACGCATAAAAACACTTCCTTCTTTCTCTATTTAAACTGGATTTCAGATTATTTTATTAAATAAGAAACATTATCTTCAGTGCATTACACACTCATAAAGATAAAAAACACTGCTTACAAAAACACAGCAATTGAATAACCTTTTAAAGTTGACATATTGCATAGAAAAACTGTAACCCCCAAACATTCCCAAAACATATATGAATCCCCAAATAAACTTCAACTGTTGTCCTACAAAGGCGATACCTACACAAAACAAGATTTCTAAAGAAAATATATCTGCTAAGATTCTATTCTTCTATCGCGCAACAAAACGTTATAGCCTAAAATTAAGATACAACATATAATTTTTAGCATGAACCAAATTAATATGGATAGCAAGAAAAATTACAAAATAACAAGGATTGTTTTAATACAACCTTCAACAACATATATCTAACAATATCTCTGAAATAACAGAGAATATGCATTCCCTTACAACTTTTACCTTTTAAATTCTCTAATAGCCACGCCTGTCACACAAAACAAAATGTCCAAAATAGAACACTCTTGTGTTATTCACCCACGCACTTTTTTTAATCTCTCACTGTGCTCGAGCTCTTTTCAAGAATCCGCAGCCTAAAATTTGTAAGAGTTTAAGACTTATTGTGTTCCCTCTTTCCTTTATAAAGAGATAAATTGATATCACCGCTCTCTTTTTTCTCCAAATGTTGCAGCAGCAACTCTTATTACATTGATCTCATTTATAAAAAACATTTCACGCACTCAAAAAAACAAAAAGCGATCAATAAACAAAGAAATAATAGGATATTTATAATACGTTCTAACAGTGCTATTTATTTAAACAGATATAAAATTATTTTTTTAAGATAAACTGAGCTTTATAAAAATCTCTTTTCCAATTTTTATAGAGAGAAAAATTACGATAATAACCGGAGAAAACGCTGAACAGTCTCATGCATTCCATACTCTAACGCATCAGCAATAAGCCCATGACCAATAGAAACCTCATCAAGCCAAGGAATATTTTTGACCAGAGCAGGAAGATTCATAATCGTCAGATCATGTCCTGCATTCATACCCAACTGCAACTCTTTGGCTCTTTTTGCCGCTAAAACAAGTTTATTGAGCTCTTGATCTTGTGTTGTTTTATCCTGAAATGCAGCACCATAAGGTCCAGTGTAAAATTCCACACGATCAGCCCCTATTGTTTTAGCAATATCAAGACCATCAATAGTAGGATTAGCAAAAAGTGATACACGAATCTTTCTTTTTTTTAAACGCTGAATAATAGGGGCTAAAAATTCTGCATCATGAGCAAAATTCCAACCATGATCAGACGTTGACTGATTTGGATCATCAGGAACAAGCGTCATCTGATCGGCATAGTTTTCAGCGATATCCAAAAATTGATCACTTGGATAACCTTCAATATTAAACTCAGCAGGAGGAAAAGTGTTCTTTATTAAACCGTATATATCTGGCAAATCTGCAAAACGAATATGCCTTTCATCGGGACGTGGATGAACTGTCAAACCTGCCGCTCCAGCGGCAAGCGCTATATGCCCCATATTCTTAATATTTGGCCACGGAAGATTACGTCGGTTGCGCAAAACAGCAACAGCATTAAGATTAACCGAAAGTTTTACCGCCATGCCCATTTCCATTTTCTACAGTGTATAACAAGATAGAAAAAAGGCATTTTCCATCTGAAACTTGGATGATACACATATTTTTTCTATCGAACAATCGTTAAACGCTCTGCTGCGCGGGTAATTCCCGTATAAAGCCAGCGTGCATACATATCACGAAATGCAAAACTTTCATCAAACAAAACAACGTTGTTCCATTGAGAACCTTGTGCTTTATGAACCGTCAAGGCATACCCATAATCAAAATCATCATATCGCTTTTTTAATGCCCACGAAATTTCCTGATCTGGATTTTCAAAGGCTGCTTTTAAAAGTTTAATCTTTGTTACCCCACGCTCACTTTCTTCTGGTTTTACCAGAAGATTAATACTTGGTTTAACCGTCTCTTTCTGTGAAGTCATCACCTTCCATAAAGAGCCATTTAACAAACCTTTAGCAGGATCATTTCGCAAACACACAAGCTTATCTCCCGCTTGCGGATAATCTGCTGTAAATCCCTTTAACATACGCAAACGCTGATTATAAAGGTGACGTGTACGATTAATTCCGACCAAGACCTGATCCGCATCCAAAACCAATTGTTGATTAACCTCTTTACGTGTCACAACGCGCGCTTCTCCATAGTCACCATAAGCAATATCGCGTCCTTCACGCACATCCATAGCAAGCCGGATAATCGGATTATCTCTCGCTTGCCGATGAATTTCTGAGAGAAGAAAATCTGGTTCCCCATTGGAAAAAAAGCCTCCACCTGAAATAGGAGGCAATTGACCTGGATCACCAAGAACAAGAATTGGCGTCCGAAAACTCATTAAATCACGCGCCAATTGTTCATCGACCATCGAGCATTCATCAACAATAATGAGTTTAGCTTGTGCAGCAGCACTTCTTCGATTTAATGTAAATGTTGGAGCAATAGACTTTTTTCCCGTAATTTCATCGGAAACTTCCTCTTCTCCACGCGGACAATAAATCAGCGAATGAATCGTACAAGCATTGCTTGCACCTTTAGAACGCAAAACCTGCGCTGCCTTGCCCGTAAAAGCAGCAAACTGGACAGAACCATCAACTGTCTCTGCAAAATAGCGCGCAAGCGTCGTCTTACCCGTTCCCGCATAGCCAAAAAGGCGAAAAAGAGGAGAACGCCCTTCTCTCAACCACGCGGCAACAGCCTTCAATGCATTATCCTGTTCCCGTGAAAACTGCATAGCTTACCAACATAAGATCTGCATAAAAAGAGCAGTATTTTGAAAAAAACCGACGACTAAGAAAAACTTTTTTATTAAGAATTGCTTACACACGCCCATCTAACAACTTTCGTAGCACAATTATCAATTATTTATCCATTGCTTTTTCAAAATATTGTAACAATCTAAATTTTATCTATACATCGATCCTCGATGTAACACCTTATACGTATCAAATAAAATATCATTTTTTACAACAGTAACACCAACAATGGAATATGCATTATCTTAAATTTAAAATAGCACCTATACACGCTTTTTCTAATCCAAATTGAGAATAAGAAAAAGAACATTGCCATTGCAAAACCCTCGCTAGAAAAAATATCCTTAACAGGATAAGAAGTATGTAATTATACGAATACTATTTTACATAATCAATCAGCTTTCTTGCACATAAAAATAAAGTACATCCACTATGGCGAAATAATAATTAAATATATCAAAAACCTTTTGGCAGAAATAGAAATAGCTCTCAACAAAACGACTTAATCCTATGATAATATACCTATAAAGGTCCTCTCTCTCTTATCATGATTTTAATAAATTTTACTCTGCATGCTACAAATAAGTTATATCTCAACGAATAAAGAGAGACATCACGCTTATATGAAGCAGGCTTTATCTCACACAAATATGTGGAGGAGATTTTAATTGAAAATATTAATTCCAGATAACTATCAAAAAGCCACCCTAACTTACATATTACAAAACTAATGAAATCGCATGAAGTGCTGGTTATAAATAATTTAGCTAAAGAATATGATTTAGAAGATAAGCTCAAAGAAATAGGTATTCTTATCTTCATCAGAGAACGGATTATCGTTGATAGAAATTTTCTTCTGAAACTGCCAAATTTAAAATTAATCTGCCAAACAAACCCTATAGGTTCACATATTGATATAGAATCTTGTAGAGAGTTAGGAATTGAAATCTTAGACGATGAGCGATCCAACTTCTGTTGCTGAATTTGGCCTAGTTCTTAATGATGTCTGCGCGTAAAAAAAACTCTATAAATCTGTATCTGATATGAAAAAAGACGATGGCAAACAACATTTGACAACCAAATGAAAGGGGATACCCTTGGAATATTCGGGTTTGAGCGTATGGGTAAAATGGTTGCTCAATATGCTCAAGCTTTTGGCATGTCCATTTTGGTTTATGGAAGCGAGCATTCAACGCAAAAAGTAAAAAATTGAGGTTATCATTTTACGCAATCAACAGATGAATTTTTTACACGTCCTGGCATTATATCCCTACATTTACGTTTAAGCGATAAAACCAGAGAAATCATTCAATGAGATGATTTATTGAGCATGAAATCCATGCTATTCTTGTCAACACAGCGCGTTCAGATTTGGTTGAAAACAAGGCGATAGAAAAAATACTAAGTTTGGAAAATTCAACTTACTTTGCACTGGAGGTTTATGTCAGTAAGCCAGTATATGAGAAAAAATTATTGCAATCAGATAGAGTTCTTTGCACACCGCATCTGAGCTATGTGACTGGAAAAAGCTTTGAGAATTATATTGTAAAAGCTTGCCAAAATATAACCTCTTTTATGAAGAGCGCTTAATGCCGGTTGAGCCAATGTTTGTAAAATTTATCTTATATCGTATCGCTAGCGTATCAAATTTGCACGACACATCATAGCTTATTTCCTTGAATTAAGCGTATTTCTTAGCTTTCATATGAATACCAATCCTATTGACAGATTTTTATGTAATCAGCATAAAATGCCTTATTTATTGTTGCAATCATCATAAAAAAAAGACTACTTTATTGGATTACTCTTTAATTGGAGGGGGCATCGTGCGCAATAATAAATTTATAGAAAAAAATTATTATAGATGGATTATATTACTTGTTGCCACGATCGTTCAAACATCATCCTGCTTCTTTGTTCAAGGGATTGGTCCTTTAGCTGAATTTTTTAAGAAGGATTTTTCGCTCAGTGACTCTCAGATAGGTTTGCTGTCTTCAGCAGCGCAGTTCCTGCCTATTATTGGATTACTTGTAGCTGGCGAATTACTAGACAAGTTTAACGAGCGCTATATTGTTGGCGTTGGCGCGGTCGGCGTTTCTGTCACTCTTTTGTTGGGAGCAATCGCAGATAACTATATTTCCCTTTTGGTTTGTTTGCTCATTGTCGGGGGATTTTATAGTTCTGTTCAACCCGGTGGTGCTAAATCTGTTTCTTCATGGTTTCCACAATCCCAGCGCGGATTTGCAATGGGAATAAGACAGGCGGGGCTACCATTAGGTGGAGCTTTGGCTGGGATAGTTCTTCCTGCGAGTGCACTTGTCTATGGTATACAAGGTGCGTTTTTGGTCGGTGCCCTCGTTTCTTTTTTAGGTGGATGTATATTTATTATTTTTTATCACTCACCAGCAAAAGATATCGTTATCGTTCCTGAAAAAAGGGGAAGAATTTCGTTCTATGCAAATGTAAGGTCTCGTCTTGCAATGTTGGCTGCGCCGCATATGAAGAATATTATTTTTTCAGGCGTTTCACTTACGATAGTTCAATATGTTTTAACCATTTTTATAACGATTTATTTTCATAGAATCTATCACCTATCCTTAGATAAAAGTGCTTATTTGTTTTTTGTTTCACAAGCTTCTGGTGCCTTAGGAAGAATTATCTTAGCAGCGTGGAGTGATCATTGTAGAAAAGGACGATTTTTTCCTGTCTTGTTTTGCATGATTGCAGTCGTTGTTGGATTGTTAATATTAATTTTGGGCATTAGTGGATCCATAATTTATTTAACTCTTTTATCTGCTTGGTTAGGTTTTTTTGGAATGGGATGGTATGGCCCTTGGGTTGCTTATATTGTAGACTCTTCGCCAAAAGAAAGCATTGGCTTTTCTCTGGGTTTAGCAATGTCTGTCAACCAAATCGCAATTATTACTGCTCCACCATTATTTGGATTAATCCAAGATTTTACAGACACTTATTTACTAACATGGCTGATTTTAATTTTAATGATTGTTTTTTCACTTTTCTTAATAAAAAAGTAGGCAAATATAATTGGGGAGGAAATTATAATGATAAATGAAAATACTTTTGAGTTGAGCAATGGCGAAAGAAACAAACTTTGGAAAGCTTTAGACCATGCTATTTATGATCCATACGGTGGTGTTGAATATTCGGTTGAGCTAGAAAAATAGTATTTTCGCTGCTACCCCATAGAATATTGACAATTCTTATGAATCAAAAGGGGGCTATTACCCCTAGACCATATTTAATCTTTGAAAACCTTCCCGTTGACAGACAAATTAATACATCACCTAATCCTTATAATCTAGATGCGTCTTGTAAAAGTGGCTATATTAGCGAAAATTTAATTATGATGTTTTCTTTATTGATCGGAGAGCCTTACTCAATTAAGTTTGAAGGCGAATATATAGTCAATAACCTGTTATCCTTTAGAGGAAAATAAAAAAGATTATACAGGATTAGGATCTGAAGTTGAGTTAGATTTTCATATAGAAAATGCTGCACTAAAATTTATAACGGGTTTAAATTTATCTCTTAAAGGAATACTTTTATCTGGTGTTCGCAATGATGTTGATGGTCCATTAACGAGAATATCTGATGCACGTCTTGCTTTAAAACTTTTAAGTGAGGAGGGGTTGAGGAGCTTAAGGGATAATTTATATATAATTAATGTTCCCTATAAATGGAGAAAAAATGAGATAACCTCTACAAGTAAAGTGCCCCTCGTTCAAGGGGACGGTGAATTCCCAGATATCAGCGCTGTTTTTTATCCGGACATGTTAGAGCCCCAGTCAAAAAAAGCCAAGGAGGCTTTAGATCATTTTTATGAAGCTATTAAGGCGTATCTTTTGGAATTGATGTACAACTAGGAAGATTATTATGCATTGATAACAGAATAGCTCTAAACTCTAAAGATAAATTGTTTGGATCATTTGATCGTTATGAAAATTCAATGTGGTGGATCAAAGAGTGTTTGTGTCTACAGATTTATGGAATCAGCGATATGTAGAACAAATAAAAGAAAGGGTATTTGATTTTCAATGTTAATGTCCTGATAATGATATGATGTTGAGTATTATTCTGGTTTATATATATATTGACATCTCATATGTATAGATTTCTCCCGCCTAATCCGGTGAGGTTACGACCTGATTATAAGCTATGGTGGCCTCTTGATTTTCTATGGCTGCATTTTGATCTTTGTTATTTTTGCCCTTCCTTTCAAGCCGCTAGGGGGATTCTCCGATCAAGCTCTTGAAAGAGCGATTTGGAGTAATTTCATAATGCAAAACCAAAACATAGTGACAAACTTTTCTATTGTTTTCATAGGCATAATAGTTTGCATGGTTGCACCCGTCAAGCGCGGTAGCTTTTTTCTTGCACGATGGAATCTTTCATATATGAGACAACATAATTAATTTATAATAGATAATTCAATGTATTATCTAAAAAATGCAACGAAATAGCTATTAAGCTGAACATATGAATTAAAACAAACATCGCGTACAAATAAATTTAAACATAATTGGGCACACGACTTATAACATTTTTTAGATAAATAAATAATAATACACCCCGTGTCTTTAAATAAAGCCCCATGTCTTTAAACAAAGAATGAAAATCATAAAATGAGCTCTAAGAATAATAGGAACTCTCCACAAAGAAGAGACAGAGATGAAGCCTCCAAAGACTTCATCATCACCATCCTTCAACATTTTACTAACATATTCATTTTATACAAGAATTTTCCCCGCAGAAGAAACAGCATTTGCAACAGTTTCCTCGCTTGCTTCATCAGGTAATAACATCTCATTATGGGCACATCCCGAGGGGATCATGGGAAAACAGTTTTCTAAATGATAAACATGGCAATCAAAAAGAACAGGCTTATCACAGTCAATCATCTGCTGAATTTTATCATCCAGTTCATCAGGTTTTGAACAATAAATTCCCACCGCTCCATAAGCTTGTGCCAATTTTACAAAGTCAGGCATAGACTCCGTATAAGAATGAGAAAGACGATTACCATGCAGCAATTGTTGCCACTGGCGAACCATTCCCATATATTGATTATTTAAAATAAAAATTTTCACAGGTGTGTCATGTTGAATAGCTGTTGCAAGCTCTTGAATATTCATCTGAATGGAAGCATCACCAGAAATACATACAACAAGTGCATCAGGATGGGCTATTTGAACACCAATCGCGGCAGGCAGACCATACCCCATCGTTCCAAGACCACCAGAAGTCATCCAATGTTTTGGTTCATCAAAGTGATAATATTGTGCTGCCCACATCTGATGCTGTCCGACATCCGTTGTAATATAAGCACGAGTATCCTTGGTCAGTGCATAAAGCCGTTCAAGAGCATATTGGGGCATGATAACATCTTTTTTTTCCATATATGCCAATGAATTACGAGCTCTCCAGCGATTAATTTGCGTCCACCATGTTTTACGACTTTCTTGATCAAGCTTTGACTGATGCTTATGCAAATGTTGCATTATATCTGCCAAAACATGCCCCACATCGCCAATAAGTGAAACTTCTGCTTTGACGATTTTATTAATTGCAGAAGGATCAATATCAATATGAATAATACGCGCATGAGGTGCAAATGCATCAAGGCGCCCCGTGATACGATCATCAAATCGTGCTCCAACAGCCAACATGACATCACAATCATGCATGGCCATATTCGCCTCATAGGTTCCATGCATTCCCAGCATTCCGAGCCAATTTTTTCCAGAAGCAGGATAAGCACCAAGTCCCATTAAGGTTGAAGTAATCGGAAAATCTCCCAATTGAACTAAATTACGCAAGAGCTGAACAGCCTCCCCTCCTGATGAAATGACACCTCCACCAGAATAAATAACAGGGCGTTTTGCCTCAACTAAAAGAGAAACGCCAGCTTCAATAGCCTCACGATTATTTCCTTTCAACGATGGAAAAGAATGTAAAAGCTCCTGAACTTGAGGTGCTCTATAAAATCCTGAAGCAAATTGAACATCCTTAGGAATATCAATCAAAACCGGTCCTGGACGCCCTGATTGAGCAAGAGAAAAAGCTTCATGAATAATTTCTGCAAGATC
Source organism: Bartonella kosoyi (assembly GCF_003606325.2). NCBI lineage: Bacteria > Pseudomonadati > Pseudomonadota > Alphaproteobacteria > Hyphomicrobiales > Bartonellaceae > Bartonella > Bartonella kosoyi. The sequence goes on from NZ_CP031843.2 coordinate 1,760,571, forward strand.
ATTGACATCTTTAACCAGCCAATTACCCTTCGTACAAGGCTTTGTAATTCCAACTGTATCAGCCTCTTGAAAAGCATTTGTTCCAATCACCGTTGTTGACACCTGACCAGAAAAACAAACAAGAGGGATAGAATCCATAAGAGCATCCTGCAAAGGTGTCACAGCATTCGTTGCCCCTGGACCAGACGTCACAAGCATAACCCCTACCTTTCCAGTACTGCGTGCATAGCCTTCAGCCGCATGCCCTGCGGCTTGTTCATGGCGCACCAAAATATGCCGGAGTGTATTTTGATGATAAAGAACATCAAAAATAGGCAAAACAGCCCCACCAGGATAACCAAAAATATGTTCAACGCCTTGATCTATAAGAGCCTGTACCACTATTTCAGCTCCCGACATTATTTTTCCATTTAAACTCTCTTGCTGTTTTGGATCATTTCGCATTTTTCCCACTCACCTACTTTGATAGGACAATAAAAAAGCCCCTAAAGGAGCCCATAAAAAAAGACCCCTAAGGAGTCTATTACACAACACATATTGTATGATCACCCCCCATTATTCCAACGCATAAAATATATAAAAAAATTCCTTATAGAAAGATTTTTAATTCCATTGAACCCATTCGTCAATAAAAAATTTATTCTTCACAAATTATCTTTTGCAAATTCTTCTATAAAGCTCTAGCTTTTTCATCAAGAAGTAAGCATCCATTCTTCATCAAATTGATGACGAAACCAAGTCATTTGTCTTTTTGCATATCTCCTCGTTTGTGTTTTCACCGCTTCCAGAGCATTTTCAAAGCTTCTATCTCCATCCAAATAGGCCATAAATTCAGGTATACCAATTGCTTTCATCGCTGGTAACGAAGGAGAAAGCATAAGTTTCTTTATGGCCACCACCTCTTCTAAAGCCCCTCTTTCAATCATGGAGTCCAAGCGTTTATGAATACGTTCATAAAGCAAAGGACGAGGTGGCATAAGAAGAATTTTTTCAGCACAACTGGGCGCAATGAGAGGTGTTGTTTTTTGCTTCTGCCACCAACTGAGCTTCTCACTGGTTGCCTCATAAACTTCCAAAGCACGAACAATACGCTGTCCATCTTGCGAAGAAATCTTTTCAGCAACAACAGCATCAATCTGTAACAACTGGCGATAAAGACTTTCCGCCCCCTCTTTATCAAGCAGCAAGCGCCATTTCTGCCGCACAACATCTGGAACATGAGGGATTTGCGAAATCCCCTCCAAAAGAGCACGAAAATAAAGTCCTGTTCCTCCAACAAAAATAATGGATCTCGATGTAAAAGTAACCAACAGCTTCTCAACATCACACAACCATTGTCCTACAGAATAATTCAAACGAGGACTCACATGACCATAAAGATAATGGGGAACAATCGCGGTATCAACCGCCCTCGGCCGTGCCGTTAAAACATTTAAAATGTCATAAACCTGCATTGAATCAGTGTTAATAATAAGAGCATTTCTTTCTTGAGCCATTTGCAAAGCAAGTTCTGATTTCCCACTTGCCGTGGGCCCTGCTATCAATGTAATTGTTCTCTGTGTCATGAAGAGCAATTCCTACCAATCAGAAACTTATTGCAACATGCATAATCACCTGCAAAGCCCCTGTATTTTTCTCCATTATCATAAAGTAAAAACTTTATAAAAATACGAACACGACTTTTCCTTCCAGATAAAGAAAACCCTTATGAAAATTATAAAAAAGAAACTTCATAATAATATCAAAGGAGTTTCAAAGCATTTTTCGCTATCATAATTCAATAACAAATTACAGCCGTAATAATTCTGTCTGTTAACGCAATAAAAATATACTCTTTGTCTCATTTATGAAAATAATACTGAGCTTAAACTATAAAATAGCTTAATTTTTTTCTATAAAAACAGCATGTAACTCTGATCGATAATAAGAAGCTAAGAATTTTTTCTTCACACTCTCTTTTTATCTATCACAAAGAACGATCTCAATATACCGATAATCATTTGTTTATAATGTAATTTTACTCTAAGAGTTTTTTTTCAAACTGAAGAGAAAAAATGCCCTCTACAGCACACAAAATATAATCACAAAGCGCTGAAAATCTCACTCACATAAAATATTATTTATAATAGTTGAGCAATTTACCTGTGATCCCCCACTATAAGATTTACCTATTTCATCTCCTCTCGCATAAGGCGTCATATCAAGAGCATTCACCTGTGCAACCCAAAGATACCAAAACCGCCTTAAGAAAGACGACAGATATCTCTCATATAACATTAACATTTCAAAGCAAAGGCTGTTCAATATTAAAACCAGCAAAACTATTGGCCAAATTGTATTTTTATTCAGCACAAAAATGAAGCCGTCCACTGAATTTTATGTTATATAATCCATACTCTTCATCGTAAAATGAGTTTTTAAAATACGAGACGTTACATGACTGAGCTCTCTAAATACGCATATATTAAAGCGAATAATAAAAAACAAAAAATGAATTCTTTAAACATCAATCCTATAATGCATCAATCCATTGGGATTGTTACGAACCGTAACTCTCCATCTGGGCGCGCTACGATAAATAGAGCATTTTTACGTCCAGCTTCACGTAATTTATGCAGACGTTTTTTAGCCTCATCAATTGTTGTAATAGCACTCTGGTTGATATCAACAATCACTTCACCAACGCGAATACGCTTTTTCTCCGCAGCACTATTTTGTGTAACAGATGTCACCACGAGTCCTCGAAGTTTATCTGAAATTGAATAACGATGACGCAAATCCTCTGTCAATTCAGATAACGTCATGCCCATCAATTGCATTGTCACACTTTGGGGCAGATCATCACCTTTTTTATCATCGACTTCTTCTTCTGTATCTTCATTGTCATCGGTCTCAATCAAACGTCCAAGCTTAACTTTTACGGTTTTTTCTTGCCCATTCCGAAAAATAGTGACATCCACAACTCTTCCTTCTGAACTCTCCGCGACTAAACGGGGTAAATCATGCGCATGCTTAATTTTGGAATTCCCAAAGGAAAGAATAACATCTCCTGTTTGCAACTGGCTATTATCGACATTATTTTTTTCCGTCTGTTCTACTTTACCAGCCACCAACGCTCCTACAGCATTCTCTAGTTTTAAACTTTTTGCAATATCCTCTGTCACCGGCTGAATACGAATAGCCAACCAACCACGCCTTATTTCTCCAAACTCACGCAACTGATTAATCACAGAAAGAGCCATATCCGATGGTATAGCAAACCCAATACCAATCGATCCTCCAGAAGGAGAAACAATAGCTGTATTAATGCCAATAACTTCACCATTCCTATCAAACAACGGACCACCAGAATTGCCTCGATTAATCGCAGCATCTGTTTGAATAAAATTATCATAAGGACCTGCATTAAGATCACGGTTACGTGCAGAAATGATACCAACCGTCACACTCCCACCAAAACCATAAGGGTTACCAATAGCCATAACCCAGTCACCAATACGTGCTTTTTCTGAGTCACCAAAACGCACAGCTTTTAATTTTTTACTTCCCGCATCCACTTGCAGCAACGCTAAATCCGTTTTGCTATCTTTTCCAAGGAGCTTTGCCTTTAGTTTTGTCCCATCCGTAAAATTCACTTCAATATCATCAGCATCAACGATAACATGATAATTTGTAACAATAATCCCTTTCTGCGCATCAATTACAAAACCAGACCCCAAAGAACGCACCTTTTGAAATTGACTATTTTTTCCCCCCTCTTTGGGTGTAAAAAAATCATGAAAATATTCCTCCAATAATGAATCTTTGGGAATAACGGGTATCGAAGTATTTTCATCCTGTTCTGTTCCTTCAACAGTCTGTGCCGTAGAAATATTCACAACCGTCTCCAAAAGCTCAGAAGCTAAATCAGGAACGGAAGGCAATGTTTTATTTGTCTCTGCGCTCCAAGACAAACGCATGGATCCTGATAAAAACAAAAGCACACAAAAAACAACTCTTGTGATAAAAGACTTCAAAAATATATTTCTACTCACAATACTTCTACCCATGACATGCCTTTAAACCAAAGCTGTAAAGAGCCTTACTCAATATCTATTATGCAAAATCAGTATGGCTTAACATTCTTTTATATTCATCATAAAAACAAAGAGCTATAGAGGATACTACTCAGACACGTACCCTCCATATATTGTTTCATCTATTCCCCATTGGGCTTTGAATCAGTTTTATTCAAATTAGGACTCATTGTTGATGAAAGTTTTTTCTTTGCTTGCGGAGAATTTCGAAAATAAAAAAAGAAATCCTCATTTGGTGAAATCACCATCGGTATTCTCTCTAAATTCTTATACTGCTCCATGGCTAACCAAAAATCGTAAAAAGATGGATTAGCTTCTCGCGCTTTGAGTAAAATGCGAATACTTTCAGCCTGTCCTTCACCACGGGTAATTTCAGCATCACGCTTTGCAGCCGCCACAATTTCTTCATATTCACGATTTGCCTCTGCAACGATACGATCTCGCTCTTGTTGACCACGAGCGCGAATATTTTCCGCAACCGCTTCCCGCTCCGCAGCCATTTGCCGATAAACATCTTCGGAAACAGCATCGGTTAAATCGGTTTTTCGAATACGTACATCAACAATCTTAATACCCAGCGAACCTGCATCTATAGAAAATTGCCTTTGAACCTCAGCCATCATCGCGCCTCGTTCATCCGATAAGGCTGCTTTAAATTCTCGCTTACCATAAACAGCCCGCAAAGCGTCAATAAAGCGTGGTGCAAGATTTTCACGTGCTGCAATTTGTGGGCGCCCTGAAGCAATACGCTGTAAAAACAATTTAGGATCTGTAATACGATAAATAAAGAACGCATCCACTTCATAATAAGCCCCCCCACGAACTTGCACAGATTGTGTAGGAACATCGTAACGCAACAGCCGATTATCCACCACAATCATCTTATCCACAAAAGGTATTTTCACATAAATCCCAGGATTAGATTCTACCTTGACGATCTGTCCAAAACGCTTAATAGCGACTTGTTGACGAGGATAGACAACAAAAAATGACATCCACAACATGATCAAAAAAATTATTATGGTACTAAAAACAAACAAAAAACGAGACTGCTGCATGATTAACGTCCTCCAGAAATCTGAGCATCCAAGAGCGATGTAGAACGTGCTGATTTTATTTTCGCTTTTTCTGATAAATTATGATGCAGCAATTCATTCAAAGGAAGATAAGGCACCGCAGGAGAATTAATTTGATCGAGCAGCAATTTATTGGGGGAAGAAAAGATACGCCCCATCGTCTCCATATAAAGACGATAACGCGCAGCCTCTGGTGAAATTGCTGCCTCACGGGCTATGGACTGAAAACGTTCAGCACGACCTGTTGCCTCTTCAACCATTTGTGCTTTTTCACCTTTCGCGATTTCCCGTGTCCGTGAAGCTTCACCATTTGCTAAACCAATCTTCGTAAAACGCACACGATTTCCTTCTTCAATCATTCTTCCCCGTTCTTGCTCTGCCTGCTGCACAGAATTAAACGCCGCAGCAACTTTGGTAGGAGGAGCAGCTTCACTGATCGATACACGGCTTATTTCAACCCCGAGTTGATACTTATCGACAGTCAACTGGGTAATCTTTCTCACATCGTTAGCAACTTCTTCTTTTTTATCGCGTAAAACATCATCAACAGGTCTTGAGCCAATGACCTCTCGCATTGCACTTTCAGCGACCTGACGAACTGTGCCTTCTTGATCATTCACATTAAATAAAAATTGTCCTGGATGTGAAATACGATAGTAAACAGAAAAATTGACATTCACAATATTTTGATCACTCGACAGCATCAGACCTTCACTTTGTTGTCTCTGTCCAGGTTGTCCACCAATTGCAATTGTTTTTTCCGTTAAAGGAACTTTCATATAAGTCTCAATGGGCCAAAAATGAAAATGCAACCCATCGCCGATAATTTCTTCTTTAGGCACACCGAAACGCAATTCTACTGCTTGCTCATTTTGTTGAACAATATAAAGTGACTGATAGAGAAAAACACACACAGCAAGCAGAAGGAACAAGACAAAAACGCCCCCTCGACTAAATTGTTTAAACTGATCCTGTCCTTTACGCAAAATATCATCAAGATTGGGGCCATTTCCACCACCATTACTGCCACCAGAACCAAACAGATTCTTAGCCGATGTTTTTTTATCACCACTGTTTTTATTTTTATCGCCACTCCACGGGCCACCACCATTTTGATTTGTCCAGGGCATTATCACCTCTTTAACTGACTACCATTCATTCAAACACCAACCCTTCACTTACAGCCTATAGGGTTCCTCTTATCTCAATTACGCAACAGATAAACCCTTTCCACTTCATATGACAAAAAATTATTTCCGCTCATAAACAACAAAACGTGTCGGATGGCTATCTTTATCTCCTTTTGGAATATCTTGTGTTTGCACAATAGTCCACTTTTCTTTATCAAAAATAGGAAAAAAACGATCACCTTCTATAGAAGCTAAAACTTCTGTAAGGAATATTTTATCAGCAAGACCAAATCCTTGTTGAAAAATTTCACCCCCACCAATAATAAAAATTTCCTCTACATTATTTTGAGAAGCAGCATTTGTTGCAAGAGAACATGCCTGTGATAAAGAATGCGCAACAACAGCCCCTTCCGCGCTAAAGGTACAATCGCGTGTAATGACGATATTTGTGCGCCCTGGTAAAGGTCTCCCGATAGAATCCCAAGTTTTTCGCCCCATTATAATAGGCTTAGCCAACGTCAACGCCTTAAAGCGTTGCAAATCTGTCGATAAATGCCACGGCATTGCACCTTCATGACCGATAACACCATTTTCTGCAACAGCAGCAATTAAACAAATGGAAATCTTCATATTGCTACCGGCGCTTTAATATGGGGGTGTGCATCATAATTAAGCAATTCAAAATCCTCAAATTTAAAAGAAAAAAGATCTGTTACCATTGGATTTATACGCATACAAGGCAAAGCATTTGGTATACGAGACAATTGATATTTTGCCTGTTCAAAATGATTAGAATAAAGATGCGCGTCCCCCAGCGTATGAATAAAATCACCAACTTTAAGGCCACTAACTTGTGCAATCATCATCGTTAACAATGCATAGGACGCAATATTAAATGGAACCCCTAAGAAAATATCCGCCGAACGCTGGTAAAGCTGACAGGATAATTTACCCTCAGCAATATAAAATTGAAAAAAACAATGACAAGGTGGCAGAGCCATCTCTTCTATCAATGCGGGATTCCAAGCTGATACAATCAGGCGACGAGAATGAGGCGTCTCCTTAATCATCGTCAACAGATCACTGATTTGATCAATATGGCGTCCATCAGGAGCAGGCCAAGAGCGCCACTGATACCCATAAACAGGACCAAGATTTCCTTGTTTATCAGCCCATTCGTCCCAAATAGATACACCATGCTCCTTTAACCATGCAATATTTGTATCGCCTTTAAGAAACCATAAAAGCTCATAAATAATTGAACGTAAGTGTAATTTCTTTGTTGTCAACAATGGAAATCCTGCTTGTAAATCAAAGCGCATCTGATAGCCAAAAATAGATCGCGTCCCCACTCCCGTCCGATCTGTGCGATCAATACCCTGATTTAAAACATGCGATAAAAGAGCAAGATATGATTTCATAGAGTTATTATGTCCGATTCTTTTCATTATAGAAAATAAAAACTATAAATCCGGATAAACATAATTCAAATCTTTTTCCAAAAACATCTTACACAAGAAATTATCATGATCTGACTAAAATTTTGATGCAAAAGATAAAATACTATAGACAGCTTCTAAGAAAATAACATAGAGGGATAATGAACAAAGATGGATGAACGTAAAATGAAGGGATTGACTATGGAAAAACAAGAATCTTTAGCACCACATGATACAAGAAAACGTGTTCTTTCGATCATATCGAGTGCATCAGGGAATCTGGTAGAATGGTATGATTTTTATGTTTATTCTTTTACATCTATTTATTTTGCCTCACAGTTTTTTCCTTCCAATGGAGATGTTGTTACCGAACTTTTAAAATCTTCCTTCGTCTTTTTTATAGGCTTCCTCATGCGTCCAATTGGCGGTTGGCTCTTTGGATTTATTGCGGATCGTTATGGACGTAAACGCTCTTTGCTGATTTCTGTTTTTATGATGTGTGGTGGTTCGTTTCTCATCGCTCTTCTTCCTACATATGAAACAATTGGAGCAGTAGCACCAATTCTTCTTATTTTACTCCGCATGCTTCAAGGGCTCTCCGTCGGCGGTGAATACGGAACAACAGCGACTTATATGAGTGAAGTTGCTCTTAAAAAACGTCGTGGTTTCTTTAGCTCGTTTCAATATGCCACGCTCATTGGGGGTCAACTCCTTGCAAGTTTGGTTATGTTTATTCTCGCCCTCTATCTCACAGAAGATCAGTTAAAGGCATGGGGCTGGCGTATTCCTTTTGCGATTGGTGGATGTGGTGCAATTGTTGCGATTTATCTGCGTCGTTCACTTCACGAAACAACCACTAAAGAAAGTCGCTCTAAAAAACAAGCTGGCAGTCTTAAAGAACTTCTACGCAATCACACAAAAGCGTTCCTTTTAGTTATCGGTTTTACAGCAGGAGGATCGCTGACATTTTATACCTGTACGACTTATATGCAAAAATATCTGATAACAACAACCGGATTTGATAAGCATACTGCGACAACAATAATGACTGCTGCACTATTTGTTTTTATGCTACTCCAACCGCTCTTTGGCTCTCTCGCAGATAAAATTGGCACAAAAGCTTCACTGCTTATTTGGAGTTCCTTATCTATCATCTTTACAATTCCTGCACTTAAAATTATTGGAAACACTAATGATATGTGGGTTGCTCTCTCTATTATTATTGGCATGCTTTGTATTATGAGCTTTTATACGTCCGTCTCTGGTATCGTAAAAGCAGAAATGTTTCCTGCTTCAATCCGAGCAATGGGGGTTGGTCTCTCTTATGCTATTGCTAACGCGCTATTTGGTGGTTCTGCTGAAGCTGTGGCGCTTGAATTTAAAAAAATCGGCTATGAATCTATATTCCACTTTTACATAGCCGGCATGATGATCATTGCCTTCATTGCAATTCTCTTAATGCCAGATGCTCGTAAAAAAGGGTATTTACAAGGAGATGATATCGATTAACTTTTAATCCTAACAAAAAAGCCCAGAATACTGGGCTTTTTTTATATCTGCTCTACGGGAATTTAAAACTTACACTTTTTTATTTTTATCCTTCTAAACACGCTAAAGAAAAAATTTTCTCTCCTCCCGCATGGGACCCTTATAAAAACAAAAATAGCTCCACACTGTTATGAAGAGATGCTTTTGGGGCTGAATTTCGTTTACTGAAGACAAAAAACATTTGTTTTATTTTAATACTTCTATTCTTCATCAAAAAAGCCCCCATGAAAAATAGAAAATACCCATTATGTTATGAACTTTCGCACTTTTTAAAGACACGTTTCTCAAATATACTCAAGTCCATTTCATGACACAACATCAAACCTATAAGCCCAAAACAGCATTCATCATTCTAGAAAAAATCTTACAGTGAGACCACTAAAATTTAAGTTGCAATATCATTCTTTTACCATTGTAAATTTTTAACCTCTCCATTAGCCTCTATAAAAGAATATACTTATGAAATAAAAGTAATAATTACAAACAGTATAAATTAAATTATAACTCATAATATAATTTAATTTTATTTGCCTTATTTACATTAATATAAATATTGTTCATTATTTTTAAGCTGCAAAGAAAAGCTCTTAAAAAAATAAAAATACAACAAATGATCTTAAAGTGTTTTCCTAAGAAATTATCATGATACAATTAAGTTTTTATGATACAGATCATCAACAACTTTGACGAGTATAAAAATTATCAATGTAAAAGGGGAAAACATCATGAATCACCAAATAACTTTAGATCCACATGATACAAGAAAACGTATTTTTGCTATCATATCCAGTGCCTCAGGAAATCTGGTAGAATGGTACGACTTTTATGCTTACTCCTTTGCATCGGTTTATTTTGCATCACAATTTTTTCCTAAAGATAATGATAACGTTACACAACTATTAAAAACTGCAGGAATATTTTTTATTGGCTTTCTTATGCGTCCTATTGGAGCATGGCTCTTTGGCTTCATTGCTGACCGCTATGGACGCAAATGTTCAATGCTGATTTCTGTTTTTATGATGTGTGGGGGATCTTTTCTCATTGCTATACTTCCCACTTACGAAACCTTGGGAATAACAGCAGCATTCCTGCTGCTTTTAATCCGCATGTTTCAAGGGCTCTCCGTCGGTGGTGAATATGGTACAACAGCAACTTATATGAGTGAGGTTGCTCTTAAAAAGCATCGCGGATTCTTTGCATCTTTCCAATATGCCACACTCATTACGGGACAGCTTCTTGCGAGTTTCATTATCTTTATTCTAGCACTTTATTTCACTGAAGATCAGTTAAAAGCATGGGGCTGGCGTATTCCTTTTGTCATTGGTAGCTTTGGAGCAATGGTTGCAATGTATCTGCGCAGTTCGCTCCATGAAACAACGACCAAAGAAAGTCGCTCTAAACAACATGCTGGAAGTATTAGAGAACTTTTACGCAATCATACAAAAGCTTTCTTTTTAGTTATTGGCTTTACAGCGGGAGGATCACTCACATTTTATACATACACCACTTACATGCAAAAATATCTGATCACCACCACCGGATTTGATAAACACACTGCGACGACAATAATGACTGCCGCACTCTTCATTTTTGTGTTACTCCAACCCCTCGTTGGTTCTCTAGCCGATAAAATTGGTACAAGGATTTTGCTCATTAGCTGGAGTGCCTTATCCATTATCTGCACAATTCCTGTTCTTAAAATGGTTGGCAATGCTCACAATGCATGGGCTGCGCTATTAATCATTATCGGAATGCTGTGTATTATGAGTCTCTACACCTCCATTGCTGGTATCATAAAAGCAGAATTATTCCCTGCTTCAATCCGAGCAATCGGTGTCGGACTTGCTTTTGCCATTGGAAATGCACTGTTTGGTGGCTCTGCGGAATATGTAGCGCTTGGATTAAAAAATATGGGATACGAATCTGTTTTCTTTTTTTACATAATTGGTATGATGATTATTGCACTTATCTCAATTCTTTTAATGCCAGATATAGACAAGGGGGGATATCTGAAAGATGATGAGATCCATTAAATTTTTACGCACAATAAAAAGCCCAAATCGTTGGGCTTTTTATGAATGTTATAAAGTCTTAAAAAACAACAAACATAAAACAATTCATTTTCGACCGTTTACCATACAGGAAAAACTCTTATGCTTCTTGCACAAGGTGGGGAATCTATAAATCTATATTATTGAGATTTTTCAAAGATCTTTAATCACAAAGCGACAAAATCATAAAAAATTACACAACTTTTTTGCACTGTTTAAATATCCTATAGGAAATTCTTAAACCAGTTATTTAAGCACTCTTTTTACCAATATTTCATCCCGCTTAAATCTCCTTTTCAATGCCCCCTTCCCCTTACATACGCTGTGATGCACTTTATCCTACAACGCAATAACACCCTCAAAAGGCTCACGCCTATATAAAAACAGACTCTCTTAAATAGCTTTCATAAGAAATTACTATGATATAATTAAATTTTAGTGATACAAATTATAAAACACACTTAATAATAAAAAAATAAATTATAAATCTAAAAGGGGAACATTTCATGAAAAATGGAACAACTTCAGCATCACAGGATGCAAGAAAACGTATTTTTGCTATTATAGCAAGCGCATCAGGAAATCTCGTAGAATGGTATGATTTTTACGTTTATTCATTTGCATCAATTTATTTTGCCTCACAATTTTTTCCTTCAGATGATGATGCAATTACGCCCCTGTTGAAAACTGCAGGTGTCTTTTTTATTGGCTTTCTTATGCGCCCTATTGGAGCTTGGTTTTTAGGATTTATCGCCGATCGTTATGGACGTAAATTCTCGATGCTTGTCTCCATTTTTATGATGTGTGGAGGTTCTTTTTTCATTGCCATACTTCCCACCTATAAAACCTTGGGAATAACATCAGCAATCCTTCTCCTTTTAGCTCGGATGATGCAAGGACTTTCAGCAGGTGGCGAATATGGTACAGCAGCTACTTATATGAGCGAAGTTTCCCTCAAAAAACATCGTGGGCTTTTTGCTTCTTTCCAATCTGGCACCCTTATTACAGGTCAACTTCTCGCTAGTTTTACTATATTTATTTTAGCAATTTATCTCACTGAAGATCAGTTAAAAGCATGGGGATGGCGTATTCCTTTTGTGATTGGTGGATGTGGAGCAATCGTTGCGATTTATCTGCGCCGTTCGCTCCACGAAACAACCACAAAAGAAAGCCGCTCTCAAAAACACTCTGGGAGTCTTAAGGAACTTCTCACCAAACATACAAAAGCCGTTGTCGTAATTGCCTGCTTTGCATCAGGAGGATCACTCACATTTTATACCTTTACGACTTATATGCAGAAATATCTGATCACCACCACCGGCTTTGATAAACATACCGCAACAACAATAATGACAGCTGTACTGTTTATTTTCATCCTGTTCCAACCCATAGCGGGAATCATCGCCGATAAAATTGGAACCAAAACTTTACTCATCATTTGGAGTATACTCTCTGTGCTCTTTACATTTCCTGGGCTCTGGATCATCGGTAACACCCATAGTATATGGGTTGCCTTATCTGTTATTATTGGCTTGCTCTTCATTATGAGCATGTATACATCTATCTCTGGTGTCGTAAAATCAGCCATGTTTCCCTCTTCCATACGTGCATTAGGCGTTAGCATCTCGCATGCTATTGGCAATGCTTTATTTGGTGGTTCTGCTGAATACGTCGCGTTTGGATTAAAAAAAGCTGGATATGAATCACTGTTTTATTTTTACATAACCATCGTGATGATCATGGCTTTCATTGCGCTTCTCTTTGTCCCGAGTATGCGTAAAGGAGGCTACCTCCAAGACGATGAAAAACATTAACGCCCTCTATAAACGAAAAAGCCCAAGAAATTGGGCTTTTTTTATCATTATCACAAATTTAATATTGTTTAAATTTTATCAAGTGCATTGAGTTGCTTAGCGACTAAATAATAAAAAGTTATACGACTTTTTCTACGCTCTCCAGCCATCATCTGAGCAACTTTTGAAACAGCCATTTTAGCATTCTTCTCATCAGCTTCTAAAACATCTTGGATCCATTTTTCAACACGTTCTAACTCTTTTGGATCGGATGTTGCAACAAGCGCTGCATCCTGCTTTTTCATCACCAAAGCTAAACGATGGCTAAGTCGTTCGACTGCTGCTATATCGGGATTTGGATCATATACTTTAATATCTGCTAGATTATTTGTCATTTTGCATCATCTCCTCTTCAAAAATGAGCAACTATACTTTTATAGCCGCATCATATAGCTCCATAAATAATTAGAGGATTAAAAATATTAACAACCCCCCTTTTCCTAAGACTGTTCTTCATCTATATTTAGAGAGCTGGCTTTCCAGCTATGGTAATAAATGGACGGTGAAATAAACCTATTGGACCCGGGGGCGGTACCCGGCGCCTCCACCAAAATATAAACCACCAAAATTATATTTTGGTGGGGGCGAAATAGGATCGACAAGGGTGTAAAGATCGCTCTTTTACTCGGCATTGTACCACCGTTATCGGGCTAAATGAGTAGTTGCAAATGACAACTATGCGGAAGCACGTCTCGCCGCTTAAGGTGGTGTGAATGTTTCAAAATGACTCTTAAACCGTCGCAGGTTTAAGCGGGGTTGGAAGGCACCTGGCAACAGAAGCCTTCACTTTTTAAATGTTATTGATTGATCTTTCAGACATTATCAGACATTATTTTTGTGTTTTTTTGATTCAATGAGGTACCTCGTAGACAAAATACTGCTGTTTTTTAGATACATTCTCTTACACAAGATCAATACGGCCCATTCTGCTACGTAAAATAAAAGGAATAAACTTCGATGGTTAAAGATCAAATCCGTTACGATATTCTCGTTCAGGATGCGCTTCGTGGAGTTATCCGTAAAGTTTTATCAGAAGTTTCTAAAGCAGGACTTCCAGGAAATCATCATTTTTTTATAACTTTTTTTACAAATGCTCCAGGCGTTAAAATTTCTCCTCGACTAAAAAATCGCTATCCTGAACAAATGACGATCGTCTTGCAACATCAGTTTAGAGATCTTAGTGTTTCAGAAACAGCCTTCGAAGTGACCCTCTCTTTCAGAGAAATTACTGAAAAACTCTTGATTCCTTTTACTTCTATTCAAGTCTTTTACGATCCTGTAGCAGCCTTTGAAGCAGCATTTGACCTCCCCTCAAAACTTCCCGCTGTAGAAAGTGAAGATGCAGAAAATACCTCTTCTACGCCTATCGTTCCATCAAACAAACAAAAAAAAGAAAATACGCTCATAAAAGAACAAAATCTCAGTGCCAATAAAGAACCTTCAGATAACGATACAAAACCAAGTGCTGATGTTGTCTCTTTAGATTCTTTTCGGAAAAAATAAATTTTTTTATGACTGAACCGATAAATCTTCGCCAATTTCGAAAACAAAAAAAGCGTGCAGAAAAAGCTCTTCATGCTGCGGAAAATCGTTATCGTTTTGGACGGACAAAAACTGAAAAACTTTTCGAACAACAAAAATCTTTCAAAACGCAAAAATTTCTTGATCAAAATCGTTTACGAAACGACGAATAAAGAGGGAAAAAATGAAAGAAAGTGTTTGTATTGATTGGTCAAAAGTCATTCCGCAAAAGATATCTGTTCGCGTTGATGGACACGCAACAAGCGTCTCTTTAGAACCGCCATTTTTAGAAATTCTCAAAGATATAGCCCGCAAAAAAGGACAATCTTTAGCCTTTATTATCACTGATATTGATAGCCAAAGACCACAACAAGTCAATCTTTCGTCCTCGTTACGCGTTTACGCTCTTCAAAGTATTCTGACAAAACGTCTTTAAATACTTGCTTTTGTTTTAACATCTCTCATTCAATTAAGGCTGTTGTGGCTTTAAAAAAGTTTTTTAAACCTAGCACTTTAATGAAAAAAAGATTACAAAAAAGGTATAATGAATAATTTTTCCGATCATATACCTTTCTTTGAAAAAGATGGCGCTCCAACCCATGATGAGAAAAACTCTGGGATTTCTTCCCATGTTCTAAAAAACAAACAATCATATAACATAGACTATTTAGAACAGCTCAACCCAGAACAGCAACAAGCTGTTATAAATACGGAGGGGCCTCTTTTAGTCCTTGCAGGTGCTGGTACTGGAAAAACACGTGTTTTAACAACCCGTATTTCTCATATTCTACGCTCTAGACTTGCCTCTCCTCAACAAATACTTGCTGTCACTTTTACCAACAAAGCAGCCCGTGAAATGAAAATACGTATTGGTGAACTCATTGGAGAAGTGGTAGAAGGAATGCCTTGGCTTGGAACTTTTCATTCCACTGGAGCTAAAATTTTACGCCGCCACGCAGAGCTTGTTGATTTAAAAAGAAATTTTACAATTCTCGATAGCGATGATGTTCTCCGACTTTTAAAACAGCTTATTCAAGCTGAAGGATTAGACGACAAGCGCTGGCCCGCACGAAACCTTGCCATGATGATTGATTCTTGGAAAAATCAAGGGCTTTCACCAGAACATATCTCAAAAAGTGATTCGCATTCCTTTGGCAATGGCATGGGACGCGACCTTTATTACAGTTATCAAAATCGATTAAAAGATCTTAATGCTTGTGATTTTGGCGATCTTTTGCTTCATTCTATCTCTATCTTCCAACATAATCCAGATATTCTTCGCGAATATCATTCTCAATTTCGCTATATTCTTGTCGATGAATATCAAGATACAAATACAGCACAATATCTTTGGCTTCGCCTTTTGGCACAACATCCTCAAGATCAAAATGTTAATCTTTGTTGTGTTGGCGATGATGACCAATCCATTTATGGATGGCGTGGTGCAAAAGTCGAAAACATATTACGATTTGAAAAAGATTTTCCTTCTGCCCAAATTATTCGTCTAGAACGCAATTATCGCTCAACATCTCATATTCTTAAAGCCGCCTCTCATCTGATTGCTCATAATGAAGAAAGACTGGGCAAAGTTCTTTTTTCTGCTCAAATAAAGAGTGAGGAAGAAAAAGTAAAAATTCATTCAGCATGGGATTCGGCAGAAGAAGCGCGAGCCATTGGAGAAGAAATCGAACGCGCTAAACTAAGCGGTCATGCCTTAAATCATATGGCTATTTTGGTACGCGCCTCATTTCAAATGCGTGAATTTGAAGATCGCTTTGTAACGCTTGGTCTTAACTATCGCGTCATTGGTGGTCCTCGTTTTTATGAACGAATGGAAATACGTGATGCCATGGCTTATTTGCGCGTTGTTGTCCAACCCGCTGATGATTTAGCCTTTGAGCGTATTATCAATACCCCTAAACGCAGCATAGGCGATGCAACCTTGCGCATTCTTTATGAGAGTGCACGCGCACGTGCTGTTTCTCTCTTTTCTGCGGCCACTGACATCATTGAAACAGACGAGCTAAAGCCTAAGACACGTAGTGCTTTACGAAACCTTATTGAAAACTTCCGCCGCTGGCAAAATATGCTGCAAAACACCCCCCACAGAGAGCTTGCCGAGATCATTCTTGATGATTCTGGTTACACCGCCATGTGGTTAGAAGACCGCTCACCAGAAGCGCCCACACGACTAGAGAACCTTAAAGAAATGATCCGTTCCATGGAACAATTTGAAAATCTTCAAAGCTTTTTAGAACATGTTGCACTGGTGATGGAAACGGAAAATAATGAGAACATGGATGCCGTCAACATCATGACACTTCATTCCGCTAAAGGGCTTGAATTTGAAACAGTTTTTCTTCCAGGCTGGGAGGAAGGGCTTTTTCCCCACCAACGCTCATTAGATGAATGTGGACGCTCAGGACTAGAAGAAGAACGGCGCCTTGCTTATGTGGGGCTTACAAGAGCAAAAAAACATCTACATATATGGTTCGTATCCAACCGTAGAGTCCACGGACTTTGGCAATCTGCTCTTCCCTCCCGTTTTCTAGATGAACTACCAACAGAACATATAGAAGCCATAGCCACGGAAACATCTTATGGTGGTTATGGAAAATCCTCCTTTCAACATCACAATTGCTTCTATAATGACTATGCAACACCAAGACAAAAGCGTGTACAAAAAAACAAAAATATTGAAGGGAACGTTATCGCTCAATCAATCTCTCACGCACCATCAGATTTTTCTATTAATGATCGAATTTTTCACATAAAATTTGGTTATGGTCATATTACCGCGATAGACGATCACAAATTGACAATCATGTTTGAAAAAGCTGGAGAAAAGCGTGTTCTAGATAATTTTGTAGACAAAGCTTAACGAAAGAAAACCACAATCCCTTTTTTCAAAAGACCTCTTTATTTTATTTTGAATGTCATTTCCATTTGCGAACAAAAGCTTCAATGGAAAGGTTTTGCATATCAGGCAATGCGTTGTAAATTTTATCAAGGGGCCAATCCCACCAAGCCATATCTAAAAGATTTTCTATGACATGATCGGGAAAACGCATCCGCAATTGTTGAGCTGGAACCCCAGCAACAATCGTATAAGGCATCACATCTTTCGTTATAACAGCATTAGCTCCAATAATTGCCCCATGTCCAACTGTTACCCCAGGCATAATAACCGCTCCATGCCCAATCCATACATCGTGCCCAATGATAACACGTTTTGCACAACGCTTTTCGCGAAAAGAACAATCGAGGGACCTATAACGAAAATATTCATTTGGCCGATAGGTTATTTTATGCGTTGAAACGCGCTCCATGGGATGCTCCAACGCATTCATCCGTACATGAGATGCAATAGAACAAAAACGACCAATATCGCTATAAATAGCCTCACTATTCCGTTCTAAATAAGAAAAATCCCCAATGGTTACATCCCTCAAAATGACTCGCTCATTAATTTCCACATAGCGTCCTAATTTACAACCATGCAACCGTGCCGTTGTGTGAATACGTGGTTTACTTTCATGGAATCGAAGATCATTCTCAATATTCATTTAGCTTTCACCAATTTTTGTCCGATAATTAACACAAGAGACATAACCATCAGATGAGCAAAATCAACCATGAAACAAAGATTGCAAAACAAACCAGCCAATGCTAGAGTTTTTGGGCACCTTTAAGAGAGACAAGCTATGAAGAATGTAATCCGCATCTTGGGACTAACAGTTATATTTCTTACGGGAATTTTTATTTATGATACATTGATCAATAAGCCTTTAGGTGATGACTTTACGCTCACCGATTCAAATGGACAAACTGTTACGCAAGCTGATGTTCGCAGTAAACCTTCAGTTATTTTCTTCGGTTTTACGATGTGCCCTGAAATCTGTCCTACAACATTGATGAATCTTGATCGATGGTTAACAGCTCTTGGACCAAAGGCTGATAAATTAGGAATATGGTTTGTGACCGTTGATCCTGAACGAGATACACCGGAAGCTCTTCATGAATATCTTAGTAATTTTACCAATAAAATTATTGGCATTAGCGGAGAGCCTGAGAAAGTTCATAAAATGGTTAATTCATTTAATATTTTTGCTGAAAAAGTACCGGGAACAGATGGAAATTATACTTATGATCATACAGCAGCAATTTTTTTGCTTAAAAAAGGTGGCAAACTCGCTGGTATTATACCTTATGAACCCACAGAAGACGATAATGAGTTAAAAGACGAAATTGCCATTGAACGACTCAAAAAACTTGTCTCAAACTAAATAAAAAGCCAATTATAAAGAAAGAACAGGATGTCACAGCAAATTCGTCTGTATTATACTGCTTTTAAAAGTGAAGCAGAACGATTTTATACGCTTATAGAAACAGCTTTTGATGAAGAAGGGTATCCTTTGGCTCTTACAGAGATAGATGAAAAAAATGCCATCTATGAGCTTTCACTCTATGTAGACCAAGATAATCAAGAACATGTCTCGAAACGTTTTGCACAGACCCTTTCTATAGATTCTGATAAAATTAATAGGGAAGTTTTACCTAATATTGATTGGGTGCAAAAAAGCCTAGAAGGACTACAACCTGTACATGCTGGCCCTTTTCTCCTTCATGGAAGCCATAACCGTAACGATATCCCACAAGGTGTTTTTCCCATTGAAATTGACGCAAATCAAGCTTTTGGCACTGGACATCATGGAACAACAGCCGGTTGTTTAGAAATGATTGCCAAAGTCATGAAACACGAGAATCCACAAAATGCCCTTGATCTTGGAACTGGCAGTGGTGTCTTAGCCATTGGCATAGCAAAGCTCAAAGCTATTGCTATACTTGCATCTGATATTGATCCCATTGCTATTAAAGTTGCACAACACAATATCGCACTCAATGGCGTAGAAAAATATATTAGGGCAATTACAGCAATAGGTTTTGCCCATGATGAAATTGTATCACGTGCGCCCTTTGATCTTATCATTGCCAATATCCTTGCCAATCCGCTTATTGAACTTGCACCAGGAATGGTTCAAGTCCTTCAAAAAGGTGGATCACTTGTACTTTCTGGAATCCTTGAAGAACAACATGATCTTGTATTGGAATCTTATGTAAAACAGGGATTAAAACATCTTGAAACATACCACCGTCAAGGATGGGTTACGATACATCTGAAATAAATGAAAAGGACGTTGTTATGTATCAATCTTTTGAAGCAACAACAAATCCCAGCCATGCTCTCGGGCGTATTTCCTCTCTTCGTAAAGAACTCGATCGTCTTGGGCTCGATGGTTTTCTTGTTCCCCGTAGCGATGAACATCAAGGAGAATATGTTCCCCCCCATGCTCAACGCTTAAGCTGGCTCACTGGCTTTACGGGTTCAGCAGGGATTGCTCTCATTTTAAAAAATAAAGCTATTATCTTTACTGATGGACGCTACAAACTCCAAGTTCGCCAACAAACTGATCCTCATATTTTTGAATATGAAGATCTCGTAACGTTCCCCCCCTCACAATGGCTTGAAAAAAATGGAAAACAACTTTCTATTGGCTTTGATCCATGGCTCCACACCATTGCCGCTACAGATACACTGAAAAAATCCTTAGAGATAAAAACAGGTGGAAAGCTTATAGCAGTTCAACAAAATCCTACTGACCTTATTTGGCATGATCAACCACCATTACCACAATCTGCCTTATCGATTCATCCTCTCCAATATGCAGGATGGGATAGTGATGAAAAGCTCTCTTTAATTCGCAAAACCATACAACAAATCCGTGCAGATGCTTTTATTTTTACAGATCCCTCCTCTATTGCATGGATATTCAATATACGTGGCAATGATGTTTCCAATACACCTTTTTCTCTTTGTTTTGCCCTGATACCCATAGAAGAAATACCAGCCTTATTCATTGATAGCAAAAAGCTTGGTATAGAACAAAAACAATATCTGGAACGTTATGCAAAATTATATGAACCAGAACAGTTTATTGTAAAGATCAAAGATTATAATCAAAAAGGCATGATTTTTGCCTTAGATCCACAGTTAACATGCGAAAAGTTACGCACTGTAATTGAAGAGGATGGACAATCTTTCATTACACTGACCGACCCTGCTGCTCTACCCCGTGCCATTAAAAATAACACAGAACTAGAAGGGGCGCGGAAAGCACATCTGTGCGATGGTGTCGCTCTTACCCGTTTTCTTGCTTGGTTAGACAAACAAACACCAGGCACAATAAATGAAATTTCTGCTGCTCAAAAATTAGAAGAATTTCGCATAAATACAGCAAAAGACATGGGAAAAAAACTTGAAGATCTCTCTTTTGATACAATCTCAGCAGCAGGTGCAAATGGAGCGATCATCCATTACCGTGTAACGAATGAAACCAATAAACAACTCAAGTCTGGTGAACTTTACCTTGTGGATTCAGGTGGACAATACCGTGATGGTACCACAGATGTCACACGCACGGTAGCAATTGGGAATATTGGAGAAGAAGAAAAACGCTGTTTTACTCTGGTCCTAAAAGGCATGATTACTCTTTCAACCGCTTGCTTTCCAAAAGGAACACGCGGACAAGACATTGATGTTCTAGCACGCATTGCCTTGTGGAAAGCCGGTTTTGATTATGCCCATGGTACGGGTCATGGCGTTGGTTCTTATCTTTCTGTTCATGAAGGACCACAAAATATTTCATGCAGAGGGAGCCAAGAATTGATCCCTGGAATGATTGTTTCTAATGAACCTGGATATTATCGCGAAGGCGCTTTTGGTATCCGTCTTGAAAATTTGCTTATTGTAAAGCCAGCACAAAAAATTTCTGGTGGAGAGAAAGAAATGCTTTCGTTTGAAACACTCACCCATTGCCCCATTGATCGAAAGCTCATCCTTCCAGAGCTTTTAACACAAGAAGAGCGACAATGGCTCAATAATTACCATGCTCGTGTTTATCAGATGAATGCACCTTATTTAAATGAAGAAGAGAAAGAATGGGTAAAAGAGGCAACTATGCCTCTTTAAGTGAAGAAATACAATTTCTTTTACGCTTTCAACAAGAATACTCTCGCTCTTTTTTCAAGCAAAAATGTGGACTAAACATAAGGAAATAATTAAAATGCCTCATTATTTTATCGTCTTGATAAGACTTTTACAGCATTAATAATTATAAATTGGCTTTCAATATCAGTAAATCGTATCTAATGAGAAAAAAATAAGAATATCCATCACGCTTTAGCGTCATTTTCCCTCCTAAACATTATGTTTCTCAATCAGCTGTAGCCAAGCCTCTTCATCGATAACCTCAACACCTAACTCCCCAGCTTTAGTCAATTTTGATCCCGCTCCAAGCCCTGCAACAAGAAGATCTGTTTTTTTAGAAAGTGAACCGGAAGTCTTTGCCCCTAATCGCTCTGCCAATGCTTTTGCTTCATCGCGAGACATACGCGTCAAAGTTCCTGTAAAAACTATGATCTTTCCCGCTAACGGTGAAGATGCTGTCAAAACAGGCTCCTCATCGAGAGGAGTCACTTCTTCAAGCAAAACAGCCAAAACCTCACGATTATGGGCTTCCTTATAAAAATCAACAATCGCACTGCCTACCTGTGGCCCAATTCCTTCGATATTGGTAAGCTCTAGCCAAGCCTCATTGCCTTCTTTATTTTCCTGCTCACATGGCATAAGTGCTTCGATTGCCGCGGTTTCAAAAGCTGTATAAGTTTGATAAGCCCGCGCAAGGCGGCGTGCATTGACCTCTCCAACATGACGAATCCCCAATGCAAACAAAAAACGACTTAAAGGAATTTTGCGGCGCGCATTAATGGCATCATAAAGTTTACGCACTGAAACAGCACCAAAACCCTCCATATTTTCTAAACGTACCAACGAGTTTTCTTGGCGCCGCTGTAAAGTAAAAATATCAGCAGGTGTATGAATCCGAAGCGTTTTTTCTTGAATATGAAAGAAAAACTCCACCTGTTTTTTTCCAAGCCCTTCAATATCAAAAGCATTACGCGCAACGAAATGACGAATACGCTCAATCGCTTGTGCAGGACAAATAAGCCCCCCAGTACAACGACGCACTGCTTCTCCTGCTTCACGAACCGCATGGCTGCCACAAGCAGGGCAGAGATGAGGAAAAACAAAAGCAGAAGAATCTTTTTGACGTTTTTCTACAACAATATCAACTACTTGAGGAATTACATCACCAGCACGTTGTATAATCACCGTATCGCCGATACGAATATCACGTCCCTCACGAATGGGCTCTCCTTTATGACCAATTCCTTTAATATAATCCTCATTATGCAAACTAGCATTGGTCACCACCACCCCACCAACAGTAATAGGCGTAAGACGTGCAACAGGTGTTAATGCTCCAGTGCGCCCCACTTGAATATCAATGTCTTCCAAAAGTGCCGTAGCCTTTTCTGCTGGAAATTTATGCGCAATAGCCCAACGCGGCGAACGAGAAACAAATCCCAAACGCTTTTGGAGCATTAAATCATTAACCTTATAAACAATGCCATCAATATCATAGTTTAAAGAATAACGGCATTCTTCGATATCATGATAATAGGAAATAATTTCCTCTACTGTCTTAAAAACTTTTGTTAATGGATTGATAATAAAGCCATATTTTTTGATATTTTTTATCATCTCTATTTGGCTTTCTGCAAATATTTCGCTCACCTCACCACAACCATAAGCAAAAAATCGCAGCTTTCTGCTAGCAGTTATCCGTGAATCCAGTTGACGCAGTGATCCAGCCGCAGCATTTCGAGGATTGGCAAAGGTTAACTTACCCTTCTCTTTCTGGCTGATATTAAGCGCTTGGAAATCCTCCCGCTCCATATAAACTTCACCGCGAACCTCAAGAATATCAGGAAATTTGCCTTGCAAAACTTGTGGAATATCAGCAATTGTTCGAGCATTCGCTGTCACATTTTCACCAACAGCTCCATCACCCCGCGTTGCAGCACATACAAGCCGTCCCTTTTCATAGCGCAAAGACAACGATAAACCATCAATTTTTGGCTCCGCCGTTATTTCTAATATTTGTATTTCTGAAAACCGCAAAAAACGACGCACACGTTCAACAAATTCAGTAACATCTGCAGCACTAAACGCATTATCAAGGGAAAGCATCGGTTGTGTATGAACAGATTTTTCAAACTTTTCAGAAACCGGTGCTCCAATTTTATGTGAAGGAGAATCTATACGAACGAGTTTGGGAAAGAGAGCTTCAATTTCTGCGTTACGCCGGCGAAGAGCATCATATTCTGCATCAGAGATTTCAGGTTGATCATCACGATTATAAAGCACATCATGACGTGCGATCTCTTTTGCTAACCATTCTAATTCACGTTCTGCTTCAAGAGCAGTGAGGTTTTTAATTCCGTCCTTGTTCATAAAATCTATTCCAAATGATGGGCTATAGTCATAAAAATCTCAACTCTTTAATTATAAAGTGAACTCAAATGAACACACGCTTGTCAGTAAAATAATTAATAAGCGATATTTTTATCGTTCAATCACTGAATCTTTATGCAAGAAGTTTTTGAGCAGCAGCTCGTGCCTCCTCAGTAATCTGTTCTCCTGCCAACATACGAGCAATTTCTTCTGCACGCTCCTCCTCTTCCATTTTATGAAGAACAGTCATAAAACACCCCTTATCATCACTTTCAATCTTTGAAATAAGAAAATGACTATGCGCTTTTGACGCGACTTGGGGTGCATGGGTAATAGCAAAAACCTGAATCTTTTCCGACAAACGTTGCAAGCGTTGCCCAATAGCGGCCGCAACAGCACCCCCAGCACCTGTATCAATTTCATCAAAAATCAACGTGGGAGCTGATCCGCGATCAGATAACACAACCTTTAATGCCAATAAAAAACGAGACAATTCACCACCAGAAGCAACACTCAGCATGGGTCCAGCACGTGTTCCAGGATTGGTTCGAACCCAATATTCAATACGATCACACCCCTCCGCACTTCGCCTTTCAACATCAGTCTGCATTTCAACAATAAATTCTGCCTTTTCTAATTTCAACGCCGGCAACTCAGCCATAACACTTTCAGATAAATGCTTTGCTGTTTCCCGACGCTTTATTGTTAAGACTTTTGCCAACCTATCATAATTTTTTTGTGCCTCCCTTGCCTCATCTTCAAAACGCGTTAACGTGTTCTGAGCCTCTTCAAAATCCGTAAGTTCAGCATCCATTTTATCGCGCAACTGGACCAATTCATCGGCAGAAACTTGATATTTACGCGCAAAACCGCGCAGCGTAAAAAGGCGTTCTTCTATCCGTTCCAATTCATCAGGTTCAAAATCCAATGCCCGCATTGCCGTCTCAATGCCTTCTTGTGCTGTTGCAAGTGCACACAATGCCTCATCAATAGATTTCACCACTGGTGCAATGAGCTCCTCTGCCTCAGGAATTTTCCGCTCCAAGCGCCTTACCAAATTAGAAAGCATCGGAATGGGCGATTTTTGACCACTTAAAAGATCATCCGCTTCTTTAATATCCGTCGCTATTTTTTCTAATTTAAGCATATCTGCGCGACGAAGAGAGAGAGCCTCCTCTTCACCAACTTGAAAATCAAGCTTTTCAAGTTCTTCCACACACGCACGCAGATAATCCACCTCGCGCGTTGCATTTTCCACTTTAAGACGCTGTTTTTGCAAACGCTCTTCACATTCATGCCATACCCGATAACACTGGCGCAAATTTTCGACTTCATCTTCAAGCCCACCAAAAGCATCTAATAATTGGCGATGTATAGCAACATCAACAAGCGCACGATCATCATGCTGTCCATGGATTTCAACCAAGTGACGACCAACACTCCGCATCAATGCAACACTCGCCACCTGATCATTGATAAAGACACGACTACGTCCATCACTCGATTGCACACGCCGTAAAATAATATCCCCCTCATCATCAAGACCATTCTCACGAATAAGCTGACGTGCAGGATGTGAAATAGGGACATCAAAAACAGCCGTAACCTGCCCGCGATCAGTACCATGACGCACAAGCGAAGCATCTCCCCGTCCCCCAAGAGCCAGCGATAAAGCATCAAGGAGAATAGATTTTCCCGCCCCTGTTTCTCCAGTTAAAACCGTCAATCCCGCCGTGAAATGAATATCGAGCATTTCGATCAAAACAATATTATGAATCGAAAGCTGTACCAGCATGAGAGAATCAACGTGCCCTCTTCTTATCACCACCTAAAGCATGTGAGATCCAAGAAGTTTTGTGCTCATGTGGCACTATTTTATTCTTCTGCAAGAGATTATAAGAAAATTTATACCACTCACTTTGGGGATAATTACGTCCTAAAATAGCGGCTGCCGTCTGTGCTTCCGCCGTTAAACCAAGAGCAAGATTAACTTCTGTTAAACGGAAAAGCGCCTCTTCAATTTGATTTGTATCGGAATACTCTTCAACGACAGTACGAAACCGTCTACTTGCAGCAAGATAGCGCCGCCCCTCTTCATAATAACGGCCAATCTGCATTTCTTTACCAGCCAGCTGTTCACGCCCGAAACGTATTTTATCCTTAGCATCCTTGACATATTCAGAATTCGGATAACGCTCTATAAGGAGCTGCATCGCAGCAATAGCACGTTTCGTATCACGTTGATCACGCGTAACATCAGGAATCCGACGGAAAGAAGAAAGACCAATAATATAGTACGCATAAGCCGAGTCAGTAGACCCTGGATAAAGCGTAATATAGCGTTGAGCCATACTAATTGAATCATCATACTTTCCAAGCCGATAATTTGTAAAAGCACCCATGACTAAAGATTTACGTCCCCAGTCTGTATAAGCGTACTGTTTTTCAATCTTCAAAAATTTTTTCGCTGCATCTGCAAGACGCCCACTCTCAAGGCTGGCAAGCCCCTGATTATAGAGAACATCTGGTGGATCTATTTTCAAAACATAAGCAGATGGATCAAGGGTATTTTTCTCTTTAAAGAGACATCCTGCTAACATACAAGTACTTCCCAAAAGCATCACCCCCAATATTTTGCGTACAATATTAGATTTTCTATATGCCATATTTCTAATGTACACATGAGATTTTTTCATAATTTTTCCGGCCTCCAGAGAATATCACCTTGTAGCAAAAATAATTTGTTAAAAGTTTTTATACCATATCACTTTAAAATGCACATAACCAATTTAGCAGTTTAGGTCAATCATCCCCTTAAAAATCAAATAAACGATAAAAAAGTCTTGTCAATTTTCTTTTATTCTTTCTCTAAAGAGTTTTTTTCATAATATGATTCGTCTGCCAAAACCGCTCTCACCAATTGTGCATTAATTCTATGCCCACTACAATAAGAACGAAATAATCCAATAAAAGGGCCTCCGAGCAAAGCAGTATCACCAATCGCATCAAGCATCTTGTGCCGAACAAACTCATTTTCCCAATAAGGACCATCGGGATTTAAAATTTTGTCATCAAAACCAATAACAAGAGAATTTTCCAAAGAAGCACCTCTCGCCTTCCCAGAAAGTCGTAATTTTTCCAAGTCTTTGATAAAACCAAAAGTGCGTGCGCGTGACAAATCATCTCGAAACCCTCGTGTAGTAAGATCAAAACTGAAATGTTGCTTACCAATGGCAAGAGAAGAAAAAGAGATCGTTATATCAAAACGGCGTCCATCAAATGGCAAAAGCTCTGCAAAACCATGCGCTCCTTCAACCCGCAACGGCTTTTTTATCATAAAATAAGAACGGTATGCATTTTGCTGGACAATGCCAACATCTTCAAAAGCTTGGCAATATTGCCATGCAGAACCATCTAAAATCGGGATCTCATTATGCGACACTTCAATAACAAGATTGTCCAAATTATAAGCAGCGATGGCTGCCATCAAATGTTCAATTGTTTCAACCCTTACTTCTCCATCTCCAAGCACCGTTGATAACTCAGTTTCTCCCATTTGCGATGCATGAGCTTGCAATATTTTCTCTGTTCCGTCTAGTCCACAACGCTTAAAAACAATACCACATCCAACATCGGCTGGACAAACCTTGACCTCTGACAAACAGCCACTATGAACGCCAATCCCCTTAAATGTTACTGCTTTTTTAAGAGTAGACTGATATCTTGGCACTAAATTCATCATGTTATTTTATTGCATTTCTTTTACATCTTTTAACAAAATTTATAAAACTATAAAAAAAATATTCATAGTAAATAATAAAAAAACCGCTTTTTATAAGCGGTTTTTTTTAAAAACAAAGTATTTTATCTAAAATAACAGTATATTTTACTTTATAACTTCTGGCTCATTACCAAAGAGGGCATAATATTTCTTACTGCCTCATTTTTTATCAATTAATTTACCTGACGACGTAAAAATGCTGGTATTTCTAACTGATCTTCTTCACTGATAAAAGTACGCTGATCTTGTGGCACCTGAGGATGCAACTCACCAGAACGACGTGGAACATAAACAGAAGCATCTTGAGAAAACGCCTGAGAGTTTTTATTGTAAAGAGAAGACTCTTGCTGCTGTGACGATCTCACAGCAGGTTCCAACCTTGCTTCTGGCTCTGCTTCCTCACGATGTGTCAAGCTCTGTTTCAAACGCTGCCAAAGATTACGAGGACCTTGATCAGTCACAGATGTTCTTTGACTTTGTCCATGAGCAACAGGAGGAAAATCCTTTAACTCAGGCATCCGCATTGGTGCGCGCGTTTGCATCTGTTGCATTTGTTTTGGTTGCACTGGCTTTTCTTTTTGCTTCACGATCCCGGTCATCTCATCAAGAACATGCGCTGTTGCCTCCATGCTCACAGGAGCCGTCATAGCTTGTTGAGAACCTCGACTTACTTGCATACGTGGACCATTTGATATCTGATCCTGCACAGCATTTGAACCATAGGCAACAGTTTTTGTCGCACTGCGTGTCATCATTGCTTCTGCAGGCTGTGCAAAAATTTGACTTTTGGGACGGAACTGTTCTCCTGTTGGCTTACTCTTTTCTATTTCAAGTGATTCGATGACTTCTACCATTGATTCAGAACGCAAAGGCGGTGACTGAACATGAAAAGAACTGTGCTGCGTTCCAGGATCGTTCTTGCGTATTGAAGAGGTTGGCCTTTGGAGCTGAGGTTGAGAGGGCTGAACCACATCACTAACCTCACGATCAATACCGGTAGCAACCACAGAAACACGAATAACACCTTCCAATGACTCATCATCAATGGCGCCAAAGATCACATTCGCATCAGCATCCACTTCTTCACGAATACGATTAGCAGCTTCATCAACCTCAAAGAGGGTCATATCACGCCCACCCGTAATAGAAATCAATAAACCACGTGCTCCACGCATAGAGGTATCATCCAACAATGGGTTCGCAATAGCTGCTTCAGCAGCAGCCAAAGCACGCCCTTCACCAGATGCTTCACCTGTTCCCATCATGGCTCGTCCCATTTCATGCATAACAGAACGAACATCAGCAAAATCGAGGTTAATCAAGCCCTCTTTAATCATCAAATCCGTAATGGAAGCAACACCAGAATAAAGCACTTGATCAGCCATAGCAAAAGCATCAGCAAATGTTGTTTTATCATTTGCAATACGGAAAAGATTTTGATTGGGAATAACAATCAATGTATCGACAGACTTTTGTAATTCTTCAATACCAGCCTCTGCCGTTTTCATACGACGCGCCCCTTCAAACTGAAATGGCTTTGTCACAACACCAACGGTCAAAATACCTTTTTCCCGCGCTGCGCGCGCAACAACGGGAGCAGCCCCTGTTCCAGTACCTCCCCCCATACCAGCAGTAATAAAAACCATATGAGAGTCTGCAAGATGATCAATAATTTCATCAATACATTCCTCTGCCGCCGCTTGTCCAACTTCTGGTAAAGCCCCAGCACCCAAACCTTCTGTCACAGCAGCACCAAGCTGGATAACACGTTCAGCCTTTGACATAGCTAAAGCCTGTGCATCCGTATTTGCAACAACAAAGTCAACTCCTTGAAGACCAGCATTAATCATATTATTCACGGCATTCCCGCCACCACCTCCAACACCAAAAACGGTAATGCGTGGCTTCAATTCCGCGATATCTGGCCGATGCAGATTAATCGTCATTTTCTTTTCCTTCTCATAAGACACCGCAAGCCAAAGCGATGAAATTTATCCAACTAGACTTAACTAAAAACTCTCACGCAACCACTGACCAACACGCTGAAAATACCCACGCGTGCCCATCGATAAGTGATTTCCTGCCGCCTGCATTGTTTTTTCTTCAAAACCCACCAATTGCGGATAAATTAACAATCCCACAGCAGATGTAAATGCCGCCCCTTTTGCAAGAGAAGGAAGCCTCGAAATTCCTAAAGGCCGCCCGATACGAACATTTCTTCCTAATATAGTACGTGCCATTTCCGGCAATCCTGTTAACTGACTTGCTCCCCCAGTCAAAATAACACGCTTACCAATGATGTGACCAAAACCAGAACGATTTAAACAATCACGAACCATTTCTAAAATTTCTTCAACACGCGCACGAATGATGCGTCCAAGAACCGCGCGAGGATATTGCGTTTCACGCTGTTCACTCCCAATTTCTGCGACATTAATCATTTGCCGCTCATCAGCACTTGTTAAAAGTGCTGAACCATAAACAACTTTTAAACGTTCCGCCTCTGTTAGAGACATAGAAAATCCGCGCGCAACATCAAGAGTGACATGATGCCCGCCAACAGCAAGAGCATCCGCATGGACAAATTTTCCCTCAAAAAACACCGAAAACGTTGTTGTTCCACCACCAAAATCAATACATGCAGCTCCTAAATGTGCCTCATCATTCATCAAGACAGCAAGACCACTTGCAAAGGGAGTAGCAACTATTGCTTCAACACTCAAATGTGCACGATTAATACACGTTTCTAAATTACGCAAAGAGGCTGTTTCTGCTGTTACCACATGCACATCGACACCAAATATTTCCCCTGCCATGCCAATAGGATCAGAAATTCCTTTATCTCCATCCAAGATATAAGAAACTGGAACTGAATGCATAACATGGCGTTCAGCATCAAAAGCTTTACGCGAAACATCTGAAAAGGCCATACGCATATCACGCTTAGTCACTTCACGACCATTCAAATCGACCTCTCCATGAATCAAAGCACTTTGTAATCGACTTGAGGAAAAATTCACAATTACTGAATCCACCACCAAACCAGCCATTTTTTCTGCCGCATCAACAGCCAAGCGTATGGATTGTTCTGCTGCAAACATATCCATGACAACACCAGATTTAATACCGCGTGAACGCTGTACTCCAAAGCCTAGAATTTCCATAGAATGCGTACGACCATGCAAATAGTGCGCATACTTCAAAGGACGCAAACAGGCAATCAGACAAACAATCTTACTTGAGCCGACATCAAGAACAGTTAAAAAACGTGTCTTACGCCCCCCCCGATGATGTGATCTGAGCAACATCATGGGTTTCCTACCTTTCGCGACTTTAAAATACTTTCTTCTTCTGCGACACGAGCTTGATAACGCTCAAACGTTTCATCTGATAAAGAAACAGTAATTCGATCAGCAAGACGTAAATCAACACTGAGAATATCGCGCGATAAAAGATCTTGCATCCTACCGGATGAAATAAGAGAGGAAAGCCTTTCCAGGGCACCATTTTCAGGCAACATAAGGCGCATTTCATTATCCAAAACAAGATCCCAACGCCGATCACCTACCCGCACAAAAGCACGAACACGATCATACACTTGCCGATAAACTGACAGCGCTTGAATAAATCCTTTAGCTGCATTTTGCGCACCCTGCCCAACTACAAGAGGCAAATCCCGAACAATTTCAGCTTTAAAGGGCACGATAACACGCCCCGTATGATCAACAATATCCATTATGCTATCATGTTGCCAAATAGCATAAGGCTCACGCTCCACGATGGAAATACGCATTCTATTGGGATAAATTTTCTGAACATTTGCCGATTGAACCCAAGCCTGTTTTTCCAAAAGAGAACGTGCTCTTTCAACATCAAAAGTGAATATAGAGGGCGCAGCATCAAGTTTTAACATTTTCAAAATATCTTGCTTTGTCAAACGCTTATTACCACTGATATCAACATCGACGACCACAAAACCACTATCCGATATAATCGCATTTACGATCATCGCCATCTGACCACTTGATGAAAGTCCATAAAAAGCTGTCACAAAGAAAAACCATACAACAGCGAAAGAGCCGAAATGGCGTGGAATATGAATATTGACAAAAACAAATTCAAACATAAACCGAAGAAAACGACGATAAAGACGTGGTAAAGCCGGCACTGAAAGCACCTCCATCGGAACATTTGTTTTATTAACATTCAACGCATACATGATGCGTCCTCCACCATCCATTGAACAATATCGCCGTAAGTACGACCGCTCGCTTTTGCAATATCAGGAAGAAGAGACGTCGATGTCATACCGGGTTGCGTATTAATTTCAAGCCAAACCAATTCTCCAGTTTTCTCATCAAAACGAAAATCAGAACGGCTAACACCTCGACACCCTATCGCCTGATGGGCTGCTAAAGACATTCTTTGCACACTTTGGTAAATATTTAGTGAAAGTTGTGCAGGACAAATGTGAAGAGAACCACCCGTCTTATATTTTGAGTCATAATCGTAGAATGGAAAATGTTGGTTGGGGAGAATTTCACACACATCCAGCACTTCATTGCCTAAAACAGCACAAGTCAATTCACGACCAGGAATATATTTCTCAACCATCACCTCATCGGCATATCCCCACTCAGCTCCCCCAATATTATGGGGTGGTGCAGCTTCATTTTCTTGGACAATGACAACACCAAAGCTTGATCCTTCACACACAGGTTTAATAACATAAGGAGGCTCCATGGGATGCGTTTTCCCAACAGCAAAGCGGTTCATAATACGAGAAGGAGCAACACAAACCCCCACACTTTCAACAATAATTTTTGCACGTCCCTTATCCATTGCCAAAGCGGATGCCATCACACCAGAATGGGTATAAGGAATTTTTAAATATTCAAGAATCCCCTGAATCCGACCATCTTCACCAAATGGACCATGCAATGCATTGAAGGCAATATCGGGCTGCAACTGTTCAAGAACAGAAGCAATATGAGCGCCAACGTCCACACGGCTCACGCGATACCCTTGCATCTCAAGAACATCAGCACAAGCCGCCCCTGAAGATAAACTGATAGACCGTTCAGAAGAAAAACCTCCCATTAACACAGCTATATGTTTATCTTTCATAATAAAATCACCCTCTTTTGCATACTATATGTAGCCTATATAGAAGACATCAGCACCACATACAGGAAAAATAAAGTTTATCCTTGCGAATCAATAACCTAGCATTTTGCATAATGAATCAGACTCAAAAGCCTGATGCAAGAGATTCTTTGTTAATTTATTGATTCTTAATAGAATTTTTTTATTATCTCTTTGAAATGACTCAATTTTTTATTTGCACTTTTTTAGTGAACAATAAATCAATGAAATGGATCAAAAAGAGGAACACTTCGCCCTTGCTCAAATTGACCAATACGCTCTATTTCCCATTGTAAAAGGTGAGCTGAATGTGCAAAAACACGCGCCCGCACTGTTTCTCCCAATGCTTCAAGATCATAGCCTGTTGCTTGCCCTGTATTAATCATAAAATTACAGTGCATTTCACTCATTTGAGCGCCACCAATCCGTAAACCACGACACCCTGCTTCATCAATCACACGCCACGCGGATGTATTCTCAGGGTTTTTGAAAGTTGATCCTCCTGTCTTCTCACGAATAGGTTGTACAGTTTCTCTGTGGAGTGCAACTTCATCCATAGCAGCACGAATAGCATCTTTATGACCGGGTTCGCCTTCCAATAAAGCAGCCGTAAAAATAAAATCTTTAGGAATATCACAATGACGATAAGAATAATGCATATCTTTCAAATTTAAGATATGACGTTGTCCTTTACGATCCAGCGCATAGACCTTAACAACACGCGCAGCTGTTTCAACACCATTTGCACCCGCATTCATTTTGAGAGCCCCTCCAAGGCCACCAGGAATACCATGATAAAAATGAAACCCTGCAATTTCTGCCTTTAAAGCAGCAGCAGCTAAATGTTTATCTGCCGTACCAGCGCCAACTAAAAAGCTTTTTGGAGAAACTTGCTGCACTTGTCCAAAATTTTTAGGCGAAAGACGAATCACAACCCCCGGAACGCCCCCATCACGCACCAGAAGATTAGAACCGATACCGACAATTGTTACGGGAACAGTTTCAGGCAAATTTTGAAGAAAGAGAGCCAAATCTTCTTCATCAACAGGCTGATAAAAAAGCTCTGCCAACCCACCAGTGCGAAACCATGTCACCTTACGCATCTCAACATTCGGCGTAAGCTTGCCTCTGACATTACCCAACAGCGGTTGCAATTGCGCTAATAGCGCCTCACCATCAATGTTCTGAAAATTTATCATGACCACCAAGTCCCGACAACTGACGAGGCAACGCACAAGCCCATTGTGTGATATTGCCTGCACCAAGAAAAACAACATAATCCTCTGGCTGCGCAAATTTTGAGACAAGAGACACAACATCTTCCAGACCGTGTATCAAACGCACATCACGATGACCAGCCATTTTAATATGCTCGACCAATTCTTGCGAACCAAACCCTACAATAGGCTCTTCACCTGCCGCATATACGGGGGTAATCAACACTGTATCGGCATCATTAAAACAAGTAGCAAACTCATCAAATAAATGATGCAAACGCGAATAACGATGGGGCTGTGCAATGGCAATGACATGCCCTTTTGCACTCTCACGTGCTGCGCGCAAAACAGCCTTTATTTCAACAGGGTGATGTCCATAATCATCAAATATTTCAATACCACACCAACTTCCTGTTCGGGTAAAACGCCGTTTTACGCCCCCAAATTCCGCTAAACCCTTCTTTATCAATTCATTTGAAATGCCAAGTTCATGCGCAATGGCTATCGCCGCTGTTGCATTGGCAACATTATGTTCTCCTGCCATGGGCAGGAGCAAATTTTTTAACTCAATCTTTCTTCCTGTCTTGCGTGAACGAATAAGAACATCAAAATACGTTTTTTGACCATCCATCGAAAGATTAAGAAAACGAACATCCGCTTGTGGATTTGTACCATAAGTAATCACCCAACGATCATCAATACGGCCCGCCAATGACTGAACCTCTGGATGATCAAGGCACAAAACAGCAAAACCATAAAAAGGAACATTTTCTACAAATTGTCGAAAAGCTGCGCGGACAGAATCAAAACTTCCATAATGATCCAAATGCTCAGCATCAATATTGGTAACGACAGCAATATCAGCAGGCAGTTTTAAAAATGTGCCATCGCTTTCATCGGCTTCAACAATCATCCAATCGCCCTCTCCCGTCCGAGAATTCGTACCATAAGCATTAATAATACCGCCATTAATCACCACCGGATCAAAATGACCAGCATCAAGAAGCGCTGCGACCATTGATGTGGTCGTTGTTTTACCATGTGTACCACCCACTGCAATTGCACGCCTAAACCGCATCAGCTCGGCAAGCATTTCTGCACGTCTAACAAGCGGCAAATGTCTTTCCTTTGCAGCAATATACTCAGGATTTGTTTTTTTAACGGCAGTAGAAAAAACAACAACCTCAGCATTTCCTAAATTTTCAGCACAATGACCGATATGAACGTTAATTCCTTTTCTCTTCAAACGTTCAACATTGGCACTCTCAACTTGATCAGACCCTTGAACTTTATAGCCAAGATTATAAAAAACCTCCGCAATTCCACTCATACCGATCCCCCCGATTCCAATAAAATGGATAACGCCTATATCAAGTGGCATTTTCATCAAAAAGCTCCTCTTTTATATCTGACAACAATCGCCCTGCAATTAAGGCTTCAGCCATATCAGCAAGGCAACACGTTGCACGAGGTTGCCCAACTTTTTTTGCAGCAAGCGCTTGTTTTTTCAATAAATGGGGTGCACAACAAGCTTGCGTTAGAAGAGCCGCAAGTTTTTGCGCATTTAAATCTTTTTCTAATATAATTTGCGCACCACCCACACGTGCAAGAAGGGCAGCATTGGCAGACTGATCATGATCCAAAGCATGAGGATAAGGAACAAGCAAAGCAGGTCTACCAATCACCGCTATCTCACAAACCGATGAAGCACCAGCACGCGACAAAATAAAATGGGCATGTGCCATCCGTTCAGCCATATCATCAAAGAAAGGAGCAACCTCAGCTTGTACACCCATATCACGATAGATTTTGATCAACCCCGCAGCATCACCACGAACTTGCTGTACAATTCGTAAGCGTTTACGGTTCTGATCATCGAGCAAAGCGACCGCTTCTGGAACAATATGTGAAAAAAAAGATGCTCCTTGGCTACCCCCAAAAATCAAAAAATTAAATGGCTCTTCCCCCACAGCAGAATGATAAGGAATTTCAGCCGCCTTCAACACAGCCTCACGCACAGGATTTCCGGTTAAAAGCGTTTTATGAGCATAAGCACCTTTTGGCGACAACAAACCACCAGCGATGGCACGCACAAAAATTGCCAATACCCGATTGGCACGCCCCATAACAGCATTTTGCTCATGAATAAATGTTACACGCCGCATTAAGACCGCAATAAAAAGAGGAGGAAAACTCGGATATCCCCCAAAACCACCAACAAGAACAGGACGTAATTTATAAAATAACGCCAACGATTGCCCCATACCCTTGAGCAAAGACCAAAACGTTTTTATCAAAGCAAAAGGATGGCGCCGTGTAAATGTTGCCGATGAAACGATATGTGTATGCTCTTCATCAAAGCGCCGTACAAAAGATCGCGCTCTTTCATCTGTTATTAAATGAACATCATATCCACGTCGCCTTAATTCAACAGTAAGTGCTTCAGCAGGAAAAAGATGTCCACCTGTACCCCCCGCCACTAAAACAATAACTTTTTTATCATTCATGAAGAGGTATCCAAGACAGAAGAAGGAAAAGCTGAAAGACGCGCTTCTGGCCAACGACGTGTTAAACTGAGTAAAATTCCCATTGAAAACGCAATTGCCACCATTGATGAACCACCATAAGAAATAAACGGCAATGTCATGCCTTTGGGAGGGATTAAATGAAGATTAACAGCCATATTAATTGCTGATTGAAAGCCTATCATCATGGCTATACCCGTAATACCAAGACGTATGAAGGAATCACGGGTATTCATAGCTATATATAATGAACGCATAACGATAAAGCCAAAAAGCACCATAATAAACAAACAAAGAATAATACCATATTCTTCCGCAGCAACAGAAAATACAAAATCTGTATGGCTATCAGGAATGATCCGTTTTACTGTTCCTTCTCCGGGACCTTGCCCAAACCAACCACCATTTAAAATAGCCTCACGTCCTACATCCACTTGAAAGGTATCTCCTTCCCCTGTCAAAAAACCATTGATACGATCGCGCACATGAGGCAAAAAAAGATAAGCAAGAATAATTCCTACAACGCCAAAAATGAGAAAGAAAAAAATAACCGTAAGAGGCACACCAGCAATAAAAAACAGCCCCCCCCATGTTGCACTTATTAAAATTGTTTGTCCAATATCAGGCTGTAAAACCAGAAGAACACAACAAAGAGCATAAAGGAGAGTTGCTAATATGTAACCCGGAATTCCTCTCCTACGTATCTGTTCTGAAAACAGCCAAGCAGACATCACCACAAAAGCTGGTTTCATAAACTCTGATGCTTGTACAGAAAAACCAAAGAGCAAAATCCACCGCCGGGCTCCCTTTAATTCAGGACCCCAAAATAAGGTTGCCACCATAAGAGCAAGCGTTACAATAAGTAAAAGAGCACATAAACGACGAATATTAGGAAGCGAAAAAAAAGAAATGGTAACCATCGTAAAAAATGCTGCAATGCTAAAAATGATATGCCAGCGAACAAAATAAAAACTATCAGCAATTCCGATTTTTTTTGCAATAGTGGGGCTAGCAGCAAAAGACAGCATAATGCCAATCCCCATTAAAATTAAACAAGCTGCAAAGATAGAGCGATCAATTGTCCACCACCAATTCGCAATTGGGTCTCTATCTGCACGCGTAATCATTTATAGCCACCTTATCCGTTTTATAAATTATCTCAAAGTGATAAGGTTCCTCAACCTGTCCAACAAACACTTTAAAAACTAAATTACACAAAAAAAGATTCTGGAGTCTTAACGCAAAAATATTTTTTATAAGTAATGCTTCTTTTTATTGTAATTGCATCACCAAAGAGATAAACGTTTCTCCCCGCACCTCATAATTTTTAAATTGGTCA
This sequence comes from Bartonella kosoyi, assembly GCF_003606325.2. Classification (NCBI taxonomy): domain Bacteria; kingdom Pseudomonadati; phylum Pseudomonadota; class Alphaproteobacteria; order Hyphomicrobiales; family Bartonellaceae; genus Bartonella; species Bartonella kosoyi. Next base: position 1,798,690 of record NZ_CP031843.2, read on the forward strand.
TAACTTGCACAAGCAGGTGACAAAAGAACCACCACCTCCTTTGCCTTGCAATGCATTGCGTCAATGGTGGCTTCACGCACCGCATTTTCTAAAGTTAAGCTCATAGAAAAGGGAAAAGAAGATCCAATCATCCGCGCAAATTCTTCTGCTGCACTCCCAATCAAATAGGCTTTACGAATTTTAGGAAAAAATTCTCTAAGAGGCTCAATTCCTCCCTTTTTTGCCTGCCCCCCAACAATCCAAAAAATATCATTAAAAGCGCAAAGTGCTGGCGCTGTTGCATCTGCATTCGTTGCCTTGCTATCATTGATAAACAAAACTGTCCCCATTTTACGGACTTGCTGCATACGATGAGGCAGTCCTTTATAGCTTGCTAAATGCTCATTTATAGAGGGATCGGTTATTTTTAAAGCCTGCAACGTTGCCAAAGACATAAGAGCATTTTGCGCATTATGACCTCCGCGCAAAGCAGTCACAGAAGCAAGATCTGCAAGCATATGTCGCTGTCCTTGACGGACAGAAAAAAGCTTGGTCCCCTCTGCATAAAAACCATTTTTAACAAAATGATCCTTGGAAATGGCCCCAATTTGATGCCCCTCGTGAAGCAATTGTTGATACAACATCTTACAAACTGCATCATCAACGGAAATAAAAGCCTGAGAAGCCTGAGCAACTAGATGTCTTTTGGTTTGCACATAACCAGCAAAACTCCCATGACGATCAATATGATCAGGTGTCAAATTTAATAAAAGCCCAATGGTTGGCTGAAGAGAGGGCGTAAGATCAATTTGAAACGATGAACATTCAATGACATAGATACGTTGTTTAACAAAGGGCTTAAGCGTTAATATCGCCTGTCCAATATTTCCCCCCATTTGCACATCATAACCCATTTTGTCCAACAAATGCGCAAGCAAAGCCGTTGTTGTCGACTTTCCATTCGTCCCCGTAATCGCAATGAAAGGAACATCCTCATCACAAAAACCATAACGCTGTAAAAAATGATGGCGCGCACGAACAAATAATTCAATATCACCGATAATTTCTATATTTGCTTGACGTGCTTTTTCAACAACCCAATGGGGTTTAGGATAATTTAAAGGAACGCCAGGTGCGAGAATCAATGCTACAAATTCCGACCAATTTTCACCGTGAAGATCTCTTGTTGGAATATTTTGCCGAAAAGCTTCTTGCACACTCGCAGGATGATCATCCCATGCTACCACTTCTGCACCGCCACGCATCAACGCTTGTGCCGTTGCTAATCCAGACTTCCCTAATCCAAAAAGAGCAACTTTTTTCCCCTTATAACACGCAACAGAAATCAAAATCTCACCGCAATTTAAGTGTTGAAAGACCAATGAGAGCAAGAACAATTGAAATAATCCAGAAACGTATCACCACTTGGCTTTCAGTCCAGCCTTTTTTCTCAAAATGATGATGGATTGGTGCCATAAGAAACACGCGTTTTCTTGTCAATTTGAAATAACCAACCTGAATAACGACTGAAAAAGCTTCCACAACGAACAACCCACCAATAAGAGCCAAAACAATTTCATGCTTCGTAGCAACCGCAACAGTCCCCAGTAGACCTCCAAGAGCCAATGAGCCAGTATCCCCCATAAAAATAGCAGCAGGTGGGGCATTAAACCATAAAAAGCCAAGCCCTGCCCCTACAACAGCACCCAATAAAACGGCGAGTTCACCTGTTCCCGATACATAGTGTATTTGGAGGTAATCAGCAAAATTCATATTACCACAAAGATAAGCAATCAGAGCAAAAGATAAGGCCGCAACCATCACAGGAACAATCGCAAGCCCATCAAGTCCATCGGTCAAATTAACTGCATTCCCCGTGGCAACAATGACAAAAGCAGAAAAAGGAATAAAAAACCAGCCCAAATTGATAAGATAATCTTTCAAAAAAGGCAAAGCGAATCCAGTTGAGCCAATTTGCAGGATGATAAAAGCAGCAATTGCTGCAACAACAAACTCCAAGCTTAGACGTGCTTTCCCAGAAAATCCTTTGTCTGTTTGTTTTGTAACCTTAAGATAATCATCATAAAATCCAATAGCCCCAAAAGAAAGCATAACCAAGAGCGATACCCAAAAATAAATATTCGATAAATTACACCATAAAAATGCCGATACAACAATACCGGTTAAAATCATCAATCCACCCATTGTAGGTGTTCCAGCCTTTTTAAAATGTGTTTGAGGACCATCGGCACGAATTGGTTGCCCTCTGCCCTGACGCAATTTAAGAGAAGCAATGATGCTAGGTCCAAACAAAAAAACAATGAGCCCCGAGGTCAGCATCGCTGCTATCGTGCGAAAAGTAATATAACGAAAAACATTCACACCTGGAAGCCAATCACTCAACGAAGAAAAAAACAGCATCATGAGACAAAAAACCTCTTAAAACTATCAAGAAACCGCTTTATAGCGATCCAGCAATGCAGCCACAATATTTGATGAACAAAGGCTATTGGATGATTTAATCATAAGCAGATCGCCAGGAGAAATTTCGGTCAAAAGAAGCGGTAAAATTTTCTCAATATTTTCAGCATAATGAACCTTAACATCAGCAGACAAATCACTGACTAAAGATTTCATCGCCTCACCAAATAAAAAAACGGGATTAGCACCAGAAAGACGGATTGGCTTTATTAAATCATGATGAAGCTTTTCACTATACTCTCCTAACTCTAACATATCCCCTAAAACAGCAATTCGCCGTCCCTTCTCTCCTACTGGTCCTGTAGCAAGAAGCGCAAGAGCAGCACGCATAGAAGCAGGATTAGCATTATAGCTTTCATCAATGAGATAAAATTCACCTTCATTTGATAAAGACAATCGATAACGAATACCCCGCCCCTTTTGAGGAGAAAAATGGCTCAAAGAAAACACAATAGAATCCAAATCAACACCAACGGCATCACAAGCCGCAATAACTCCTAAACTATTTTGCACAATATGACGCCCCGGAGCTCCAATTTGAACTTCCCTATCCTGTCCTCCAATACACACAATCATGGAAGAATGATTGGTTAAAAGACGTATATCCCGCGCCTGATAATCAGCATTTTCAGTCTCACCAAAGCTTAAGATCTTTTTCACACCGCATTGCTTTGCTTTTTGAACAAGATAAGAAAAAAAAGCACTATCCGCATTTAAAATGGCAATACCTTCTTCATCCAATCCTTCAAAAATTTCAGCTTTTGCCTCTGCTATTTCTTCAAGATCTTTGAAAAAACCCATATGTCCTGCACAAATATGCGTAATGAGAGCAACATGCGGACAAACCAGTTTAACCAGAGGGCGAATTTCATCTTTATGATTCATGCCAATTTCAAAGATACCATAATCACTCTCCACAGGCATCCGTGCTAAAGTCAGTGGAACCCCCCAGCAATTGTTTAAAGAAGCGAGATTGGCATGAACCTTCCCAGCCGTTGCAAGAACTTGTTTTAAAGCTTCTTTTGTTGTTGTTTTTCCCACTGATCCTGTTATCGCGATAATTTTAGCTCTTGAACGCTTGCGCGCGGCTTTCCCAAGTTTTTCTAGGGCTTGCAAAACATCCGGAACAACAATCAATGGAGCCGATATCTTTTCTATATCCTTCAAACGATGTTCTGCCACAATAAGAACGCCTGCACCTCGTGCATAAGCTTGCGCAGCAAAATCATGTCCATCAAGATGATGCCCCTTAATGCAGAAAAAAATATCGCCTTCTGCAAGAGTACGGCTATCAATGGAAACACCAGGAAAAGTTTCTGGCACGCTTCCCATTACAATACCATCAATGGCCGCAACCAGTGCTTGTTTATCCCATAAAGCTGTCATCTCCTCCGGTCCTCTAGAGCTTCTATCGCTTTCAGACGATCTGAAAAAGGATACGTTGTCTGCCCTATAATTTGGCCATCTTCATGACCTTTTCCAGCAATAATGAGTGTATCACCAGCTTTCAAAAGCCCTACCGCATAAAAAATAGCTTCACCACGATCTGCTATCTCTATTGCTGTTGGTACCGCCTGTAAAATATCCTTGCGTATTTTTTCTGGCTTTTCTGTGCGCGGATTATCATCCGTTACAATAACCATATCCGCTTTATCTGCTGCAATTTTTCCCATCAAAGCTCTTTTTCCTTGATCTCTATCCCCTCCACAACCAAAAACAACAACCAAACGCCCTTGCGTAAAGGGACGAACAGACAGCAAAACCTGCTCTAAAGCTTCTGGTTTATGCGCATAATCAATATAAACAGGCGCATTCTTTTCTGTCTTTCCAACAAACTCTAACCGTCCAGGTGCTCCCTGCAAAGTTTCAAGGGCAGAAAAAACCTTATCAGGAGAAAGTCCTGTTGCAAGGGCCAGCCCTGCCGCCACAAGCGCATTGGCTACCTGAAAGTCTCCTGCTAAAGGCAAATCAAATGTATAAATCTTATTTTCCACACGACACTCAATACACTGTTTTGAACGTTGATGTTCAACACGATTAATTGTGATAAATTGTCCCTTACGTCCAATTGTCAAGACACGGCGGCGCGCTTGTGTAACAGCATCAATAACTTTTTGTGAATAGACATCATCAGCAAAAATCAGAGCAGGCGCAGATACAGGCAACAGTGTATCAAACAACCTCATTTTAGCCCGCAAATAATCCTCCACGCATTTGTGATAATCCATGTGATCTCGCCCTAAATTGGTAAAGGCACCAGCCGTTAAACGGACTCCATCAAGTCGTCCTTGATCAAGCCCATGTGAAGAAGCTTCAAGAGCGGCATGGGTCACACCTTCATGAGAAATTTCACGAAGAAGACGATGCAAGACAACTGGATCAGGTGTTGTGAGAGAACCATAATCATTCCGATGAGGTGAAACAACACCAACTGTTCCTATACTGGCAGCACACAATCCAACATGAGTCCAAATTTGCCGGATAAAAGAGACAACAGATGTTTTACCACTTGTCCCCGTCACAGCAACAACCGTTTCAGGCTGAGAACCATAAAAACGGGCAGCGGCCAACGCAAGACTATGACGAACATTCAAAACACGTAAAATTGGAACAGACAAATCCTCAAGAACCGTCTGACAATCAGTAACGATTGCGCGTGCTCCCCGCTTTATCGCATCATTGATATATTCTCTTCCATCCCCTTGCTTTCCTCGAACAGCGACAAAAACATAGCCCGGCAAAACTTGTCGAGAATCTGCACTGATTCCTGTTATTTCCATTGAAGAAAGCTTCTGATCTTCAAGACATTCTGTAAAAACTGTTCCAAACAACATAACGACGCACCTTTATATTCATTTTACCGCTGTTTAACAAAACTTGAATGGTTCTTTTTACCTAAAAAAGGCTCATATTCTTTTTTAAAATCCGGCTTTACACCAAGAAAACTGGCTGAACGACGAACAATATTTGCAAGCATTGGTCCAGCATTCATCCCTGCTGTTGCGGAATTTTTTCCCTCTTCTGGCTTAGGTTCATCAATAATTGTTAAAACAACATAAGCAGGATCATCAATCGGAAAAGCAGCCAGAAAACTATTGAAATTTTTTGTTTTAGAATATTTTCCATTTTCAACTTTCTCAGCTGTTCCGGTTTTTCCGCCCACTCGATAGCCTTCTACTTTTGCATTACGTCCAGACCCAATATCACTATTTAATTTATAAAGGTAACGCATATTTTGACTTGTTTTGGCCTTCAAAACCTGTTTTGCATGATGCAAAGTTTGTTTTTTTGTCCGTTTTAAAAATGTCGGCTCAATCAACCAACCACCATTCATTAAAGCAGCAGCCCCAACGGCTGTTTGTAAGGGTGTTGTTGCCATACCATGCCCAAAAGAAATTGTCATAGAATGAATATCCTTCCAATGATGAGGCACAATAGGATGGGCAACTTCAGGCAATTCTGTTGTAAGACGATCCAAAAGCCCAAGTTTTTGCAAAAAACTGCGATGTTTATCAATCCCTATCGCTAATGCCTCTTTAGCAGAACCAATGTTGGAAGAATAAATAAAAACCTCCCATAACGTTAAGGGACGATTTTTTCCGTGAAAATCATGAATCGTATAGCCACTACTTGCTTTTATGGGCCTTGAAGCATCAATAACACTGTTTAAATGAAAAATATCGGAATCAAGAGCCATAGCAGTCGTAAAACTTTTAATGATCGATCCCATTTCAAAGGTTCCAGCTGTCATCCGATTAAGACGATCACTTTTTAAAGCTTCAATAGGGTTTCCAGGATCAAAATCTGGGAGTGATGCCAAAGCCAAAATTTCCCCCGTGTGTATATTTAAAATAACAGCGCCTGCAGCAATCGCCTTATAACGCTTCATAGCCTGAATAAGTTCATCATGAACAATTGCCTGAAGTCGCACATCAATCGAAAGCTGAACTTGTTTTAATGATTCTTCCACGGCAAGACCAGCAGCACGCAGAGCACTCAACCCCGTATCATCAATATATTTTTCCATACCTGCAATGCCCTGATTATCCACATTGACCATGCCGAGAATATGGGAAGTTATAGGTCCATCGGGATAAAAACGACGAATTTCAGTCCGAAAACCAATTCCTGGAATACCAAGAGCCATAATTTGCGTTTTCTGCATGGGTGTTAACCCACGCTGTATCCAAGAAAAACCGGTTTTTCTTTTTAAACGCTTATAAGTTTCCTGCCAATTGAGATCAGGCAAAACTGTTGAAAGCAATTCAATTGTTTCATCCACATCAATAATACGCCGTGGCTCAGCAAAAAGTGAATAGGTTTTAATATCTGTTGCTAATAAACGACCATTACGATCAACAATATCAGGTCGTGCCGTCAATTGCAGAATGCTTGGTCCCTTTGCTTCTTCAATCTGTCCACCTTCCAGCCCGTAAGAAATAAGGCAAGCTCCCATGATGCCATATAAAATTAAAAAGCAGAACAACGAAAAAAGTAACCGTGGACGACTAGAGTACGAACGACGAACAGAAACATGATGATGATTCAACGAATCCTTTAAGCACTTTTTTTTCTTTGAGAATAAAAAGGACGATTTCATTGCTGTGCGCCTTTTTGAACAACGCGATTGACTTGAGAAGCCCGATTATTTGCCAAAATATCCTGATGATCTTCCAAGATATTTTGTTTAATTATTTCTTCAATTGGATCGTGTTCTCGTACCGGAATATCTTTAAGCTCCACGATTTGATGCGGCTGTATAACCTCTAACCCAAGTTGTTTTTGATAACGTTTCGCAAGTTTTTGCATGCGTGAAGGCCTTATCATGACAGCCCACTCAGCATGAAGCAAACTCACCGTATTTTTTGCTGCAGCAATTTCATGCTCAAGATGACGAACCTCACTCATACGTTTTTGAACATCATATTTTACTTTATAAGTAAGGCCTGCCATACAAATCATAATCATCACTAAAATCATATCAAATGTACGGAAAACTGTCATTTCTTGCCACTTTCAAAACCGGCAATCTCTGCTAAACCAAATAATTTCATATCTTCCCCAAGAGCTTCTGCATCAGTCCGCACCCCCATACGCAATCTTGCAGAACGTGAACGAGGATTCTGCTGTAATTCCTCTTTATTTGCCGTTATTCCCCCTTTAAACAAAGGGAAAAATGTTGCCGGAGAATGCTTTATTTCAGGTAAATGGCGTGATCTCATACCTTCTCCAGAACGAGAGACAAAAAATCTTTTAACCATACGATCTTCAAGAGAATGAAAACTGACAACCCCCAAACGGCCTCCAGCTTTTAAAATGCGTTCAGCAGCAAATAAACCACGCGCTAATTCACCGATTTCATCATTAACATAGATACGAAGAGCTTGAAATACACGTGTTGCAGGATGAATGCGATCTCCAGGCTTGCGCCCTACCAACGCTTCGATAGCATAAGCTAAATCACCTGTACGCAAAAAAGGCTGAACAGCACGACGCTTTTCAATCATTCGTGCAATTCGCCCTGCATAACGCTCTTCTCCTAATATCTTAAAAATACGCGCTAAATCCTTTGCTTTTAAATGATTGACAACATCACTGGCTGTAAAACCCGTCTGAGCCATTCGCATATCTAAGGGACCATCTTTTTGAAAAGAAAAGCCTCTTTCTGCTTCGTCAAGCTGCATTGAAGAGACACCAATATCCAAAATAACCGCATCCACCTTCTCTTCAACAACACGATCGAGCTGTGAAAATTCCATATGGACCAAACGAAGCCGTGGAAAAAATTCATCAACGAGGGTTTGACCGGCACCAATAGCATGCGGATCACGATCAAGAGCAATCACTTGTGCCCCTGCCTTTAACAAGGCGCGCGTATAACCACCAGCACCAAAGGTGCCATCAATCACTTTTGCTCCAACCAATGGCATAAGCCCAGCCAAAACTGGCTGCAACAACACTGGAATATGGCGTTCAGCTCTTTGATCCTGTTTTGTCAAAATAATCCGTCTTGAAGTTATGCTATTTCAAATCAACAGCGCCCTCATGGCAACCGATACCAGAATAACGAACCCTCAACTTTCATATACATCACCATGAAAGAAAAAAGTTAAAGATATTCCAAGACACATCCTAACGTATTATACTTAAAGAAATGTTATAGTTTTTTAAAACACTCTTTCATTCAAGTGTTCATTTAAAACGCAAACTCCATAAAAGATCATATGTCATTGAACATACAAAATATCGCGTATTATCCATAAAATATCAGTCGGCCTATAAGCCGGGTTCTGTAGTGTAAAGCTTATACTTTACATGGCAACCATTCATCTAGGACGGATGTTACCATCCGCCTCGTGCAACCTACCCGAATGACTCGCCCGGAAATCGGCTGCAAATTAAATCTTGCACGTCATTTCTATTTGGTCTTGCTCCCGGTGGGGTTTACCTTGCCACATTCATTACTGAATGCGCGGTGGGCTCTTACTCCACCCTTTCACCCTTACCTATAAAAATAGGCGGTTTGCTTTCTGTGGCACTTTCCCTAGGGTCACCCCCGCCGGGTGTTACCCGGCACCGTCTTTCCATGGAGCCCGGACTTTCCTCACCTGCCGCTTTTCAGCATTGGACAAGCGCGGCTGCCCAGCCGACTGACGTATTAACTTATAAAACATTTTCTGCTCTGTGAAAATAGCATCTGAAAATATTTTATAGCCAATCCCTTTTAAAAAACGTTATTACTTTGTTGTTATTTTAATGAAGCCAAATACATTTTCACTTTTGCGCAATATTTCGCCGAAATGGAATTCATTTTTTTTGCAGCATGTCCTGCATTATACTTAAGAATTGTACCACACGTACTTCCCCCACTGAGTTTATAGGCCCGTGCCAAATAACGCATACCATATTCAAGATTGGTCGCAGGATCGTACAAATCTTTTACAGAACCACTAAAGCCCAACCCTCGTGCCGTAGAGGGTTTTATTTGCATCAAACCTATTTCGCCCGCGGCCCCTTTTATGCTTGCCTTATAATTACTTTCAACTTTTACAACAGCATGGGCTAAATTAACGGGAACATTATGCTTCGTTGCAAGTTTCTGAATAAGAAACTCATAAGGACGTGCAGGTGTCTTAGAAGCAACAATCACTGAGCCCTCTTTTGATTCTGCAATATTTAAGGCACTATGAGTCCAGTTTATATCGAATATAAAAAATACAGCACACGCTGTATTTAACAAGTTTTTTAAAAATTGCATTTTCTTTCTCTTCACAACATTCTCAAATTCTATTCGCCAATAGTTTGCAAGCGCATTGTACAAAAAAAGAAAGCAAAAGAACGGCTTGAAAAAGGAAATACTAAGACAATTTCAAGATAAAATTCTCTATCAAAAGAAAATCTCTTTATGCACAAATTATAGATTGTCCTATATCATAAATTAAAAAAAATAAAGAGACTATAGTTAATCTTACAGTATATTCAATGAATATGATATACTGGATAAATTTCTATTATTGCTATTTTATCACCAATTTTTATAGTACAAAGATAACAATTTAAATAGACATAATATTTTTTACAGACGATGATTAAATTCTTTATTGAGATCAATTCCACCAAGCAATAGAGACAAAATCATCTTTACTGAAGAGCCTCGATATCACAAAAGTTTCAAAAAAAAATAAAAACCGTTATCCATGCTTCTCACGCGCCAATAAATGACCGCCACACTCTTTATCCTCAATAAACCATTAACCAAAACCAATCTCTCACCCCAACATCGTGCATAAAAAGCTCATAAATATATCAAAACCCTCATACTCTTTATCAATTCAAAAGATGGCAACAGCCTTTGGTCTTTGAGATAACTCAAAGAAGCTTTTTACTTTTTTCTAAAAAGGACATTTATCCACAAAAGCCCCTTGCTTTGTGTTGTGTAAAAAAACTGATTTTCATTTCTTTAACAGATTGAAAATAAGAGAATTCCACAATATTTATAATTCTCATTTCACGTATAAAAGAATAAATAACCCTTATAGAACAATATCTTAGAAAAAAAATTATATTCCTCTTTATTTCTAAAATAAAGCTTAACGATTATTGTTGTCTGTTTTTTTAATTCTCGAAAATATTCCTCCCGCCCCCAAAAAGCCTTTTGAGAATTTTCTATTCTTCCACTCAAACAAAAAAAAATAACGGATATATAAAATCCGCTTAACATGTTTTATTATAACAATTCATGCCTTTGCTTTGCTAGCAATAAGCGCTCTCAGATCATTTCACCCTCTATGAAAAGTCTGTCTTGATTTGAGCTGTTTTTATTCCTTTGGTCATTGTAACCATTGATAATACAGTTAACCTGAAGTATTCTCGATCAATTTACGATCACTCTTGTAATGATTGCAACCTGATTCCTATAATCCAATTTTTTTACCTTTTAGGTAATAGAAATTTTGCTAATGATCTTACAAATTGACTATTTTCCTTATACTTTTCAAAACGTCACGAAAAGCTCTACCCCTTAAAATCAAATACAAAAGCACGATTAAAAAAATAATTAAAAATAAGCATTCGCAATGGAAGGACGAGACATCGCTTTTGAGAGAGCCATAGCAACAGTTTCACCAAACTTGTGGGACTTTTCACGACTTTGACCACTTTCAGAAGCAAATGAAACCGCATCGCGACGCACTTGTTCAATAAACAGCTCCTGCTGCTGAGGACTCATCTTAGAAAGGTGCTCAATAATATCTGGAAAAGCCATCGCCCATCTCTCTAGCAATAACGCCTCTGTTACCTCAACCTGCTGAGAAGATGATGATGAAGAAGATATGTAGCTGGAAAGAAACTTATGAACAACAGCACTGCGAGGAGCAAAAATACCAACGCCCAAAATAAGAAACATAAATAAAATAAGAACAATACGACCGGAGAAAAATCCCATTATCTCTTACCTAAAGATTACAGAATCAGACACAGATTCTTCTTATAACATTCAACGATTTCTCAATAAAGAAAAACTCTCATTACTGAAAATGAATACGATAACACTAACCACTCAATGAACTTATCCCCCAGGACTACACGCTACGCAATAATAAATCTTACACCTTTTAAGGCCCCTGAAAATACCTTACCAAGCCTTAAAAACAATTTACAAAAAAACCTGACTGAGGAAATTCTCAGTCAGGCCAGACAATCTAGGGGATCCACGCGGGGGGGGGGGAGGAGGTTCCCCGATCGTCCTCTCGCATCAACCACTAAGATAGCCGATGCAATATTCTTGCTATGGAATAAAATGCTTTAAACAACAAGAAATTCTTATCATCTCCTACGCAAAAAAACACAAAAGAATTATAAATTGTTTAAAAATGGTGAAATTTAGGCAAAAAAAAATTCAAAATGACCCAATTTGAAGCAATTTTATTCCAAGAAACATCAATCAGAATCGACAGCCATTATAGTTTTTTATAATAATTTCTTTTACAGCTCTGATGATCATCATTAAAAAATAAGTAATCTGTATATATTCGCCCTATAAAAAATAGAATCAGCAGAATCACTTGCCCAGCAGCGATCACCACAAAAGAAAAACGTCGTCTTTAAGCCTTATACAATAAAAGCAGAAACACCTGCTCAAAAGAACAGATGAATTATTTCAATAAAAAACAATAAATTAAAGGGAAAAAGTCTTATCTATCTTCATGAAAATTTCTGAAAATGACACTTTAAAAATATTGTCAAATCTCTTGACTGCTAGCATCAATAAAGAATTGAAATAGCTTATGAAACAAATGAACCCTCTGAAGGTATTTATTTCGAATCATACCCTATAATCATTCCCAATAACGATAAACTACCCTAAAATAGCCAACACATCCCTATATATTATTTAGAGAAATCTGAGAATACAGTACATTAACAAAAGCGATTTATGCAAAATCGATTTGTTTATCTTGAATATCATCAACCAATAAACGCGGATCACGAGCAAGCCAAAGTGTCACCACACACGACTCACTGTTTTTACTTTGTATAGGAGTAAGACAAATCGTTTGCTCTAAAACAAATCCCGCATTTTTAAGCCATTGTTCTATTTGTGAAGCTGAAAATCCAAAATGCATAGGCGCTTGATCAGAATGTGAAGACTGAACTTCATGATAACAAAAATCTACAATCAATAAACGCCCATGAGGACGCAACACATCTGATATCTTATGAAGAGCCCCTTCAGGGTTTTCAAGAAAATGTAAAACCCAATGAAGGATGACTAAATCAAAAGTCGTCTCTCCAAAAGGCAAATGCAAAACATCACGATCAAGCACAACTTCAACCGCATGCGTATAAAGATCAGAAAATAATTTTAAGAGAGAATCTCCCCCCATTCCAATATTCAGCATCGTCTGAAATGGCTTATCACCCACGATTTTAAGTAAAGCATTTTCCACACCCTGGTCTGCTCCGTAGGACGATCGCAAGGCATCCCATTGCGACGTATTTTGTAAGAAATGTTTCTTCCTCGTTTTTTGACGCTGCTTTTTGACCTTCTTCAAACGTTCTAAATCGTGCACTAACAACGTATCATGCTTTGGCAAAGCCGAAAGAATGCTCATCACAATATCTTTACCCCAAAAATCATGACAAAGCTTAAAATAAAGAAAACCTCCCTTCTGATAACGCTCAATCAATCGTGCTTCGTATAATAAACACAAATGTCGTGATATACACGCTTGCGACTGATCAAGAATAAAAATAAAATCAGGGATTGTTAAATCTTCATGATTTAAGAGTCTGAGAACACGTAAATGACTCACTTCTGCAACCGCTTTCAGGATCACAATCATTGCATTTAAACTTGCACTTTTTTTCATAATTATTCCCTAAACTTTCCTATAAAGATTTATTTATAGGAACAAAAGTCAAGCATAATGCGCATATTCTTCTCTATTTCGTTCCCGCTATTTTATCATACTATGAAAAAAAATAGGCCTCTGTAAAAGATGAAAAGATTTTATCCCAGCGCCCAAAATAAATTATAATATATTGATTTATAATAGTAATCCATAATTTATAACCTCAATAAAAAGCTAAAGTATCGTAATTTTTTCTCCTTTAAAACCTATTCATGGTAAATCAAACAAAACCATCCTCTTGCTCCTCAGCAACGGTAACCTATGGATAAAAAACATAAAGGTAAATGAAATGCCTCTTATAGCTATCTCAAAACAAAAATGATCCAATATGTGGAGAGAATAAATAATAGGATGACTTAGCTCATCGCTTTTTAAGCAAAGGCGCTAAGCTCAACGACCAGAACATTTATAGAATAGCATTTTCCATAAAAAGACTCTCTCTTCATGGCAATTTTACAAGCAAAAACAGCTATATCACGAGTAGAATGGCGTTATTTACACCATGGGCTCATAAAGAGTCTCTCCTCTTTCCAATGAATAAAAACCTCCACGAAAGACACACGACTTTATTAATGAAGTCATAAATACAAAAACACACTATTTTCTCAATAACGTTCCAATAAGATTAAGAAATTCTAGCGTGTAAGAGGCTTATAATTTGCGTGCTTAGGATTAAGGGATTCAGCTCCAAGACGGCGAACTTTATCAGCCTCATATTCAGCAAAATTTCCTTCAAACCATTCCACATGACCATCACCTTCAAAGGCTAAAATATGCGTTGCTAAGCGATCAAGAAACATACGATCATGCGATATGATCACTGCACAACCAGCAAAATTTTCTAATGCATCTTCCAATGCACCCAACGTTTCAGTATCAAGATCATTTGTCGGTTCATCAAGAAGAAGCACATTCCCCCCCTCTTTTAGAAGTTTTGCCAAATGAACGCGATTGCGCTGCCCTCCTGATAAATTTGCCACCTTCTGCTGTTGATCAGCCCCCTTGAAATTAAAAGCCCCACAATAAGCACGACTATTCATCTCATATTTGCCTAACTTAATAATGTCATTTCCACCAGAAATCTCCTCCCAAACAGTTTTATCCCCAGCCAAGGAATCGCGACTCTGATCCACATAACTCATGTGAACCGTTTCACCGATCCGTATTTGACCTGAATCGGGCTGTTCTTGTCCTGTCAACATTTTAAACAAGGTCGACTTTCCCATACCATTAGCCCCAATAACACCGACAATGCCCCCAGCAGGAAGTTTAAAAGAGAGAGAATCAATCAACACACGCTCTCCATAAGCTTTAGAAAGATGATCAACTTCAATGACAACCTGTCCTAATCTTTCTCCAATAGGAATGATGATTTGCGCCTCTCCAGGACGGCGCTCACGTGCTGCCTGAACCAACTCATCATAAGCTTTAATCCGCGCCTTTGACTTTGCTTGTCGCCCTTTTGGACTAGAAGCAATCCATTCTTTCTCACGTGATAAAGCACGTTGACGTGCAGCCTCTTCACGACCTTCTTGAGCCAAACGTTTGGCTTTAGCCCCCAAATAAGCAGAATAGTTTCCCTCATAAGGGATACCTTTACCGCGATCTAACTCTAAAATCCATCCCGTGACATTGTCGAGAAAATAACGATCATGGGTTATCAAAAGCACGGCGCCAGGATATTCACGCAGATGCCTTTCAAGCCAAGCTGTCGTTTCAGCATCTAAATGGTTTGTTGGTTCATCCAAAAGCAACAAATCAGGTTTTGACAAAAGCAATTTGCAAAGCGCCACACGCCGCTTTTCACCGCCCGAAAGTTTTGTCACATCCCCTTTAGCTTGTGGACAACCAAGAGCAGCCATTGCCATTTCTACCTGACTTTCTAAATCCCAAAGATTCTGACTATCAATAATATCCTGAAGCTTTGCACTTTCATCAGCCGTTTCCTCACTATAATTCATCATCAATTCGTTATAACGCTCAAGAATGGCCTGTTTATCTGCAACACCTTCCATCACATTGCCAAGCACATCTTTGCTCGCATCAAGCACAGGTTCTTGTGGTAGATAGCCACAACGTGCTCCTTCAGAAAGCCATGCTTCTCCCGTATATTCCTTATCGAGCCCAGCCATAATCCGTAAAATAGTCGATTTACCTGCACCATTTGGCCCTAAAATACCGATCTTTGCATCTGGATAAAAAGACAAATGGATATTTTCTAAAACTTTTTTATTGCCGTAAGATTTGTTGAGCCCAGCCATATGGTAGATAAATTGACGTGCCATAAATTTCTCTTTATATAAATTTCTTTTTATATTGTGTGATATTAAAGATTAGGATTTTGAAAAACTGCTTTTGCTTCTTGAAACTGCACAGTAAATAGAGCTTACATCATCTCAAAAGCTTTTCACTTTAATATTGGTACATTTTTTCTCATCTCACAAGCCCCAGTATGGTTCTAAATGCAAAAAAACATCCCCTTAAGAAGCAAAAAGCAAATCTTTTTAGCGGTCCCTGAAACATGTTATCAAACATTGCCCCTCTTTTCCATACCAGATATCACATTACACTTTTACCGTATTAAACCAACCTATCAATGTAATATAGAACCAAAAAGAAAAGTAATTCTCTATGCACCTTCTTTTTTTGCTTTATGGGCTTTATATTACGCAGTAAAAAAACCTTCCCTTTTTTCATCAATTTTTTGTTACGGAAAACAATGGACTTCACCTCTTGCCTTGATGTGGCTTAAATTGCGTTTACAAAACGACCGCCGCCTTATGGGATCTGACGTCCCAAGCCCAATGATCATGAAAGCTTTGCGTCAACATGTCGCAACAAATAACGACAGTGCACTTCCTATTGGGACGTGGTTACACTTCGTAAAAAACTATAAAATGAATTGTAAAAAGTTATCTATCCCCCTCTTTTGGCTTGATAATTATAAAAATAACATCAATATTCAGCAAATCATTTCAAAACTTCAAGACGAAGTATAGCTTTTTAAAAATACGATAAAAGCTCATCTTCTATAGGAATATATTTATGGAAAAAAAAGCCTTACTCGTCATTGATGTTCAAAATGACTTCTTACCCGGTGGAGCACTCGCAGTACCACAAGGTGACGCCATTTTACCCGCCGTCAATAATCTCATCAATCATTTTGACCACGTTATCTTAACCCAAGACTGGCACCCCAAAAATCATTGTAGCTTTGCTTCCTGCTATCCTGAAAAGAAGCCCTATGATACCATTAATCTTGACTATGGTCCGCAAATACTTTGGCCTGATCATTGCATACAAGGAACCCAAGGAGCAGAGTTTCATCCATCTCTCAGAGTGGAAAAGGCTCAACTTATCCTTAGAAAAGGCTATAATCAAAATATGGATAGCTATTCTGCCTTTCTTGAAAATGATCAAAAAACACCAACAGGTTTACAAGTTTATCTCAAAGAACATGGTTTTACCAAGCTTGTTATGTGCGGCTTAGCAACAGACTTTTGTGTTGGATTTTCTGCTCTTCACGCCATACAATGTGGTTTTAAAGTCAGTGTTTCATTAAATGCCTGCGCTGGTATTGATGTAAACGAATCTCTAAACACAATGCTTAAAACAATGAACGAAGCTGGTGTCGAACTGTTAATGGTCTCATAAAATATTGTATTCTCGCAATCTATTATAAGATATTGATTAATAAGAAATAAATTATTTTTTGCATATTCTAAGTGAGAGACTAAAATAGAATAAAATTCTCTTATATCGAACCTATTCATAATAAATAAACTATTCTCCTACACGTCATAAATAGAATCAATATGGAAATAAAAATCATTCAAGAAAGCAACAAATGCTTCTTATGCATCGTTAAAAATAAGAGCTTGCGTCGTTCTAAAAGCGTGTAAAAAGTATAATGCCGGTTTGCACCTTGTATTTAAGTTAAAGCACTCCAAGAAATTTTACAGTATTCCCTTCGCGAGAAGAATCATGCCATCGATTGAACTTTAAAATAAAGACGCCAATAAAAAAGACAATGGCATTTTATTTTGCATGAAAGATCTCTCATATTAAGAATATGTGATAAACAAAAGCATAAAGTTTTAATGACTTAAGACGCAACATGTTTATCCAATTGACGACGCTTAAAACGAATCGAAGAATATAATGCCATTCCAATAATACAGACTCCCACAAGTCCCGTTAAAACTTCAGGAACCGATATAATCGTTTGCAGATACATAATCATGGCAAGAACTAAAATTGCATAAAAAGCACCATGCTCCAAATAACGATAATGCAACAATGTCCCTGATTCGACCAACATAATTGTCATAGAACGAATATAAAATGCACCGATCCCAAGACCAATTGCGATAATAAAAAGGTTGTGTGAAAAAGCAAAAGCACCAACCACACCATCAAAAGAAAAACTCGCATCGAGCACTTCTAAATAAAGGAATGCCCCTAGCCCCCCTTGCGTCACTGTCGTCAAAGTCTTCTTAGGAGCATCTAAAAGATGACCAATAGCTTCAACACCTATAAAAGTCAAAAGCCCATAGAGGGCTGCTAATAAAAAAGTGACTCTATCCTCTGCAACAATCTGCCCTGATACGAATAAGATCAAAATCAGAACAATTGCAATATCAATCCCCATAAGCGCCCCAAACTTTTGAGCAGGTCTCTCTATAGCATTCAACCAATGGACCTCTTTTTCAGAATCAAAAAAATATTTTAAGCCAACCATCATAAGGAAAGTTCCTCCAAAAGCGGCAATTCCCATATGCGCATCGGTTAAGACTTCGGCATATCGATGTGGTTCCCCTACTGCTAATTTAACTGCCGCAATTGGACTAATCCCAACAGCCACAACAACCACCAACAACGGAAAAACAATCCGCATCCCAAATACAGCGATCAAAATACCCCATATAAGAAAACGGCGACGCCATAACGGATTCATTCTACCAAGAACACGTGCATTGATAATAGAATTATCAAAAGATAAAGAAATTTCCAAAACCCCTAAAACACAGCAAATAAAAAAATATTTAAGAAAGCCAGTCATGCTTCCCGTTTCAAACCAACCAATAACCCCTCCTAAAAAGACACCAATAATCGTGAAAAAAAAAGCAAACCCAAAATAGCGTAGTAGGGCCATAATCATTCCTTAAAGTTTATTTTCTCATTCACCTACAGCACACACATAGTGCAAATCAAAAGCTTGTATTTCTTTAAAGTTGCATCTCCTAATGCAGAGGTGTATAGAATATATATGGTAAAGTTACATGAAAATTTTCTCAAAAAAAGCAAGAGACAAATGCAGTAAACAGAGGATTTTATTTTGAAATGAATATTAATCATCAATACAATAGAGTTGAGAGATTGTTTTTTATCCATTAAAATAAAAAAAATAAAGAAAAATTAAAATGATAAATATTGACATTATGTCATAGAATATTAATACATAGTGTGCTTTTATTTTTTAATAATTTATACCATGATGATTTACTGAGGGAGATAATTCGTGGCACGTCCTGAAACTGAATCAAAAACCATATTTGGAAAACGTTTACGTTATGTACGTCTTGCTTTAGGCGATCCATCACGTGAGACTTTAGCTAAAAGTTTTAGCATGACAAAAAATTCCATTGCTTTTTATGAGCGTGGAGAAAGAGAACCCAATCTTAGTGTCTTACAAACATACCGCACATTATATGGTGTCAACATTAATTGGCTTCTAACCGGACAAGGAAAAATGTTTGATGCCGAATATACAAAAGGTGATTTTGACTGGAATTATTTTATAAAAAAAATTGAAGGACTAGAAGAAACACTTGCCAATAGTGATCGTAATGAAAAACTCAATCAAGAAAAAATTGACAGCTCTTATGAAAAATTGCAGCAATATTTGTCAAGACAAGGAAATGGCCTTAACCCTAAAGCTGCAACATCACTGATCGATATGAAAGCCAAAATGGCTAATTCTTATACCCTTAGCTTATTCATTGATTTACTCATTCGAAGCGTGTCGCAAAAAGAAGTTATTGCTAATCAATAAGCGTTTTTATTTCAAAAGAAAAAACAGGAAATGATTAAGAGCCACCTGCATGGGGAGAGGAAAAATACCTCTCCCCATGCAGGTGAAGGTTTGTGTGCTTTATAAAATTTACTTCAGTAAAAGAAAAATATTTGTATTATAAATAGACATATAGTGTCATTAAATTAAAAAAAATGATTTTATAGTATAAAATTCTCATTCACATCTTATTGACAAGAAATTTTTTCTTGTTAAAAGAATAATAGCTCTCATAGAAATTATTTTTTAGGTCAGAAAATTTAAGGGGAATATATTGACGACTTCCTATAGAGACATACATTAGTATTCGTAAATGGGTTAGTTGAGTATTTATCCTGAAAATTATCAGCTATTTTATGAGGTGAGAAACATGTATTTTGAGGTGTTTCAAGGAGTTCACAATCAATGGTACTGGCGTTTAATCTCAGGAGATGCCCAAAAAATTGCTTTTTCGAGTAAAGGATATCCAACAAAACAAGATATCTTAATAAATATTGAGCAAATCAAAGAAATTACCCATAAGGCTCTTATTAAAGAACTACAATCTTAACGTTCTTTACCATTAAGATTAAGAGTTTAATTTGTATAATGAGATTTTGGGTTACATTTTTGTAATTAATAAAAGATGATTGATTTTTTCTCAATGAAGAGAATTTTTTGCGTTGTTTTTAACAGGTTTGCATAACAATTACATTTTTGCAAGGTATATGTTTATATTCAAAGATAATTGGATTTTGGTAGCATCTATCAAGAAGAAAATCCCTCAAGCCTTGTGCCTCTTCATAGAACAAACGCCTATGAAGAGAAAATAAATTATAGATCAGAGTAAACTTGAATATTCTCTTCCAAGACAACCTTTTCACAAGCACCGTCATGGACTTCATAAAATCTATCTCTTTCTCATTATTTCCGATCTTTCCCACACATCTCCAAAGCCTTTAATGCAATAAATTCGATTCAAAATATGAATACAATCACCCTTTATCATCTTCAGATTTAAGCACTTTTTGATATTTTTTTTCGTTTTCTTCATATTTCTTAATTTGTTTTTTCAGTTTTTCAATTGCTTGCTCGCGTCTTTTAATCACCATATTCTGCTCTCTAAGAACTCTGTCTCGTTCTTCAGTCATCTTCATAGAATCCCTTAAAAATTCATGCTTTATCCTTCTGGATTCCTCTTTTAGAGCTTTAATTTGACCGCGATAATATAAAGCAAATCGAAATATAACCCCGCTGAACAACAAAACAACCATCATTGCTCCCAATAAAATTTCGTTTATATTCATTTTGATCTCCTCTCATTGCCGCTCAAGTGATCATCTTAAGCAATTTGTTTTGTTTCATCCTCCATCAAAAAAGAAGGCAATAAACTACAGTCTCCAAGTGCGCATAATCGCCCTCGGCATTCGTATTCTCTCCATGAAAACATTGATAGATAACGCAAAATACTCTGAAAGCGGCTAAATCCACACGCTCTCACCGATTATTCGCGACATATTTATTGATCCAAAATATAAAAAATAAAGAACTTCCAACAAAACGAACAACGTGATAAAATCGTACACGTCCTTCTTGAAACATTCCTATCTTCTTTTTTTCGTCATGTGGAATTTTTTCATTACTACAAAAATCTTCGGTGTCACAAAACACAGCTTTTCTGTAATCTTTTACCTTCCCACAAATCTTTAATCACCACAAACCAAAGCATTCTTATAAACACAAGCCTTTCTATAATCACCAGTATCCCTAAAAACTTCACTCTATTGAGCATTCAAAATTTGGCTAAAACCACTACATTAGTATAAACATATGCCTCTCCACTCATACTCAAATGACAATCAAGCTCTCTCCTCTCATAAACATGCAAATTCTTGGCCCCTAGAGGACCCTATAGCGCATTGTCATAAATAAAAAATATCATCGTAAACAGACTTCATTATAAACCATCGCATCATCAAAAGAACATCCAACCTCATAGGAGCATTGGTCGCATGTATCACATTCTAGCAAACGACGACCTTCGTGCTCCAAATTATTTTTATGTTCTATAAAAACACCAAAATCATTTTTTTGATATTTCCAAAGTTTTTTAACGCACACATACGACATACCTCTGATAGTGACCTAATTTATTACAATAAAAGAGAAATAAACGTTTAAAACCTATGAATTTATGTTTTTTTCTCCAATCACAATCTTGTCTCTTAAGGCTGTAAAGCTTCGTTATATGCTCACATACCGGCTTAACACAGAATTTTTTACAAATGCTGATGTTGGGGTATATCTTGATTTATAATGCTGCTACGTATACTATCACAGCGAAATCTTATGAACACACGCGTGCGTATCACCGTTTCTGGTATACGCGCTGATTTCTTCACAACCGTGGAATTAAGGAACCATTTTTATTGATTCGAATCTAAAAGTGTATGGGGACATTTTGTTATTAGTTAAAAACAACTCTATATGCTTCATTAGCGAAGAGCTACACATGGATATTTTCACGCTCCTTGTATCATGTATTCTGGATTCGCGATGCAATATTAACGCTATAGCGTAAATGTGTAAAGGTCTAAAAATGACAAAGACTGAAAAAGATTGGTTCCAACGCTTAATTGAATTAATAAAAAGTGACGGACGGACGATGATCGAAATAAGCAGAGCAGCAGGCTGTGGACAAAACTATGTCCAACAAATGATAAAAGGAGGAAAAAGACCTTCAGTCGATAAACTTATGGCGATTCTAAATACACTCGGAAATGCTAGTGCCATATATGTTATAACTGGCTTCAACATCTCTGATGAAGACTTAAAACTTATAGCTTTGATTTCGTCGGGAGATAAAAAGAAGATTGAAGCTTTAAATGTTCTGTTGAATGAGAAGCAGTTGTAGAATTTTCCACTCTATCCAATATCGCTTGCTTTTGAGACGTCGATAAAGACTCCCATTTCACAATAATATCCGATAAAGCCGCCTCAAATTTTTCATCATTCTTCATAGTCACACTCCGTATTGTCAAACAATATAACGCTAAAGCGTTTAAACATATCTCATACCTTAGAAAAAAATATTTGCAATAGGCAGTATGGAAGCAATTGTGCACAAACTTATTTTATAAAATCAGATAAAATTCTATGAGTTATGTACCATGGTGAAAAAGAAAGCATCGCCCGATCCAGACCTTCTTATGAAAATTGGTATGATCTATCAACAACGCGAATAATGTTACGCAAATCTTTTGATTCGAACCAATAACAAATTAATGTAAAAATATCCCTGAACTCTTTATAAGAGAACACGAAACAGCTTATTTCAAAAGAAAAATCTATCAAAATTTTATTCTACCTAGCACTATCTATATTTTTTTAACAATATTGCAAAGTAAGAAGATAAGAATAATGTGGGAATAAGCCCTTATAAACAGCCGCGTCCCCTAAAACCCTGTAACACATTGACAAGGCAACCTCCCCTCAAAAACACTGTTTAAATACTGATTCTCTATCATGAATAAAAATGGTGATGTTAAAAAAATAAAATGAATCATCACCCCTGATCTCCATAGGTAAATTGTATGTAGATTTACAACAAGGAAGAAATTCTCTCACATCAATAAAAAATTATGCTCTTTGAAGAAGCAATGTATTTTTCCAAAAAGAATATCACTTCCCTTGCCAGTCATTTTGTAGAAAAGAAAAAATTCTTTTTACAATCAATACAAAAAAATTAGCAATAAAAAAGGTAAGGTTTAGGAAATACAGCCAATACCTTATGAGCGTAAAATCAAAAAAAACCTCGTGACTTCAATTGAATGACATAAAAATGTAATTTGAGCATAAAGCAGAAAATGCACAATGGTAAAAATAAGAATGCAAACAGCAACACATATTAAACTATTCCAGATGCACTAATCTTGCAAATGAAAGCACTTTTTTAATGAGCCTGAAAATTATATTAACACTTTATATATTAAAATGATTGATAGAAAAACATTGCAACAAAAAATGATAAAATAATTTAGAACAAAAAGAGAAATAAATCAAAAGAATGAAGGAGGCAAAATCCTCAAACCTTCACTCAACTATTCATTTTTCTCTTGGACAATTTCCTATTGGTGGGCCCGGAGGGACTCGAACCCCCAACCAAGCGGTTATGAGCCGCTGGCTCTAACCAATTGAGCTACAGGCCCCATATAGGTGGTCTCTCTCTAAACTAAAATGCTCTATGATACAAGAGCTGACCGAGATTATAACCCATCTTTTTCTCTTTTCTATTGGTTTTTTTTCTAATGCCCTAATTTCTTTACAAGAACTCTCAAAAATGAGAGAGTCGTCATAATAAATGTAAAGGAATAGATATGATAGAAAAGAAAATTCAACCACTGAAGAGTTCTTTGGTTAAAATAGCTATATTAACATTCACACTCTTAGCCACTTCACTGACTGTTGTCCGTGCTTATGCTGAAGAAAGTAAAAGAGATGCAACAATTACAGTGACTGCAATCGGAGAAAGTCAAGCTACACCGGATATGGCAATTATTAATCTCGCCGTTGTTACCCATGACAAAACAGCTCAAAAAGCATTAGCGTCCAATAATCAATCGATCAATGATATTATAAAAGCTTTTAAAAATAATGGCATCCAAGCAAATGATTTGCAAACATCAGGTTTATCTATTTACCAGTCATCCCACGAAAAAAAGAATAATGAAAAACTCTATCAAGTTTCAAATTCTTTAACTGTACGTATTCGTGATCTTAGCAATGCTGGTAAAATCTTTGATCAGGCGATGGCACTGGGAATTAATTCAGTAAATGGCATTACTTTTACCAATGCAGATACGAAGCCATTTTATCAAGAAGCACGTAAAAAAGCCATTACTGAAGCCATTGAAAAAGCGCAAACCATAGCACAAGCGGCTGATTTAAAATTAGGAAAAATTATTGAGATCAATGAAAAAGATGATTACTACCGTCCAACGCCACGTCTCATGAGTAGAGCAGCAGATGCAAGCTACACAGATACAAATTTTGCAGGGGGTGAATTAAATTATAATGTGAGTGTCACTGTCGTCTTCGCGATCGATTAAATCACCAGGCATTATATAAAACGCTCATATCACTGGCCTTCACAGAGAAGGCCAGTAATATGAGTGAGATAATCTTCTTCAGATGATAATTCGTCTTCGTAGATCTCTATGGATCCACGTGCAGAAATGTGTGCTTTATGCACTGTCTGACAATCTCCTGATACCAATGGATGCCACCATGGGAGATCTTTTTCTTCATAAATTAATTTATAAGCACAACTTTCTGGAAGCCAACGCGCCATTTTAACTGTTGTAATGTCTAACGATATACAATCTGGTACAATTGATTTACGATGAACATAGTCTCGACACTGGCAAGTTTCTTCATCTAAAAGGCGACAAGCAATACTGGTTGCATACAGATCACCCGTATCATCATCCTCCACTTTGTGGAGACAACAACGACCACAACCATCACAAAGGCTTTCCCACTCAGAGAAAGAAAGCTCTTCTAATTTTTTTACTTTCCAAAAAGGAAGTTCTCCACTCATAAACTTAAGCACACCTTTTTTAATAAAGAAAATCGATAAAAATTAAAAATTTAATTTCTATAATTTCATCGATTTCTGTCTCTTAAAAAGCTTCAACTCAATGCGTACTTCATATAATTTTCTTAAAATTGATCTGAAGAAAAAGGGAGTATTGAAAAAATAGCCTATATAAATGAACATAACCTATTGAAAAATTCCTTCGTCAATCGAGAAAGAACAAAATACGACCCCTAAAATAGTAGAATAATTTTGCAAAAAATACACCTTTTTCATCAAAAAAACAGGATACTGCACTATAGTTTATTCTTGAGATATTCCATCTTTTAAAAAAACAAACCGCTCTAGGGAAAAGAGTATTTTATCATTCATTTTTAGATAGAGCCTCCCTCACCTCTCTGTTCCATAACCACTCTTTGCCCTATATCTGTTCTTTTGAGACAGAGAAGCACAAAGTCTCAAAGCTACGAACAACGTCAAAGACCGTAAACTTCTAGATTATTCGAAATCTTCCCATATTTTTCTCAAAAAAGTACCCAAGTACACAGTAACAAACCTTCCCCTCTATGAAAAAAGGGGGAATAATTAAAATGCATCAATTTCTTTATTTAAGAATCAAGAAAACTGCGTAATTTTCTTGAGCGGCTAGGATGCTTCAATTTACGAAGTGCCTTTGCTTCAATCTGACGAATACGTTCTCTTGTCACTGAGAACTGTTGTCCCACCTCTTCCAAAGTGTGATCTGTATTCATCCCTATCCCAAAACGCATCCGCAAAACACGTTCTTCCCGTGGTGTTAATGAAGCAAGAACGCGTGTTGTCGTATCGCGTAAGTTCGCTTGGATAGCAGCATCAATAGGGAGTAATGCATTCCTATCCTCAATAAAATCACCTAAATGGGAATCATCTTCATCACCAACAGGTGTCTCCAGTGAAATAGGTTCTTTTGCAATTTTAAGAACCTTTCGCACTTTTTCTAACGGCATAGAAAGCTTACTCGATAATTCTTCTGGTGTTGGCTCTCGTCCAATTTCATGAAGAATCTGACGTGAGGTACGAACGATTTTATTAATTGTTTCAATCATATGAACAGGGATACGAATAGTACGTGCCTGATCCGCAATCGAACGCGTAATGGCCTGACGAATCCACCATGTTGCATAAGTTGAAAACTTATAGCCGCGCCGATATTCAAACTTATCCACAGCCTTCATCAAACCGATATTGCCCTCTTGAATAAGGTCAAGAAACTGCAAACCACGATTCGTATATTTTTTTGCAATTGAAATGACAAGACGTAAATTAGATTCGACCATCTCTTTTTTTGCAATGGTTGATTCGCGTTCACCTTTCTGCACCTGCATAACAATCCGGCGAAATTCACCAATTGAAATAGCCGTTTCTTGCGCAAGATTTTGTATTTCACTCCGTAGTTTTTGAATTTCTTTTGCCTCACGCAATGAAAATTCTTTCCAACCCGGCGTAGGCAAAGTGGCAATATAATTTATCCAATCTGCATCCAATTCACGCCCTTGGTATTCTCTTAAAAAATCTTCATGGCCAATACCATAGGTGTTAGCGATTCGTTTTAGCTTACCTTCATTATGAATAAGTCTCTTATTGATGTCATAAAGCTGTTCAACCAAAGCTTCGATACGATTTTGGTTCAAAGAGAGAGATTTCACAGCTTGAATCAACTCACCCTTTAGTTGAATATATTTTTTCTTTTGAGAAGCTGTAAGAGCCCCTTCTTTACGCTCTGCCAAACTGCTTTCAACATGCTGATCTTGTAATTTGCGTAATTTTACATAGGTCTGAGCAATAAAATCCAATGTTTCCATAACTTGAGGACAAAGCTCATTTTCCATTGCTGCAAGAGATAAGTTAACATCATCATCGTCCTCTTCATCATCTTCTTCAATGCTTCTTTCTCCTACATTTTCCCCCATATTACGTATAGCAGAAGACATCTTTTCTTCTTTTATCTTATCAACTTCACTTCGCTCAATAACAGGAGCCTGCTTTGCTTCTGGACCAGCATAAGTCGTTTCAAGATCAATAATTTCACGAAGAAGAATGCGCTGTTCTTTTAACTCATCACGCCAGATAATCAGGGCCTGAAAAGTCAAAGGACTCTCACAAAGTCCGGCAATCATTGTCTCACGCCCTGCTTCAATACGCTTGGCAATGGCAATTTCACCCTCCCGTGAAAGAAGTTCAACAGCTCCCATTTCACGTAAATACATACGCACCGGATCATCTGTACGATCTGTTACTTCGCGCTTATTTGTTGTCGTTGCAAGTGCGTGGCTAGAGGCTTCTACTAAGTCCCCTCCCTCTACCGTAACTTCATCTTCATAATTTTCAGACTCAACTTCATCCTCATCATCGACAACATTAATCCCCATCTCAGAAAACATCGCCAAGATATCTTCAATTTGTTCGGACGTAACCTCATCGGAAGGAAGAACGGCATTGAGTTCATCCATCGTTACGTAACCATTTTTTTTGGCAAGTTTAATCATTTTCTTGATGGCATCATCAGAAAAATCAAGAAGAGGACCATCCAAACTCGCTTGGCTTGTTACTTCCGCATTATCTTTCTGTTTAACCTTTGTTGCCATACCATAAACTCCACTCGATCACTTCGTAGCTTCCATGTAACCATAGTCTTCATGTGACCAGCTTTTTTTGTTCTCACTTAAATCGACCAACAGTTTCTCATATATACTTCCTTTTAAGAGATTACTATTGGAAAGAATACATTTTGTACACGCCTTAATATCCAGATAAACTTGCCATCCAGACAAAAACGCGGGAAAACTCCAGAAGTTTCCCCGACACCTCTCAGTCCTTCTGAGATAATCTCTGTACCCTATCGTAAGAACCAATTTCCCGCTTTTCCTAAAATTTATTCTAAAATTTAATTGTCATCTTTATGAAAATGTTATTCCACATACACTTCCTCATCTAAAGTTTAAGTGACTGATTCGCATTAAAAAAGCGAATCATTTTATCGTATCTTGTATGTTCCCGTCTATTTTTTCATCCAACCAACTTCCAAACCCTTCAATTAACGCTTCTGTTGCCTGCATCTGCTCCAGTTCACTTTTTATCTCCCGAAGCAGATCAAAAACCTCACTCTTAGGATTTTCTACAAGTTGCTCTTCAATATCCTGTAACCTCTTATGTAGGTGGTGTTCCTGAAGATGCAAGTAGATAGCTTGTTTTAATATAGCACGTGCATCTTCTATAGGAGCTCCAGCAAAGATAATACGCATACCAATATTCTGCACAAGATGTTTCATACGCTCTAATAAAGCTTTTTGCCCTCTTTTTTCTAAGAACGCAACCATCGTTTCTTTATCATGAAGCGACTGATCCCCGAGAATTTCCAACATCGTTTGGTGAAAATACATCAATTGTGTATTTTTTAATTCTAACTCAGAGAGAATTTCAAAATTTTCATGCCACAACTCAGGATAGTAAGCTAAAGTGAGTAAAATCACAGCTTCACGTAAAGGAATAGCCTGCGAAGAATTTCGCACTATTTCAGAATTTTCTAACAGAGAAAAGGATTGACCTTTAAAGACCCTATTGGGTAAAGTCTGTTCATAGCGTCCTCCCCCTTTCTTTTTTGAAAAAGAGGGACGAAAAAACTCAAAAAGGCGTTGTTTTATATCTTGCAAATAATAACGACGGACATCTTCATCCTTAATCGTAAAAATTTGCTGTTTGAGTTGTTTTTCAAGCGCCGCACGTGTCTCTGGCGTTTCAAAATTCTTTCCATAGGTAGCCCGCCACCATAAAAGCTCAATCAAAGGAATGGCTTTTTGCAAAAAAGAAGAAAAAAGGGGCGCACCACCAGCACCAACAATTTCATCAGGATCTTTTCCTTGTGGCAACAAAACAAAGCGGATACAAACCCCAACCTTTAAAAGAGGCAATACCCGATCAGCAACGCGAAAGGCAGCCTTTAAACCAGCATCATCACCATCAAAACACAAAATAGGCTCCTTTCCCATCTGCCATAAAAGCTCAATTTGCGCTTCCGTTAATGCAGTCCCTAAGGGTGCTACGACTCCTTCAAAACCGGCTTTAGTCAATGCAATGACATCCATATACCCCTCAACAACCAGAAGTGAATGAATTTTTTCATCGCCAACAAAGCGACTATTTTTGCGCGCCGATGCCGCATTGTAAAGTATATTGCCTTTATGAAAGAGCACTGTTTCAGGACTGTTAAGATATTTTGCGCGTGTCTCTTTCTCTAACGCACGCCCTCCAAAGGCCACCACACGACCGCGCAAATCTTCGATAGGAAACATAATGCGATTTCTAAATCGGTCATAAGAATCCGCTCTCTCCTCATGCGCTGTAAGAAGTCCACATTCTTCCATTTGCTTTATTGAGATACCCCGCGCCCTTAAAGCGTCTTTCAAAGCTGTACGCCTTACCGGTGCAAAACCAATTCGAAAACGCTCTATAAGCTTTTGCGTAACACCACGTTCCTCCAGATAACGACGTGCCTGCGCCCCTTCTTGATCGCGTAAATGATACTGAAAAAAATCTGTCGCAATTTTCATTACGTCATAAAGGTCAGCTTTTTCCATTTGACGTTGATGACTTTGTGGATCCAAAACAGGGAGTTTCATTCCTGCAAAATCAGCCAAACGCTCGACACTTTCTGAAAAATGCAATCCATCAAGCTCGCACAGGAAGGTAAAAATATCACCGTTGACCCCACAACCAAAACAATAATAACGCCCTTTATGATCATCACAATGAAAACTGGGCGTTTTTTCACCATGAAATGGACAACAACACCAAAAATCTCCCCGTGAAGGCTTACTTTTTCGAGGATCAAAGTCCACCCGTTGACCAATCACTGTTGAAATTGGAAGTCTGCTGCGTAGTTCATTAAGAAAATCAGGCGGGAAACGCATTATCTCTCACAGAGTTTAAAAATTCTTTTTTGCATATTTAACGACTTTAGAGCATAATTCCAAGACTTCCTCTTAAGAAGTTGTAAAATTTTAATCTCTCAACTGCCTATAATTTTAGAAATGGAGAGTAAAAAAGTGATCGAGTTTATTGTTCAATATCCGTGGTTAGAAGCTATTTCTTGGCTTGTTATTCTTACTATATTTGCCCTTTTAATCAACTTTATAGGACGAAAATTACTCATCCACGGAGCAAAAAAACTTTCTTCTCTCCTCCCCAAGAATACAACAACCGATATTCAAAATGCTATTCAATACCTAGCCAATATCATTTCAGCTTTTATTCTTTCAGTCGGTGTTAATTTTATACCAACATTGCCCGATGCATTCAGCACTGTCATCAATAATGTTGCCAACGCCTTCATTATCTTTTTTGTTGTTCTGACAATTTCTGCCTGTCTCAATATCATTAACATTCTTTACGAACAACGACCAACAGCACGACTAAAACCAATAAAAGGGTATATTCAAATTGCTAAAATTGCACTTTTTGCTATTGCAGCCGTTTTAATGGTCGCCACCTTAATTGACCGTTCCCCTCTTATTCTTTTCTCCGGTCTTGGTGCGATGGCCGCAGTTCTCATGTTAATTTTTCAAGATACACTTCTTTCTCTTGTTGCCGGTATTCAAATTTCATCCACGGATATGGTTCGTGTTGGTGATTGGATTGAAATTCCCAATCTTGGTGCTGATGGTGATGTAATTGAAATTGCCCTTCATACTGTTAAAGTTCAAAATTTTGACAACACCATCACCTCAGTACCGATCCGTAAGCTTGTAACCGACCCTTTTAAAAATTGGCGTGGAATGCAAGAATCAGGGGGCAGACGCATCAAACGCTCTCTTTTTATTGATCAATCAAGTATCCATTTTCTCACAGAAGAAGAACAAAAATATCTTTCCCGATTTAATTTATTAGAAAATTATTTCACGCAAAAAATAGCAGAAATCGATCAATGGAATGCACAATTAGATAAAAATCACGATGTTGTAGCCAATACGCGCCGTTTAACTAACATTGGAACTTTTCGCGCTTATGTTTTTGCTTATCTACAACAGCATCTCAACATCAACCCCAATATGACCTTTATGGCCCGACAATTACCCCCTACAGAAAATGGTTTACCCTTAGAAATCTATTGCTTTACGAATACCACCGTTTGGCTAGACTACGAACAAATTCAAGGAGATATTTTTGATCACCTTTATTCCATTCTTCCCTTTTTTGGTTTAAAGGTTTTTCAAAATCCTAGCGGTTCTGATTTTAATCAAGTATTAAAAGCAAAAGCAAAGTAAAAAGAATAAACTTCAAGTTATCAATTTTGAGTTAACCCTATTCATAAACAAAAGAGAAAGAAAAAGTATCATGAATGGCTCATTGGTACTCCTCCATCTTGCTGGTGCAGTTTCTTTACTTCTCTGGTCCACACGTATGGTGCGCACAGGAATTGAACGCGCCTATGGTGACAGACTTAAATATAACATGCGCCACGTCATTTCAAAACCATTGTTTGCTGTAAGCTTTGGACTTTTTACAGCGATGGTTTTACAGAGCTCTACAGCCATAACGCTTCTCGTTGGTTCCTTCGTTGAATCTGGTTTTGTCTCTGGAGTAGCAGGACTTATGGCTGTACGTGGAGGAGAGTTAGGATCAGCACTCGTTGTTAAAATTCTCACCTACGATCTCACACTTGTTGTACCCCTTTGCCTTTTAATTGGTACTTGTATCTTCATGACAACACAAAAACGTGAGTGGCGCCAAATAGGACGTATTGTCATCGGTATTGGTCTTTTAATTTTATCTTTACAAATGATCAGTACAGCGACAGAACCTTTGCGGGATAGCGAAATTTTGCCGAGCATCATTCGTTACCTTTCCACCGATCCTGTTTCAACTTTTTTGTTAGCTGCGGCTTTAACCTATCTCTTGCATTCATCTATTGCAGGAATCATTTTGCTGGTTAATTTTGCCAACTACGACCTTATCCATACACAACTTTGCGTTGTCATGGTTCTTGGTGTCAACTTTGGCTCTTCTCTTATAGCACCGCTTTTAACACGCAATGCTTCTCCCAATACCCGCCTTGTTCCCTTGGGGAATTTACTCATGCGTGGAGCTGGTTCAATCCTTGTGCTGATCTTATTTCTGTCTTTTCAACCACCCATCACATGGCTTGGCAACAACGCCCCTACTCAAGTGATCAACGCCCATATCATTTTTAATGTTTTCATTCTCCTCGCTGGAATACCACTTTCAAAATGGGTTTTGAAATTGACCACTCAAATCGTTCATATGAGTACAAAAAAAATGCAAACCGATAAAACGCTTAATTTATCGGATCAAACAGCTCTTGATGATAGCGTTCTTGAACGCCCAGCTCTAGCGCTCTCGAATGTCATGCGTGAAGTTATTCATATTTGTGATCTTGTCGACATCATGCTAGAAAAAATTATGGGACTTTATGAAAAGCCAGATCCCCATATTATTTCTGAACTCAATCAACTAAACACCATATTGGACAAAAAACATATCGCCATCAAACTTTATCTTGCACGATTAGCGGGACAAAAATTATCGGATGAAGAAGCTCTTCAAACACAAGAACTTCTAGGTGCCTGTATAAAATTAGACCAAGCAGGCGATATCATTATTCACAATATGCTGATGCTGGTTAAAAAGAAACAACAAAAAAATCTAAAGTTCAGCAACGAAGGCTGGGATGATCTCCTTCGTTTCCATGCCATTGTACTGGCCAACGCGCATATCGCATTTAATGTTCTCGTCTCCCGTGACACCCACACGGCCCATCTATTGGTGCAAAAAAAAGATCAACTACGAAACTTAGAAAAAGAGATGAGTTTAAAACATTTTAAACGCTTACGTGAAGGAGATCTCAAAAATGTAGAATCGTCCAGTCTTCATCTTGATACTGTCCGCGACCTCAAACAAATTAACTCTCTGTTGACCTCAATGATCTACCCTATCTTAGAAGAACAAGGTCTTCTTCAAAGTTCACGCCTACGCAACCCTGCTGAAGAACAAACAGAAAAATCTTAAACTTTCCAAACAAGAAACGCATCCCATCGATTATTCAATTTTGAACTTTTAAATATCTTGCTTAACATATTGATTTAATAAAATATTTTAGACGTTTTAAATAGACTCTCTTCAATCGTGTAAATTTCTCTCATTTTTAATCTATTCATAATGAATTTCTCACAATTATTTGCTTGCACTTAAGCGATTTGCCCCATACCCCATGTAGAATAAAGCTCTTGAACAAAGAATGTCTCGCC
The DNA here is from genome assembly GCF_003606325.2 of Bartonella kosoyi. NCBI lineage: Bacteria > Pseudomonadati > Pseudomonadota > Alphaproteobacteria > Hyphomicrobiales > Bartonellaceae > Bartonella > Bartonella kosoyi. The sequence goes on from NZ_CP031843.2 coordinate 1,832,011, forward strand.
CTCTTAAAGCAAAAACTGTATTTCATATAAAGCAATAGATTGATTTATAATGATAATTTACTCATTTATATTGAATGAGCCCCCAAGATACTGTAAGATTCTCTCATTCCAAAGCCATTCCTTGTTAAATCAATCAAAACCATTCACTTACACATTAAAATGTGGATAATTCCGCATGGAATAAGATGATAAAAAAAAGACTTAAAACACCTCTTATGAACTATCTTAAAAACCAAGAACTGTCGCAACATTCGAAGTAAGTGTGTAATGCTATCGACTTGCTCTTTTATGAAGCCCAAAGATGGGGATGCTTAATGAATTTTCCCCTCTTCACAGACATTATCATAAAATAGGGTTTGGGAGAGGTCTCTATAAGGAGATGGCAAAAAGAATGATCGTTCCAGCCTAAATTCACCTCGTAAAAAAGCGACCACTTCACAGGAGTAGCAAAATAAAGAAATATCCGATAAGGAATGCAAAATGCCTCCTAATTGCAACGTTTATGTCCATAAACATTTATATCAATATTTGTAGAGATTGAATTTATACAGCATTTTATAACGCATTAACAAAACAGTTTTAATCTCATTTCAAACAATGTTGATATCAATTGGCAAGTGCCAAATCTTTAAATATCCATTTATCTTATTGTTTTAATGTGAATTATTTTTTCAAAAATTTTGAGAAAACAATAGTTTTAAAAAATGATAAATAAACTTTATTTATTCTTAAAATATTTTTATAAATATTTTATTTTTAAATCATATTTTAAATTAAATAATTTCTTTATAAATTAAAATTTGTTATATATATTTATAATAATTAGATATTATACTGATATAAATATCAATATTATTTTAATATACAGGAAATTAATAAGTAAAATCTCTAACAAAAATATCCTTTCCACTGGGTAAAAAGGGAATAAACCTTGATCTTTACAAAGTTTACTCTAGTTACAATCTAAATGCAGGCAAAGGAGAGTATCATGGAAAATGCAAACATCGGTTGGATTGCAGCTATCATTATCGGAGCGGTTGCAGGTTGGGCTGCACAGTATATTATGAAAAGCAAAACAGGGATATTGTTAAATATTATCTTAGGGATTATTGGCGCTGTGTTAGCGAGCTTCATTTTTAGTCTTTTAGGCGTAAGTTTTGCTGGTTGGCTTGGCTATCTTATTTCAGGTTTTATAGGAGCCTGTATTCTTATATGGATAGGACGAAAAATTCGATCATAGGGCATTTATTGATTCAAACACCTTTTGGTGTTCAATAAAACAACTGGAATATTTTAAAATATTTCCCCATAATGCATTGATACCATTTGGGGTATGGTGGTGGGATGCTTGAGCTACGATTTCCGGTATACACAGCATGCACCATCAGACATATTAACGAAAAAGAATAAAGACTTCTATAATCCCCCCTTCCGGATCGATATAAACCTATACAGAGCAGGAGGGGTATGCACGTTATTTTGATGAAATACGAATTTATTTTTGTACCGTATTTTGGAGCGAACGCACAAACCCAACTCATTGCACTATCATAGCAATATACAAGGTTACAAAACCAATCATGATGATTAAAGATCCTACCGCGTAACACTTAATGCTATACACTTTATCAATAAGCCCATTTTACTGAAAAAAACCGAAGAATTCTTTTGTATTCTTAAAAGATAAGAAGTAGGTGCAAAATAATAAAAATATTTTATAGCATACAAAATAAAAAATATAAATTTAATATAGTCAATTTTTATTTTTTATAAATTAAATTTTTCTAAAGTATTTAATATAAATATATTAAATGATAATATCTTACTTTAAATTTATTTTTTAACAAAAAATATTAATAACTATTATTATATTTTATAATTATATATGAATACTGTTAATATAAGATAGTTTTATTATAATAAGTTAAGTATTATATGAAAGAAATACTATAAGCTATTTTACCAAAAATGTATCCTATACAAGTCTATCTTATAGAAAATACGATCACTTTTTCATCTCAATTCAAAAAGTTTGAGTATCTCTCTTTCTAAACTATAATACAAGGATTTTACTTCCCTCAAAATTTCTTCTTTATACCATCTGACATAGATGAATTCTTCATTCCTTTTTCGTATGCGTTACAAACAAAGTTTAAAGCTGGAAATACCCCACCCATTCCCCTCGCACTATCAAGAAGATTCTATAACGCATTATGGGAAAGCTCTTTAGATAAAGCATAATAGATTAATTTTTCTCTTTTAATGAAAATAACGCTATAACCTATTTCCATCTATCTTCTTTTAAAGATCTTTGTTTTCGATTTTCCCTTTGATATTTTCCTGTTAAAATCTTGCTGCTTTTATATGCCTGTATTACAATAGAGTCATCTCTTTAACTCACTCAACATATGGAATAGGATTTTAGATGTGGAGTAAAACGATGTCTGATCTTGAAGATTCCATCTTACCACCTCTAAAGTGGCTCTTTGATCAAAATCCTCCCATACCAGAAAACATTCGGGATTGGCTCATGGAATCGGGCTCAATGACGCTTCGATTAAAAAAATATTGTTCCTACTTTCAAGTTCAACAACAACGCGAATGTTTTATTACACGCGATAAATTAAAGGAAGAAGCAGAACATCTCCCCAAAAGTGCACGTTATTGGCTACGTGAAGTCATCTTAATGGGCGATAATAAGCCTTGGCTCCTCGGACGCACTGTCATTCCACAAGAAACCCTCCACCACAATCAAGCCTTGATGCATTTAGGAACGACCCCCTTAGGACACTATTTATTTAACAGTGACAAACTAACCCGCGATTACATTCATATTGGCCAACAAGATACGCTATGGGCACGGCGTTCCCGTTTGCGGTTAACGGGTAAGCCATTGTTGCTCACTGAACTGTTTTTAACCGATTCACCCCTGTATACCCATAATAAATAGAGGATATTCATTTTATTCTGCATAATGTATGGATTTTGCATAGCTTAAAAGGGCTATCAGAGCAAAAAAATTCAAAATCGTCTCAAAACAAATTACAAACAAAGGCTTCTTTTCGAAATATCTCTTTATCCCAGCTTTTAAAATACGCCCCATAAAAAAGCGTTTTAAAGTTCTGCTTTCCTTATCACAATCATGAAAACCAGCGCTTGAATTAAGCAGATACGCATCATATTGATAAAACCATCTGCATTTAAACTTCTTGCCAAATAATCACCACTCTTGGAAAATAACAGCAATTTTCTATCAAAGAAACGCTTTGAATCATCAAAAAAGACGACAATACACGCCTACAAAAAGTTTGAAATTTTTATGAGTTAGCTTTTTCTCATCATCCTATTTTTTATCTCTAACAGTGAAAATAATAAATCCTTTTAAAAGTAAAAATTCCTATAATCTTTTTTCTAATGATGTAACAGCTTTGAAGAACAACAAAATATAAGGTAGAAGAAATATTTTATTACTCCATAAACCTCAAAAAACAGGTTTGTTCATTTCAAAGAATCATTTTTTTGATAAGAGCTTTATGTACAAGATAAATATCATTAAGCAAATATTCAGCTTACGGACAAAGCCCTCGTACAATAAAAAAATTTCCAATTCCTTTGAATGGATAAGATCTATTGCAATTTTTTACGAAGACTATTGCACACTTTAGAAAAATTCATTTGCCCTGCGTAGCGTTCCTTAAGCCACGCCATCACCTTACCGATATCACGTAATTTTTTAGCTTTCGTTTGTGCCAAAGCCTCACAAATAACCTGTTCTACTTCCATCTCTTTAAGCTGATAGGGAAGAAATTCACGAATAACTTCTATTTCAGCTTGTTCTTTCTCTGCTAACTCCAAGCAACCAGACTCTTTATAGACACGCATTAACGCTTCACGCTGTTGAAGCATTTTCGTAAAAACAGACTGTATCTGCTGATCATCGACTTCTAGCTTCCCTTCATCATAATAAAGAATATCACGATCTCTAACCGCAGCATTCATTAAACGAAGTGTAGCAAGACGCGTACTATCTTGCGCTTTCAAAGCAGCCTTAAGAGCCCCATCAATCTGGTCACGCACCATAAATTTATCCAATTTTGTTCAAACGGAAAATGCCTTTTAACCAATCTTTATCCATCTTGCAATGAAGGATAAAAAAATAATCGAGAACTCGATCTTAGAAAAGATAAAAACAAGACTTTACCTCTTCATGGAATATCCTTATACTTTCTGCTTTAGGAAAAACATCATGAGAATAATAGATACAGCATCTGTTAGAGCTATGATTTTTGTGTAAAGTTAATCATTATACCTTTCAGAAAATAAATTGTGGATACACACTATGATACAAACAATTTCATCGAGCAGCCCTTGGAGTGCTAGCAAACCTACAGCCCTCTTAGTTCTTGCTGATGGAACTGTCATTGAAGGTAAAGGAGCCGGTGCGACAGGTATTGCTGAAGCTGAAGTATGTTTTAATACCGCCATCACAGGCTATGAAGAAATCCTCACAGACCCATCATACACACAACAAATCGTTAATTTTACATTTCCTCATATAGGAAATGTAGGGGCAAATAGTGAAGATATCGAAGCTCTCACGCCTCTCAACGACCACGGTGCTGTTGGCGCTATTTTCAAGGCAGATATTACACATCCTTCAAACTATCGTGCCAATGAAAACCTTCATCAATGGCTTAAAGCCCGTAAAATTATTGCACTTTGTGGTATTGATACACGCGCACTCACAATTCTTATTCGTGAAAAGGGTGCGCAAAATGCTGTCATTGCGCATGATCCTGATGGAAATTTTGATATTCTTTCTTTAAAAGAACGTGCACAAAAATGGCATGGTCTCGTCAATCTTGATCTTACGAAAGAAGTGACATCTCAATCGTCAATGCAATGGGATGAAGAACCATGGCGTTGGAATAAAGGATATGGCACAAACAATGTGCACAATCTTCATATCGTTGCCATTGACTATGGTATTAAACGCAATATTCTTCGCCTTATGGCAACACAAAAAGCACGCATTACTGTTGTGCCCGCCCATACAAGTGCAAAAGAAATTCTGGCAATAAATCCTGATGGTGTTTTTCTTTCTAATGGTCCAGGTGATCCCGCAGCAACAGCTCAATATGCCATTCCAACAATCAACACATTGATTGATCATCATTTACCAATTTTTGGAATATGTCTTGGTCATCAACTTCTTGCTCTGACACTTGGCGCAAAAACCGTAAAGATGCACCAAGGACATCATGGTGCAAACCACCCCGTTAAAGACCTTAATAGTGGAAAAGTTGAAATTGTATCGATGAATCACGGCTTTGCTGTCGATGCTGCTACCTTACCAAAACATGTTCAAGAAACCCATATCTCTCTCTTTGATGGCTCTAACTGTGGTATTCGAATCATTGGAAAGCCCGTTTTTTCTGTTCAATATCACCCCGAAGCTTCTCCGGGACCACAAGATAGTCACTACCTCTTTCAGCATTTTTCTGATCTCATTATGAATTATAAAAAAATATCTTAAAATAAGATGCAAATAAATATACGCAGCATTTTACTTCCCATTTGAGTATAAAAAACTGAAATTGTTTGTACAACACTGATGCCTCTAACACTGATGCGTTTTTTCAACAGGCTGCTCCCTGAACACTAAATGGAAATAAGCAAAAAACATAAAGTTTTACGATGCACAACCATATCACAAAAAATTTTCGCTTATTAAATGTAATTTTTTGAGCATTCTCTCGCAAAATATTTTTACCACCCCCCTTCAACAAATTAACGTACGCGCAAAGTAAAAATGACCGTTGCAACGATAAGAAGCAAAAAGCCCCCAACAAAGGGAGCACCAGAAAAATAAAACAGTGCATTTTTATCTGTAAAACATTCAAAGAGAAACACATAAAAAACAGAACCAAATATTAAACTCAATGAAACAACAGATGTCATGGCTCCTTGTAGTTCTCCTTGTACATTTGTCGGCACCTGCGCTGAAGCAATAGCACGAATAGGTGCATGAACAAGATATTCAAGCATTGTACATACACAGACCATATAAACCATCCACCCCTTTGTTGCGAAGGTATAGCCTAGCATAGCAATGGATGCAAACAAAAGCCCCACTATCGTAATACGCCAATCGCTCCATCGTTTAGAAAAATAAGGCAAAATAAGAGCGACAACAATAAATTGTCCTATCCCAAAAACGCTATAGGATATTCCTATGGAAAACGAACTCCACTCATAGCGTTCTTTTGCAATGAACGCCCAAATGCTTAGCCATACAGATTCCGCAAACCAATAAAGAAAAAAGACTAACAATACCCAAAGAACCATCGGATATTGCTTCAATTGCCAAAAAGCACCTAAAGGATTTGCCCGCTTAATATCAAAAAAGCGCCGCTTCCATAAAGAAAGAGTCTCAGGAAGCATAATCCAAGCAAAAATAAAATTAATGAGTGAAAAACAAGCAGCAAAATAAAACGGAATACGCGGACCAAACTGACCTAAAAAACCACCAATAAATGACCCCAAAATAAACCCTAATGCGGAAGCAACCCCTAGTAGACCAAAATTGCGTGTACGGTTTTTTTCATCGGATATATCAGCAAGATAAGCTGTACACGTTGCAAAACTAGCACCACTTACTCCTGATAAAAGACGTCCGATAAATAACATAGAATAGCACCATGCTATAGCACATATCAGATTATCAAGAGCAAAGCAGATAATAGAAACAAGTAAAACAGGACGACGACCATAACGATCAGAAAGATTGCCAATAACAGGAGCAAACAAAAACTGCATCACTGAATAAGCTGCAAGTAATTTCCCTCTTTCTACAAAAGATGTACTGACATCTTTTCCAGTTAACTGAGAAAAATATTCAGGCAAAATGGGACAAATAATTGCAATGCCAAGAATATCTAACAATAAAGTGATGAACACTAAAATGAGCCCACGCCGAACAAATTTCGGATTGAGCATGTGGTCTTGCATAACATACATACTATTTTACACTCAGTTACTCATTTTACACGTACAGTTACACCCCCGCTTTCTTTTACCATCTTCTTTTTTAAGTACTCTATACCGTATAAATTTCACATGAAAAATAATAACAAAGTAAAAATTTTAAAAAGAGTCAAGATAAAAATATAAAATTATTTTTTACTTGGTATATAATTATATAGGTATGAAGTATATTTTTTTTACATTAAAAGAACAAATATTCATGAGATAAAATCATGAATAAGGTCTCCGAAGATATAGAAAATCCTAATAATTTTAGAGAAATTATATAGTTTTCAAGAAATTATAATTGACTTTATCAATCATTATTCCCTCCACTCATACCACACCTCTCAAAAATCGTAATTTTATTGAATAGATCAGAGAGCCTATAATCATTAAAACATTACAAAAGATAAGCTCTTAAAAATTTTTCTCATCCTCAGAATATACGATAAGATTAAAGAAGTATCATCAGAATAGCTTAACACTGTAAAAACGGATCATAATTATTGAGGCCATCAATGATTATATGCTATTATTCAATCCAATAATGATCTAACAAATAAACATGAGGCAATACCCCTTTTAGTGAGAGTTGGTCATGGCTGTGAATTTAAAAATAGTGTATAAAATGCGAAAAATATCCCTGTTAATTCTCACTTTAATATTCGTGACAGGATGTGATGTTCAAAATTCCGATTCACAAAAGGGTATTTTAGAAAATAAAAGAGAAAACCAACAAACAACTAACATAGAGCTAGATCCCTACACTTTAAATAAATTAAATGCTCTTCTCAAAAAACGTTCAGAAATAAATGACCCCGAAAAGGGAGCCTTGATTGATTTTTTTTCTAAAGCTTTTTTAGAGACACCTTACAAAGCAAATATGTTACAGGGCTCAGAAAAGATACCAGAAAAACTCATTATTGATTTTAGAGGCTTAGATTGTTTCACGTATCTAGATTATGTTGAAGCATTGCGCAAATCAACATCCCCAAAAGAATTCATTAATAACGTCATAAAAACGCGTTACATTAAGGGTAATATTCATTTTTTAAATCGAAAACATTTTTTTACAGACTGGGCGTATAGAGAATATAAGCTCGCCACTGATATTACTGCTGAAATAAGTCCTCATGCAGTCAGCATAGAAAAATATCTCAATAAAAAATCTGATGGTGGAAACTACCTTCTTGGACTTCCAGTTGTGAAGCGCACAATAACGTATATTCCAAGTAACTTTATTAATGAAGAGGTTATAAGCCGTTTAAGATCAGGGGATTTCATTGGTATTTATACAAAACTTGCTGGATTGGATGTGACACACGTAGGTTTCTTTATCATGACCGATAAAGGACCAATGTTACGCAATGCCTCTTCACGAAAAGCAAATGAAAAAGTCGTTGATTCCCCTTTTATGGATTATGTTGCAAAAACACCAGGAATCATTGTTTTAAGGGCTCTTTAATAACATCACAGCAATAAGAAAAACATATTTTGGGGAAGAATAAGTAAAGCGAGGTATGTTATGATTGTGATCTCATAAAGTATTTTATATAAATGATAACTTTTATATAAAAGGGATCATTGTTGTACCGGGAGGCAATTTTGCCTCATCTTCAGGTTCAACATGAATAGAAGTACGTACATTATCAAATTCTTTTTGAAGAACACTTTCAATTTTATCACAAATTTTATGGGCTTCTCCGACCTGCATGACAGCTGGCACAACCAAATGAAACTCTATAAAAGTAACCCTTCCAGCAACACGCGTGCGTAAATCATGGATCTCAAGTGCGCCATCTGCATTGGCAGAAATCAGCTCACGAATCCGTATGGTTTCATTTAATTCAACGCCAACATCCATTAATCCTTGAACAGCATTCCTAATCACCTTCCAGCCCTGTAAAAGAATATTAACAGCAACGATTATCGCTAAAATAGGATCTAAAACACCCCATCCCCCTATAAAACCAGCAATCAAACCAATTAAAATTGCAAGCGAAGTAAAAACATCTGTTATAAAATGTACACCATCAGCTTTAAGAGCCGGCGAGCGATGATGTTTTCCCTGCCAAAGCAGAACCATACCCCACGTGAAATTTATAATAGTTGCAACAAGATGAATAACAAGCCATATTCCAGGTTTCTGCAATAATTTAACAGTAGAAAGCGCTATCCATGCTTCTCTTAAAATAACAATTGCCGCAATAATAATGAGAATCCCTTCAAGAATCGCAGAAAAATATTCCGCTTTATGATGTCCAAAAGGATGATCATGATCCGCTGGCTTCAAACTCACTTTAACAGCCCACCATGCCGCTAATGATGCAAGGATATTGACGATTGATTCCAATGCATCAGAATAAAGTGCAACTGACCCTGTGATGTGATATGCCCAATATTTCAAAGAAAAAACAATACACGCAATAAAAATAGAGTATAAAGTTAAACTTTGTATATTGATTTTCGCATTCATGAAACCCGTCCTTTTCTTCACGAAACAAGGAATAATATTTTCAACCCTATAACGATATTTGTAACATATCGCCAATATTTTCTCGATATTACAGAAGCTTCGTTATACACTAAATGCCTCAATGCACGCTCCCTTGTTGTCACAAAAACTGTCCAGTTACACGAGCATCAACAATAAAAGATGGAGACGAACAAGGCATAAAAAAACAGCTCTCTCAAGGACAATCAAACATATCCACTTTATGAATCGTTTTCTAAATAACGTAAGAGCATCTCGCCTTTTATGAACAAAAAAACTGCTTTTGCTCAAATGTGTCATAATATAGCTTAGAAAAAATGACTGAGCACTCCCCTATACCTTTACAGCTTAAGGAAATTTTAAAATAGGACTGCCAAAAGACTTAGAAAAAGATCATGGACCCCAAAAAGAATCTGGGCATTGGGGACCCAGATTCTTTTCCCTTACAACTAAGGGCATACAGAACTTGGGAAATAGCGGGGACCCAAGACACTGCACCCGATACGAAAATAAAATCTACTATCCCGCATCAGTGTTCTTACGATACACTAATCTGTATATGCTGTCAACAAAAATTCTACCATAAGTTTTAAAATAATATTTTTTCATCTCTCTTTTTAAAAATAAAGCAAGTTCTAACATCTGGAAATTGAAAGAAAAAAGCATTAAAAATCTCTCATGCATTTGAATATCACACCAATTGACGAAACAAATGACCCACGGCTGAGAGACTATCATAATATCCGTGAAAAAGATCTCGTTGGACGACAACAGCAATTTATTGCTGAAGGAAAAATAACGTTGTCCGCATTATTGCATTCGAAAGAATTTTCTCCTCTCTCGCTGCTTATCCTAGCAAAACGCCTCCCTGGACTTCTACCGCTTTTAGAAAAAACACAACCTCGATGTCCCATTTATTGCGTTTCACAAAAAGTCATGGATGATATCACCGGTTTCCATGTTCATCGTGGTGTTCTGGGTATCGGTAAACGCAAAACGCTCCCATCATTACAAAGTTTTTTACAAAATCTTCCAGAAAAAGCTTTGATTCTCGTTTTATGTGGTATCTCGAATCATGATAATATGGGATCAATTTTTCGTAATGCGGCAGCCTTTGCCAGTCACGGCATTATTGTCGACAAAACTTCTTGCGATCCACTTTATCGCAAATCAATCAGAGTTTCTGCTGGTGCTGCCCTAAAAGTACCCTATACGCAAAACGCTAATATAAATGACATTATAGCTTCTCTAAACGATGAAAATTTTCATCTTTATGCACTCTCTCCCTCTGCCTCACACACGCTCAAGCAAGCAAACAAAACCAAAAGAATAGCCCTTATTTTTGGAACAGAAGGTGATGGCTTACCACCTCATATACTACAACAATCACAAGCTTTACGGATTCCCATGACTGATGGCTTTGATAGCCTCAATGTTGCCACAGCCTCAGGGATTGCCCTCGCCCATTTTACCGACTTTGAAGACTCAAGACGATAAGATTTTAAGTTGTAACAAATATCCAATGATGTGCGTTCTTTGCCAACCCTAGAAGTTACTATCCCCTCGCATTTGAGAGCATTCATCAAAGACATTTTTACATTTCTTTTTATCAACTTCCCCACCACAAGCCCACTTGTCCAGCCCTCCCCTTGTAATGTGCAAAGACATGGCTTTGATGGATTCAACCATTAAAAAATTGCACTGAGAAAGCTTTAGACAAGTCTTTCATTCACATTGAAGGATAAAATTATCATTATCAATTAATTGACTATCTTTTTACGAAGCTGTTGTTTTCAGTTTAGGGGAAACAGAATCTTCTGTTTCAAGATTGCACAAAACACGCTTCAACATCATTTCAATGTCAGCCGCACGCTCTGAACGTGTTACAAATCCTCCCCCAAGAATACGCGCCTCATGACCATTTCCATCATAAAGAACGCAAGCTTGCCCTGGTGCCACACCATTTTCACACTCCAACAGATCAACAGAAAAAACACCCTCTTTATAATGCAAGCGCGCAAGGTGGGGAGGACGCGTTGAACGCACTTTCACAGCCACCTCAATACCTTGAGAAGGAAAATTATCTAACGACTCATCACCAAGCCAATTCACATCCCGTAAAAAAAGCTTATGCGTTTCTAACATTTCACGCGGACCAACAATAACACGGGCATTTTCCACATCGAGATAAACCACATAAAGCGCCTCACCCGTTGACACCCCAATACCACGACGTTGACCAACAGTATAATTAACAATTCCTGAATGTTTACCTAAAATCTTTCCATCGATATGAACAATAAAGCCAGGATTAGCAGCTTCTGGACGCAGTTTAGCGATAACATCTGAATATTTTCCTTGTGGAACAAAACAAATATCCTGACTATCATGCTTATTGGCAACTACAAAGCCCATTTCTGCAGCTATTTCACGAACACGCGCTTTTGGAAGGTCGCCAAGGGGGAAACGCAAATAATCAATCTGTTCTTGTGTCGTTGCAAAGAGAAAATAACTCTGATCACGATCATTATCGAGAGGACGAAAGAGTGCTCGATGTGCCCCATGAGAACGGGAACGAATATAATGTCCCGTTGCCAAAGCATCGGCCCCCAATTCACGAGCTGTTGCTAATAAATCAGCAAACTTAACTGTCTGATTGCACGCAATACATGGAACTGGAGTCTCTCCATGAGCATAGCTTTCTGCAAAAGGATCAATAACAGCTTCACGAAAGCGTTTCTCATAATCAAGAACATAATGCGGTATTCCTAACGTTTCTGCAACACGACGCGCATCTTCAATATCTTGTCCCGCACAACACGCCCCTACCCGATGCGTTGCAGCCCCATGATCATAAAGCTGCAATGTAATGCCAATGACATTATACCCTTCCTTTTTTAGAAGACCTGCAACAACCGATGAATCAACCCCCCCCGACATTGCAACAACAATGCGAGAATCCTTAGGTTGTCCTGGTAAATCAAGACTGTTCAAAAACATGTATTCATTCTCTATTTAGTACTCTATTAATGGATACCCATATGTTAACATTCTGATATGCGCTTCTTCTTTTATGCTTTTGCCACTTTTATGCTATTGATTGCCCTTATATTGTTTTTTTATCCTTTCTACAACCATAGCATCATTTTCTTAAAAGCAGCTGTAAATAAAAAAGAGTGATAGAAATAAGGCATAATAGTAATCATTTGGGAGAAATTAGTTAGAAAAATCATTAAGGAAAAATTTTTTCTCTTTTTTCCAATCTGGCAAAATGTTGCAAGAGGCGCTTCTACACAGTTCGCTTAAGCCTCTTTATTACCCGCTCAATCACTTTATTAATTTTTTCTTTCAGCGCGTTTAGCTCTTTTTTAAATTTCATGCCCTATAAACGAATCAAGTCCTTGACGAAAGGTAGAGGATACGAATGACCAATTTGATAAAAACACAAATGAAATATGTTATTGGGCCAGATGGAAGTCCACTGACAATTGCCGACCTACCGCCACAAACAACACGGCGCTGGGTGATTCGTCGCAAAGCTGAAGTTGTGGCGGCTGTCAGAGGTGGATTGTTAAGCCTTGACGAAGCGTGTCAACGTTATACTTTAACTGTGGAAGAATTTCTTTCATGGCAAAGTTTGATCGATGAACACGGTTTAGCAGGATTACGAACGACCAAGATTCAACACTACAGGCATTAAGTTGCCATTGATCATGATTTGATAACATAAAGCACTTTATAAAAACAGCCAAACTTAATAAAAGTTTGGCTGTTTTTATATTATATTCAGTAGATAAATCTGAACAATTGCTTTTTCAATAATTGTTTTGATTACGCATTCATTGAATTAGCCAACCATTGAATTAGATTGAATCAAAGTATCTTCATCATCCACATCATCCGCGACAGTCTTTTTTTCTCGTGCTTCCAAAAGTTGTGCATGTTGCAACTCGGTATGCGCTTCATGAAGAGCAATTTCAGCATTTGTTTTTTGAAGCTGTAAATCACGAATGGAATTGAGCAAATTATCACGTCTTTGCCGAGCAGCACGTGCAAAAGCAGAATAAGCAAAATGGTGAACATCATTGTTTCCAGATTTACGTTCTTCATGAGAAATCTGTGTTTCCAATTCTAACACCATTCGTTCAAATTCTGTGATCATCATCTCAAGTTGTGCAATTTCACGACGCTTTCCACGCACTTGAAACATTCTCAATCGCACCATATTTTCCCGTGGCTTCATACCTCACTACTCCTTGATTGTGCCAACTCAAAACGCGCATTCATACTCAATTCATATCGTTTTAGTTATATGTCTAGTCAAAAAAAACAGTCCATTAATGAGACTATAACTCCACCCTTCCTTAAAGCATCTGCAAACACAACCTTCTTTAAAGAGCCATAACTATTTCTTTATTTTCCCTCCCACTATAAAATGAAGAGGTTTAAAGCTCCGTAAATAAACACTGAAATTGTAAAAAAGTAATTTATAAAGCTTTTTTTAAAAGATTTTTTTTAGATTAAAGTTTATAGGAAAAGCCCTTCATTTCTTATTATGTTAAAAAGTACGCAATTTTTTCAAAATAATTTTGTAGCCTCTTTCAAAAATAACAATATTTTGTTAACCACTATCATGGATAGTGGGGAATTTGGTAGTGATTGTTACGCGTACTACTGAAATATTTATAAACGCTTTATTGCTAAGTGTTTAATTTCATGAATTGTTTTTATCAACAGTGGTTTTACTAACTGTTTATAAAATAGAAATGCTCCTTGTGATTCGTAAAGGAGCGAAGTGAGGGATCTAAAATGCGCGTATTATTAATTGAAGATGATAGAGCGGTTACTCAAAGCATTGAGTTGATGCTAAAGTCAGCCAATTTTAATGTTTATATCACTGATCTGGGTGAAGAAGGTATCGATTTAGGAAAACTCTATGATTATGATATCATTTTGCTTGATCTGAATTTACCCGATATGTCAGGGTACGATGTCTTACGAACTCTAAGATTGGCAAAAATAAAAACGCCTGTCCTTATCCTTTCCGGTATGAATGCCATTGAGGATAAGGTTCGTGGTTTTGGCTCTGGGGCAGACGACTATATGACAAAACCTTTTCATAAGGATGAACTCATTGCGCGTATTCATGCCGTTGTTCGTCGTTCTAAAGGACATGCACAATCAGTTATTGTTACCGGTGATCTCACCGTTAACCTTGACGCAAAAACCGTCGAAGTTGCAGGGCGTCCTGTTCATTTAACCGGTAAAGAGTACCAAATGCTAGAGCTTCTTTCTTTGCGCAAAGGCACAACACTTACCAAAGAAATGTTTCTCAATCATCTCTACGGTGGAATGGATGAACCAGAACTAAAAATTATTGATGTTTTTATCTGTAAACTACGGAAAAAATTGGAAGCAGTCTCTTCTAATGCAAATTATATTGATACCGTTTGGGGACGTGGTTATGTCTTGCGTGATCCAGTTGAAGAGAACGTACGAAAAACCGCTTAAGCAGTGAAAATACACATTGTAAAATCTCGGGGTGTAGCGGGCCGAGATTTTTCTCTGTCACAAGTAAAAAACTCGCACGCAAAAAATCTCATATAGAAAGCGCTTAAAGCTTAAGAAATAACCACACTCTATTCACAAATATAATTTTATCGCTCGTAAGTCTGATCGAAGTTTCTTTTTCCCCAATACGGCTTAAGCGCTTCTCTCTTATTCAAAGCTTTCTCACACTTTCTAAAACAATACAATGATCCCTTTCATCAATATTTATTTTCATCTCTGTCACTTCAGCAAGTAACATTGTGTAATAAAATTGGATGACATGTGCATCAATATGCTCTTCTTGAGCTTTTCCATGATATAACGCAAGAAAATGTGGAGGAATACGAAGAATTTCACCCAAAATCTCAAATCGAAAAGAACGTTTATTTTCCTCTTGCTCAATCATAAAAACGATTTCACCGCCACGAGAAACTGTTGCATTTGCGATCAATAACAAATTCAGCAAAAGTTTAACTTCATCTTTTTGTAATAAAAGAGAGGGAGCCTGCCATTTTAAAGTTGCTTTTTCTTGCAGCATATATTGTTGAGCAACCTGCTCTGCGGCACGTGTCTCTATTTTTCCTCCACTTGCACCAGCAAAACCAAAAGCCAATCGCGCAAATTGTAGACGTGCAGAAGCACTCACAACAGATAAACGCACCAATTGCAAAGCCTCTTCTTCAGCACCTCCATCGTCATAAAGCTCCATTGCATTTTGAATAGCCCCCACAGGTGAAATCAAATCATGGCAAATACGACTACAAAGCAAAGCAGCAAGATCCATAGGCTTCAAAGAAACAGCGAACGTCATAACGATTGAAAACTCCTAAATTCAAAAAAAACAAACTTTATTTTAAAGAAAAACTCTTAACATCTCATGCATAAGAGAAAACATTAACAATCATGCTAAAAAATTTTCAGAAATAAATTCAAGAATTTAAATAACCTTACATTTTATTTTTATTTGAATAGAATGAAAATTCTAATATTATCTCTTTGTTTGTCACTAATAAAAGGAGAAAACTCCATGGCTCTCTCTCTGCTAAAATACTGGTACAAAAATATTATATCTTTAATTTTCCTTTTATTCGTTACCATAAACACTGCATATGCTCAACTAAAACCAATAGAGCAAAACGAACCCCATTATTCACTTCAAGAAATTATTGATTCTGGTCATATTTTTTTTGGAAAAACAGCTAGTGGTCTGGCAATCGCCATTCAAAATATTTTTTCAAAATACGGTTATCCAAATGCCTATATTTTAGGAGAAGAAGCTTCTGGTGCCTTTTTTGCGGGATTAACCTATGGCGAAGGAAAAGTTTTTACAAAAAATTATGGTCAGCATAAAGTTTTTTGGCAAGGTCCATCGGTAGGATGGGATTTTGGCGGACAAGGTTCCCGTCTCATGATCTTGGTTTACAATCTTAAAAGCATAAATAATTTATGGAGGCGCTATGGTGGTGTTTCAGGTTCGGCCTATTTAATTGCAGGTGTTGGTTTTCATGTGCTTAAATACCATGATACCTTGTTAATCCCAATACGGACAGGAATCGGTGCGCGCCTTGGTATCAACATAGGGTATTTAAAATTAACACCGAAACCAACATGGAATCCGTTTTAAACGGTTTTTTATTTGAAAGGGGTATTATGCTTATTCAATCGTTTCTTTTTTTTATTCTTGGCGTTGCCTCAATTTCTTGGTTACTGGTGCTTTTATCTCCTTTTATTTGGCGTAAAGCCGTTTATTTTGCATATAAAAATGTTTGTGCACAACTTCCATTATCACTCACGGAAATACAAGCCAACCATGATTTTATCTGTGCACAACATGCCGTAGAATTAGCAAAGAACCAACAAAAATACGAATCTTTGCAAAAAAAATACGCCCAACAGAAAATACACCTAAGCCAAGTAAAAGAACAAGTTTATCAGCTATATCTCTCAGCACAAAATACTTTTCCCAAAGAAACAGTCACAATCAAACAAAATATCGTCGCAACAAACACCTTCAAGGAAAAGCAAAATGATGCGTGAAAAAATCACACACTATCAGCAACGTTTACAAAAAATCCAAACGCATGGGCTTGACACAAATGCTAAACAGCAACTGCTGGAAGAACTGCGTGAAGAAACAAAAGAACTTGCCGCAACATTAGCCGCTCAAATAGCGCTAGAAGAGGGAAATATATCCCCTATCAACACCCTCATTCAAAACTCAAAAAATAAAAATGACCTAGCATCACGTATTCGCAAAAAAATAACTTGTCTCTCCAACCTCCCCCTTAAATAAGTTGTATTTCAAAAAAACTTTAAAATCAAAAAAGCTTTATTGTAACTTTTATAACTCAAATAATTTTTATTAAATGTAACTTTCTTGCTCAGTTAAAGAAAAGATTTCTTATCCTAAACCGATTTGAAAAAATCCATCTTCTTATCTAGCGATTCCATTTGCTTGTCATATCAACGCCCTAAAGGACAGCATCCCCTGAATCCTAGAAGCAAATATATGCATCACACACTTTAACAAAAAATATCTTCTAAGATAGATCAACCCCAAAGCTTTTACCATAAGTTTTAAAGATAAAAGCACACGCTCAAGAATGATAAAAATCTCTTATTTTTTGGATAATCATATCCTGATCTGTTTGCGTCAAATAAGGATGCATTGGCAAACTTAAAACACACTCCCCTAAAGACTCTGAAACGGTAAGGGAATCTTTCACATAAGAAAAGTGTTTATAAGCGGGCTGTTGATGTAAAGGTGTTTTATAATAAATCATTGTAGGGACAGAATTTTTTTGTAAAAAATCTTTTAATTTATCACGCTCTTTGACCTTAATCGTATATTGTGCATAAGCAGAACGAATATTTTCTTCTATTTCTGGAACTGTAACAACATCTCTTAAACCATTGGAATAACGTTGAGAAATTTTTACACGCTTTTCCATTTCATCTTCAAAAATCACAAACTTTTCGAGTAAAATTGCAGCCTGAATACTATCAAGACGCGAATTCATACCAATCCGTACATTATCATATTGTGTTTCACCTTTACCATGAAACAAAATAGAGCGTAAAAGTTCTGCCAAATAATCATCATTGGTCATCATAGCGCCTCCATCACCATAACAGCCTAATGGTTTTGCAGGATAAAAACTTGTGGCGGCCACATCACCAAAAGCACCGCACATAGTATTACCACTTCTTCCACCCATAGATTGAGCAGCATCTTCAATGACAAAAAGATTTTCCTTTGCGGCGACTTGAGCAATTTGCACATAGTCAGCAGAAAGCCCAAATAAATCAACAGCAATAATAGCCTTTGGCTTTAGCCGTCCCTCTTTTTTAACCATTTTGATAGCGTGAGAAAGTTTTTCAACATCAATATTAAATGTATTGGGTAAAACATCAACAAAAACAGGCTCAGCCCCCACCAAAGCAACCACTTCGGCCGTTGCCGAAAATGTAAAGCTAGGACAAAACACAGCATCCCCTGGACCAATATTTTTAGCCATGAGAGGCATCTTCAAAGCATCCGTTCCATTAGCACATGCAATCACATGTTTAACACCAAGATACTCTGCCAATTTCTCTTCCAATTCTGTTACCTTCGGCCCCAAAATATACTTACCACTCGCGACCACATGCGCAATTGCAGAATTAATTTTATCTTCAATACGCGCACGCTGCGCCCCAAGGTCGATGAATTGCATATTAGCTCCATTGATTATCACAAGAGTGCAAAAACGCTACCTGTCTCTTTTATCTATCATAATTGACACCAGCAGCTGTTAAAATCCGTAAAATCGCAATAGCATCACCACCATTTGTACGAGGTGATTGACGCGTTTCAATACAATGAAGAAAGTGCCGTAATTCGCGAGTAAGCGGCAAATCTTCACAAACATCAATGTAATTCAGCTCATCCATGCTAAAAGCCCACTCTTGATTCTCTTTCCAAATGGCAAAGTGGTGCATTGCCAATTTACGGCTCCACGGTTCCATATCATCAAAAACGAGCATAGCCTTTGTTCCAACAACAGTTAAACGCCTTTCACGATAAGGACTCAAGCGTGAAGCAAAAAGATGACTCTGTACACCATTTGGAAAAGTCATATGAATATGGGAAAAATCGGAAATCTGATCAACGACAGCAGCCCCCTCACCGCGAATTTTGGAGGGTTCACATCCTGTCAATGCTAAAATCATTGAGAGATCATGAGGGGCAAGATCCCATAAAGCATCACTGTGTGTATGAAATTTTCCAAAGCCTAACCGATGAGAATAAATATATCGCACCTCCCCCAATTCCCCCTTTTTCACCAATTCATACATTTTTTCAAAAGTCGGATGAAACCGTAAAATATGGCCCACCATAAAAATCCGCCCATAGGCATCTGCTTCCTGAACCTGGCGTTTAGCATCAGCAACATTTAGAGCTATTGGCTTTTCCACCAAAACATCTTTACCATTTTTAACAGCACGCAGCACATTTTGTGTATGAAATTGTGGAGGCAACGCTAGCACCAGCGCATCAATATCTTGCTGAGCAAAAAGATCATCTGGTGCAACAGCCTCTACATCATACATCGTGGCAAAACGAACAGCACGATCGCTATCAATATCAGAAACTGCTGCTAAAGCCCCAAGAGAATGGAGTGTCTTTATATGATTTCCACCCCAATGGCCGCATCCTAAAACCGCTACACGTGGCACCATTTTTATGCCTTACCTTACTTTGATCTATAAAATTATACTTTACATATCGAGGATAAAATAGAATGACAAGAGAAAAGCTTAAAAACGATGCTTGACATCTCACTATTCTACCTCTTATATCCGCAGAAGATGTAATTATTTGCACTTATAATTTTATTTTGGCGGAGTAGCTCAGTAGGTTAGAGCAGAGGAATCATAATCCTTGTGTCGGGGGTTCAAATCCCTCCTCCGCTACCATTTTTTTTCACAGTAGTTGTAGCTTGCTGTAGCTTGCCAGCAGGTTGTAGCTTGTGTAGCTTGCCTGTAGCTTGCCAGCAGGTTTTGTATATTTTGCCACCAGGTTTTGTACCAATTTATTTTCTTTTAAGGGTTTTTAAGGTGTTTTCAAAGGGTCTTCAAAGACCTTTCAAAGATCATTTAGAGCCTCTTTAATGAGTCTTTATTTTTCTCTCTTAAAGACCGCAATTTTTGATGATCAATCATTGAGCTGGAATCGTATGACAGGAATCGCATTATTTGAGAAGCAACATACATAAAAGGATATGACTTCTTTTAGCATAAATTGACTGATCGTTTTTCCGTATCCCAAGTATATTATTCAAGTACATTATTATAAAGAGAAGCGTTTGAGGAATTGGGTAAACATTACCCTATTGCTGAACTCATGCAATTGGATCAACTTGATCCTATTGTACCTTTAAGGAATAGGGACAAGTTGTCCCCATTGCTCTCTCCCACCCAAAGTGCAAACATTGCACGTTGATCTCAGAAAGCATTACAACCGATCAAAGGAGCAGGTTGCACTTTTGATCTTCCATTTCCTTCACATAAAATTTCATTGTGATCTGAATATTTCAAAAATAGGATCAACTTGACCCAATTTTTCTTCATCATGCAATTGTGCAATGTTTGCACTATTGCTCCTTTTAGCAATTGGTGCAAATTGCACCAATTGCTCTAAATGTTCATCATCACCGATCACAGGGTAAACATTACCCTTTGATTTTCTGTCACTCAGAGGTTTTCTTTTCTCCTGTTTTGTTTCCCTTATCTGGTGCCTCAAAGGTTATTTCTGTGATGTAGCCGCTTTGCTTTTCATAGCGATGGGTCACGGTAGCAGCCTTCCATGGACCATTGATTTCGCCTCGAAACCCTTGCAGGAGAAGCGGTTGACCCGCCATGATTTCAGGGTATCCCGCAAGAGTTAAGGAGCCACTGCCTACAGCACGGCATAAGCGATCCGACTCGGAAGCAGCCGCCGCTTGTGCTTCTTCTTGACTTGGATAACAACTGCGCAGACGGCGAATGGGGCCAGTAAACCCTGTTTGATGCTTGACTTGGCATTGTTGCCCTTTTGCGCGATCAAAATAAGAAGCTTCAATGATGCCGTATTGCGTACGCGGCTCTAGGGTGAATTCCCAATGGGAACACTCATGTTGATGAATGGTCTGGAGGGGGAGATTGTCCCCGCTTAAAAATAAAAACTTATGGTCTTTGATTAAAAAACGCGCCCGCATGCGATCCGCAAGCCTAGTTAAAAAATCAATCGCCGATTGATCGGTGCGCACCACATAAGGCAAGGTTTGTTTGGTCAATTGTGGACTGACCTTTGCTTGATAACCATGGCGTTTGGCAAGGGTCTCAACAATCTCAGCAATGGTTTTGTGGTCAAAATGTTCACTCGCCTGTTCTTTGATCTCCGCACACATCGAGGCACTTTTGCCACAAAGGCGCAAAATCTCTCCATCACTGCCCCCACAACTGATCACCGTCTCCACAACAAAACGCCCCATAAAGGCACGAATGCTGTCCTGATAGCCAAAGGTGACATGGAGCGCACTGTTACTGGAGGGAATCTCTAAATCATTGCCGCTATCATCAAATTCCGCCTCGAATGTATCGGCTTCATTACCCGCATTGTCTGTGATGGTTGCCGTTAAAAGACGTTGGTAAAAAACTTCATGAACAGGTTTTTCTCCCACCTTAACCACAATAAAAGGGTGTGTGCGCATTAATCCCATAACCGTTTCACCACGCGGTTCTTTTCTTGGGGGATAAATTCAGGCAGAATGACCGTTAAGCCTCGCGGTAAAATTGGACCATATTTGGCAATCTCTGGATTGGCTTCCAATGTGGCTTCACAATAGCCATTTAATAATCCAACTTGAGAACGGTCCCCTAACACAGCCATGGCATGTTGAAAGCAGAGGAGATCGAGACTCATATCCTCCAGCTCTACAACAACACGCTTTTCTGGTATCTTCATAAAGTTTGCCCCACCTGATATTGTCCTTGCGGTTTTCCGCCATTAAAAAAGGGTAAGAGACTGATGGAATAGCGGATACGCTGGGATTGACCGGAGCGACTGATAAAGTCGTGGTCTTTCGTGATACTGGTGATCACCACGGGTCCATGGAGAAGGACACTATAGGTGGTATCATTGATCCAACGAAGCATCTGGACCGGCTTTGCTCTCTTGATCGTTGTGGTGATGGCATCAATGGCTACACGATCACCAAATTCTTCTGGAAACCAAACGCCATGAATGGTTTTGGGATCATTGCCATAGCCAGTAAATTGCAAACTAGGCGACTTGCCAAAACGCTCTAAGCAAACCCATGAGGCAGAGAATTCCTCTTCAAAAGATTGGAAATTAAGCCAGTCCACATAAAATTGATGTGGACCTAACATCATCAAAGGATCTTGCATGCTCCCTCCCATTATTCTATTCCCTCATGCAATGCATTAGCGCGTGCCCGTTGAATGGTGTGAGTAACCGTTCGACCATTAGCAACAGGATCACGAGCGCCATTGACATGCACCGTGACATTTTGAGTGCGATGCATAAGTTTGTGTGTCCCTCCCCTCATTGCCTTCCTGCCATTATTCGGTCCCTCCATGCAGCGCATTGGCGCGTGCGCGTTGAATGGCGTGACTAACCGCACGACCAGTGGCAATGGGATCACGCGCGCCATTGACATGCACCGTGACATTTTGATGGTGCGTGATGGGGACGCGTTCTTTGTCTTTTGCTTCTGTGAGAGGCACATTGGCACGACCAGCCACCGCAAATTGTACAAGGGGCTGAGGCGTTTTGCCTCCTAAAAAACTTGGCAAATAATCTCTTACATCAATCGACCCAATCCACCCCTTTATGCGGTGAGGTAAAGATTTACAAAAATCTGTCAATTGTGAGATGGACGACATAAAACCATTAACAATCCAATTCGCTAAATCTTCCCCGGCTTGTTCCATACCAGCCTTGGCACTATCCGTGAGCTTTTCTTGAGAAAAAAAACGCTTCAACCATTGCCAAAAATTGGAAAGGCTTTGTTTAATCCCCTCCCACAAGCTTTCACAAATTTGAGCAACAGAGGCAAGACCTTGTTTAAACTTTTGCCAATTTTGAGAGAAATCAAAAGCAGCAGCAATGATATTCTTCCAACGGGTGATGGTGCTGGTATCAGCCCCAAAAAAACGCATGACGGCTTCAAAGGCTTGGCCAAAAGCCCGTGTTATCCCCCGTGCAAAGCCCTTTATAAAAGAAGAAACACGGTCCCAATATTTCCACAAAGCAAAACCAGCAGCCAATATGATAGCCACAACAGCAGCAATCACAGCCCCTACCGGAGTAAAAAGCCCCCCCACAACAGAGGACAGGCTTGCCCCAACCACTTCGATCACGGTTCCTATCAAACCAAAGCTGCTCGCAAATGCCGCCCCTGAGACAGCAATCCCCCGCAAAGCACCCACCAACAAGGTCATGGGGCGCAAAAGTTTGAGGAAACGTGCCCCAAACCCTGCGGTGAGCAAGCCCAGTGAGCGCCCTGAAGCCAAGAGCCCGCGCCAACTCGTCGTAAGACCACGACTGAGCGCTCCAAGCTTGATAAAATATGATAGCACTGATCTGCTTTTTACAATGTTTTACTAAATATAAAAAATATTTTTATTTCAATACACTTAATTTAAAGTACATTATGTAATTAGTTTAAATATTCTTTATTTTAAAATTTTCATTTTGACAAAAAAATTAAAATAACTTATCCAAATAAAAAAACAAATATCATTATTCTATTCTTCTTATGAAATCGATGGGGAAATGAATATTGGGGGCTTTCATAAGGAGAGTATTGGTGTATAAAAAATTCCTTCTATCATATACAGCTATAGCAACTATAATACTGTTTAATAGCTCTCTCAGTCTACAAGCTAAAGACCTTGAAGTTTCTGATGGAAAAACAATAACAGTACATGAAGAAACCTATGATACACTTCATGCAACAAACGGCAGTAAAATCATCGGTAAGCATTTAAAGATAAAATCACCACATTACGATCCATACGCCGTAACAGCTGAAGGTGCTAACAGTGCGATTGAGTTATTGGATAATACAACCATTGGAAAAAAAGATTCTGAAGTCCGCTTAGGTCTTGAAGCCAAAGACGGTGCGACAATCAAAATGATTGGAGGTTCTATTATAGCTGGCTAAACTGGTGCTTCTTTCACTAACAGTAAGAGCAAGGAAAATAAACTAGAGAATGTACTTATAACGGATGCGAATGATAGTCTAGATACATTTTTAGGAATAGTTACCAAAAACAGCAACCTTACCTTAAAAGGGGTAACTGTTCACGCTTTCAATGCTCTAGAAGCAGATGATCACTCTCAAATAACAATATCAGGAGGGGAATTTGATGGAAAGCTTTATGGAGTATCTGCTAAGCAAGGCAGTATCATTGATATAAAAGATAACGCTAAAATTACCTCATCGAGTTATAGTGGTTTATATGCAGATGGACCACAATCAAAAATCACAATGACGGGGGGAACAGTAGCAGGTGGAACTACTCTAGGCACATTGCGTGCAGAAAACGGTGGCCATATTGATGTTACAGATGTTATTATAACATCAACTTTTAAAGGTACTTTTGTAACATCAATAGCGGATATGGGAACCGGTATTTTTGCAGAAAATGAAGGGAGCGTAATTGAATTGCATGGCACAACAATTAAAGATGTTTCAATCGGGCTTGATGTGCACGAGGGTAGCACGGGCAAGATGACCGGAGGCTCCATTACAACTTCGCTCATAGGAGCTGAATACATTGAGAGTAATAGTGATGAAAATAAACTGGAAGATGTGGTGATATCAGGTTTTAAAAATAATGAGACACCATCCTCCGGAGTCGATGTCCTAAAAAAAAGCAAACTCTCTTTGAAAAATGTGACAATTACTCAAACATATTCCGGTGTAGATGCTTTTTTTAATTCTCAAGTAACAGTATCAGGGGGATCAGTTTCTGCAAGTACCCTAGGAGTATCTGCTGTTTCTGACAGCACCATTACTTTAAAAGACAATGTAATAATTACTCAAGTAGATCAAGGCATAAATGCTCATGATCATTCTCAAGTAACAGTATCAGGGGGATTAGTTTCTGCAAGCACCGTAGGAATGTATGCTGAATCTGGCAGTATTATTACTTTAAAAGACAAAGCTGAAATTATCTCATCTAATGGTGGTGGATTATATGCAACCGATCCGCAAACTAAGATTACAATGACAGAAGGTACAGTAAATGCAAAAGAAGCTGCATTATATACTGCAAACGGGGGACACATTGATATTACAAACGTCTCTGTAACAGGGAAAATTGGTGGTTTGCAGCTCGCATCTGTTCTTTCTACTTCTTTAAATGAATCAAATGATCCAAAAAATTATCAAAACGCTGAGATCAATTTGACCAATACAAAGATCCATGTCGACAATGACACTGGAATTCTCATTGCAACTTTCAGTGATAATACCATTAAAAATATTACCAATCTGTCAATTGGTACAGCCAATCTCATAAATTCAGAAATCCATGCAGATGTTTTATTAGGCAACGGTACTTGGGGAAATCAAGAGTTTTTGGAAGCGATAAATGCAAAAGCAATACCCAACGGTAGCTTCACATTAAATGCAGATCATTCTATTTTAGAAGGCAGAGCAAACATCACAAAGGAGAGAAACGTACGTTTTAACCTCAAAAACGGTACACAATGGTTCTTAAAAAACAGCGCACAAGAAAAAGATGCTGATGGTAATCTTCTTGATATCGCTCAAAGATCACGCTCTGATGTTTCTGTGCTTAATCTCAACAACAGCTCTGTTGTTTTTGCAGAACCAATAGAAGATGGTTATTACCACACATTGCATATAGGTTCGGGAAAACCAGATACCAGAGCGGTCTATAATGCAACAGGAAATGCACAGATTTCTCTCAATACTTGGTGGAGTGATGGGGCACTAATCACTGAGCAAAAAACAGACCGGCTTCTGATCAATGGAGATGTATCAGGCAATACATCAATTTATGTCACAAGACGCTCAGGAGGGAATAATGTGAAAGAAAACACTTCCGCTTCTGCCAATGTGCGCGGTCTTTCACTCATTCAAGTTTCTGGAAATGCCCGTGAAGACTCCTTCAAATTAGTCAATGGCTATACCACAAGAAACGGTGCACCCAATAAATATACTCTCCGTGCCTATGGACCAAATTCAAGCCATGGCAAAGCCAATATGGCGCAAAATCTGTTGGATGAAAAAAATGAAAATTTCTGGGATTTTCGTTTACAACCTGAATTTCTTAATTCTAACCCCGGTTCTGGCACTAACCCCGGCTCTCCCCCTGATCCTGAACAAAATGTGCAAGCCGTCGTCCCTCAAATGGCAAACTATTTGCTCATGCCAAATGCCCTCTTCTATACGGGATTGATCGATATGGCAAAACAAAATGCGCTGTTAGCCAATATGAGAACATCTGTCTCGGGGAAACAACAAGAAAAACAAAACGGCTTCTTCTTATATACCTACGGAGGAACAGGAACATTATCCTCTGAAAGTGCTCCTCGTAAATATGGTTATAGCGGTGCTCATCTTCGCTATGCCGCTCTCCAAGGGGGTGTGAACTTTGCTGCCCTGGAAGGGCAAAATACCACAACACATTTCGGTCTTATAGGAACCTACGGGCAGCTTTCTTTCACGCCAAAGAATATGAAAGACGCAAGTAAAAGCACAGTGGATAAATGGTCACTTACAGCCTATGGTAGCATACAGCATGACAATGGTTTCTATCTTGATACCCTTTTATCCTATGGAATCCTAAAAGGAGATATCAGCAACGCCATCATTGGCAAAACCGCAAAAGTGAAAAATGCAAAAATGTTGAACCTCTCTACAACTATTGGCAAAAAATTTGCCACCGGGATTGCAGGTGTAACCTTTGAACCTCAAGCACAACTTGCCTATCAATATTTGATGTTTGATACCATTTCGGATACTGACAGCTTTAAAGTCAATATGAACAAACATCATCAATGGTTGATCCGTGTTGGAGGACGTTTGAACAAAACCATTGTCACTGCTGAAAACGGGCGAGCTGTTTCCTTCTATGGAAAAATAAATGTGATCAAAACGTTTGGTGATGATCAAGCAATATATATTGATAAAGCTTATCAACTTGATCCTATGGGCTCTTTGCTTGAAGGTGGGCTTGGTATCAGTGCACAATTGTCCACGAACCTCTCCCTTCATGGTGATGTAAGTTATCAACAAAAGCTGCAAAAAACGGGGATCTCTGGAGAAAGTTTTTCAGGCGGAATACGCTATCAGTTTTGAGGCAAAACTTTAACAACAAGTGTATTGTTATTCTATACACTTCATCAAACAAAAAAGGCAGCATATCATGCTGCCTTTTTTGTTTATGACGATTTATTTTTTTAGCGGTTTTTAAAATAGAAAACAGCAAAATATTTGAAGACTGTCTCATTGACCATTGGATATTTTTTACAAAAACTTTTTTTATAAAGAATAAAGCTTAGCATTTTTCGCTAAATAATGCCTGAAATTGTAAAAAAAGCACAACTAAAAAATAAGATGATATTATAAAATAATGAGAATCTTTTCTGAAAAACACAATGTATTATCGCCTGTTATTTCTCACAAATTTAGTGCTTAAAATCCTAAAATAAAACGACTAAACAGAAAATGATAAGCAAAAAACAAGACAATACTATCAAACAAAGAATGTATGTTATAAGTCACTTGTATATTTTACAACCAGAATTCTAATAGAATTTAAAATATTATAGCTCAAACACTATCCAGCAAATTCATAACCAAAAAAATCCTATTATTCTCCCTTCCCTTTCAACAAGGCCGCCAAGCAACTTCAGAATCTTCAAAAAAAAACGATATTCTTTCTTCAGAAAAATCGATCACGCTCTTTGCTCTCTATGAACGATAGGCTCAATACTGGCTTCAAAAAATTCTTTTGTATAATCGTGTTGTGCATGGAGATTACGCAATTCATCATTGCTAAGTTCTTCAAGAATAATCCCTTTATGCATAATACCAACGCGTTCACAAATATGTGCAACAACAGCAAGATCATGGGACACCATCAAATAAGTAAGCTTTTTTCTCTCGCGCAATGATTTCAACAAGTTTAAAATTTCAGCCTGTACCGACACATCCAATGCAGATGTTGGCTCATCAAGCAACAAAACCTCTGGCTCGATAATTAAAGCACGAGCAAGAGCAATACGCTGACGCTGTCCTCCAGATAATTCATGAGGATAACGATAAAGAAATGAAGAATTTAAGCCAACGGAATCTAAAGCATCCTCCACCCGCTCTCTTTGATTATCCATGCCATGGATTTTGAGCGATTCAGAAAGAACCGTATGGACCATTTTTCTTGGATGCAGCGAAGCATAAGGATCTTGAAACACCATTTGAATACGACGCAGAAAACTCTTGTCCCTTTTTTTTGCAACCTCTTCTCCATCAAAAAGAAACTTTCCACTATACTCTGGAATAAGCCCCACCAATGTATTCAAAATAGTTGATTTTCCACATCCGGATTCACCAATCAGACCATAAGCTTCACCACGCTTAATATAAAAATTAACATTTTTAACAACGGTTACAGCCTTATGTCTGTGCCCAAACGTGACAGATAAATTAGAAACATCAATAATATTCTCACAATTTGTCATGATGAACCTCCTCAACACCATTAACAATCGTAGGATTATACAACCAATCAGGATCGCGCTCAGGAACAGCCAAAACATCAACAGGATTATCAAGCCGTGGCAAACTGGCGAGCAAAGCCTTCGTATAAGGGTGACAAGCGTGAGACAAATCAGAAGCAGGCAACTCTTCTAGCACACGACCCGCATACATCACTAAAATACGATCACAAAAATCAGCAATCATATTCAAATCATGACTAATGAAAATAAGCCCCGTTCCAGATTTTGTCACAAGTTCATCTAATACGGACAAAACTTGTCGTCTGACCGTAATATCAAGCGCAGATGTTGGTTCATCGGCAATAATTAAATCAGGTTTTGGAATGAGCATCATTGCAATCATCACGCGTTGCCCCATCCCCCCAGATATTTCATGAGGAAAGAGACGCATCACATGTTCAGGATCACGAATATGAACAGATTCTAACATAGATATGGTTCGCTCCCGCGCTTCAGCTTTTGAAACACGGTAATGAATACGGTAAGCCTCCATAATTTGTTCCCCAATCCGTATGAGTGGATTAAGTGAATATTTGGGATCCTGTAAAATCATTGAAATACGCTTACCGCGGATTTTTCGCATCTGAGGTTCACTGGCACGCAATAAATCGACATCCTCAAAGCGCATTTTTTTAGCTTTAACAATAGCTGATTTTGGACTCAGCTTTAGTATTGCGCGTCCAGTCATCGATTTGCCAGATCCGGATTCACCAACAATGCCAATTTTTTCTTTTCCGACAGAAAAGCTAACACCGCGCACAACTTCTGCAATGCCGCGCGTTGTGGGAAAAGAAATACGTAAATCTTCTACTTCTAATAATTTATTACCCATTGCGTGGATCCAATACATCACGAAGACCATCACCTAAAAGATTGAAAGCAAGGCTTGCAAATAATATTGCACAGCCTGGTATTGCTGCCAACCACCAATTTGTCATCATAAATTCCCGCCCTGAAGAAAGCATCGCTCCCCATTCAGGACTTGGAAGTTGTGCTCCCAACCCTAAAAATCCAAGGCCTGCAGCCGTTAAAATAATTCCAGACATATCTAAAGTTAATCGCACAATCACTGAAGGAATACACATAGGCGCAACATGAAACAAAATTATCCGCCAAGCAGAAGCCCCCTGCAAGCGAACCACAGAAACATAATCAGAAGAACGTATTGTCAAAGTCTCAGCGCGCGCTAAACGTGCGATTGGTGGCCACGCTGCAATTGAAATAGCAATAGAAGCATTTTCAATCCCTGGTCCTAATGCAGCTGAAAAAGCAAGAGCTAAAATCAACGCTGGAAAAGCGAGAAAAATATCAACAATACGCATGAGCACAGTATCAACCCATCCACCCACATAACCAGAGACAGTCCCAACAATAAGCCCTATTGGTCCGACAATAATGGTTGTGAGAAAAACAACATAAAGAGTAATACGAGAACCAAAAACAAGACGACTAAAAATGTCACGTCCTAATTCATCTGTCCCAAAATAATGCGCCATAGAGGGGGGCTGCAACCGATGCCCCAGATCATTGCTCAAAAAATCGTGCGTCGCAATCCAAGGAGCAAAAAGTGCGCATATGATAATAATACAAATAATAAACAGACCAAAGACAGCTGAAAAGTTATGAAAAAACTTCACCAGTGCGTGATAAATTCTTTGTATGTTTGCTTGTATTATGGACCGTGGAACAGGATCGTTTAACCAAGAGCTCAAAGAAGATGATGATTGCGATTTGTGATGATTACTAACTGTCATATTCAACGTGTCCTTGGATCAAAAATGCGATAAAGCAAATCAGAAAATAAATTAATGGCAACAAAGATAAATCCTACAAGTAAAGTACATCCGACAACTGCATTCATGTCTCCAGCAAGGAGAGCATTTGTCAAATAATGTCCGAAACCAGGCCAAGCAAAAACTGTCTCCGTCAAAACAGCCCCTTCTAATAAAAAAGCATAAGAAAGTGCAACAACGGTAATAACTTGAACCGCAGCATTCCGAAAGGCATGCCCCCAAACGGTTCGTGCCCACGATAATCCCTTTACACGAGCAGTAATAATATATTCTTGATTAAGCTGCTCAATCATAAACCCCCGAGTCATACGACTAATATAAGCCATAGCACCAAAAGCTAAGATCAAAGCAGGCATAATAATGTGACTAAAGACATTCCCAAAAGCCTCCCATTGTCCTTGGCTCGCGGTATCCCAAAGAAAAAATCCTGTTTTGGGTTCAAAAGAATATTCATAAAGAAAATCGAGGCGTCCTGGACCTCCAACCCAGCCAAGCTTGGCATAAAATATTAACAACGCCATAAGCCCAAGCCAAAATGTCGGGGTAGAATAACTCAAGAGTGTAAAAACACGGACAATATAATCAATAAATGAATCGCGATACATTGCTGCAAAAACACCAAAGGGAATTCCAAGAGTTGTGCCAATAACAATAGCAACAGTTGCAAGCTCTAATGTAGCAGGGAATACGCGCATAATATCAGCTAAAACAGGACGTCCAGACGTTAAAGCATCTCCAAAGTCGAATAAAAATACATTATGGAGATACTTCCAATATTGAACAATCAACGGCTTATCAAGACCCAGCTTATAGTACATGGCATCATAAGCTTCCTGACTGATATTATCACCAAGAATAGAGAGAACAGGATCGAGAGGAAGAAGATGACCAAGAAAAAAAGTAATCGTCACCAATCCAAGCAGTGTGATAAAAACTGAAATAAGAAGTTTTAATCCCTTGGACAAAAAATCCCATAAAAATAATTTTTTCTGCTTTTCTGATACAGCTCTTTCAGTCTCTGAAAGTGACAAAACCATTATAAAAATCCCCTCTGTAGCGATAAAACATAAAGCGAATACCTTTTTTATAGAATGAAACAACTTCTTATGAAGCATGTCCTGCAAGCCTTTTCCATAACATGCTTCTTTTTATTTTTCTGCTTCATTGTAATAAAGTCTGTAACTATTCCAAACCCATTTTTTGACTGCAGGTCCCATACCAACGGTATAATATGTCTGAAATAAATAAACCATCGGACCATGCTCTAGCACATAATGCTGTAAAGTACGATATTGCATAATACGCTTATGAGGGTCTTGCTCAAACAAAGCATCCATCACCATTTTATTAATATTTTCATCATAATATCCAGCGCGCCAAGCCAAATACATATTATGTTTTTTGGTAAATGTTGGGTCAGGATTAAACACGTGATTTAATGAAGCGGGATGTCCATCAGGATCAGCGCTCCCCCACCCCATAAGTGCAGTATCATAATTTCCGCCCCGTACACGACTTAACAATTGATTTTGTGCCATTTTTTCAATTGTAAGCTCCACACCAATTTTGCGTGCATTGGCTTGAATAGACTGCGCAACAGACGACATATAGCTAAGACTTCCAACGAGAAGATTAGCTTTAAAACCGTTAGGATAACCTGCTTCATTTATTAACTGTTTTGCTTTTTTAAAATCTAACTTAAAGGGAAGACCTTCTTTTTCATCCAAAGCACCAGGAACACCTAAAGACATATAAGTTGCCCGCGGAATAGCAATTCCCTTCAAGACAGTTTTTCCAAGACCTTCATAATCAACCAAATAACGAAGTGCTAATCTGACCTTTTCGTTCGCAAAAATTGCGTTCTTATTGTTTAACGATAGATAAATAATCTGCGGACGTAAAACACGACTAATTTTGACCGGACCGCCTTTTTTTTCAATGTCTAAAATATCTTCTGAAGAAAGGTCCCGCACTATATCCACATCACCTTTTTCCAAAAGAAGTCTTTGACTTGCTGAATCCGCCACATGACGCACGAAAATCTGCTTAATTTTAGGCACTTTCCCCCAATAATGCTGTGTAGCCTCTAACACAACTTTATCCCCTGGAGACCAACTTGCCAATTTATAAGGTCCAACACAAGCCGAATGTGTTGCTAAATATTTATTCCCCATATCACCGTTGATACTCTGCGCTTCAATTGTTTTCCGATCAAGCAGAGCTGAAGCATACGATTGTCCAATAACAGTCAAGATGAGCTGAATAGGATAGGGTTTATCTAATTTTAATTGTAAAGTCTTATCATCAAGAGCTTGAATATTTGTTTCGATATTATCTTTGGTAAACCCATAATCCATTAAAGATTGAGCATAACTCAAACCTAATTTAATAATCCGTCGCATCGACCATACGAGATCTTGCGCCGTCGCCACTCTCCCATCATCAAACTTTAAATCATCACGAAGATGAAAAACTATTCTTTTACCATTATCTAAAACATCCCAAGATTGTGCCATAGCCGGACGAATTTTTGTAGGATCATGCTCATCATATTGCACGAGTGCACTGCAAATATTCGTCAATAACTCACTTGTCACAACCTCAACGGTTTGCGCTGGATCAAAACTGCTCATTGAATCGATATTCCATGCCATCACCAATATATCTTTCGATGAAGCACTAAATGCTGATACGATAGCCCCATTTAAAAATCCCATTGTGCTTAATAAAACACAAATTCTTTTCAACATTCTTTTTTTCCCCATTTTATCGCTTCCTCTTGTACCTTTTCATACAAAGTGATTATGATTTTCCTCTTTTATCTTTTCAAGAGCAAGGTATCAAACATCAACTTCATCTAATCAAACTAAGCATCTATAAAGTAATTTTCTGATAGATCAATTTATTATTCAAAATGAAGAGAATTTGTAACCATAAACCCAAAATTCTTCAATATAACTTCCCATATCCATCTCTCCCTATCACTGACCTCAATCATATACGACACAATCCCCAGCAATTTCATCTTCTTTAAAAACTGAAGGGCTCTTACTGAGAAGAGTATTTTCATCATATAATTATGATCAGCTCTTTTTATCTTTGATGACATAAAAAGACACGCTTATTTTTCAATTGCACTATAAAAAACACGCGGCGCACTATTCCAAACCCATTTTTTGACATCAGGTGTCATCGCTATCACATTATATTTCTGAAAGATAAATGCATAAGGGCCTTTTTGCATTAACTCACGTTGTAAATCAGCATATATTTTTGCCCGTTTTTGTGGATCTTTTTGAAATAAAGCCTCTTCAACTTTGTGATTCATCTCTGTATCAAAATACCCATGCTGCCAACTAGGATAGGCTGTATTTTTTGCCTCAAACCGATTATCCGGATTATAAACAAGACGTGAAGCCATGGTATGGGGATCCGTAGATCCACTATTCCACCCAATAAAAGTTGTATCAAAAGCTCGTGCATCCACCTTTGAAAACAATTGCGTACCCGCTACACGTTCAATTTTAAGACGCACCCCGGCTTGTGCCGCACTATCTTGGAGTGACTGGGCAAGTGCTAAAGTATAAGGAGAATTTGCAACAAGAAATTTTGCCTCAAATCCATTTGGATAACCAGCCTCTGCTAAAAGTTTCTTGGCTTTTTGAATATCAAGCTTAAAGGGCTGTCCTTCTTTTTCATCCAAAGCGCCAAAATTGCCAAGAGGAATAAAACTTGCCCGTGGGATACCAACACCCTTGAGAAGCTTCTTGCCAAAACCTTCATAGTCTATGAGATAGCGCATCGCCAAGCGTACTTTTTCCTTAGCAAAAATGGGATTTGTCATATTAAATCCCCAATACATCATACTTGGCACCAACACCTTTTCAACTTTAACATCTGTTGTTTTTTGCAAATCTGCAAGATCTTCAGAGGTCAAATTACGAGCCACATCAATATCGTGCTTTTGCAACAACAAACGTTGTGTTCCAGGCTCTGCAACATGGCGAATGAGTATCTGCTTCAATTTTGGTACTTCCCCCCAATAATGGGAGCTTGCACGCAACAAAAGAGCTTCTCCAGGGCGCCAACTTTTTAACTGATAAGGACCAATACAAGCAGCATGCGTTTTTAAATACTGATTTCCCAGATCGCCATCTTTTTCATGCCTCATAATTGTCTCACGATCAAGCAAAGCCGTGACATGATTTGCAACAACATTATTAAGAATAAGCTCTGCTGGATAAGGCTTATCAAATTTCATCACCACCGTTTTTTCATCGGGAGTTTGCAAAGCATCATCAACATTTTGCTCTGTAATCCCATATTCATTAAAAGTTGCCGCATCAGCCATTTTTAATTTGACAACCCGCTTCATCCCCCAAACAAGATCATTGGCGTTAGCTGCTCTCCCATCATTAAACTTCAAACCATCGCGCAAATGAAAGGTAATTACCGTACTGTGATCATCCCCCGAAACATCCCAATGTTTTGCTAATGCTGGAACTATTTTTGTTGGATCATCTGCTGCTGTAGTGACCAAATTATCACAAATATTTTCAATAATTTCACTTGCATAAACATCATTGCTTTGGGCAGGATCAAATGTACTGATTGCATCCATATTCCAAGCCATCACAAGAGTATTCGGCGGCGTTTTTGCTATAACTTGTTGTGCAACCATCCCCAGTGCCATAAGAACAGAAACAAGAGAGCTGCTCCTTTTCAATAT
Source organism: Bartonella kosoyi (assembly GCF_003606325.2). Classification (NCBI taxonomy): domain Bacteria; kingdom Pseudomonadati; phylum Pseudomonadota; class Alphaproteobacteria; order Hyphomicrobiales; family Bartonellaceae; genus Bartonella; species Bartonella kosoyi. Next base: position 1,867,410 of record NZ_CP031843.2, read on the forward strand.
TTTTTTCTTCAAGCTCATAAAATTTCCCCTTTATTTTTTATCAATGAATGACATTGAAATGACATGCAAATTTATAATCATAAAGGGCATATTTATAATTATAAAGATTGAGAAAATATGTTCTCATCACTTATACAGAGTCATCTCCTTTTAAATTTCATCCACTTTATAAATTCATTGATTGACAGTCTTAATCAAACCATAGTGAACATGGAATATATGTTTACCAACCAATATCACATTCTTTTCATAATGCTCTTTGCACGCGACAATGCGCTTTATCACCCTCTAATTAATCATCAAAACAAAATTCATGATACAATTTTCCCCAAAGACATAACGAATATAAATCCTTCTAAACTTTAGTATGCATCATTGCTTTGCCGCTATAAAAATAGAATAGCAAACAACATGCTGTAATAAAACGTTTGGTTTCAACAACCACATACAGAGATTCAATGAGCAATGTCGTGAATACCAGCCTGTCTGAGCTTAAGTATCCTCCCCAAAACTGGAGCTCACACGCAGCAAAACCCCTCTTTAATAGAAGAAAGTTATCAGATAAAAAAAACTAACACAAGCAGCTTGAGCTATTTAACGTCAATTTTTCATCGCAGCATTTTATTTTGTATGACCTAGAAAGGTCTTGAATGATCGACCACCACACATAAACCAACGATCATACAACCCAAGCAAAATATAACAATGCAACACCAGCTCCATTTAAAAATCATTTTGCATTCATCAATAAACATGAATAAAATATTCATGACTTATGATAACGTCCATGGCATTAACTGAGATAAAAACACCTCTTCTAAACCATTTCAAATGCCAAGCACTGTCATAATATTTTAGGACTGGCGAAGTGTGTATGATGGTACGGCTCATTCCTTCATAAGCGTAAGATAGTGATGCTCAATAACTTCGCTGTTATACCTATTCACCAGCACCGTCGAAAATGAGCTGAGGGGCGAAATGTTTTTTAAAGCACGTGAATTAGCAACCTAGTGATATCCTGCTTTATATATAAAATATCGTCCTTATCGAACTCCAGATACAGGAGGTTTAAGATATTACGCTTTTTTGCATTTTTTTTCATTCCCAAAAGTATACTTTTGTCATTTTAAAGTATACTGAAGACTAACAACAATTAAAAAAATCATCACTATTGTATCGTTTGTATGCTTCAATTATCTTATACGATAGAGTTTTATAATTGCACATTTATGAAACAATTCGATGGTTATCCTAGTTGATCAGTGGCCCTTATGACTGAAATTTTACCAATTTATCGACAAAAACACCCTTCAAGATGATCATTGACAATTCCTACAGACTGCATAAAAGCATAACAAATCGTGGGGCCAACAAATCTCCAGCCGCGCTTCTTTAAGTCTTGAGAAAGACGAAGAGAAGCTGGAGTGATAGGATTTGCTAACAATGCTTGAAAATCTATCTTTTCATAACGCTCCGATTGTGGTGGCTGAAAAGACCAGAAATAGTTGGACAAGCTCCCCCACTCTGTGATAATTTCCTGTGCTCTCAAAGCATTATTCAGCACAGATCGAATTTTCCCTTGATGGCGAACAATGCCTTTATTCTGCATCAACATTTGCACCTTTAGTGCATCGTAATGAGCAATCTTTTCAAAGTCAAAATCATCAAATGCAACGCGAAAAAAAGAGCGTTTTTTTAAAATTGTAAACCAAGAAAGCCCCGCTTGAAAACCTTCAAGACAAATTTTTTCAAACAAAGGGATATCCTCAAAAACAGGTTTTCCCCATTCGTTATCATGATAAGCACAATAAAGTGGATCGGTTCCTGCCCATGCACAACGAACTTTTCCATCCACTCCCTTAAGAAGACCTTCGGCAAGCATAATCTTCACCGTATTAAAACAGAGTTCCTTGATCATCGCTTAGCGACTTTATCTTCCTATGTTTTGAACGTGTCGGAGAAACAGGCTCTTGTGTTGCAACACAGATATCTCCATCAAAAAAGCGTAAATTTATTTGTCCACTTTCAGGAAACTGCGCCAACCGTTTAATAGGTTTATGATCTTGCCCCAAAGCCAAAACAAAACCGCGCTCTAAAATATTCTGATAAGAAGTGCTTTTTAAAAGCCTACATGCCAACTCTAACGCCGCACGTTGTTTTTCTACACTGCGCATAAAAGCACGATAAAGGCGTGCCGTATATTCCTTTGTATGGCGTTGTGCTTTTTCACTCTTTAACAAACGGGGCGAAAGACGGAGATGAAGAGCATGAAAAGAAAAACGTTTTTTATCGTAACTCACACAAAGAGCACGCTGTAATCGACTTGAAATTTCATCAAAACCACGCCGCGGTAGAGCAAAAAGTTGATCAGTAGAGGGAAGACCTCGTCTGGCTGCACACAACTTTTGTTGATGAAAATCAAAAGAACGCGCAAGTCCTTTACGCAAACGTGCCCCAAGTGACGCGACACACACTTCAAGATCAAGCTTGACGGGAACAGCCTTTTCTGCGGCTCCTGTAGGGGTTGGAGCACGCCAATCAGCGACATAATCAATCAAAGTCCAGTCTGTTTCATGCCCAACAGCAGAAATAACGGGAAGGTCAGAAGCATAAACAGCACGAACAACAGCTTCGTCATTAAACCCCCATAAATCTTCTAAACTTCCTCCTCCTCGTGCAACAATAATGAGATCAGGCTTTGGAATAAGCCCTCCTGAAGCAAGTGCATTAAAACCTTCAACAGCAGCAGCCACTTCGCTCCCGCTTGTTTCCCCCTGCACACGAACAGGCCAAACCAAAATATGCAACGGAAAACGATCAGAAATACGATGAATAATATCGCGAATAACAGCCCCCGTAGGGGATGTTACAACCCCTATAATTCGAGGCATGTAAGGCAAAGGCTTTTTCTTTGCTGCATCAAATAAGCCTTCTTCTGCAAATCTTTTCTTACGATTTTCAAGAAGAGTCATCAAAGCACCAACCCCTGTTGGTTCAAGAGCCTCAATGACAATTTGATATTTCGATGACCCTGGATAAGTCGTAAGCTTGCCCACAGCAATAACTTCCATCCCTTCTTCAGGAGGAAATTTGAGCTTTTCCAAGGAACCGCGCCAAATAACAGCTTCTAACCGCGCCTTATCATCTTTTAAGGCAAAATAAGCATGACCCGAAGCATGAGCACCGCGATAACCCGAGATCTCTCCACGCACCCGTACATATCCAAACTTTTCTTCCACAACACGCTTTAAAGCGCCTGCTATTTCGGAAACAGTAAATTCCGCAACATTCGTTGCACTTGTCTTTTCACCAAACAAACCTACCATTTTTTAATTCTTTACGCCCGTTTCTGTGAATCTTTTTAAAACAACGCATCTTTAATTTTTAATATAGCTTTACCCAATGTCAGTAACACCAATGAGCAAATAGTGTCCACCTTTAACCTCACGCCGATGATCAAAACCATCAAGGCTAAAAACATGGAGATCAGCTGATTGTTGCATCTAGAATTTTATCAATGAAGGTTAAAATATTCAATCTCAACATCCATAAAAATTTAATGAGAAAAAGAATACCTTTCTAAAAGAGCCCTATCTTGAAAAGACCTCTCTATACAACACATCCATCTGTTAGCGATAAACTTCAACGTTTTGCAAAGCTTTTAAACCACATGCAAAACGTCGAAGATATCATGATCGTATTTTTCCATTTTGCCAATAAAAATTATTTTTCAATGGCAGCATAAAAAATACGTGGTGCACCATTCCACACCCATTTTTTGACATCAGGTGTCATAGCGACAATATTATATGTCTGATAGATAAAAGCATAGGGTCCTTTTTGCATAAATTCACGCTGTAAGTCAGCATACATTTGTGCCCGTTTCTGTGGATCTTTTTGAAAGAGGGCATCTTTCACCTTTTTATTCATATCTTCATCCAAATAGCCATGGCACCAACTAGGATAGCCTGTGTTTTTAGCTTCAAACCGATTGTCAGGGTTTAAAATAAAACGTGCAGCCATTGTATGAGGATCGGAAGAAGAGTTATTCCATCCTATAAAAATGGTATCAAAACTGCGGGCATAAAGTTTTGAAAACAACTGCGTCCCGATAAAATGTTCAATCTTAAAGCGCACACCCACCTTTTTTGCATTGTCCTGAATAGACTGAGCAATAGGCAAAGCAAAAGGGTAAGGAGATTTTCCTGCAAAAATATTGGCTTCAAAACCATTTGGATACCCTGCTTCTGTTAAAAGCTGCTTGGCTTTTTGAAGATCAAGTTTAAAGGGTTGCCCTTCTTTTTCATCCAAAGCCCCAAAATTACCAAGAGGAACAAAGCTTGCCCGTGGAATGCCCACATCTTTAAGAAGAGTCTTTCCCAAAGTGTCATAATCGATAAGATAGCGCATCGCTAAGCGTACTTTTTCATTGGCAAAAATAGGATTTGTTGTATTGAACCCCCATACGATCAGAGATGGAGCCAATATTTTTTCCACCTTAATATCTGTTGTTGCTTGGAGATCGGCTATATTTTCTGGCGTCAAATTACGAGCCACATCAATATCGTGTTTTTCCAACAACAAACGTTGTGTACCAGGCTCTGCAATATGCCGAATGAGAATCTTCTTCAATTTGGGTGCCTCTCCCCAATAATGGGAACTTGCACGCAACAAAATTCCTTCTCCAGGACGCCAACTTTCTAACTGATAAGGACCAACGCAAGCAGCATGACTTGCCAAATAGCGATTTCCCATATCACCATCTTGTTCGTGTTTCATAAGTGTTTCACGATCAAGCAAAGCAACAGTACGATTAGTAGAAATATTGCTCAGAATAAGCTCTGCTGGATAAGGTTTATCAAATTTCATCACCACGGTCTTCTCATCGGGTGCTTGAAAAGCCTCATCAACATTTTTTTCTGTGATACCATATTCATTAAAAGTTGCCGCATTAGACAGTTTCAATTTGACAACCCGCCTCATCCCCCAAACAAGATCACGAGCACCAGCAGGTCGACCATCATTAAACTTTAAATCATCGCGCAAATGAAAAATAATCACTGTACTCTGGTCATCGCTTGCAACATCCCAACTCTTTGCCAAAGAAGGAACGATTTTAGCTTCATCATTTTTAGCAGAATCAACCAAATTGTCACAAACATTGACAACAATTTCAGCGCCATACCGATCATTGAGCTGCGCAGGATCAAAATTACTAATCGCATCAAGATCCCAAGCCATCACGAGGGTATCGGCCGGTGTTTTGGCTGCAACTTGTTGCACTAACATCCCAAACGCAATAATTGCAGAGGCAAAAGAACTGCTTCCTTTGAATATTTTTCTTTTTAAGTTCATAGATTTTTCCCCTTAGAGTTTATTATATAAATTTTTCACGCAATAAAAACGTGCATAAATAAAAAGATCAAACTTAGAAAACACACCTCCTAAAGACAAAATATCAAACCCTTGAAACAGCAGGAGCAGCCCCCTAGACGATATTGGTAGCTAAAACAAAAGAGATAACGGAAAATGATCTGATAAACTGATGAGTGACACCACAAATGACAACAGCATCTATTGGTGATGTCACAACACCTGTAACTTTGAACATACAAGCCAAAGATCTTCTTTATCGCATCAAACAAGGCTTCCTCCTCAAACCTCTTTTTGCGATTTTCTAAAAAGAGTCTTTAAAGCACCGACTTCGGTTTCTTTAAAAACCTCAATCACCCTTTGATACTTTGACAATCCTCACAAGTATGTTTCCAGCAATGCCCACTTTTCTCCTTCTTCACAAGAAAATTTGAGCCTTCCATGAAACCACATCAAAGGACAATCTCCAGCCTCTTATCGTTTTTTTAGGAAAGACGATAAATTTGAAGCATTCGCTCCACAATAATCTCATATTCCCCCAACGCACCTGCATATAACCCAATTTTTCTCAACAACACACTTTAAGGTCCCCACTTTTTCTAAAAAATACTAAATTCTGCTTATATTCAGTATGCCCACTTCTTGAATAAACAAATTTATTATTTTTTGCTTCACTTCAGATTGAAATCTCCAATCTTAATACCTATGTATATAGATGTTTAATAAAAATTCATAGCCCTTCTTTCAAGAAGAGTATGTTAGAATTATTCTATAATGTATTTTAAATGCATTTTACCGATAAACTCCGATATTTTGCAAAGCCTTTAAGCCCTGTGCAAAACACCGAAGATATCATCATCACATTCATTGTTGTATGTTACAACATTTAAAACGTGTTTATTTTTCAATGGCAGCATAAAAAATACGTGGTGCACTATTCCACACCCATTTTTTAACATCAGGTGTCATAGCGATAATGCTATATGTCTGATAGATAAAAGCATAGGGTCCTTTTTGCATAAATTCACGCTGTAAATCAGCATATATTTGTGCCCGTTTCTGTGAATCTTTTTCAAACAAGGCTTCCCTTACCTTTTTATTCATATCTTCATCAAAATACCCAAGGCACCAACTAAGGTAACCCGTATTTTTAGCTTCAAACCGATTATCAGGATTAAAAATAAGACGTGAAGCCATTGTATGAGGATCCGCAGAGTCATTATTCCATCCAACAAAAATTGTATCAAAACTGCGGGCATAAAGTTTTGAAAACAACTGCGTCCCCACAAAATGTTCAATCTTAAAGCGCACACCTATCTTTTTTGCATTGTCTTGGAGTGACTGAGCAATAGGCAAAGCAAAAGGATAGGGAGAGGTTCCTGCATAAATATTAGCCTCAAAACCATTCGGATAACCTGCTTCTGTTAAAAGCTGCTTGGCTTTTTGAAGATCAAGTTTAAAGGGTTGTCCTTCTTTTTCATCCAATGCCCCAAGATTTCCAATGGGAATAAAGCTTGCCCGTGGAATACCAACATCTTTAAGGAGGGTCTTTCCCAAAGTGTCATAATCGATAAGATAGCGCATCGCTAAGCGTACCTTTTCATTGGCAAAAATAGGGTTTGTTGCATTGAAGCCCCATATTATCATGGACGGAGCCAACACTTTTTCGACTTTAATATCTGTTGTTGCTTGAAGATCAGCTATATCCTCTGGCGTTACATTACGGGCCACATCAATATCGTGTTTTTCCAACAACAAACGTTGTGTACTAGGCTCTGCAATATGACGAATGAGAATTTGCTTCAACTTGGGCGCCTCTCCCCAATAATGGGAACTTGCCCGCAACAAAATCGCATCTCCAGAACGCCAGTTCACTAACTGATAAGGACCAACACAAGCAGCGTGACTTGCCAAATAGCGATTGCCCATATCTCCATCTTGTTCGTGTTTCATAATTGTCTCACGATCAAGCAAAGCAGCAAGACGAAGCGTAACCATATGGCTAAGGATGAGCTGTGCTGGATAAAGCTTATCAAATTTCATCACCACGGTCTTGTCATCTGGGGCTTGAAGAGTAGAATCAACATTTTGTTCTGTAATTCCATACTCATTGAACATTGCCGCTGCAGACAATTTTAACTTAACAATCCGCTTCATACTCCAAACAAGATCATTGGCACCAGCAGGACGACCATCATTAAATTTCAGACCATCACGTAAATGAAAAGTAAGTACCGTCCCTTTGCCATCATCCGAAACATCCCAACTTTTTGCCAAAGAAGGAACAACTTTAGCAGCATCATCTGTCGCAGAATCGATCAAATTATCACAAATATTGCCAATAATTTCATTGCCATAACGTTCATTGATCTGTGCAGGATCAAAAGTCTCAATTGAATCAAGATTCAAAGCCATTACAAGAGTATCAGCCGGTGTTTTGGCTAAAACTGGTTTTACAACCATCCCCAAAGCCATAAGAGCAGAAATAAAAGGACTGCTCCCTTTTAATATTTTTCTTTTTAAGTTCATAGATTTCTCCCTTTAAAGGTTATTATATAAATTTTCCATGCTACAAAGATACGCAAAATAATAAAATGGGATGAACTACAGGCTCCAAGAGATAAAGTTTTAAAACCTTCACCCCAAAACCTCTTTTAATATCATCAAAGCACTCCCCCCTATTGGCTCAAGTACCTTAATAACAAAGAGCCTTCATAAGAATTTGAAATATCGATAAAATAGAAAATTTCGTCAATTTGCCAAGTGCAACGACTTTCATTCTTTCTTCAAGTTTTTGCTTCACTCCCCGTAAAACAACACCTTCCAATTGGCATCTCATCATTTTTCACAGAAAAAGAAAACACGAACACCATAAAAAACGGATATTCCTCACCCTCTCAATATACTTCCATAAAAAATTTTTGCTTCAATATTGCAAAGCCTTTTATCCTTTAGAAATAATACATTATGCGACATTGGTTGTACTGTTTTTTTCAGCAAAGAAATTGCCTCTTTCGCATTCAGAGAAGTTGAAATGTTCAATCTTAACAGCCATGCAAACACATCTTCAATAAGAAGAAAAAATCACTCTTCACAGAGTTTCTTGAAAAGATATTCAACAACATACTCACTCCTCACCCATAAATTCGGCATATTGTAAAGCTCGAAAACTTATGCAAAACGCCGAATATATCATGGCTATACTCTTTATCTATTTGAGAGCATTGTAGACACACTTATTTTTCAATTTTATTATAAAAAATTTGTGGCGCACTATTCCAAACCCATTTTTTGACATCAGGTGTCATCGCGATAACGGTATATTTCTGGAAGATAAACGCATAAGGTCCTTTTTGCATCAATTCACGTTGTAAATCAGCATATATTTTTGCCCGTTTTTGTGGATCTTTTTGAAATAAAGCCTCTTCAACTTTTTTATTCATCCTAACATCAACATACCCATGCTGCCAACTAGGATAGGCTGTATTTTTTGCTTCAAACCGATTATCAGGATTATAAACAAGACGTGAAGCCATGGTATGAGGATCCGCAGAGTCATTATTCCATCCAACAAAAATCGTATCAAAGCTACGTGCATAAAGTTTGGAAAACAACTGTGTCCCTGCCAAACGCTCAATTTTAAGATGCACACCTGCCTGTTCTGCACTATCTTGGATTGACTGAGCAAGGAGCAGCCTATAAGGATCATTTGAAACGAGGAAATTGGCCTCAAATCCGTTCGGATAACCAGCCTCTGCTAAAAGTTTCTTGGCTTTTTGAATATCAAGCTTAAAGGGCTGTCCTTCTTTTTCATCCAAAGCGCCAAAATTGCCAAGAGGAATAAAACTTGCCCGTGGGATACCAACACCCTTGAGAAGCTTCTTGCCAAGACCTTCATAGTCTATGAGATAGCGCATCGCCAAACGTACTTTTTCCTTAGCAAAAATGGGATTTGTCATATTGAAGCCCCAATACATCATAGATGGCTCTAACACTTCCTCGATTTTAACATCTGTTGTTTTTTGCAAATCTGCAAGATCTTCAGGGGTCAAATTACGAGCCACATCAATATCGTGCTTTTGCAACAACAAACGTTGTGTTCCAGGCTCTGCAACATGGCGAATGAGTATCTGCTTCAATTTTGGTACTTCCCCCCAATAATGGGAGCTTGCACGCAACAAAAGAGCTTCTCCAGGGCGCCAACTTTTTAACTGATAAGGACCAACACAAGCAGCATGCGTTTTTAAATACTGATTTCCCAGATCGCCATCTTTTTCGTGCTTCATAATTGTTTTATGATCAAGCAAAGCTGTTGCAGGACTTGCCACAATATTATTAAGAATAAGCTCTGCTGGATAAGGCTTATCAAATTTCATCACCACTGTTTTTTCATTGGGAGCTTGCAAAGCATCATCAACATTTTGCTCTGTAATGCCATATTCATTAAAAATTGCTGCATTCCCCATCTTCAATTTAACAACCCGCTTCATCCCCCAAACAAGATCATTGGCGTTGGCTGCTCTCCCATCATTAAACTTCAAACCATCGCGCAAATGAAAGGTAATCACCGTACTGTGATCATCCCCTGAAACATCCCAATGTGTTGCTAAAGACGGAACCATTTTAGCAGGATTATCTGTAGCACCACTCACCAAATTATCACAAACATTGCGAATAATTTCACTTCCATAAACATCTGTGAGTTGCGCGGGATCAAATGTACTGATTGCATCCATATTCCAAGCCATCACAAGAGTATTCGCCGGCGTTTTTGCTGAAGCCTGTTGTGCAACCATCCCCAGTGCCATAAGAACAGAAATAAGAGAGCCGCTACTTTTCAATATTTTTCTTTTCAAGTTCATAGACTTTTCCTTTTAACGTTTATTGTATAAATTCCCCACGCAATAAGAACGTGCAAAATAACAAGATTAGATGAACCATAGGCTCCAAGAGACAAAGGTTTAAAACTTTCAAACAACACTACCTACCAACCACTCCTCCTGCTATACTTATAAGCTCCTCCCCCAAGATGCACCGAAAAACAATTTAATATACAATAAATGGTATAACCGATAACAAAATCTACGCGTGATATCACAACATCTACCATTAAAAACTACACGACAAAGATTTTGTCTCTCTTGCTTGTCGAGCAAGCTTTCCCCTTCTTTCTTCTAGTTTTTTACGCCATCAAAGCCCCCCTGTTAGCTCAAGTGCCTTAATAACCCTTAATAACGATTTGATATTTCAACAAAACAGGAAAATTCACCCATTTTTCAACACCAACCAACTCTCTCCCTCTGCTGCAAGAGGAGTTTTGAATTTTTTCATACTTTCCCGCTCAATAACAAGCTCCTCATTATAGCGTATTTCAAAACAAAAAGAGCATGAGCACCAAAAATCCCTGATATTTACTCACGTATTCGTACAGCACAAAACTTTTTCAACATCCTATTTTAATACCCTCTGCTCCTTTAACAACACTCAATTCATTGCTTGTATTTTTCAGCAAAAAATATCTTTTCAATTCACTAAGGTTGAAATATCTAAATATAATGCCTATATAAGCACAGCATTATCAGAATAGATAGTCTTTTTTTTAAGTAAATTTCCTCAAAATATTATTTCTATACACGGAATAATAACAAGTCCGTTACAAAATCTTTAACGGATGAGAACGCTCACCCTAATGCGAAATATCAAAACGTTAAAAAATTCCCTTAGAAATTCTCAGAAATAAAAGGAGATTTCTTCATGTAATAAAATACGCGTGTATTTCAACGACCACCACCGGTATCACACCAGTACAAAGGTGTTAAAAAAATAAGAAAATATTTTTCCTTTATGATAATAAAACCACTCTACGATGATAATAAAATAAAAACACTAGAGATTCGAAAGTATATTTAAATGAGCCGAAAGAAAAAATTGTCAAATTCTTTTCATGTATTTCTTAAAGAAACATTCAGCCGTGTCGGTCTAAAATTACTGATCCTTTCATTCTTCATTGGCATCGTAATGAAGTTTTTTGGATGGACACCTCACAACCTCATACAAAAAATAATAGATTTTCTTCAATCTTTATGGGAAAGAGGATTTATAACGCTTACAAACTTCTTCCATATAACTATGATGGGCGCTATTATTGTTGTGCCTATTTTTCTTATCTCACGCATTTTTCATAAAAAATAAACGCTTTAAATATTTTTCTTAGCGCTAGTCTTTTCGAAAAATCAAACGACATAAAAATCCTGTGCTCACAGCGATAATCACCGCAACAATACCGTATAAGAAACGATACTTATGCGCTGCATAGAAAATTGTATAAGCGATATGTGCTTTAACAATTTCAAGAGTCGTTGTTGCACTATCAACAAACTGCCCATCACGAAAAAGATAAGCACGAGCCTTATAATGTCCAACAGGGATATTGGCTGGTAAACGAAAATGTGCCGTGAAAAGTGTATCAGAACCAAAACGAACACCGCCTACTTCTTCATAATAAAGATTTTTAGCTTTTTGCAGTTTTATAAGTTCATCACGAAAGATTTGTACTTTTTTCTGATCCTTTTCATCTGTCTGTAATGGCAAATAGAGTACCCCTACCCCCAAACGTTTATAATCTTCGATGCTAGTAATCTCATCAATTTCACGCGTTGTAACCATAGAGTAAAAAAGAGGAACATTTTTAAAAATAAGGGAATCCGTATTAACCCATACACCGGCATTGCGTTTTTTTTCCCGCATGACCATTGGCCGCGCTTGTCCTTCCAAGCTTACAACAACATCATAACGGTTCTGTTGAGAATATAATGGATCAATATTTTCCAAAACACCAGCAATATAAAGATCACGACCAGCAAAATTTGTATCCACCGTAATCGTATTCGTTGTGACGATAATTTGGACAGTTTCGTGATCAATTTGATCAATGAATGTTTTTTCTGTCATCCCTACATGTGACCATGTAGAAAAAGAAACAAAACAAAAGCAACTTGCAATGATGCATAAAGAAAATAATCTACCCATTTTTATCTCATAAGAATATCCAGAGAGAAAAGATTATCAGGGCGTACAAATAATTGAAAAGCAAGGCGCATACACACAATCAACACCAAACATGCAAGGGCCATACGCAATTGTTCAGCCTTTAACTTCCGTCCAGCCCGTGTTCCATATTGTGCGCCAATACTTCCTCCAAGCATTAACAAAAAAGCCAAAACAATATCAACAGACTGATGAGTCATACTTTGCAAAACTGTCGTGAAAGAGGACACAAATGTAATCTGAAAAAGTGAAGTCCCTATCACAACACTGGTTGGAACACGCAAAAGGTAAATCAATGCAGGGATCATAAAAAACCCCCCACCAATTCCCATAATAGAAGACAACAACCCAACAATGAGACCAATCCCTAACACTGGAATAATGCTGACATAGATCATAGAAGCTCGGAAACGCATTTTTAACGGTAAACGATGAATCCAGTTATGTCGATGTCGACTTGCAAGACGAACATTGGCTTTTCCTAACCTACGCTTGCGCCTCATATCATACCAACTTTCAACAATCATCAAACTTCCTATACTTCCAAGAAGAATCACATAAAGAAGCGAAATCATAAGATCTAATTGACCTAACTTTTTCAAAACAGAAAAAATCTGAATCCCGATTAATGAACCAAGCCCTCCTCCAATTGCTAAAATAATACCAAGCTTGATATCAAGAGTCCGTCGTCTAAAATGTGTAATCGCCCCCGTTACAGATGATGCAATCATCTGGTTAGCCCCTGTTCCAACAGCAATAGCAGGAGGAATATTATAAAAAATCAATAAAGGTGTGATGAGAAAACCACCACCAATGCCAAAAAGTCCTGAAAAAAAGCCAGCAACGACTCCCATACCAATCAAGATCAGCATATTGAGTGACATTTCAGCAATTGGCAAATAAATACTCACTGGCAGAACCTTTAAGATAATTTGAGGTTTTTTAGCAATTGGAGAATCTTTCTCTAACTCTCCTCTTTTCCAATAATCTCTGTTGCGTGTTTAAAAGGATAATTTCAATTGCCATAGCTTTTGCACAATTTATGAATGCGTAATACATTTCACATCTATTAACATCAACAGTGTACAAACTAAAAAAAACGAGCTCCTTTTAAAAAGCTATAAAAACATAACGTTATCGCACCCATAAATGCAACGGTTAAAAAACAAAGGGCACTTTTTTTTATAAAATCAGATAAAAAAGGGACATGTCTGCGAGACTGCGCCTTTAAGGAAGGAGAAAAATCATTCTCCATGCAATGATGAGATACTGAGCAATGGTTAGATGCTGGAACCCCCATACTTTTTTCTTCTATCACAGTGTGCTCCGCTGCTCCTTCAGTTTTTTTAAAAGAAGACTTCAGAGCATCGCTTGGCAAAAGTGCCTCCCTTGGCAAAAGTACATCACTGGGTAGAGAGCTTTTATTTTCTTGCGGTAAGGCATTTTCAACATTTGTTTGGAGTGGCGTAAAACTGTTTTGTCCTGAAAAATTTTGCACCTTTTGAAGGAATAAGCGTTCTTGATTGCCCTCACACTCCATATGAGCAAGTTTTTGTACAACAGAATCAGATAATTTTAAACGAGACATCCGTCGTGTTATCGCAGCTTCTTCTAAACTTTTTTTTTCACTCTGCAAATTTTGAATAAGTGTTTTAATCTGCTCTAAAGACTCAAAAAGTCTTTTTTCCCTTTGGCGACGAATATAATATTCAGCCAAAATGGCCCGACTAATATCATCTAAGTAAGATTTAAAATGTTCTTCGACATTCCCCTGTTGATTCAAAGGACGAGGTGAATGTTTCATTTGCATTTGTGCATAAACAGTGCGTAATTTTTGAGCAATATCGGACATTGTTACTTCCACAGGCGTATCCACTCTCCCCTTCTGCTCAATAAAAGAAGAGAATTGATCACTCCGAACTTGATTGGCTGCCTGGTCGATCGTATGACCCTTCGTATTCACAAATGCCTACCCCTCATTAACTTTTTTGAAAAGAATCACAAGAAATGATGAGAAAGTATGCGCTATTTTAGTAAATAGAGCTTTAAGAATTCCCAATTTTTTTGTTAGAAATATTTTTTCCCACTCTTTATCTAAAATATTTGCTTAATATTCATCCCAACTATTTGAAAGAACGATCTTTAATTTTTCTACCCTCAAAATTTGAAGTGTAAAACCATTCCCCATTTTTATTTTTTTGCTGTATTTTTCATTGCATAAAATCTCTATTTCTCATCATAAACAAAGCCTATGAAACGAAAAAAGAATATTCTCACAAGACCGATCATTTTTTTACTTTTTATTCAAGCAAATAAGGCAATTATAAAAAGGCAAAAGAGATGAAGATTGAAAATGACGACAAGAAAGTACACGTAAACATAAAAAAGCTTATATGAAAGAAAATACAAGTTATCAATGAGACTTCATTTTAAACAATTTGGTTTCTTATGCGTATTGCTATAAACTTGTGGTCAGACAAACAAAGAGGATCATCATGAAGATAATTGTCGCTGTCAAACGTGTTGTTGATTATAACATCAAGATACGCGTCAAGCCCGATAATACAGGCGTTGATCTGTCTCACGTAAAAATGTCTATGAATCCTTTTGACGAGATAGCCGTTGAGGAGGCAATTCACCAAAAAGAATCTGGTAAAGTTTCAGAAGTTGTTCTTGTTTCAATTGGACAAGAAGCAGCCCAAGAAACTTTACGAACAGGACTTGCCATGGGGGCTGATCGCGCAATTCTTGTCACAACAGATCAAACACTTGAACCCTTAAGCATCGCTAAGGTTCTCAAAGCCATTGTTCATGAAGAAAAACCCAATATGGTCTTTTTAGGAAAACAAGCAATTGATGACGATAACAACCAAACTGGACAAATGCTCGCCGCTCTTCTTGGTTGGGGACAGGCAACTTTTGCCTCACATCTTAACCTAGAAAATGGACATGCTACCGTTACACGTGAGATTGATAATGGAATACAAACCCTTTGCCTTCCCCTTCCCATGATTATGACTGCCGATTTACGGCTCAATGAACCGCGTTACACCTCTCTCCCCAATATCATGAAAGCAAAAAAGAAAATCATTGAACAAAAAACTCTTGCTGATCTTGGCATCGATACGAAAGCACGCCTAACAATTTTAAGTGTTGAAGAGCCCAAACCCCGTCAGTCTGGGATTAAAGTTGCTAATGTCGCAGAGCTTGTCAGCGCACTCAAGCAAAAAAACTGCATTTAATATTCTCTAGAGTAAAAGCAATACGCATATAAAAGGGTAAAAATTTATGGCAATTCTTTTATTGGCCGATCATCATACAGAAGAAACCGCAAAAGCGCTCACCGCTGCGCACGCATTCAAGAGCGATATCGATATTTTGGTTTGTGGAGAAAACGTTCAAACGATAGCGGAAAGGAGTGCTAAACTTAATGGTGTGCGGCAAATTCTTATTGCTGAGGCTGATTATCTAGCCCATAAACTTGCCGAGCCTATGGCCGATACAATTATCACATTAGCCAATGATTATGATGTGATCATGGCGCCATCCAGTAGTACTGGAAAAAATGTGATGCCGCGCGTAGCTGCTCTTCTTGATCTTATGCAAATTTCAGATATTACCGCTGTTCTTTCACCCGATACCTTCAAACGACCTATTTACGCAGGTAATGCAATTGAAACTGTCCGCAGTAATGATCACAAAAAGATTATCACCGTTCGCACAGCCTCTTTCCTACCAACGCCTTCTCAAAATAATGCTGCACCCATTAAAACAATAACACCAGCGCCCAATCCCCATCTTTCTTCTTTTGTAAAAGCAGAAACCAACAAAAGTGATCGTCCTGATCTTACCTCTGCACGTGTTATTATCTCAGGCGGGCGTGGTCTTGGTTCACAAGAACAATTTATGGACCTTCTTCTTCCCCTTGCAAACAAATTAAATGCTGCTTTAGGTGCCAGCCGCGCAGCCGTTGACGCAGGCTATGCTCCCAATGATTGGCAAATTGGACAAACAGGAAAAGTCGTTGCCCCCGAACTCTATATCGCTGTTGGCATTTCCGGTGCAATCCAGCATTTAGCCGGTATAATGGATGCACAAATTATTGTTGCCATTAATAAAGATGAAGAAGCGCCCATCATGCAAATTGCCGATTACGCCCTTGTCGGTGATCTCCACCAAATTATTCCAGAATTGGAGAAAGCTTTATAAGCCATGAAAGCACCTCTGCATGATCAGCGTGAAAGTATGGAGTTTGACATCGTCATTGTTGGAGCAGGTCCTGCAGGGCTTGCTGCTGCCATTCGTCTGAAACAAATTAACCCTGAGCTTTCTGTCACAATTGTTGAAAAAGCGACTGAAGTTGGAGCCCATATTCTCTCTGGCGCCGTTGTTGACCCCATCGGTATTGATACACTCTTACCGGAATGGAGAAGTGACCACGATCATCCCTTCACAACCCCTGTTACCCGTGACCAGTTTTTTTTTCTAAAGCCTCAAAAAGCGACACGATTGCCCAATATCTTGCACCCCAAAATCTTATCCAATGACGGGTGTTATATCGTTTCACTTGGAAATGTTTGCCGCTGGCTAAGCAAAAAAGCCGAAGCACTGGGTGTAGAAATTTATCCAGGTTTTGCCGCAACAGAGACCATCCAGAATGAGAACGGAGCCATCATTGGTGTTCTCACGGGGGATATGGGACGTAATAAAGATGGAACCCCTGGAAAAAATTATATGCCTGGTATGGCATTATTGGCAAAATATACACTAATTGCGGAAGGTGCACGCGGCTCTATTGCAAAACAATTGATACAGCATTTTAACCTTAGTAAGAATCGTGAACCCCAGAAATTTGGTCTCGGTCTCAAAGAGCTCTGGGAAATTGATCCCGAAAAACACCAACGCGGTTTAGTGCAACATTTCACCGGTTGGCCCTTAGACAATCATACCGGTGGGGGTGGTTTTCTTTATCACCAGGAAAACAATATCATTTCTATTGGTTTTGTTGTGCACTTAGATTACAAAAATCCTTATCTTTCTCCCTTTGAAGAATTTCAACGTTTTAAAACCCATCCAAAACTCTATGAAATCTTCAAAGGAGCAAAACGTCTTTCCTATGGGGCGCGTGTGATCAGTGAAGGAGGATGGCAATCTGTACCAAAACTCACCTTTCCTGGTGGAGTGCTTATTGGCTGCTCTGCTGGCCTTGTCAATGTTCCTCGTATCAAAGGATCACACAATGCCATCTTATCGGGCATATTAGCTGCCGATAAAATTGCTACCACTCTCGCACAAGGGCGCGCCCATGATGAAGTCAAGGAAATCGAAGAACAATGGCGAAAAGGCCCCATTGGTATAGATCTTTATAAAGTGCGAAATGCCAAACCGCTTTGGGCAAAATATGGGACAAAATATGGAATTAAACTTGCCGGTTTTGATATGTGGTGGCAACAGCTGTTCGGATTTTCCTTATTTAAAACACTCACCCACAGCAAAGAAGATTATGCTTGTCTTGAGCCAGCAGAAAAATTTCAACCCATAGCTTACCCAAAACCTGATGGTGTTGTAACGTTTGACCGCCTTACAAGTGTTGCCCTTTCCAATACGCGCCATGAAGAAAATCAACCTTGTCATTTAAAAATAGCCTCATTAGAAAAACAAAAGGACTCCGAATATGCCGTCTATGGAGGACCTTCTACACGCTATTGCCCCGCCGCTGTCTACGAATGGCTAGAGTCTCATGACCATCTAACGTATAGGATCAACGCTTCAAATTGCATACATTGTAAAACGTGCGACCTCAAAGATCCAAATCAAAACATTACCTGGACCTGTCCACAAGGCAGCGAGGGTCCCTTCTACCCCAATATGTAATCTCTTCCGCCAATATCATCATTGTTCGTTCTCCTAAAATTGAAATAGACAAAACACAATGGATCAAAATATTTCCCTTAAGATCAGAAATCTATCAATCACCTTCATGCATTAAGCTCTTTCACGATACAAAAAGTTATCCTATTGTGAAATGATCAACGATTTCAGCAAGGAGTCTCGAGCAAATAAGCCGTTGTAATGATAAAAATCTGCTGGTAAAAAGTGAGCAAAAATAACTTATGAGTATGGATAAAAATTTTATTGTGGTAAGGGGAATTTGATGAAGAGAAAAGAGCGTGTGTGAGAAAGCATATTTTATAGGTACGCATGCTTATTCAGCCCCCATCATAGAGCCAGGGCTTTATCTTGTAGCAACGCCTATTGGAAATCTTGCAGATATTACACTTCGTGCTTTGCAAGTGCTGGCAGGTGTTGATATTTTAGCGTGTGAGGATACGCGGGTAACACGTGTTTTGTTGGAACGTTACGGTATTCAAAAAAAAGTTCTTCTCTATCATGAATATAATGCGCAAAAAGCAGGTCCAAAGCTCTTAGCGGCTTTAGCGGAAAACAAAACGGTAGCGCTTGTTTCAGATGCGGGAACACCGCTTATCTCTGATCCTGGATTTCGATTAGTTGAAGAAGCCCGTAAGGAAGGTCATAAAATTATTCCGATCCCTGGAGCCTCCGCTCTTTTAGCTGCCCTGATACCGACAGGGCTTCCGACCGATAGCTTTTTCTTTGCAGGTTTTTTGAGTGCCCGCAAAGCACAGCGTCAAAAACGATTGGAACAATTAAAAGAGATTCCAGCGACCTTGATTTTTTATGAAGCACCACATCGTCTTATTGAAACTTTACAAGATATGGTCTCTCTTTTTTCGGCAGATAGACCTGCCGCCATTTGTCGTGAATTAACAAAAAAGTTTGAAACTATAGACGTTTCTAATTTGGGAAGTTTGTTGGAAAGTTATAAAAAACAGACACAGATTCGTGGGGAAATTGTTGTGCTTGTTGGAGAAACATCATCTTCTTGCTTAAATGTAATAAGTGATCAAGAAATTGATAAAATGTTATTAGAACACGCACAAACACATTCCGCAGCTCAAGCCGCATCTTTGGTTGCAAAAAAGACCGGGTTTAAAAAGCAGGAACTTTTTCAACGGTTAATTTTTCTAAAAAATATGTAAAATAATGCGTAAAACGATACAAAAAAAACACAGACAAAAGTCTTTTTATCGAGGGATTCGTGCAGAAAAATTGGCCGCTTGGTGGTTGCGTTTCAAAGGATTTCACATAGCCGAAATGCGTTTTAAAACAAAGTGTGGGGAAATTGATTTAATTGCACGACGTGGAAACCTTGTGTTAATTGTTGAAGTTAAAGCACGTTCAACGTTGGCGGAAGCAATGGAAGCGGTTTCCCGAATGAATGAAAGGCGAATTGAAGCAGCAGCCGATATTTGGCTCGCACGACAAAAAGATTATGCGCTTTTGTCTGTACGCTTTGATTTGATTGCAATTTTACCTTGGCGTTTGCCACAACATATCCCCGCATTTTTTACCTCTGATCAATAAGAGGCGACCCACGTTTTAACCATACTCCATAAAAAACATTTCTCCTTTATGTATATATACGTTAAAAAGTCTATAATCTTTTGAGCGCTATAAGGAGCGAAATATGGATGATTATGAAAAGTTTGCAACAGGTTTGCTCATTGTTTTTGGAGCGCTGATTATTGGTGGTTTAATGGCAATGCATATTGTACTGATGAATAAACCAGGTTTTTTATTTGCATTAGCCGCAGCTATTGTTGGTTGGTTTTCTGCTTTTGCCGTTCTGTTTGACAAGCCCAAAATCTATTTGGGGTTGATTATTCTTGCAATGCTCTGTGTTGCTTCTTCAATTAGCATTTATGTTAGTTAAAACACCTGAAATATTGATTGAGATTCCTTTTAAAAGATAAAACTGAGAAATAAAAATGAAACTGGGCTTTTTGGGAACAGGTACAATCAGCGCTTGCATAATCGATGGCCTCATGACAAGCGCCTTTAATGTTTCTTCCATGATTGTTTCACCGCGCAATGCTGAAATAGCAGAGCGTCTTTCACGCACTTATGATAAGGTTGTGATTGCTGAAAATAACCAAGCATTGCTCGATATGAGTGATTGTGTTTTTCTTTGCCTTCCCAACCAAATTGCAGAAAGTGTTTTGCGCTCTCTTCGTTTTCGTCCAGAACAGCTGGTTATTTCCGTTCTTGCTATGGCAAAAGCCGCAGAGGTGGAAGCGTGGATCAACCATAAAGTTTATCGTGCTGTTCCGTTACCTTTTGTCGCAGAATGCAAAAATTTGACGCCCATTTATCCCGATCACCCCTTTTTACGCATTTTATTTGATGCATTGGGGGGCACATTGGTGCTCGAAAAGGAAGAACAGTTTAATCTTTTTATGACGGCTGGTTCTCTTATGGGCGTATATTTTAATTTTATCGAAACAGCCCATCAATGGTTTATAACACAAGGGTTAAACAAACAGCAATCAGCAGAGTTTCTGACCATGATGTTTGGAAATCTTACGGATGAAATGCGTAAAATTATAGCAACGGATCGTTCTACCTCTCTTAATTTTGCACTGCTTGAAAAAGAGTTTTCAACAAAGGGGGGAACAAATGAATTTTTGTCAAATTATTTTTCTCATCAAGGGGGGAAAAGTGCTCTCACAACAGCTCTTGAGGCAACTTTACAAAAAATGAATGCTTCTAAAAAGACTTAACCAACATAATTCTCATCTCAAAGATGAAAATTATGGATCTATTGATTGGGCTCTTTGTGAACATGAATTAATAAAATTGTCTGCGATAGGTCTTTCAAGAGTAGGAAAACGGATTTTTTAGCTACCTATCCCTTTAATTTACCCATCCTTTTAGTTGACATGAATAGCAATAAATCTTTTGGTTAATCTTCAAGATATTTTTATAGCACCAAATTGCTTATAGGAAGAAAATTCATTCTTTAATACTTTAATATTTGAAATGAAAATACTGACAAAATCTTTTTCCTTTTTACGTTATTCTCTTGTCATGAAATAAAAAACGTTTGTTTGTGTCTTAAAAAGGAAGCAACATTGCGATAAAATTGTTAAAAAAGAAGGTAAATAGACTTGCCAACTTTATGCAAAATAGAGGAAAATTTTGAGGAAGAAAAGAGCATAATGGGTATGACTTCTCTCTTTTTATTTAAGGAAAAATGCTATGAGATCTCTACACTTCACAGGAGTTTTTACATTCTATCATTCACAAGTACTCTCGTAAAACGAATGAAACCCATTAAGAAATATTCTCTTTTCAAACAAGCGCTTGCATAATCAGCATCAATATATTCGTGAGAATTTTGTTGTTGCGTAAAAAGCCTATCCCGATAAAAACCGCGGACAATGAAACCGTGAAAGAATGCGTTATCTCCACTTTTTAAAAATCTTTCTTTCGATGCTTTTGAACGTAGAAAAAACAAATGAAATGATGATGACAGAAAATTATTTTCTCCGGATTAGAATTCATATTTTCCTTACAAAAAGGCAACTATTTTTATATCTTTTATAAGTGTGTTTTAGCAAACTCTTTAAAAAAAAACATATATTCAACAGAGTTTATTTTTTATTTGATCCACAATTGTACGATACCGTTGAGCATGCTCGCCATTAGGCTGAACAACAAAAATAGGGTTCCCCTCATCGGAAGAAAATCGTAAAGCTGCATCAAGCGGTATTTCTGCTAAGAACGGGACCTCTCGACGTTCTGCTTCACCCCGCGCCCCACCATGGCCAAAAATATCGTAGCGTTTTCCTGTATCGGGAGCAATAAAATAACTCATATTCTCAATCAGTCCTAAAATAGGAACATTGACTTTCATGAACATTTCTATCGCTTTTCGTGCATCAACTAAAGCAAGATCCTGAGGCGTAGAAACAACCAACGCTCCCGTTAATTGTACCTGTTGCGCAAGCGTTAATTGAGCATCCCCTGTACCCGGTGGCATATCGACAACTAAAACGTCCAAAGGTCCCCATACAACATCTCGTAACAATTGCGTTACAGCAGCCATAACCATAGGACCACGCCAGACCACCGGCTTTTCTTCCTCAACCAAAAAGCCCATTGACATTAATTTAAGACCAAATTTTTCAAGAGGTTGAATCTTTTTTCCTCCCATGAGCTGTGGTTTTTGGTTAACAAGTCCTGTCAAACGTGGCAAAGATGGACCATAAATATCTGCATCCATCACCCCTGTTTTGAAACCTGAATCTTGTAAAGCTAAAGCGATATTGATTGCCATCGTCGATTTTCCCACCCCTCCTTTTCCAGAAGCAACAGCAATGACATGACGTACACCTTCTATGGGCATTTTCACAGGCAAGAGATTTGCTCTGCGTCGAGGTACTCCCTTTGTTGTTTTTTCTGCTGTAAGCGTAACGACAACAGATTGGACCCCCTCCAAAGCACACACCAGCTCCTCAGCAGAACGGCGCAATAATTCCCATTCTTGCACACGTCCATCAGGAACTGTAATGGAAAAGAAAACCTTGCCATCAGCAATGAATATTTCTGAAAGAAGCCCCAACGATACAATATCGCTTTCAAGACCTGGTCCTTTGACTTTACATAACACGTTGCGGACAGCCTCACTTGTGATAGGATCCACGCTCTTTCCTCTCTATAAAATACCAACAAATACAAGCATACGAACAAAAAATACTGACAGGTTCATCACCTAATATTTTCTACTTTAGTTTAAGAGTTACAAAATATAAATGACTTACATTTTATCTCTTTATAAAACACGAAACCACTCTTGAATAAAAAAATTCATGCACAAAATCCGCTATTAAAAGCCTATCAATCACGTTTGTGCGCTAACACTTTAATGAATATTTTGATAAGGGTTTTATAAAACACAAAACTTGAGAAAAACTCTTAATATCAAAATATTTTTTAAATTGAGCATACAATAATCTGTCATGCTTTCTTTAAGTCTTTAACGTTCTTGCCATTCATTTTCTGTAGACTCAACCGCTATTTTCTGACACTTTCAAAGTATCATAAAAAAGTGTCACAAACAGTTATAAGGTGTTTTGTATTTTTTCAAACGTAAGAAAAAACAATCTGAGATTGACTTTTTTCATATTTTTTCTTATGGGTTAACAGCTGTCTGATAGGATAAAATTGTTCATCACGCGCAGAACTGCTCATAAAACGAAGATTAAGAAGGGCCGCACTCCGCGGTATTTAAGTAAATGAAACGTACGTACCAACCCTCTAAACTTGTCCGTAAACGCCGCCATGGATTTCGTGCACGCATGGCTACAGCTGGAGGACGTAAAGTTATTGCTGCAAGACGTGCTCGTGGACGTAAGCGGCTCTCTGCTTAACCACTTAAATTTTCACAACCGTTGACGACTGCTCATTATTCCTTCGTTGTGAAACTTTTATTATGAACCTCTAATGCTTGATCAGTCAAGGATTTAGTGAAATTGCGAAATATTCTTTTATGAAGAAAAAACATCCTTGTCGCATTCGCAAAAGAGCAGACTTTTTGTCTGTCCGTACAGGAGAAAAACGACGTGGTCCTTTATTTTTACTCGAAGTTAAATCTCGTGAACAAACAACAGAAAGAAAATCTTCTCTTGTTGCGCGTGTAGGTTTCACTGTTACCCGTAAAAACGGAAATGCTGTGAAACGGAATCGTATCAAAAGGCGCTTGCGTGAAGCTGTAAGAGTTGGTGTAACAAACCACATGGAAGCAGGGACTGACTATGTCATTGTAGCATATCGTGACGCATTACATGCGCCTTTCACATCTTTAATTAGTGAATTGAATCGGCGAATAAAATCAAAAACAAAACATCAGCAACGACAACAAGGGAATACGAATGGAATATAACCGCAATTTCTTTATCGCTATTGGCTTATCTTTCGTAGTGCTCATCGCATGGCAATTTCTTCATGTTGCTCCCAAACAAGCAAAGTTACAAAAACAACAAGTCATCGCGCAACAACAGCAATTGTCAAAACAACAGTCATCCCTTTCTATTACCACGACGAATTCTTCTGACGATCCCTCAACGCATCAAGCAACATCAATCATCGAACAGCCAATGACTCCTGAAATCCGGAAAGCTGTATTAGCCAAAACAGAGCGTGTTGCGATCAAAACCAATGAATTGGAAGGCTCTATTAATCTTGTTGGTGCACAATTTGATGATCTTCACCTTAAGAAATATCGTGTAACCGTCGATAAAAAATCACCGGAAATTGATTTGCTGAATCCTAAAGGATTCAAAACGACCTACTTGGCTGAATTTGGTTTTGCAAGTGCATCTTTGCCAGCAAAAGCTTTACCTCAATCCAATACACAGTGGCAAATAGAGGGAAACAATACAACTCTAACCCCTTCAACACCCATCACTTTAATCTATAATAACGGACAGGGGCAAATCTTCCGCCGTACCCTTTCTGTTGATGATCATTACATGTTTACCATTGAGGATTCTATCAGCAATGAAAGTGATCAACCGGTTTATCTTTCCTCCTATGCCCGCGTTGCACGTGCAGCACCACCAGAACATACCAATGCCACCTATTTGCTTCATGAGGGGATGATCGGTATTGCTGGAGATTCGCTCAAAACTGAAAAATATAAAACCTTAGCAGAGCTTGATCCAAATCCTGATAATGGACAAAAGAGTATGACTTTTTCCAAAGTAACAGGAGGCTGGATTGGTATTACCGATAAATATTGGGCTGTAGCGGTTATTCCCCCGCAAGATAAAGAATATACAAGCCGTTTTATTTATTTTGATCGTTTGCAAACACATTATCAATCTGACTTGCTAGGATCGCTTTTAACGATTGCTCCCAATGAAACAAAAACCGTTACAAATCGTCTTTTTGCTGGTGCAAAACAGGTTGAAATCATTAATCACTATCAAAATGACCTAAAAATCAACAAGTTTGCTCTCTTAATTGATTGGGGTTGGTTTGATTTCATCACAAAGCCCATGTTTGCTCTCATTGACATTCTTTATAAACAAACAGGAAATTTTGGTATTGCCATCCTTCTTGTCACAGTACTCTTAAAAACACTTCTTTTCCCTCTCGCCAATAAATCTTATCAATCTATGGCGCGCATGAAGCTGCTCCAACCGCGTTTGCTAGAGATAAAAGAAAAATATCCCGATGAAAAAAACAAACAACAACAAGCAATTATAGAACTGTATAAAACCGAAAAAATTAACCCCCTTGCAGGCTGTTGGCCAATGTTGGTTCAATTTCCAATATTCTTTGCGCTTTATAAAGTTCTCTATATTACCATTGAAATGCGCCATGCTCCTTTCTTTGGCTGGATTCAAGATTTAGCAGCCCCTGATCCAACGTCTCTTTTCAACTTGTTTGGTCTCTTGCCCTATACAACGCCAACATTTCTTATGATTGGTGCATGGCCTTTGATTATGGGAATAACGATGTTTTTACAAATGCGTATGAATCCCGCACCTCAAGATCAAACCCAAGCGATGATTTTCACATGGATGCCTGTTGTCTTTACTTTTATGCTCGCTTCTTTCCCTGTTGGTCTTGTCATTTATTGGGCATGGAACAATATATTGTCAATCATTCAGCAAGGTATCATGATGAAGCGCCAGGGAGTTAAAATTGAGCTTTTTGACAATTTGAAAGCCATATGGAGAAAATCACCCAAAAAAGAAGTGCCCCCCCAAAAAGAAGTGCAAGAATGACAAGAGATTCTTCCCTTTATGGAATTTTTTCGCGCAATTGGATTTTTATTCGTGGTGTCCCCGCAATACGCTTTCTTCCCCCTGAAGGGCCACCAGAAATCGCATTTGCGGGGCGTTCCAATGTTGGAAAATCATCTTTAATCAACGCACTTGTCCAGCAAAAAGGCTTAGCACGAACCTCAAATACACCAGGACGCACACAAGAGCTGAATTATTTTGTCCCCGATGGCTTCAGTGGACAACAAGGAGATCTTCCCCCTTTTACATTGGTAGATATGCCAGGTTATGGTTTCGCTGCTGCACCTAAAAATCTGGTTGATGCTTGGACAAATTTGATTTTTAGCTATTTACGGGGACGCACAACACTAAAGCGTGTATATCTCTTGATTGATTCACGACACGGAATCAAAAATAATGATGAAGATGTTCTTGCACTCCTTGATAAGGCAGCCGTTTCTTACCAAATTGTTTTGACAAAAAGCGATAAAATAAAATCAAATGCTTTGGAAAAATTAATGATGACCACACAAACAAAACTTCTCAAACGTCCAGCGGCGTATCCTGAGATCCTTGCAACCTCTTCAGAAAAAGCATACGGTTTGGAAGAATTACGTACTGCCATTTTGCAAACTATTGCATAAGAGAAGGCATTCATATTATTAACAATTTATTAAGCATAATTGCTAGCAGCTGCTAATGATCTTGTACTTCTCATCAAGCATCTTTATAAAAAAGAATGACTTGAAAGAATTCTTATCCACTCTATTTAGTTGTGTAAATTATGCTGACACTTTTTCACTCTCCCCTATCCACCGCTTCGCGCTTCATACGCCTCATTCTTGGAGAATATGGTGTAGCCACGCAACTGATTGAAGAATATGAATGGGCAAGAAGACACGAATTTCTCGCTCTCAATCCCGCCGGTCATGTTCCTGTTTTTCTCGATGAACACGAGGTTCCATTATCAGGTCCTTTTGTTATCTGTGAATATTTAGATGAGACGCATGGAAGTTTACGACAAGAAAATAAACTCTTTCCAGAAAATCCTTTAGATCGTGCGGAAGTCCGCCGCCTTAATGACTGGTTTTTAAATAAATTTGAAAATGAAGCAACACGTCATATTGTACGAGAACGGATTCATAAACGTGAAATGCCCCTTTCCATTGGCGGTGGGGCTCCCAATTCACAAATTTTACGCAATGCACGCGCCAATATCCCACCCCATATGAACTATCTCAATTGGCTCTGTGCCTCTCGTGATAGCTTAGTGGGTTCTACCTTATCCTATGCTGACCTAGCCGCTGCCGCTGCTGTCTCTGTCCTTGACTTTCTAGGGGAAATTGACTGGGAACAATCCCCTGCTGCCAAAGACTGGTATATGCGGATTAAATCACGACCTTCTTTTCGTTCTCTTTTAACAGATCGTGTCCGTGGAATTGTTGCAAGTACTCACTATGCTGATCTTGATTTCTAGTCTCCTCTCACAAAAACGAGTAAAAATGAAATTTTACCTAAAGAAGACTTCCCCGTTTATAAATCTTTATGCCTGCCTATAAATAATACAAGAATAGATTGCTTCACAATCCTATTGAACAGAAAATAAGAACTCATCATAATCTCTTATTTCAAGCCCTCTTATCCTGCCCCCCCAAAATCAATTTTTGCTCTATCCACAAAAAGACTAATTATAGAAATAAAGATATTTAACAAAAGGTTTTAAACTCTTTCTTTAAAGACAAGAGCTGCAGCACCATTAGAAAGCGAGGCCAATAAAATAACAATACTTAACGCATGGTTCCCCTCCATTCTTCCTAATCTATAAAAAAACGCAGTGGATAATATGCACACCATTTGCACTTAATAAAAAAGTGCCATCATGATGCGTTTTTATAAAATAACAACTTTTTCAACTTGCCTCTCTAAAAAATAAAGAATCCGACCAACGCTTGTGTGTGAACAATCCAACTTCTCAGACATCTTTCTGTTTCTCCCCCCTTTTATGTGTTTTATTCACAGATAACATTTGGTGTGTAAAAATTGTATATAATGCCTATGAATCATTTCAAGGTCCAAGAGCGAGCAAAACGTATGATGGTGCCAATTTGCGCTTTTATGAAAGGTAGCCGTACAGAATAGATTTTATATTATTCATGGAGATTTTCTCGTTATACCCTTCACGCACGTCATCACAAAACAAGCTTAAAAGCATTGATACATATTTTTTTAAGACAAGCGCATAAGTTAAGTGTATTTTATTTGAAGTGTTTTATTGTACATGAGGGCTGTGCCCCATTAAAGAACGAGAGAAATAAAAACGTCAAGCAATGAACAATCCCCATTAGGCTTTACAAGAAACCTCCCCCTCTCCATCAAACACTTTCACAAAAAATATCTCTCTATAAATTTGTAAATCTTATATCACTTCCCCTAAACGATAGAGTTTTACAGTACAAAAGGATAAATTAAAGCAAGAAAAAATTTTTTCCTATAAAGAAAAAGAACGGTTGGAAAGAAGGCAAGAATTTGCCTATACTACGGGGCAATAAAGCATCATAAGGAGATAAAAATGCGCCTTACAATTGTTGGTGCAAATGGAAGAATGGGACGTGAACTCATTACAGCAATCCGGCAGAGGAAAGATGTAGAGCTTTGTACTGTTCTTGTGCGCAAAGGCTCACCTTTTGTAGGAAAAGATGCCAGTACATTAATTGGCTCAGATTCTCTTGGGGTGTGCATCACAGATGATCTCGCAAAGGCTTTTTCAAACACAGAAGGGATTATAGATTTTTCACAACCCCAAGCGAGTATTCTTTATGCTCACTATGCTGCTCAAAGAAAACTTGTCCATATTATTGGCACCACAGGATTTAGCACAACAGAAGAAAAAAAAATTGCAGAGTTTGCAAAACATACAACAATCGTCAAATCTGGAAATATGAGCCTTGGAATAAATCTTTTAGCCAACCTTGTAAAGAAAGCAGCCAAAGCATTAGAAGCCAATGATTTTGATATTGAAATTTACGAAATGCATCACGCGAACAAAGTTGACGCCCCTTCTGGAACCGCTCTTCTTCTCGGGCAAGCAGCGGCTGAAGGTCGCAATGTTATGCTGCAAAATGTACGTGTCAACGAACGCAATGGCCATACAGGAAAACGCGAAAAAGGCTCCATTGGTTTTTCTTGTTCACGGGGTGGAACAGTTGTTGGCGAACACAATGTCATTTTTGCCGGCTCCCATGAGCGCATTGTTCTCTCCCATACAGCGCAAGAACGCTCCATCTTTGCCAATGGCGCATTAAAAGCAGCTTTATGGGCAAAAAACCATGAAAATGGTCTTTATTCAATGCTCGATGTCTTGGGATTAAACGATGAACTTTAAACAATCAATAAAATAGAGGCAATTCATAATGGGACGCGCACTTGTACTCATCCGTCACGGACAAAGCGAATGGAATCTCAAAAACCTTTTTACGGGTTGGAAAGACCCTGATTTAACAGAAAAAGGGCATGCAGAAGCGATAGCAGCAGGAAAAAAACTAAAAGAATCTGGTTTGAAGTTTGATATCGCATATACATCTGCTTTACAACGAGCCCAAAAAACAGCTCAGCACATTTTAGAGCAAATGGGACAATCAAATTTAGAAATGATCCAAACCTCTGCATTGAATGAACGTAATTATGGAGATCTTTCTGGTTTAAATAAAGATGAAGTGCGCCTACAATGGGGGCAAGAGCAAGTGCAAATGTGGCGCCGTTCCTACACAATTGCGCCACCTAATGGAGAAAGCCTACGCGATACCGGAGCACGCATTTGGCCTTATTATCTTTATCATATCCAGCCTCATATTTTGCGCTCTCAAACTGTTTTGATCGCAGCACATGGGAATTCTCTTCGTGCTCTTATTATGGCGCTTGAAGGTCTCAGCAGTGAAGAAATTATATCTCAAGAATTAGCAACCGGCATTCCTATTCTTTACACCTTTAATTCCGATTCAACTATTGCATCCAGGACAATCATCACACCTTAAACTTTTAAAACTATGATGCCCTCTAAAAGTTTAATTCAATCGTTTTAAACAAAGAAAATAAATTCTATAATTTTATTGACAGAATTGCTTCACAGGCTTAGATGATTTTTATAAGCCCAGATGGCGGAATTGGTAGACGCGCAGGTTTCAGGTACCTGTGCCGCAAGGCGTGGAGGTTCGAGTCCTCTTCCGGGCACCATCAACTTTATATCAACAGTAACTTTTTTTATTTTGTATACATTTTTTATGTGAGGGCCACGTAAATAAACATAAGGGTATAGGATTTTTTAACGCGTCCCTCAATTATTTAAAATCAAGACTTCTTTGCTCAATGCCCAAAGGACTTACACTTCTAAAAGGTCAAAATTTTTAAAGCCCTCTCTAAAACAGCATGCTCTTTTTTATTGTGTGTAATTTGTTATTTTTTAACGTAAGGGATACGAGAATAAAATTGCGGAAATAAATTTTTTCAATATGCCTCTACAAAGTACGTTTTAGAAAAATTCTAATAATTTTTTGAGCACGGGTAAGCTCTCTTGCATCAAACCATTTAAAACTCTCATACACGTGATAACAGTTTCATGTTGCAACAGAGTAGAAAGCTCGGATTTTGGAATTCTTTCGAGAAAGATAGAGACTCCTTTTCTGAAAAGAAAAGCCTTTTCTTAATCTAAGAGCTCTATGATTTTGGCTTCCATATCAATAGGTACAGACTTTTGCCAATCTTAACAGCATATAAAAATTCTAAAGACACATCTAAGCTGTGTTTTTTAACCTTCTTTTTTGTTCTATCTAAAACATGATACACTCTATTCAATCATCAGTATAACACATCTCGATGCTTAAAAACGAGTGCCATAAGAAAATTTGAAGCCTTGTATCACTTTTTTTGTTCTTTCTCGAATAATCCCTCGATTGCTGCATCCCATTCTTTAATCACTTTTTCTAATTCTGCAATGACCTTTTGTACAATTTCGAACACTTCATAAAAGAATAATAAAGCGTAATAATCGCTGTGTTTAAAACACAACCAATAATTATAACAGCGAGAAAAAACAAAATCATAAGAGCCGTTCATTTTTCTCTCCTTTTTTGTGCTATAAGAGCTTTATCTCGCTGCTCAAGAGTATCTTCTAATTGCTGAAGTGTTTTTTTAATTTCTTTGTCAATCGTATGTGTAAAATTAAAATAATCGGAGAAGCTATCGAAAAACATAACGAAATGAATGCGATAAAAACGCATATAAGAGTAAGAATAACGAACTCTCTATTGGCTTCACCCAACAATAATAAAGCCTAAAGCCATATTTATCATAAATACGCAAAAGATTATTTTATAACTCCTCGATGAAAGTACCATAGCTTCACGTTAAGACTTTAGATTCTTTGCCAAACTAAAGAGACACCCGAAATTTTATGATCTGACTTTTAAAGCGCCTTATACAATGGTTGTGTTTCTTATCTTTTCATACTGGTCTCATTTTATTCTTCATTTTCGGAACGTGTTTCTCGTGCTTCTCTATATCTTTTCCATCGATCTCTTTCCGCTCTTTCACAGTTCCTGTTACACAAAAAACAAAGGGTTCCTATAATAACCATAACGGATATGATGAGTACTATTGCAAATCCCACCGATTATTCCTTTTTCAATAAAATTGTTGTGAATCATCTCACGCATTTTTCCCCATTGCATCAATGAACAACTTTCTGTTTCTTTATCGCGATATTTTCTTCAGGCTTTGAAGTTTGTTGTTTAAACGACCAACTTCGTGATTAAGCCTTTCAAGTTCTTTGTTGAGTTCATCAACATGTCCATAATGTTTAGAAATCACTTCTAAAGTATGTAATGACTGAGACTGATCCTTAAGCTGATCGACTTTGCTGAATCCTCGAAAAGCTTCTGTTCTTTTCTCAACATGTTCAAATAGCGTAAAAAGCTTCTCGATCCGCTCAAAAATTGCAGCGTTTCGTTTTTGCGTTATCTCATATTTATAAGTAAGTTGTTTGTCGTTTGGCATAGTTTTCAGCACTGCCAAATAGAGTTCCTGCTGTTCAAGAGCTATTCTCCTCAAATCCTCTAGCGCTACCCCTAATACCTTCATTGTATCATTCCATCCTCGTTGCGCATTTTCCTTTTCAAACTCAACGGAATCCAACCTCTGAACAGCCTCATCCCGCTCCTTAACGACTTGGGAACAAAATAATTTATCCACGCCCGTATAACCACGCGAGGCGGGAATAAGATATGTCAGCAAAAATACGATAAGCAATAAGCCTTCTCTCAACAGAATTTTTTTTGTAAACATTTTTCTATTTTCTCGTACAAAATACCTTAAAATAAATACCTAAATTCTCATCAAAAGATTCGGAATAAAATTTATTAAATCTCTTTAAAATAATCTACGATAAAAATAAAAAAGGATAAATTATACAAAAAAAATAAATCTATAAAAACTAATTTATTCAACAGATTAGTTATAAACTTTTCTGTTTATTTCTATATCTCCATGGGCGAAATTTAATCACTTTATATGTGAATTAACAAAGAATTATAATATAATATTATAAATCACTCAAAATTAATATTTTAATTAATAATTATACTTGCCCCATAAAATGGAGCATATATAAAATGGATAAAAATAATCAATGGTCTTGAATGGTATAAAGATTATTTTTAATGTAGATTTGTTTTTTTATCTTTAGCCATAAAAAATTGCGTTTTTTACAAAAATTCAAATTTATTCATTTGCTATAGTATATTTTATTGCTACATTCCTTAAGTTAATTAAAGATCGTAGAATATAAACTGATAGGATGCATTTTTCTCAAATGGAATTTTTCAGAGAAAAGTTGATTTAATCAATGGGGATAAGCAATGAGCAAAGCTATAATTTGAGAGACAGGATATATTGTTATTCGTAAAAAGATGCCGTTTTGGAGTGTGCTAAAAAATGTTTATAATCAATGATAAATGAGAAGTATGAATTGGGGGAATTGGGTTTTTCTTACAGAGCAGTAGATTAAAAAACGGTAGATGAAATCTAAAATTCACCATTATTCGTCATGAGATGAAAGCTTTAATCTCACGATTGACTTCTTTGTTTTTTCTGTCTGTAATCTCTAAAGACTATCTTCAATAAGCGCTCTTTTAGGTTGCCATTTTCATAATAAAAGTAATGGTTATCGATTTTCTATTTAGGATACCGTTTTCCACAAGAGGATCGTCATTTCGAAATATACAGAAAAACATTCTCTTCAGTGAGAGTTCCCACTGTACAATCATCTATGGAACAACACAATGACCAGAGCACGCACTCTTGCTTTTACCTATGGCGCTTATAATGCAGTACGCATGCTCATTGGTGTGTACCATGCGATTTTTTTAATGTCTATGGGGGTCAGTCTCGCGCAATTGGCGCTGCTTCAAGTTGTCTTTTCCACAACTATTCTGCTGCTTGATTTTCCTTGCGCTGTTTTAGCGGATAGATATCGACGTAAATATTCCGTTATAGCTGGCGTCTTTATGACGGGAGTGTTTTATCTTCTCTGCCTTCAAGCCCCCAATATGACGGCGCTTATTATTGCAGAAATTCTCTATGCAGCAGGCATTTGCATTATTGTCAGCGCCATTGATGGATGGATTTACCATTCTCTTGGCGATAAACACGATCACTTTTCGCATTATGCGCATCTTTATCACCAAGTTAATTCTTTCGGAAGTATTTTCAGTGGGATCGTAGGCATTGGAACGATTTATTACTCTGGGCAATATTTTATGGGATATATCATTTCATACCTCATGATGGGATTTATTTTCTTGGTCTTCCTTATTGTTCCGGAAGAAAAGAAATCGGTGATTGAAACACACAAAACAAAGACAATCTTGCAAAATGCTAAGGAAACACTCTGGATTTTTCAAAACACTGTGGGCGGAGCATGGTTTATTTTCCTCATGTGTCTTTTTAGCGCTGGTATTCAGATTATTTATCATTTCTGGCAACCGATCATACTTTCAGGTGGAAAGATTGATCACCTCAACGGTTCACAAATGTTCGTTTTGATGTGCTGTCATATTGGAGCCTTTTCAGCGCAATATTTTTCAAATTTACTGATGTCGAAATATCATGTTCTTGATAAAAAATATAAAAATTCTATAAAGTATTTCTCTTTCTTTTCTGCGCTGATGTGCATAGCGCTCTATTTTTTAGTCCATAACAATCAAACGGCTGCCTCCGTCATTGCCTTCTCTTTAATTCATGGATTTATTTGCACTGTACCAATAGGGGCAAAAAGCTTATTTTTCTCAGAACTGAACCAAACACAAACACAACATATTTCCGGTGTTATCGGTGCTGTATCTTTTAGCGGCAGACTATTTTCAATTACCGTATTAAGTATTATTTCTTTTCTTCCTGCAAAAATTTCTCCCTCTTATTATCTCATCTTACCGACTCTTACTTTTTTCCTATGTGGTTTGGTCATCATGAGATGGATAAAACACTCTCAAAAGTCTTAATAAGAGGAAAACCATTCCCGACAAAATTTTTTCTACAAGATTTTCTTCTAAAAGAGATCGAGACTTCTTTAGACCCTTGCCATATCGAGCTTTCAACAGACACCATATTGATAAAACAATAATTTATAATAATCATAGACTGAACTCAAATATCATAAGATTTTTTCAAATCTGATTTATCTTGAATCAATCAAAATCATTTGCTTGCACATCAAAAGCGAGGCTGGCGTATGGGTAAAAACGATGTTAAAAGGAAAGAGAATTCTTAATAAACGCTCAGTGTCAAGGGCTATTGCCATACGCACTCAAAATTCCTACACTTAACTATAATGCACTGATTTTATAGAAGAATGGCGGAGAGGAAGAGATTCGAACTCTCGAGAGCCTTTTGAGCCCTACTCCCTTAGCAGGGGAGCGCCTTCGACCACTCGGCCACCTCTCCAAGGAGAGGCATAAAGGGTATCAAGAGAAAGTTCAAGACATTTTCGATTTTTTTCCAAAATATCTGACATTTTTTTCCTTTGTTGACTCTATAGGAACCAAAAGTTAATAAAACAAAAATTGTGTCTTTTTTATCACATCTTCTCGAATAGTACATGGATACATTACAAAAAGTTCATTTCATATTTGAAACTCTAAAAAGATTAGTATAGCTAGAATGATAAGTACCGCGTATTTTACTTATGCCTTTGTCTTAAATGCATGAGGCAAGTGACATTCTTTAGAATAAAGATTAAACGGACCTCGGAGATCCCATATGAATATTAAATCCCTCTTTTTAAGCTCTACAGCAGCTTTTTTAGCGATTTCTGGAGCACATGCTGCTTCAACAGTTGTTGCCGAACCTGAACCCGTAGAATATGTTCGCGTTTGTGATGCCTACGGAAAAGGATATTTCTATATCCCTGGAACAGAAACCTGCATGCGTTTGTCAGGAAGTGTTCGTGCTGATTTTGTCGGTGGTGGTAATATCGATGCAACCACTGAAGCTGAACTAAACAACAAAAGAAAAACCTATGGCTCATCATCACAGCTTACCCTTGTTTTTCAAGCCGCTTCTGAAACAGAAATGGGAACCCTTCGTTCATATGCGAAAATTTTCTCAAGCTGGGATGATGGTAAAAATGGCGCTGGTGCAAAACTTTCAGCCGCTTACATTGAACTGGGTGGTTTTCGTGTAGGTCTTGACGATACCATTTTCAACAGCTGGACTGGTGGTTATGGAAATGTTCTCAATGATGATAGTATAGCACCTGCAGGTACAACACGCACCAATTTTATTTCCTACACCTTTAACGGTGATTCCGGCTTTTCTGCTATTATCGGAGTTGAAGTGGGCAATAATGCTAACTCTCTTCCTGACGTAAAAGAAACAAAAGAAATAGGAGGGAACTATATTGAGAAAGATGGGAAACTTATTCCTATCACGGAAGATACTCGTCCAAGTAAAGCAATTAAAAATTACACCCCCAATGTGGTTTTGGGTATAAAGTTTATGCAAAAATGGGGTGGTTTTTCAGCCGTCGCTGCATATGATGCTTACTACAAAAAGTGGGCTGGAAAAGTTCGTGCAGATTTCAATGTTAACGATCGTTTCAACCTATGGGTAATGGCTGGCTATAAAAATGGTGTTGATTACTACACAGAAAGTGGAAATGGTGAATTATCACGAATAAGCACAACGATCTATGCAAACTGGGGTGGTAGATGGGCTGCTTGGGCCGGTGCTACTTACAAACTCACACCAAAGGCAAATTTGAATGCTCAAGTTTCTTACAGTGCTGTCAAAACCTTTGCGACGTCTGTCAATATTGCATACACGCTGGTTCCAGGATTTGTGATTACACCTGAATTGACCTATGTTTCTTGGAATGATGACCGCGTTCTAAAGGATGCAAGTAATAATGAAAAACACTTACTCCATGGGAAAAGTGCTTTCCAAGGTATGATCCGTTTACAGCGTTCATTCTAATTCTATTAAGCTAGAGCCTTCAAAAACTGGCAACATGAGTTGCCAGTTTTTTATTTTTTGCAATCAAATATCATGAGCAATCTTTCCGGATACTTATTTTCTTAATCCTTCTGACAAAACAACTTAGTTTCACAAAAATATTCTTAGAAAATTAACCTTATGAGCTTGATAAAAAACTTCATAGAATGTTACCCATCAATTCAAACAATCCCTTTCTTGCTCTTTAAAGCGTGCTCCATTGCTTTATCCCCAAATTGGTCTTTCTTTGTTTTTTTTACACCTAACCTTTGTAATTTAAGACATGATCTTCTCAAGTAAGTCTCACCCTGAATATTCAGTCAACTACACTGAACAAGAACCCTTATCTCCTCTCAAAAAACAAAGATTCCTCCAGCATCAGTTTGTAAATAATTAAATTGCTTTGGGGAGGCGCTTGATTGGATTCTTTATGATTCATTTGCATAAGGCTCTACAGACAAGTTCCACCCTTAATATTTTCCACTCTCTATTTTTAAATACTTAAATTAAGTGTTGTATTTTTTTATGTCTGCATCATCACTTTCAATGCGGTGTTTAACAGCATAATAGAATAAAACATTGAAACAAGACAGAACATTGATTTATAATGATAATTCATCGTTATTAAACTTGAATGAGAAACCTGAATACCGTCAGATTCTCTCATTTCAAATTCCTCCCTGTTGAATCAATCAAAATCACTTTCAGAAAAGACTAAAAATGACCATAACGAAGGCTTTCAAGAGTTAAAGGTTTGTACAGCAAAATTGGAGGTTGAAAAAATATGTAATGGTATCAAATTGCTCTTTTTTAAAACATAAAGACGGTAGTATTCAATAAATTTTGTATTATACTATTTATTCACAAGTACTGTCGCAAAATGAGCTTGGAAACAAGCTCCTTCTTTGAAAAAAGCATGTAAATTAGCAACACTGCAATGCATTAAAAATCTTGAACATCAAGAAACATATAACGATGCCAATATCCTCTAAAGTAATAAAAAAGTAATAAAAGAGAAAATAGATATATCTTCAAAAAACGAGTTACCCTCCCCTCAAAGGATAAAGATTCCTAGCAGTATCAATCACAGCCCTGTTTCTCTTGCATCTCATCACATTAATTTATAATTATAATTTATTATTTTGTATATTGAATGAAAGACCTTTAATATCATTAAAAGAATTCTCATTTCCCCCTACTCTAGTGAATCTATCAAAATCATTCTCTTGTACATCACAAGGAAGATTGGCGGATAAATAAAAACTGTACAAGAAATACCTATGAATTGTTCCAAATGTCAGAGATTGTCGCAGAACATTGAGAGCGAGCAACATGTATAACAGTACCGACTTGCTCTTTTATGAAACGTAAGAATGGTGATGCACAAGAGACGATACTCTTTACGAAGGTGTTTGTAAAATCTGTGTGTATGATACACACCAAAAAAAATACTTTCTAAAACAAACAGCTAAACATGCAATAGAAGTCCATTTTGTTTGAGGCATTCTATCTTGCATGAGCAGCATGCCTCCATTATACATAACAGCTGAACTTTACACGTTTTTAAAGAAAGTAGAATATAAGACAAAGAAACAACAAGGCTTAATCTGTGCAAATCATAAAGTGTTCTATAGAGTTATATTTCCATAAAACGCCTTACAATTTTTAAAACGATAAATGCTCTTTTTTACATAAAGCCAACCAGCAAAAAGCAGGCTCTCTTAAGAAACAAAAGCGCTCACACGCAATCGTAATCCTATTTTCAATTAAAACACATTGAATTTACGGAAAATATTTATCAACCAATGCATAAAGAATTGCCGCTGTTTAAACATCGAGAATCCCGTCATATTTTTCTTGACGAAAATGAAGTTGAAAAGCTCGGATCAAATTTTTATATCCTATTTCAGTAGATGCTGCTGAAATATCAGACCCATAACATTTCAGCTTTGCTAAAGCCTCCTCCTTGGACGGAAAACTCTTAGAAAATTGTTCTTGATAGCGATTTTTGGGCTCGTCATCATACCACACCCCTATCCCTGCCCTATAAAGCTCTTTCTACGGAAAAGCTGCTCCTGGATCACTTTTTCTTCCAATGGCAATATCACTATGCCTCACAACATCCGTTGGCATAATATCGGGATACCGTTGAAGAATATTCAATGCAAGCTCTTTAACGGCATCAATTTGTATTGGATCATAAGGAGGAAAGCTAAACTCCTCATTATGATAATCCACTAAATCAACGGTCTCTTCTGGAGCACCAAAATGACCTGTTGCTAAATTAACAATTTCAATCCCAATAGATGCATCATTGAAATAACTATGCCCAGCCCATGAACTCACACCCGCATGCCATGCACACTCATTTTCATCAACCAGATTAAAAATACGCATATCCTTAAATCCTGCCTCACGATATGTCCGCTCTGAAGGATCAAAAACAAGATAGTGTGCACTAACCTTTTCTCCCGTAAGTGCCATGACCGAAGCTTTAAAATCAAGAGACGTATAATGCATCACAAGAAAACGAACACGACGATTAAAACTCTTGACAGAACGATAACTGTTGTAATCAATCCGATACATAAAAGCCCTTTCTTTTTGGTTTTAAAAGACCACCGCGTATCACAACAGATAGGACACAAAACGTTGAAGAATATTCAATGAATTTGTCGTTTAGACACTAAGAATGACATCAAAAATTTATTCATCTACAGCATCAATATTCTTATTAACAATCAAAATCCATTTTTATTTCTCCTTAACACACGTATAAAATGTTTTTGACAATATCCACAAACACAGTGTATCAAATATTTTCCAAACAATGATCAATCGAAAAGAAAATAAAAGCGCAAAATGATCACTTTTTAAATCTTCACATTTTACAAAAAAGCTGTTCCCGTTATCAAATGGATAAATATATCGCCTTGAAGCAAACACGCAACTATTGTGTCATTTACACAAAAGCATAAAGGAAAAACTTTATGCGATTTTTACAGCGATTTATAACCAATGGACAGCATATATTCGTAACCAACGCTTCACGGACATATTTTTCAATACAATTTGCAATGTTTTCCTGTCCATGATGCTGCTTCTTGTCTTTTCACAACATCTTTTGGATCATTTAGAAAACTTAAGAAATACAAAATCTCTGGATTTCTTTCATATGCTCTTAAATAAAAGATAACATATTCATTTATAATGATCATTAATCTTTTTTGTGCATCTTGGAGGAAAGAGCCAAATACAGTCAAATTTCTTTTATCTTAAATCTTCTTATATTAAATGAGTCAAAGCCTTTCATTTGCACATCAAAAGCAGAAATTAATGGTTAAATAAAAGATACTGAAGATAAGAAGTAAAAATACTTCTCATAATAGACAAAAACAACATTGTATGATGCATATATCTTATGCTCTTAATCTCAAGAGTAAAATCCATTGCAACATTGGGTGCTAGAAAAGTGACACCACAAAAATCCACCAGCATAGAGACCTTCAGTATTTTCGCTGATAATATAAAAAAAAGACCGTTGAAAACCAATGATGGATCTTACGGGGATCTATCTGAAAATAAACCTAACTTTTGACACCAGAGAAGAACAGGAAAAAGATATGAGAACTGGCGCTCTCTTAAATGATGAGCAAGTTTTTTTCTGCTTCTCCTTGATCTGTTACAGCACCAAGCAAAAGAGCATCGCATTCCGTAACTTTTTCCAAGTTGCTTGAGGAAGATAATCCCCTTCCCTTTTCCAACATTCCCACCCCATATCACCATAAGTGAAATGAATAGCAATAGTCATGTGCTCTAAGATCTTCAACGCCCCCCTCACGGATTTCTGATCCTATCCCATTACTCAGATAGCAGAAGAATTTTCTTTTTCATAATTCCTCCATCCATTCGCTAATGATTGTATTCGTCATAACAGGATTATCATCCCACAAACGCGTACCCGCTCCAGAAATTATTTGATATTCATGATTGACACATTGGCTTTTTGTTTGATTATCAACCGTTGCAAGTTGTGATTTTTCCCCCACCAATGCTAAAAGCTTCCCCGTATACTTAACAATCTCATCTCTAGCATCCAATGCCAATAAAAGTTGAAATCCTCTTGTCATTCGTTCAATGGCAATACTTTTTTGATCTTGTGAAATTTCCAAAGCAATTCTTTTTTTCACAACGCCAGAAGGATGCATAAAACCATTGAGTGTTTCCAAAGCGCCTAACAAATCATTATTTTCTAAATGAATAAAAATATCTCCAAGGCGCCGTTGCAAAAGCTTATCTGGATAGCCA
The DNA here is from genome assembly GCF_003606325.2 of Bartonella kosoyi. Taxonomy (NCBI): domain Bacteria; kingdom Pseudomonadati; phylum Pseudomonadota; class Alphaproteobacteria; order Hyphomicrobiales; family Bartonellaceae; genus Bartonella; species Bartonella kosoyi. The sequence goes on from NZ_CP031843.2 coordinate 1,908,332, forward strand.
GGTGCATTGACAGCAAGTACCGCTTGAACATTAGAAAGCCGTGCTGCCAATATTTGTACCAACATGCCAGCCATAGAAAATCCCACAAGTACTGCAGGCTCTTTAAAATATTTTTCCAATTTTTCTCTTATAAAAGATAAAGTTTCTCCAGCAGAATGATTGAGAAAATGAGCACTCTTAGGAAAAAGTGAGAGTGTATCCAGTAGCGTCACTTGGACCCCTTTTGTCGTGCATAGCTTTGTCAATGGAGAACAAAAAGCACCCCCATCCCAAATTGGCATTACGGGAGAAAGAATAACAACAGGAAGTCTCAATTGATCAATTTCTCCTCTTGCTTCAAAAAAATGCATGACAGGAGAAAATCTTTCCCCTCCAATATCATAAAAATACAGATATGTTGAAACTCTACGCCCACAAAATCCCCCCATAACAGCCAATTTTTCAAATTCAAACAAAGGTTATGAGCAATTTTAAACCCTCTCAATCAAACCACTAAATAAAAAAACATTCAATAAGAGAGCCCCCATTCGTTGAAAATATCAGAACTATTTCTGTATAATACTCTCTATCATCTCACTCAACTCATTTCTGAAGTCATAAAATGACGTGCTTTGCAAATATAAATGATAAAACCAATCATGCAACACACTGCTAACAAAATTGCCATAGCCCGTGGACTATGACCAGAGATTTTTCCGATAACCGCTGCACTGAGTGCCGCACTTCCTAATTGCAAAGAGCCCATCACCCCAGAAGCTGCTCCCGCAGCTTTTGGATGCGATGAAATAGCCAACGCTGTCCCTAACGGCAATAAAAAACCATTGCCAAAAGTAAGAACAGCAATAGCCATAAAACTTGTCACAAGAGGCCATGGGCTTAGATACATTTGCAAAGCAAACAGCATGCCTCCTATCACAAAAATAATGTACCCTCTCCCCACCGTCTTTTCCATAGACTCGCGTTCAAAAAACCATCGCGCCAAAAAATTTCCCAAAATATAGGGCAATGAGACACCAATATAGCTATAACTAATATGTATAGGCGATAAACCTAAAGTCGTGAGTAAAAAAGGCGATTCCACAATATAAGCAAAATAGGCAGCGTAAGAGAAACACGGAATAAGTGCATAAAAAATAAATTGTTTATTTTTAAGAACGCCCCAATATCCCTTCATAAATCCTACTGGAGAAAAAGGCTGTCTCTTTTGGGGATGAAGAGTTTCGGTTAGCACAAAACAACACAGCAAAATAGTCAAGGATATAAAAAAGCTTAAAAAGATAAAAGTTGCCTGCCAATGAAAAACTTGGATCAAAAGTCCACCAATAAAAGGTGCAAGTGCTGGTGACATTCCAATAAAAGGGAAAACAATCAAATAAAGTTTTCCTGCTGCTTTTTTATCCAATAAATCATTGATAATCGCGCGGCTTAAGACAATCCCCGAACAAGCTCCAAGCCCTTGCAAAAAACGTAAGACAAGAAAAGCCTGAATATGAACCGTATAAATCACCCCAATTGTCGTGAATAACCACAAGAATAAGCCTAATAGAAGTGTTTTTTTACGCCCAAAATTATCACTCAGCGGTCCATAAATAAGCTGTCCAAGGGCCAATGCAAACAAAAAAACGGCCACCGCACTCTGAATTTGAGATTGCGTCACTTGATAATACTGACGCATATCTGCCAGTGCGGGCAAAAAAATATCGGTAGAGATCAATCCCCCTGTCGATAAACACACAATAAGTATAATAAATGGCAAAGTATATTTACGATTCATAAATAAAATCACACTTTTAAAGTTAGATATTAAATAGTATTTAATTAAAAATAACAAATATAATGATATTTTTTCTTATATAGATAAATAATCATGATTAAAAGTGTTATTATTTTACATGATAGAATTAAATTTTTATTATTTTTTAATCAATAAAACTTTATTCTCCATGCTTCACAGGAAAAAAACACCCCATGCATAAACTTTTCTTTAACATACACTTTGCTGTAATCTTCCGCTTCTTTTTTCATTCATGAGCAAAAGCACACTCTCTCTCCACAGCAATAATGCCACTTTCTATACACGATCCATCAAAATTGATCGATAAAACGCCCGGCAGAAAAACAATCTCTGACGCCTCTATTCCAAAACCACTATGGTATCAACACAACGTATAACACAAAAATAGCCCGAAAACCCTATCAACACAAATCATTATTGTAAAGCGTTGAGATCTATTAGACCCTAGAGCATAATGACTCTTCTGCAAAGCACTAAAAAAACCAACATACTTTGCTTATTGCATAACACTTTTTATTTAAGATAAAAAATCAAAAAAGCTGTATAACTTGTTGATAAATATGATATAGTTAGAAATTAATATATTTTTATTTAATTGACCCATAGGAGCTGTGAATGTGCAGAAGAGAAATAACACATATTCCATTACTGATACCTCTTACAGTTAAAGGACAAACATATACAGAGATCAGTTTACGGCGTGCAAAAATTAAAGACTTGAGAGCGATAAGCAAAAAGAAAGGGATCAAGCAAACAATAGAAATGATTTCCTGTCTTTCAGAATGGTCTTATGATATGATCAACAAGCTTGATAAGCGTGACTTTTCAAACATAAAAGATATTTTGGACTCCTCAGTAAAAGAAGCGCTCGACAAAATAATCAGCATCAGTAACAATATTAAAATGGCTTTGAAGAATCCATTCACAAACTATATTGAAAATTTTACCCGCACAATAAAGAGCATACAAATACACATAGAAAAAATAATGAATGTATGTCTTTTCTACAACACCATATTGGAAAAATGCAAAAACAGTGTTTATAAAGATATATTTGAAACGCAGAATATAAAAAACACAAAAGAGGAAATCTTTAGCGACTATACACCAATAATAGCCCATAACCCTTCTAATACGCTGCTTCAAATGAACATTATAAATTACGGGACCTTCGTACAAAATAGTCCATCAAAACATATGCATATTACATATCATCCAAAAACTGAAGACAAAATAAAAAAGCAAACTTTGGATATAATCTTAAAATTGTTAGACATTGCCTCAAAAATTTTGAATCTGCCTTCTTGGTGTTGGGAGTTTTTACTCAAAAAATTGAAATAATTTCTCAGATTGAAATAATTTTTCGAGCATTATTTCTAAGTAAAATAACAAGGAGGAAAGCGTAGAATCAAACGACTTTCCTCCCTTTTCACTTGCTCTCAGCTTTTTAAATTGAAACTTATTAATATTTTTTGATCATCAAAACATACTCTTCGTCACAAAAGCAGCGTATAAAGACGAAAATTATAGCGACTATGATTTCTTAGAAAAAAGCAAACAACAACTACGAAATTTTACTTTTTATCCTCAAATACAAAGGCTCCCATCAACGACCAAAAGAATCTTCACACAAGAACAGTCATACTTTTTATGAAAAAGTAAGAAGCGCACGAATTTCTATAATGCACAGGATGATCAATCAGTATACGCCTAAAATATCAATATCTTCTTTGATGCTGCTAATTATATATTGATCAAAAAATTGTTATAAAAACAATCTTTTGTCATGCAAAAACTCTTTTTAAGTTTTCAAACAGAGCCCTATAGAACAAGCATATAACATCATTTTCACTGCCAGCTCATGATGTAAAAAACGCTTAATCTTTTTGCTCCTTGGACACTCAACAAAATTCTCTATGAACACAGCTCTAAACAAAAACTTCAAAAGCAAATAAATTTTCTGATGATATACAATCTTTTGCTTCAGTTAATGCGGTTTTCCCTACCCTAAGAGTCCCCAAGAATAGAAAAAAACAGGCAGATAATTGAGTTCTTGCTGCTCTGCACACGCTCCACAGTCTACAACACAAGCAACAGCTTGAACAGCTTCTCCCCCCCCCCACACACAACAGGAGGTGTCATTAAAAGTTATCCTGTCTCATAAAAAATAAAATGATCACACGAACACATCTTTCCTCAAGCATAAGTTAGAACTTTTGAATTGTCTATATGCCAACGTTTTTCCTCACATAACACAAACGTTAAAGCATCTTTTCTATTCATTTTTAGTGGCTATCCATCTATTCTGGAACATAATTGACAATAAGGCATTGTATCTCCAGCATATTCAAGGAGATAAAACATGGAAACCCGCATTCCTGAAAACACACCTTTCGATACGAATTTTCTAGGGCAGACATCCCTAGAGACAGAATATCCTTTTTTTCAAACACCCATTTCATGGTCCGCTATTTTTGCCGGATTGGTAACGGCTCTTGCCACCTCAATCTGTTTATCTTTTCTGGTCACAGCATTAGGATTGAGCCAAATAGATTTCACCTCTTCAAGCCCTTTTGAAGGCTCTTTCCTCTCCTTTGGCACGGGCTCTCTTATCGTTATGCTAATAAGCCTTGCTTTGGGAGGTTTTGTTGCCGGACGTTTTGCCGAAACCGCTGGGGTTCTGCATGGTTTCTTAACCTGGGCTCTCATAACACTTCTTATGACTCTCCAAGCCATCCATGTAGTTTCAAGCACAGCAAAAATAGGGGCTCAAACTGCCCTAGAAAACAGCTCCATGATTGAAAAGACCATAGACAGTTTCAAAACAAACATTTCCCCCTTGTTTACAAAATTAAACAACGAGGACTTTGCAAAATTTTTTACAAAAAACAACAATAATGGCGTCAATTTTGACCAACTTGGCAATGAATTGCGCTCTCTTCTCCATAAAAGCGATATTCCTGCCCTCAATCCTGAGCGCTTAAAAACATCCTATCAGGCAGCGCTCAGTGATATTGGAGAAGCAATCACAGCTTTTAAAAAGGATCCTTCACATTACCGTACCACTCTGAAAAATCTAGAGGAACGCCTTTCTGATCGTGTAGAAGATTTGACAGAAAAATTTAATCGAAGCGATATCATCAATGCCCTCACAAAAGATGGCATGAGCCGTGCGGATGCACAAAGGGCAGCCAACCGTGCTCTTCAACTTTATCAAAGTGCAGAGGAAAAAACTGCAAAAGCGATAAAAGTGCTTGAAGAACGGGCTGAAACCCTCTCTGACAATCTTGAAGGAGCTATCAAAGGTGCCAAAAACACCGCCACAAAAGTCACAAACACAGCCTCCAAGATGGGATGGTGGGGCTTTTTAGGGAGTTTGATAGGCGCCATCATTTCCAGTGTTTGTGGTTATTATGGTTACAGAAGCCGTAAGGACACTTTCAAGTTTTAAAACTTCTACCTCTAAAATAAACTGAGAAAAAGCTGTACAGAATGTGCAGCTTTTTTTACGCTTACTTGAAAAGCTTTTGGCATAATATAGCAATGAGAAAAATTTCTTGCTCAAACTTAATCATCCAGAAAAAACTAGATAGAGCAAAAACCTATGATATATCATGAACGCACAAGAGAAAATCGTAACTTTAGCATCTTGGGGGGGCATTGTGACAAAGAAAAAATCCATAATTTTCGCCCCAATAGGACTTTTTCTTGTTTTGGGCTTAAGCAGCTTTGCCGATGAAACTGCTCAAATCACTTTTGCTTTACACTTAGCAGAAAGTACAGCCTCCATTTCAATGCTGCTTTTTGCAGGGCTTATAGGAGGAATTTGCGCAGGTCCCATTGCCCCACGTCTTTTGCATCACTTCCAGCCAGCGCACACAGTGACTGTTGTTTTATTGTTTGAAGCACTCTTCATAGCTGTTGCTGCAATCGCCAACCAGTTTTGGTTTTATATTGCTCTTTCTTTCGCACTGGGGTGTGCAGGTTCACTGTTTTGGTCTGCTATCCTTGTTGCCGTGCCCGACTTCGCAAAAAATGATCAGCAATTAGACCGTATCAACCGCATTATCCAAACAGTTCGTAATCTTGGCTATATTGCTGGACCACTGTTAGGAGGCATGTTGTATGGTTTATCAAACGGGCAAAAAGGGCTCTTTGCACTATCCATCATGGTTCTCTGTGCCGCCTTAATCACCACTTGCTGTTTTAAAAGTTTAAAAATGCATGTGCCAACAACAAGCACAACACAGCCAACCAAAAAGGAACTAGATTTAAAAGGGCTCTTGCGTAAAAAAAAGGTTGTCTCTGCTCTTGCCCCCCTCATCATTACCATCATCCTCACCTCCACCCTCAATGTATTGTCGATTGTCCGCATCCGCACCGAGCTATCCTTCAGTGCACAAACTTATGGAATAATCAGCAGCATGATCAGTCTTGGCCTTGTGGTTGGTCCACTCTGTTTCTCTAGCCTTTTCCACCGCCTTGGCAATGCCGCTGGAGCATCACTGGCTGCTGCAACCATTGGTTTGGCCATTTTCTGTTTTTCCTTAACACCGCTTATATCGCTCATGATGCTGTCATTTTTTATCCTTGGGAGTGCCAACGGTGTGCAAAATGCACTCATGGCAAGTTTTATGATGAAAGCCATCCCAAAAGAACAACGAAACAGTCAAATGCCCGCCTATATCTTCATCATACAAACAGCCGTGTGCATTGGTTTTATCAGTGCAGGTTTTGTAAAAGTGCATCACACCCAATACACACTCCTTATCATCGGCATCATTACCATGATCACCGGCATATTAGGCTGTATCGTCAACAGTGCTCTGCAAAAAAAGGAATGGGAGAATGCTTAACAAACTTTACCATCTTGTCTCTTAAAAAAACATGCCCCCAAATGGCATGACGATCACCATCCGATCAAATCATGCAACTTCATACCAACCAACGTGATTTTGATAAACCACTCTCATATGACGGAACGAATAACCCCAGCGAGCATCCATTGCCAAAACTTGATATTTTAAAGAAAAAACCGATAACATCATGCAACAAGATCCTATAGGCTTAAATTTTTACCATGGAACAGGCGGTTATGTATGGCAATTAGCAGAAACCCTGCAACATGACTTGAATGAAAACATCCACACCCTTGCCTTACAAAAACCCACACCACCCATAGCAATCAATTCTTTTGCCGTTTACCCACGCAAATTAGACTCCCTAGCACAGGTTCAATGGGAAAAAGATGTACAGATAATAAAAAATAAACCGGCACTCATTGGCAAACGTCAAATACAACCGATCACCGTTGTTTCCACAAAAAGCTCTGCCTTTGGTGGATTTGATTTTCTAACATTTACAGCGCTTCATGAGGGCTGTTCTGTCCAATCCTTGAAAGAAATCAAACTCAATGGTTGCCTTTTTGACGCAGACAATCTTTTGATATCACTGCTACGACACGGTCTCATTCAAACAGATCAACAAGCCTTTTCAAAAGATCATGCAACAGCGCTTTTACGAGAACCAACATGTCGTATTGTCAATTCTCCTCTCGGGTCCCTTGCCATTAATCAACTTAATGGACGCACAATCCGGCTGAATGAAAAAACCAAACCTCTCTTGCAAAAAGCCACAACAGAAATACATCTTCAACACCCCATAGAACAAACAACAATATTTTTTATCAAAGCGGGAATGCTACGCTTGGTAAAATGATAAGGATCAAAAGATGCCTCTGATAAGACCTGGTATGGGAACAGAAAACAGTATTGAGCTTATTTACACACTCATTCAAATGGCAAGACCACGCACAGTCCTTGAAATCGGTGCGGGGGATAGCACGCGCTTGATTGCGACAGCACTGCAAAAAGCAAAACAAGCATGGGAAGAGGATAAAAAACTTTTAGAATCCTCTCCTTGGGAAGAACGTACAGCTTTGCTTGACCCTTCAGGTGTTCTTGAGAATTATCAACCACGCTTGATCACCATTGATGATTTTTCAGCGGAAGGTCAGTCGGCCGAAGAAGCATGGCAAAAACTGCTCCAAGACGAGCGTATTGAAAAAGACACTGTAACATTTATGAATGAGAATTTTTTCTCTCTCGATGATGCAACTCTCAAATCTTGGGGACCAATAGATTTTGCTTGGATTGATGCTGGAACACCCGCAGATGATGTGCGATTTGTTACCACACTTTGGAAACATATCAGTGCTGGTGGTTATCTCTGTTTGCATGAACCAACCATGACAACAACCGTTGCTCTTAATGGCGCTCAACGGGTTAGACGCATCAGAACCCCTTTGTGGGAAGAAATTCTCTACCGCCTTGATGGCTCCTATGAAGCTTTAACCCTCCCCGAAAACCACAAATATCGCCAAAGTGGTCTGGGTATTATTCGCAAACGCACCCCTACTGAGCAAATTGTACGCACACAATCACTCCAAGCAGAACTCATCGAGATCAATGAACTGCCCCTTCGCAACGATCTTTTGCCTATGGGACAAGAAACTCTACACAAACGCTATACCCGTAATTCACTGATTTCTGCCATGACTTCACCAACACTGCGCACTGTTTACGCTGCTATTATCCTTGGTGCAAAAAATCTTTCTGATATCCTAAAAACTGTCGATTGTGATGCCAAAACTATTCACAAATCGATCAATCGTCTTTTGAATCTTGGTCTTATTCAAAATACAACTGCAGGATTTCAAACGGAAGAGACACCGTGGAAAATGCTCGAAAGTAAAAATGAGCGGGAGAGAGAAAATTTAAGCGACCGCTATTTAGAAACAGAAGAAATGCTGACAAAAATTGCAGAAGCCTTTCAAAGGGAAAAAATCTATAGTGAAACGGAAGTTTCCAAGATATGCAACCTCTTTACGGTCGATTTTGCTAGATTACGACGCACCCTCGTTGAGAGAGGATTTTTACAACGCCATGGGGGAAAATATCAGCGCATGCTCTCAAAAGAGAATTGAACGATGTTTAATTAACGCAATCGTCTTTCTTCTATAGTCCAAGAAAATGCATAACCTTACACGCAAAAATATAATTTCATGAAAAACTTATAAAATTATTTATATATTTATTATGTTGACAATCTATGAAAGTTAGTACACCCTCTTCATAAAAGATGCAATGGGGAGAAACAAAAACGCGGGGTGTCAATTGATGATCAAAGAGAATTAGGAACAATCAAAATCATCAGAAGCAGATATGGGATCAAGGTCTCAATGCTCTTCCCGATTATAGCGCACACATCAAGGTACATTATATCGGTATATCACGTCAAGCAACCGCTACTCAATCATGGAGAATTCATGAGTAATATCCTTGCCTATCCTATTACCCCAAACCTACAGTTGGTATACGTATCAAACGTAGAGTATTCTACCGCTTTTTACAAATTTATCTTCAAGAAAGAGCCTATATTCACCTCACCACGCTATGTTGCATTTGCTGCTGCAGGTGATGCACTCTTTGCTCTCTGGTCTGGAGGCAATACGCCTGAAGAAAATGTGCCTCGTTTTTCAGAAATCGGCATTATGTTGCCTCATGGAGAGGACGTAGATAAGCTATATGCGGAATGGCAAGAGCAAACCACCGTTGAGATAAATGTCTTGAAAGAACCATATACTGACGTATTTGGACGTACCTTCCTCATCAAAGATCCCGATGGTCATATTATTCGTGTTTGTCCACTGGATTAAAAAGCCTTAAATTTGATTTTTAATCGACTGAATGATAATAATTGTCTGTTGCCAAAAACCTATAAGCCATGGACGCTAGAGGCTTACTTTTTACCCGTTTGCTACTGTTCCATTCCTTTCAGCCCCACAACCTACCTGTTGCCACAGGCGGTCTAACGGGCTTGGGAATCCGTCAGCGTTATTACATGATCCGTGAATCATGACCTGAAAAAGCTTGCGCTATAGGAGCCAAGACGAGAAGCCGGCACGATGATGTCGTAGTTGAACCATCTAGCTATATTAAACATTCCCACTGCCCCCGTTCACGACTTTCAGTACACGTTACAATCCCCGCGCTCGTAATCCTACCCTGCGCCTTCTCGATGTTGCAATGCTTGGTTCTCAATGCAATCTTCTCCAATTTTCAACTCTAAATGAATGAAGCCAAATGAAGTACGCGCCTAGCATCACTCGTACCGCCCTTTGATTAAGGAAAGCTGGGATGAAGGAAAGCTGGAAATCAGACCACTGTGTTTGTGAAAAACTTCACGCGTACGAGAGAAAAAACTATGCGACCGGACTTTCAAAAGAAAAAAATCTATAGTGAAACGGAAATTTCCAAGATATGCAAACTCTTTACGGTCGATTTTGCCAGATTACGACGTCCCCTCGTTGAGAGAGGATTTTTACAACGCCATGGGGAAAATATCAGCGCATGCTCTCAAAAAAAATTGAACGATGGTTAATTAACGCAATCGTTCTTCTTCTAAACTTCAAGAAAACGCATAGCCTTACACGCAAAAATATAATTTCATTAAAAGGTTATAAAATCATTCATCTCATTTATATGTTGACAATCTATGGAGATGAGAGCACCCTCTGCTGTAAGAAATGCAATGGGGAGAAACAAAAACGCGGGATGTCAAGTGATGATCAAAGAAAATTAGGAACAATCAAAATCATCAGAAGCAGATATGAGATCAAGGTCTCAATGTTTTTCCCGATTGGTGCGCGAACATCAGCATGCAATATTTTTGTTCAATCAGGGGAAATTTTTGATTGTATCTCATCTTCCTATCTGGGATTACAACATCCTCCAGCGTTAAGGGGTGCCATAAAGTCTTCCGTAGAGAGATTTGGTGTGCAATATGCAACCGCGCGAATGTACGCGAAATATATAATTATTTGATGAGCTTGCGTTAAAAAATTAAACACCATTTTTCTCGATTCCTCTTCTGTCATATTTTATTCCTATCAGAAAAGCTGTTTTTATGAAATTCTACAAACCTCAAGAAAACAACAACACTGGGAAATGCTGCACACGGCAGCAAAAAGATGATTCTAACAAAAGAAACTTTTATAAGCACCTATGGCAAGGAAAAATCTATCCTAAAATGATCACTCTTTCTAAAAACATCGTATAAAAAACCAAAAACAATATTCTTGCAGTGGACTGGCGAATAAATCAGGAAGGATACGATTTCAACGAAATGTGTACAGCAAAAACAGGGCTCATAAAGCTCCCTCAAAAGATACAACAAAATGTATTTGATCATTTAACAACACTTCTATGGAAATTCCATGGGCAAAAATAAAATAACTTTTTTCATCTATAGCGCCGTTTTTCTTTCTGAATTTTCCTTTTTCTTTGTACTCCCTCTCCTTGGAAACTCTTCTCTCATCACTGCTGCAAATGTTGCGTTTTATCTCGCTGGATCAGTAATCCTTGAAAGCATTCTCATGGTAACCACAACGGGTTTATTAGAGAAACTTTCGCGTAAACTTTTAATGGCTACCGCCTTTATTTTAAGGAGTATAGCTTTTCTATGTGTTATCCTATCGCTCACATCTACTGCATGGCTGTCCTTTTTTACCTTAACGGCTTTTTCGAAAGCAATTTCAAAGCCATTTTTGAGAGAAATTTTATCAGAACATCTCAATGGAAGTACGCTTAAACGTGCATTAACGCTCTATTCTTTTTTTCAAAACGCTGCTGTCGTTATCGCCCCTCTCGTTGCAACGAGTGCGATAAAATACAATGTATCAGTTTTTTTGATGGCTTTTTTTGCCATCATTAGTTTTTATCTTTGCATTCTATCCATTCAAATTGTTTATCACTACCCCCATAAAAAATTTTCCCCTACAAAGAATAAAAAAACAAATACCTCTTTTCTTTCTTCTTTAAAAGAAATCATGCGTCATCATGCTATTGTTTATTTACTGGTCACAGCTTTTCTTTGCACGTTTATCATGGGAGTTTTTATCACCACCACAACACTTCTCAGTAAATTTGACAGCAATCTGGCTCCTTATAGTGGAATTTTCTTTTCAATTGTTGGCATCAGTATTTGTATCTGGCAAGGAATAATCAATAAACATCTTCGCCTTTCCGAACAATCAACTTTTTACCTATTAGCACTTATGGGAAGTTTCTCCTCATTTTTCCTCATGGGTGGCGTCTTTACCGCTGTGACTGCGTTAATTGCTTACAGTGTCTATGAATCTGTCATGATTCCAGAGATATACTATCAAGCAGGGAAAACAACTGCATCCCTCTCAGCTAGTGTTTTTTTTTAGTTATATCCTTGTTGTTTCAAATATTGGCCAAGCGATAGGCTCATGGACAAGTGGATGGATCATCAGCTATTTTAACCAGCATATCGCTTTCATCTTTTGCGTAATTATTGTTACATCTTCCTTTGTTTCTTGTCTCTGTCTCATGCAAACGAAAAAATAAGGCGCTACAATGTCGTATATCATTTTTGCAACCGGTGGCACAACAAGAGTGCCCACAACACTTCGCCATAAATGGCTTAATTATGCGTTTGTAACACACTCTGCTGCAAAAAACGCGAAACTGTTTTTCAGGATTTCTCTGTAAGCCCTCAAGCCAATTGCCTCACAGCCGGAGGATTATGGGGTGGATTTTTATTTGCCCATGAAATTTTTCGCCTTCTTAAAGTACCATATTATCCATTTGCCTCTATGGTTGATCTTGAAACTTTAAGTTCAGCTATAGAAGAATTGTCTCACGATACCATAATATGCTTGCCAAGTTTTGCAGATAAACTTATTATAGCCCCTCGGAGGCAAAAATTAAAATCTCTAAAAAACCTATTCTATCTTGGAGAAGCCTTTCAAGCTGAATCTCTTTTGAAAATAAAAGATATAATCCCTGACTTAAGGGTAAAACCTCTAAAGCTTTACCACTCAAGAAACTGGTCCAATAGGATTCCAGTATTCTAAGCTTGGTGGTGACGTTTATCATCTTGTACGACACATTCAAGTAAAATCAAATCCTGAAAATAATGAATTAATCATATCCGTTTTTTATCCTGAAGATGCACCATTACTTGAACACGCTACAGGTGACGTTGTTCATATTGTCTATCATCAATCATGTAACTGTGGTTACCGTGGGCATAACTTACACCTCAAAGGAAGAACACCATCTTTTTATAATATCATTGGGAACTTCAATTTCTGTACACGATTTCACAAAGACCTTGAATCTTCTAGGCAGCGATATTTCGGCTATGGATATTCAGCTCATTATAGTCAATCAATGCGAAAATGGTGTTGGCGTTTTATTGTTTATTGATTCACGTTATAATTTTGAAAGAAACGCCCTTTTATCATCACTCTCATCCTCTTATCTGATAAAAGATATAATCAATAAATCTCAATTTTTCCATGTTTGCTTTATGAGTAAAGCTCAATTTATTCAATCTTCAAGCTCTGCAAAAATAAAATCCCCTAAATAAAATCTCTTTGTCCAAACATCTGAATACCCTATAGTCCCTAATGATGATTGAGTGGAAATTAAATAAGTTAAGATTATAGCTTCACAGATAAATCCTTATAGTTCATTGTTCTTTCCTTCATAGTTTTTTCTTCTTAGCACGCGTACAACGTGCATTGCCATGGTCGCATTTCGAATAGGAATAAAAAAATAAACAGTATTTGAAACTTTTTTTTACAAAATAATTCTCATTAAGATAAAATAAAGAATGGATTTTATCCTTGTTGAAGCATTAACATTTGGCTAGGTTTATCAAAGAAGAAGATTTCGATACTCAATGACATCTCCTTACCCAAAATAAAGAGATGTATTTTCATGAACTGAGGTATATAAAAAGCAAATATCTTACTGCTATTGAATGCGATACATTTAATCATGCGGAAATTATAAATCTATTGCCAAAATTTAAAAAACTTTGCTGGAATTATCAACCTTACAGATACTTGAGCACCCAGTGTCAACAAAGTCTCTGCTCTTTTAAATGTAAAACCCCAAATGCTTATGCAAATAATATCTGTAGAGACAAAACACAGCTAAGAAAAATCCTTTCTGAAAAAGATCTCACAAAAGGACAAGTAACTGTTATTAAACGTGACGCTTTCCAAGCAGAACATGACCTCTCCTACCCTGTTCTTCTTAAAGAGCCATATGGAATTGGATCAAAAACGTATGGTTTGCAGTTGTTAAAAGAAATCCAAAGCGAGCCAAGAGGACAAATTGGTAAAGCACTTTGCTAAGCTTTTAAAATATCTCCCTTTTAAAATATCTCCCAAGGATTTTTAGAATGTGCATCTCCAAAAAGGGAAAAGCCATCTGTACGCTTTAGCAAAGAATAGACACTCAAAAAATACAGAGGTCAAAATTTCTCACTGCCAAAACAACAGGAACATTTAAGCATATACCCTTAGAAATATACAGTGCACGCCTCCCCTCACACCTCACATCTTACAGGAACAAAATTCTCAGCTTCATGGGAGCAACCTCTATATCAGGGTTTTATTTACCACTGGTATAGTTGCAAAAACAGCGTTATTAAAAACACCCTCTAAAGCAAATAAAATAAATATTGTGGTGGAAAAATTAAATGTTACGTAAAATTATCAACTTCAAGGCAAGCGTACACCTTGTTCTCATCACCACCCTTTTGAGCAATGTTGGAGTCTTTATGGTTGTTCCTTTTTTGGCGATCTACTTAAGCAAATTGCATTCCCTCAGTGCAATAGAAGTAGGGAGCATCATGGGAACAGCTTTTTGGTGCCAAAGAGCAGGCTCCCTTTTCGGAGGAATACTCTCCGATTATGTCCATATCAAAAAAACTATGCTTTTGGGTCTAGCGATGCGGATACCAGGCTATCTTACCATTGGTTTTACGCATAATTTTTATATCCTGCTTCTCTCCTGCATCTTTATTGGACTAGGAAGCAGTATGTATTTTCCCGCAGCAAAATCTTTTTTAGTAAAAAACGTCTCTCAAGCTGACAAAGTTGATATTCTCGCCATCAGATCCATTTTTGCCAACACAGGGACTGCCATTGGCCCATTACTTGGAATGCTTATTTTAAAAGTTCATCCTCAACTCTTATTTAGCCTTGTTGGCTGCATCTTTATTTTATTATTGCTTCTCAACTGCACATTAAAAGAAAGTCGGGGTACCAACACAGGCAGTAAAATAAATTTTTCTGACTTTCGCAATCTGCTTACCAACAAGACGATGCTTTGTGTAGTACTTTTTACGTTTTTATTTCTCTTTCTTTATATACAACTCGAAGTCACGATCCCCCTGTTTGGTGACGAAACTTTTGGAAAAAGCACCCCCTCATATATTTTTCTCCTTAATGCTCTTATTGTTATCTTTTTCCAAATACCTGTCTCAAGATGGTCTTGTCGGGAAAATTCCAAAATGCCTATAGTCTTATCCTTTATTTTTTTTGCACTCTCATTCTTTATTCTCCACGCTCTTAATCCTTCTTACTTTAGTCTCTTTTTAGCAATCATCCTTTTTACCTTTTCTGAAATCATTATGCGCATACGCCTCGATTATGATGCAACAAACATAGATAAACGCCTCATTGCTAGCGCATTTGGCATCATGAGTTTGTCGAGTGCTTTTGGAGGAATGGCAGGCAGTTACTTCGGCTCTCTCTTATACAACAAAGCCGTTTTTGGTTTATCGGTTTGGCAACTCTTAAGCATTGCATCCATCAGTGCTGCTTTTCTCTCTCTCCTGCTTTTTATGAAAAAAGCAAAAAAGTAAATTCATGCTATCTCACGTCTATTTATTTCATCATGCAACAAAAGCATTCCGCCTTACCACTATAACAGTAAAAAAGAAAATATTTTTTTAAACATGATATAGTATTTCTCACGCAAAATTCTTATATCAGATACAATATGATGAATTTGATCTTTTGCCAAAGGGAAAGCAGCAAAATCATATTCTAAAAACTAATCCACAGATTATTTTTGATATTATACAGATAAAAAAAAATGCAATTATCATCCCCGCAAAAAATATCTCAAAAAAGCAAAATCCCTCCAGCAATCATTGGACTACTCCCTCAAATATTTTCAGACCATTATAATCATAAGGAGCTAGACCACTTATTTTTTAAATTATCTGCTCCCAATGAAACAGAAAGAGATAGCAAAGCCTTTAAAACCAAGAAACGACTCCAAGCCATCAACATGGAATGCGATGAACCGCTTGAAATTCTTAGCAATTTGCAGATTTTATGAACAAAGAGCATCATAATTATCCTCACAAAAACCCCCAACTAAAGGAAGATAAATGTAAAGTTCTAAAAACTTTAGAGAAAATTGGATTACAATACCACCATGAAGGATATATTACCAAAGCTGGCTTTCTCTCTATAGAAGAATTGCAAAAAGAAGTTGCAAAGAACGGACTATTAGCAATAGAAACTGAAATAAAGAGAGCATTGGAGAACATAGAAACCGATCCAATGGCTTCAGCTCTCTACGCAGCTAATCTATTAGAGGCATCCTGTAAAGTTTATCTCGACCACCACGCTCTCTCCTATAAAGAAACCGCTTGTACGCTACCCGCTTTATGGCAACAAGTCATAGAACATGCTGAGCTTTGTCCAAAAGATATGGAGAAAAAAAACTTAAATGATTTTGATGTAAATGACTTAAAAATGATTTCATCTGGTCTCTACCAAGTTGTGGAAGGTACCATGAATCTAAGAAATAAAAAAGGTGCAGCCCATGGTCGCTCGGAGACAAACTTTCGAAAAATCAATCTCAAACCTCGTCATGCCCGCTTAGTAGTTAATGCTGCCTCTACCCTTGCAATGTATATCTTAGAGTTGCGCCAAAAAACATCATAAAAAATACTCTTGATAAACGAAACAGATTGATCTTAACATTTTCCCCTCATGAATTTCACACCAGAACGCAAACAGACTCCGTAAAACCGGACCGGATCTTATAAGAACCACAAACCATTAACCTTTGGAGCAGAGCCTACACAAATATGTAGGCTCTGTTTTGCTCTCCTGCCAAGAGAATTGACAGCAAACAGACTCCTCGATAAACTCACCAAAATCTGCTTAAACAAGAGCTTTATTTAGGAAAAAAAGGGCTTACACAAGGGACACAACAGGGGAGACAAGCATTGGGGAAAGCCATCAGCACTCCCAATCACATTCACCCCGATATCACAGTCCTCACAAACAGGGATTCATTCTCAAAGCCTGTTATTTATGAGGCAGAACCAATAGCGTAAAGAACATCCGCAGGGGGCATAAGAATGCAAAAGAGAGATTCCTATAGCAAATCAGAAAAGTATGTCATTTATACCGTCATTATTTCCAGTATACTGCCCTTGCTCGATGGAAGCATTGTTAATGTCATCCTCCCCAGACTTGCGCATTATTTTTCAGCGGGAGAAAATAATATACAATGGATTGTAACTTCCTATTTTCTCGCCACCGTGCCCGGACTTTTGATGGCCGCTTTTATGCAAGGGAGAATAGGCGTAAAAAAAACGTGGCTGCTTGCAAACTGCATTTTTATGCTTGGATCATTGGGAGTAGGATTAAGCTATAATTTTCAAACCATTATCTCTGCCCGTATCATTCAAGGTTTTGGAACAGGTCTCTTATTGCCCCTAAGCCAAACTATTATCGCCTTACAATTTGGACAGACACGGGTGCGCCAAGCCATGGGAACCATAGCCGTACCAACGGTTTTTGCTCCAGCCTTTGGTCCACTGGTGGGCGCTTCAATTGCTCAGTATGTATCCTGGCGGTTGTTATTTTTTATCAATATTCCCCTTATTCTCTTGGCTCTCACCATTGGAGCAAAACATTTAAAAACCAACGAAACAGAAAAAACAAAATTTAACTTACTGGCATTTTTAACCTTTTCCCTATCCCTTATTTCGTTTTTTTACCTCACAGAAGCCAGAAATATTGCTAACAACAACATCCTCTCTATCATAGCACTGATAGCAGTCATCTCTCTCATATTGTTCATTGTTTCTAATCAGAAAGCAAAAAACAAATTAATCATCTTTAGTGGATTTACAAATGTACGTTACACATTGCTCATGATCATGGGGCTTATTGCTTCCTTTCTTTTTTATAGCTTTCTTGTTTATTTCCCCTTAGCTCTCGCGGAAGAACCCCATGAAAAGAGCCTTCTCCTCATCGGCGCCCTCCTTGCTCTACAAGGGGTGGGAGCATGGATTGGCAGGAAATTTATTTATCAAAAATGGAAAGAAAAAACGCCCTTTTTCATGATCGGAATTGGTTTGCTGATATCAAGCTTTGGGATATTATGCTTTGGCTATCAGACAAGCATGGATGGTCTGGGTTTCTTACTAAGAGGTATAGGGCTTGGTATTGCCACCATTGTATGCCTGTCTGCCCCCATTCAATATGTCAATCCTTTATACATCAAAGATACAGCGGTTATCACACGTATATTACAGCAAATAGGTGGCGCTTTAGGAGGTGTGTTTGCCGGCTATTTGCTCCATACGCTAACTAAAGGAGTTCTTTCCCTCAATCAAACATATCTCATATTCTTTCTCTTCTCTATCAGTGCACTTTTACTGTTTTGCCTCGTACTCTCTCTATCGCCTAAGGAAAAGAACACAAATTTATGAGATGCTTTGTTGAAACCCTATAAACATTTGCAATGGTGATAAGAATATAGAGCATGTGCTTTGGTTTAAAAACACCACTATGCTGGTACTTTAACTCCAGCCTTCATCTTTATAAACAGTACTAACCCGCGAGACTCCTTAAGCTCTAACATTGGTACACCCCATTCAATTACACTTCATTACGCCTCTCCCGACTTTTCTAAAAAATGAGAGGATGAAGATTTTAGACATGTGCTATGGAGTTTTTTAAACCTATCACCATAGGGTAATCTTTCTTTCCTTGAAGATTTGCATAGGATTAAGCATACATTTTAATGCGTAATAAGCCCATAAGTACGCTAAAAGCTACCTCCTCTCCATCCATAATAGCACACGAAACCTTCTCTACCACGCGACCGTAATGGGGAACATCACAGGGCTCGCACAAAATCAATAAACAAAACAACCCCACCTCCAATCCTTGCAATAACCATCGACGCAAGCAAACCTGCCCCACAGAGTGAAAGAACTGGAGACGAAGTAAAAAGAAAAGAGAACATGAGTATTTGCACTCACAAGATGCATGTAAATTATCCTCTGCAGATAAAACGCGCTCTCTTCGCGCACATCAGTGATTTTGTAAATGCGTTACGCATCTGCTTCAAATGATAACACCCCATAACACATATGCCCCATTTTCTTAAAGCGCGGATCAATATCTTTCTCTTGTCCTTCCGCCTTTCCCTATTTCACTTTTACTCTCTAGCCTAACAGTTATGAGATTACAAAGCTCTGTCTTCTCTTTCTGAGAAGTAAAGAACCGATTCCAATATTTAGGAACATAGCCTTTTATGGTCCTTCTCACGCCATTTCTATCTGATTTTAAGAGACAAAAAATCAACACTATTTTGCAAGAGGTTGGCTTATGTGTGATGTTAAAGTGATATAAAAGCCCAGCAGTATCATTCTGATGCATACTCTCTCATAGTTAAGGAAAGTTTCATCGCCCACCCCCATATTTTTATAGAGGAGAAACCTTGAAGAGTTTATGCGCCTTATTTCTCGCTCTTTCACCGCTAGTTGTCCTTGTTTTTCCCTTTCTCTCCCATTCAATATTTCAGCGTTTGTTTTGCTTTATTATTCCATTGTTTCTCTCTCCACTTTTTTAAAGGATAAGAGGGTTGTAGAAAATGTGAAACAGCAACAAAGAGACCTTGAACTTAAGAGAGCAAATTTTTAGCATGGAGAAGTTTCTTGATAAAATTCACAAGGTTAGTGTCATATCTGCAAAGGCAAAAAGCTTCCCTCACGGACACAGGATGGGAGGAGTGCGGATGGATAATGGAACAATGTCGCAGCAAAAAAGGAGGGGCATATTGCGCTAAGAGTAGAGATATGCGCTCTACAGATGTAACAAGGAGCAAGATATCGCAGAGCGTATAATCTATTTTTCAAGTTGCTTTTCGAGAGCGAAGTATAGATTGAGTTTCTGCTCTTGCGAAGCTTTTATTGCGCAGAATGACATATCTCCAGGCTGCTACCTTCTAGCCTTAGCGAGAAAGCTGTTTAGTGGCATTTACCCCCTATTACGGTCCATTAGGTTCTTTTATGCGGAAAGATTTCTGATGCCCCCCAGCTCCTCAACATAACTTCACCTGCGTTTTCTTCTCGATAGGAGAATGGTTGCAAGTGTTATTTCGTTAACATCTTTAATGCTTTGGGAAGTGTGTAATTTTTTGACGTTTTTAACTTTTGCGCGCATAACATGTTAATTTATACAGGGGATATTTTTCTGGCGTTGTCGTCGACTATATGAGCACAGTAACATATGCTTTCATGGTGTTTATCTTGATGGCACATAAAGGGGAATGGGGGCATTTGACATTATGGAGATTTTTTTGAGACACCTTTAAAGCGATAGGATTATCTTGATGATCAGGAAGTATTTTAGCGTCAAGTATTTTTATGGTTTTTTGTGCAATTATTCGAGCATTTTTTCTTCACTAGTTCCTTTTCCTTCCACCAGCCTTTATCTTCTTCACTTTCTCTCTCGCCTTCTATGAGATTACAAAGCTCCATCTTCTTTTTTTAAGGAGTAAAGGACTATCCCCATTTTAATGAGGCCATGCTATATGTAAGAGATTTTTCTGGTGTTTTTTTGAGAGAGTTTTTTTTATATTTTTTATTTTGTTTTTGAGGTATGAAGCCTTTTTGCGAAAGCCATGGGTTTTGACCTTTTGGACGCTTAAGCCATATGAGAGGGGGACGAGCAAAATAAGATGGGTATAGCTATTTTAAGGCGCCTTGCCTTAGAGGGAATAGTGTTTTGGCGTAATCTAACGCCTCACGTTGGTAACAGCTCGCATTGTTTTTTTTCGCGTAAGGGAATTTGATTTTGTCCATAGCCTCACCCCTTTCTTTGTAGAGGAAGAGCGAACACTCCTGCATGTATGTGCAATGATTTTTCTTGATGTTTTTATCTGCGATCTTAGATCTGCATACTGGAAGTATGTTGGCTCATTTTGGATTTGGCGGTTTTATTTTTGGGGCTTTTGTCGCTATGGATTTGTTATGGGTTATGGAGCTTATTTTGGTTGCGGGGGCAGGATTTGAACCTGCGGCCTTCAGGTTATGAGCCTGACGAGCTACCGGGCTGCTCCACCCCGCGCCATTTATTTTAAAACAAGAACTATTTTCTGTCTAGCGAATGTATAGATTATGTTATTTTTATTTTTCTATTAGAAGATTTGAGACTTTTCTATGCATTTAGCAGACCTGGCGGCGACTTACTCTCCCGTGCCTTAAGGCAAAGTACCATCAGCGCTGGAGCGTTTCACGGCCGAGTTCGGGATGGGATCGGGTGCGTTCACTCCGCCATAACCACCAAGTCAGCAAAATGCATAGAAAACAAGAGAAGCTGGAATTTTAATTTTTAAGAATGAGCATAGGAAATGGGAACGATCAAGTCGATCGAACGATTAGTATCAGTAAGCTTCATGTGTTACCACACTTCCACACCTGACCTATCAACGTGGTGGTCTACCACGGTTCTCAGGGAATACTTGTTTTCAGGTGAGTTTCCCGCTTAGATGCCTTCAGCGGTTATCTCGTCCGTATATAGCTACCCTGCTATGCGGCTGGCGCCACAACAGGTCCACCAGAGATACGTCCATCCCGGTCCTCTCGTACTAGGGACAGGTCCTGTCAATATTCCAACACCCACGGCAGATAGGGACCGAACTGTCTCACGACGTTCTGAACCCAACTCACGTACCGCTTTAAATGGCGAACAGCCATACCCTTGGGACCTGCTCCAGCCCCAGGATGCGATGAGTCGACATCGAGGTGCCAAACAACCCCGTCGATATGGACTCTTGGGGGTCATCAGCCTGTTATCCCCGGCGTACCTTTTATCCGTTGAGCGATGGCCCTTCCACACGGGACCACCGGATCACTATGACCGTCTTTCGACTCTGCTCGACTTGTCAGTCTCACAGTCAGGCAGGCTTATGCCATTGCACTCAACAAACGATTTCCGACCGTTCTGAGCCTACCATCGCGCGCCTCCGTTACTCTTTAGGAGGCGACCGCCCCAGTCAAACTACCCACCATACACGGTCCCGAATCCGGATAACGGACTGCGGTTAGACATCCATATCGGTAAGGGTGGTATTTCAAGGATGACTCTACAAGGGCTAGCGCCCCTGCTTCAAAGTCTACCACCTATCCTACACATACAGACACAAATGCCAGTGTAAAGCTATAGTAAAGGTGCACGGGGTCTTTCCGTCTAACCGCAGGAACCCCGCATCTTCACGGGGAATTCAATTTCACTGAGTCTACGTTGGAGACAGCGGGGAAGTCGTTACGCCATTCGTGCAGGTCGGAACTTACCCGACAAGGAATTTCGCTACCTTAGGACCGTTATAGTTACGGCCGCCGTTTACTGGGGCTTCAATTCAATGCTTGCACATCTCCTCTTAACCTTCCAGCACCGGGCAGGCGTCAGACCCTATACGTCGTCTTGCGACTTCGCAGAGCCCTGTGTTTTTGGTAAACAGTCGCTACCCCCTGGTCTGTGCCACCCTCTAATGGTTGCCCACTAAAGGGTCACGCTTCTTCCGAAGTTACGCGTGCAATTTGCCGAGTTCCTTCAACGTAGTTCTCTCAAGCGCCTTAGTATTCTCTACCAGTCCACCTGTGTCGGTTTCGGGTACGGTCTATATGTGGGAGCTATTTCCTGGGACTGCTTCACTGCAAGATCAATCCAATAAGACCTTACAATACACGCAATCCGTCACTACCCACAGGTCCACGAATATTAACGTGGTTCCCATCGACTACGCCTTTCGGCCTCGCCTTAGGGGCCGACTAACCCTGCTCAGATTAACTTTAAGCAGGAACCCTTGGACTTTCGGCGAGGGAGTCTCTCACTCCCTTTATCGTTACTCATGTCAGCATTCTCACTTCCGATACCTCCAGGAGCTCTCACGAGTCTCCCTTCACAGGCTTACGGAACGCTCCGCTACCACTTACTCCAAAAGGAGTAAATCCACAGCTTCGGTGTATGGCTTTAGCCCCGTTACATTTTCGGCGCAGGGACCCTTATTTAGACCAGTGAGCTGTTACGCTTTCTTTAAATGGTGGCTGCTTCTAAGCCAACATCCTGGTTGTTTTGGGATCCTCACATCCTTTCCCACTTAGCCATAACTTGGGGACCTTAGATGGTGGTCAGGGTTGTTTCCCTCTCCACGACGGACGTTAGCACCCGCCGTGTGTCTGCTAGTTAGTTCTTCCAGGTATTCGGAGTTTGGTTAGGTTTGGTAATCCGGTGAGGACCCCTAGCCCATCCAGTGCTCTACCCCCTGGAGAATTCGACTAACGCTCTACCTAAATAGATTTCGCGGAGAACCAGCTATTTCCGAGTTTGATTGGCCTTTCACCCCTAGCCACAAGTCATCCCAATCTATTGCAACAGATACGGGTTCGGCCCTTCAGTAAGTGTTACCTTACCTTCAGCCTGCTCATGGCTAGATCACTCGGTTTCGGGTCTAATCCAACGAACTGATCGCCCTATTCAGACTCGCTTTCGCTACGCCTACACCTACCGGCTTAAGCTTGCTCGTTGGACTAAGTCGCTGACCCATTATACAAAAGGTACGCCGTCACCCAGAACGTATCTTGGGCTCCGACTGTTTGTAGGCATTCGGTTTCAGGTACTTTTTCACTCCCCTTGTCGGGGTACTTTTCACCTTTCCCTCACGGTACTGGTTCGCTATCGGTCATGCACGAGTACTTAGGCTTGGATCGTGGTCGACCCATATTCAGACAGGATTTCACGTGTCCCGCCCTACTCAAGGACTTAAATCAGACTTACGTATACGGGACTATCACCCACTTTGGTACGACTTTCCAATCGTTTCTACTTTTCTTAATTTAAGCCACTGGCCTGGTCCGCGTTCGCTCGCCACTACTAACGGAGTCTCGTTTGATGTCCTTTCCTACAGGTACTTAGATGTTTCAGTTCCCTGCGTTTGCTTCATACACCCTATTTTATTCAGGTGTAGATACCTTTATCTGACGACTAGAAAATTAAACTGTTTATCAAAAAACAGCTTAATTTTTCTAGCCATCAAAGGTGGGTTGCCCCATTCGGAGATCTACGGATCAAAGGGTATTCGCACCTCCCCGTAGCTTATCGCAGCGTATCACGTCCTTCATCGCCTGTGCATGCCAAGGCATCCACCAAATGCCCTTAAGACA